>NZ_BCZE01000045.1 GCF_001598555.1 Novosphingobium rosa NBRC 15208
GCCGCATGGGCTAAGCCGTTTGGCATAGCCCATGCGGCGCGAGCCTGTTCCAATGTTGTCGCTTTTGGCATCAGTTTGGCGCCGTATCGGCTGATGTCCTTATCGCCTTTGCCCCGGTCGCCCACGCTCACGAGCAATCGCAACCTCACGGCTCCGCCGCCTCGCGCGGCGCTCGATGCGGCGCCCGCCACCAGTGGTGGTTTCCGGCAGTTTGGGCCACTGTCGTCACGCTGCGATGCTCCAGATCCAGCGCCAGTCCGCCGCTGCGCAACAACAGGCTGCGGTCGGCCTTGAGCAATCTGGGGTGGCATGGGCCATACAGCTTGTCGGGCGCCACCACGATGTCGCTCCCGGCGCAGGCCTGGGCCAGTTCGGCAGGCTTGGGCTCGCCTTTGCCGCGCGCGATCAGCAGTCGCCAGCGCCGTCCGGCACGGTCCAGATCCAGGGCGCAAAAGCCCTCGGTGCAATGCGCTCCGGGCCATGTCGCCAGAGGCGTGACCGGGCCCGTCAGTCCGGCAGTCTCCAGCATGGACTCGCCCATGCGGCCTCCCTTGCTTTCGCCCAGGATCAGCAAAGCCCGGCCCGGAATGCCGGTGATGCCGATGTTCTTGCCGTCACCCGTGATCAGCACATCGGGCGGGTGCAGCCAAGCCAGCGAAACGATGGCGAGCAAAGCCGGGACCAGCCCCCAAAGCCGCGCCCGCCCGTGCCACAGCGCCAGCCATAGCATGCCGCCGACAAACAGCAGGAAGCGCCCGCCATCCATCGCGGGCATCAGCGTCACCGAAGCGGGCCGCGCCGCTGTCCAACGCGCGATGGCCAGCAGCAGGTCGAGCGATTGCCCGCACACCCACCACGCCGGGCCGCCCGCTCCCACCAGATCCAACGCCAACCCCAGCGCGATGGCGGGCATGGACACAAAGGTCGTCAGCGGAATGGCCACCAGATTGGCCAGCGAGCCATAAATCCCCGCCCGGTGGAAATGGAACAGGGCAATCGGCATCAGCGCCAGATCGATCACCATCCCCGCCAGCAGGATCATCGCCAGATGGCGCGACATCCTCACCCACCAACCCTCCTCGCGCGGGGCCAGAAAGGCGCGGACCGGCGCGCAATCATGCAGCACCACCAGCGCCAGCACCGAACCGAAACTCATCTGGAAGCTGGGGCCGATCACCGCCTCGGGCCACAGCAGCATGGTGCAGAGCGCCCCCACCGCCAGCAGCCGCACCGTGAAGGGCTGCCTGCCCAACGCCAGCCCCACCATCACCAGCAGCGCCCCCAGCACCGAACGCACCGTGGGCACCTGAGCGCCCGTCAGCAGCGTGTACAGGATACCCGCCAGTCCGCCGCAGCCGCTCGCCACCAGCGGCAGGCGCACCCGCAGCGCCAGCCATGGGAACAGCGCCAGCAGCCTGATCGCCAACACATAGACCCCGGCGATCACCGCGCTGACATGCAAACCGCTGACCGACAGCAGATGCGTCAGCCCCGAGTCGCGCATGGCATCCTCATCCGCGACAGGAATGCCACCCCGGTCGCCGCTGGCGAAGGCCGCCGCGATGCCGCCCGCCGGGCCCGCCACGCGGGATCGTACATGGTCGGCCAGAGCATGGCGCGCCCGGGCCAGCCACGAATCGCCCGGCGCAGGGCTCACCACCGTCACCGGGCCGATCACCGTGCCCGTCGCCGCCACGCCGTCGAACCATGCCGCGCGCGCTGCGTCGTAGCCGCCGGGCAGTTGCGGGGCGCCCGGCGGCATCAGCCTTGCTCGCAGGCGCACAACCGCGCCTTCGGTCAGGCCGGGGCGGTCGGCGCTGTCGGGCATGGAGAGTCGCGCCAGAATCGGGCGGTTGCTGCCCGGCTCGGCAAAGGCCAGTTCAACGCGCAGGCGGTGGTCGGCGGGCTGGGCATAGCGGTCCATCACACGGGCGGTGATCACCGGCGCCATCGGCTGGACGATGGCGGGCGTGCCCACCAGCGCCGATTTCGCCCAGATCAGGCCGCAACCCGCCGCCACAGCCAGCCCCATGCCGATCAAGGCGGCACGCACATAGCCATAGGAAACTGCGGGAAGCAGCCAGGCCAAGGCCGCCAACCCCAGACCAAAGGCCAGTACGCCACACCAAAGCCAGCCATTGGCAAGCACGAACCACAGGCCTATGCCACCGCCAACCCCCACGGCCAGCCACGGCCAGCGATCCGCTCCGGCATCGTTCAGAAAATGTTCTGCCCGCAAGGCAAGGCTGGACAAGATCGCGCCGCTGGTCCTATGGCCGTGTTGCAATGCAGCGGCGCCCCACAGGCGCCGTAAGCGCGGGGCGCGAAAAGTGAGCCCGCCAATGGTGAGCTTTATGGTGATGCCGAAGCGGCTGGCCATAGATGGGCAGAGTGACAGGAAGGACGAGTGAATGGCAAGTGTTGACGTGAACGGTGATGGCGTGGCCAAGGATGGCGCGACTGTCACTTCTTCCGTCGAAAACCGGCCTGTCGTCACCCGTTTCGCGCCTTCTCCCACCGGTTATCTGCATATCGGTGGGGCTCGCACCGCTCTTTTCAACTGGCTTTATGCGCGCGCCAATGGGGGAAAATACCTCTTGCGCATTGAGGATACCGACCGCGCGCGCTCGACCGAGCCCGCGATCGAGGCGATCTTCGATGGTCTGAACTGGCTCGGCCTGGGCGGCGATGAGGCCCCCGTCTTCCAGTTCGCGCGTTCAGACCGCCATGCGCAGGTCGCCGCGCGGCTGCTCGATTCGGGCCATGCCTATCGCTGCTATCTCACGCAGGAAGAGCTGGCCGCGCGCCGCGAGGCCGCCGCTGCCGAAAAGCGCCCATTCCGCGTCGTCTCCGAATGGCGCGATGCCACCCCGGCCCAGTGGCCAGAAGGCAAGGCCTATGTGGTGCGCGTCAAGGCGCCCCGCGAGGGCGAGGTGACCATCCCTGACCGTGTGCAGGGCGATGTCACCGTCGCCAACGCCGAGCTCGATGATTTCGTCATCCTGCGCTCGGATGGCACGCCGACCTATATGCTCGCCGTGGTGGTGGACGACCATGACATGGGCGTCACCCATGTGATCCGCGGCGACGACCATCTCAACAACGCCTTCCGCCAGCTGGTCATCATCCGCGCGATGCATGCCATCGAGGGTGGCTGGGAAGACCCGATCTACGCCCATATCCCGCTGATCCACGGCTCGGATGGCGCCAAGCTCTCCAAGCGCCACGGCGCGCTGGGCGTGGACGCCTATCGCGACGAGATGGGCCTGCTGCCGGAAGCCGTGTTCAACTATCTGCTGCGTCTGGGCTGGGGCCATGGCGATGAGGAAATCATCAGCCGCGAGCAGGCCATCGAGTGGTTCGACATCGCCAATGTCAACAAGGGTGCCTCGCGCTTCGACATGAAGAAGCTGGAGAACCTCAACGGCCATTACATCCGTGAGGCCGACGATGCCCGGCTTGCCGCGCTGGTCGCCCCGAAGGTGACCGCCGAAACGGTGGACATGGACCTGCTCACCCGCGCCATGCCGGTGCTGAAGGTGCGCGCCAAGGATCTGAACGAGCTGGCGCAGGGCGCCGGTTTCCTCTTCGCCCAGCGCCCCCTGCCCCTCGACGCCAAGGCCGAAAGCCTGCTCACCGAGGATGCGCGCGCACTGCTGGGCCAGATCCACGAAACATTCGCGGGCGAGGCCGAATGGGCCATCGAACCGCTGGAGGCCCGCCTGAAAGCCATGGCCGCCGACCTCAATCTGGGGCTTGGCAAGCTGGCTCAGCCGCTGCGCGCGGCGCTGACGGGCCAGGGCACCTCGCCCGGTATTTTCGACGTATTGGTTCTGCTCGGTCGTGACGAAAGCCTGGCCCGCATTGCGGCACAGGCAAGCAGCGTCACGGCAGGGCACAGTTAAGGAGAACTGTTGTGGCTGATCTCGCCAAAATCAATCTTGGCGGCACGGAGGTTGAAGCTCCCGTGTTGAAGGGCACCGTCGGGCCGGATGTGATCGACATCCGCAAGCTCTACGGCCAGACCGGCGCCTTCACCTATGACCCGGGCTTCACTTCGACCGCCAGCTGCGAAAGCGCGCTGACCTACATCGACGGTGACGAAGGCGTCCTGCTGCACCGCGGCTATCCCATCGGCCAGCTGGCGGAAAACAGCTCCTTCATGGAGACCTGCTACCTGCTGCTGAACGGCGAGCTGCCCAGCAAGGACGAGCTGTCGGGCTTCACCCACACCATCAGCCGCCACACCATGGTGCATGAGCAGCTGACCAGCTTCTTCAGCGGCTTCCGTCGCGACGCTCACCCGATGGCGGTGATGGTCGGCGTGATGGGCGCGCTGTCGGCCTTCTATCCCGATTCGACCGACATCGCCGATCCCGAGCAGCGCAAGATCAGCGCCCACCGCCTGATCGCCAAGGTGCCCACCATCGCGGCGATGGCCTACAAGTATTCGGTCGGCCAGCCCTTCGTCTATCCCGACAACAAGCTGTCCTACGCCGGCAACTTCCTGAAGATGACCTTCGGCGTCCCCGCCGAGGAGTATGAAGTCGTCCCCGCCGTCGAAAAGGCGATGGACCGCATCTTCATCCTGCACGCCGACCACGAGCAGAACGCCTCGACCAGCACCGTGCGTCTGGCCGGTTCCTCGGGCGCCAACCCCTTCGCCTGCATCGCGGCGGGCATCGCCTGCCTGTGGGGCCCGGCCCATGGCGGCGCGAACGAAGCGGCGCTCAACATGCTGCGCGAGATCGGCACGCCCGACAAGATCCAGCACTACATCGACCGCGCCAAGGACAAGAACGATCCGTTCCGTCTGATGGGCTTCGGTCACCGCGTCTACAAGAACCGCGATCCCCGCGCGACCGTGATGCAGAAGACCGTGCGCGAGGTGTTCGAGGCGCTCAACGTGCAGGATCCCGTGTTCGAGACCGCGCTGCGTCTGGAAGAGATCGCGCTGAACGATCCCTACTTCATCGAAAAGAAGCTCTTCCCCAACGTGGACTTCTATTCGGGCATCATCCTCTCGGCCATCGGCTTCCCGACCGAGATGTTCACCGTGCTGTTCGCCCTGGCGCGCACCGTGGGCTGGGTGGCGCAGTGGAACGAAATGATCTCCGATCCAGGCCAGAAGATCGGCCGCCCCCGCCAGCTCTACACCGGGCCGACGGAGCGCGATTACGTGGACATCAGCAAGCGCTGATTTCTGCGATTACGCTGAATATGAAGGCGCGAGGGGGAAACCTCTCGCGCTTTTGTTTTGGGTTTGGAAAAGACGTTTGCCTCCGGCGGGCAAAGGGCCATTGCCCTTTGCAATCCCTTTATTGGGTGTAAAACGACATCGCCGCGCCGCAGGCAGGGGATTTGATGCCTGCGGCCGCCTTAGGTGATGCTGGTGGAGAGCTGGTGCACATCATTTCGGCGTCACCGCCCTTGCGTCGGAAGACGTCATGGGAGCGCGAGGGGGTAACCCCCTCGCATCTTCCCTTAAATCCCTTCACCCCCCGCCGGAACATCCAGCAGGAAGCAAGCCCCCTCGCCCTTGGCGCTAACGACCGACAGTTCACCCCCCATCGCCCGCGCCAGACGACGGGAAATGTACAAGCCCAGCCCCGATCCGCCATCTCCGCTGCGGCCAAGGCGCTCGAATTTCTCGAAAATGCGCGGCTGGTCCTCGGGCGACAGGCCCGGGCCCTGATCCGCGATGGCCACGCGGGCGAAGCCTTCATCGCGGGAGAGATCGACGATGATCGTCGAATTGTCCGGGCTGTAGCGGATGGCATTGCCGATCAAATTCAGCAGAATCTGCAAAACCCGGCGGAACTCGGCCACGGCGGGCAAAGTCACATCCAGCGCGGGGGCGCTGATGGTGATGCCCTTTTCGCGCGCGCGCATCGAAAGGATACCCGCAGCGCGGCGGGCGGCATCGGCCAGATCGATGGTGTCGGCGATGGTCGAGAAGCCTTCGGCCTCGATCACGTCGAGATCGGCTAGATCGTCCACCAGCCCCATCAGATGCTCGCCCGCCGCGGCGATATCGGCGGCGTAGCGGGTGTAATCCTCGGACAGCGGCCCGGCGAGGCGGGTGCGGATCGTCTCGGCATTGGCGATGATGCGGGCGATGGGCTGGCGCAGCACCGGCGCCAGATCGCTGCCGATCACCGAGCGCTCGACAGGCTGCGCGGCGGCAGGCGCGGGGCGATGCAGCGGGGCGGGCGTATCGGAGGTGAGGCAGAGGTCGAAACCGCCCGGCTCGGCGCCGCGCGCGGTCACGGGGCTCAGGCCGGTGGGGATCAGCGTGGCGCGCCAGCGGCGGGCGGAGCCCGGCAGGTCCACGCTGGCGCCATCGAGCAAGCGCCAATGCAAGGGTTGCCGGTGCGTGCTGCCGGGAATGGTCACCACATCAGTCCATGGATGACCGGTGGCGGCGCGCAGGCGGGCGGCGGCCTCGGCCAGATCGCCGCCGTCGCAGGTGACGGCCAGCACGTTCTGGCGCGCGTCGAGGCGGACGGTCATTTCGGCCAGCGCGCGGTCGATTTCGGCGCGGCGGCGCAGGGTGAGGTCGGCGTTTTCTGCGGGCAGCGGCGAGCTTTGCCAATGGCGCAGCACGATGTCGCAGCCGCCCTCATGGTTTGGACCGGGACGGGGCTGCACCTCGACCCAGGCGCGGATCACGTCATGGCCGTCCTGAGCGGTGATGGCGCGGGCCAGTTTCAGACCGAAACGGCGCGCCTTGGCGACCACCTCCTGCAATTCGGGGATAGCAATGGGGCCCGGCAGCGCGCCGCCGCAGCGCAGTTGCAGGCCCGCCAGCGGCTCGTCCGCGGCAATCATCTGGTCATGCGCATCGCTATGCGCGCGGGCGAGAACGCTTTCGGACATATCCATGGCCTTAGCCCTCCCTCAGCAAGGCGGCGGCGCGATCGGGTGTGATGCGCCCCAGCCCCTCGGGCAGGATCACGCCGGGGTGCAGGGCGATCAGCACCGCCTCGATACCGCTGGTGGTGAGGCCTCCGGCACGCAGCGCCAGCACCAGTCGGGCCTTGTGGCGCGAGAGCAGCGAGAGCAGGGCCTGCGCGCGATTCTGCCCGCTGGCATGGGCCAGCGCGCTGGCAAACAGCGCCACGCCGGCATGGGAAAGGTCCAGCGCGGCCAGCGCGCCCGGCCCCATCGCCCCGATCAGGCGCGAGAGCAGGCCGAGGCGGGTGGCCGCCTCATTGTAATCGGCGCGCAAAGCGGCGTGATGATCGGACTTGGCGTCAGCCGCCAGCAACGCGCCGTGAAGCAGTTCGGCCGGCCATTCGCGCAGCGGCCATTGCATCCGGCGCTGCTGCTGGACGAAGCGCGCCTGCGCCGCCAGCACCTGCATCGCCAGCGCCGAGGTCTCGCCATCGGTGGAGGCGATCAGCGCCTGAAGCAGCGGCGACAGCACGGGGTCGAGGCCCTGCACCTCCTGCAAGCGCCGCGTCACATGGGTTTCCAGCGCCAGCGCATGGGCCAGCGGCACAAGGCCCGGCACATCCACCAGAGCGGCGCTGTCGGCGTCCAGCGCATCCTCAGGCGCCAGCTGCGCGGCGGCATCGGCAATCATGCCGCGCAGGGCGGCCACCACATCGTCGGCGAAGAATTCGCGGTCATCATGGACCAGCAGGTGGCGCAACACCGGCCCGACACCCGAAGCAAGGCCATCCCCACGCGCCAGTTCCGCGCGCAAGCCTGCCTCGACGGGGTCTTTCTGTTCTGTTGGCGCGGGTCGCATGGGTTCCGGCCTAGCGCAACAAGGTTAAGCTGATGTTAGCTGTGACGCGCGATGCACGGCATTTAGCGCCAGCCCCAGATAGAGCAGCGCCAGCGCCAGGATCGCACCATCCAGCCAACCCGCCAGCGATGCCGCGCCCAGCACCACCGCCAGCAAGGCGCGATCACTGACCCATGCGGCGCGCTCGGGCGGCATCAGCGCCGAGGCGAGGCGCAGCAGCCCCAGCAGCACCGCCGGGGCAAAGGCGCGATAGGCCAGTTCCTGCCCCATGCGCGGGCTTTCGTTCCACAGCAGCAGCAGCAGCAGCGTGGCATCCAAGGCGCCGCCATAGACCCGCATCGGCGCCAGCCGGGGCCGGGCCAGACGCAGCGAACGCCGCTCCACCCGCCCGAACAGCGAGGCGGAGAGAAACAACACCCAGGCCGCCGCCGCCAGCACGCAGCCTGCCACGATGAGCGAGAACCAGCCCGTCACCAGCGCCAGCGCGCACAGCACTCCGCCCGCCAGCGCCACCACCGTGCCGCCGCTGCCCGCATGGAGCAGCGCCGGCCCGAGCAGCCGCACCCCGCGCCGCGCAATCCGCCCGGACAGGCCCTGTGCGCCGCCATCCCTGGTGTGCAGACGGAACCAGCCCTCTTCCACGGCATGGGCTTGCTCGTCATTGTGGACCAGTTGCCAATGGCCGGGCTCCAGCGCGGCGCCGGGCAGCACGCGCTGACCGATGCCCGATTGCAGCGCCACGCGCTGAAGAATCGAGAAGGGATCGGCATCGTCGGGCACGCCGGCCAGACGCTCGATCAGGCGACCCGGCACGCGCAACGCGCCCGCCGAAGCATGGTTGATATCCAGCCTCTCGAAACCGGCGGCCAGGCCGATCTCGATGGGCTGGGACAGCACGCAGGGCCCGTCCCCGATCAGCGGCAGCATCAGTTCGGGCAGCACCAGCAGCCCCTCGGCAAAGGCGATCACATCGTCCGCCACCGAGACCAGCCCGAGCATGCCGCGCACCCCCGGCACCGCATGGAAGGAGGCCCCGGCATCCTCCGCCGCCTGACGCAGCACGGGCATTTCGGGCTCATGCGGGCCCGTCGCGCAGATGATCCGTTCGCAGCCCAGCGCCAGCGCAAGGCCCAGCTGATGCCGCGCCAGAGACATGCCGCCCACGCGCAGCGCGCCCACGGCAGTCGCAGCAGGCTGCCCACTGTGATCGGGCCCTGTCGGTTCAACCAATGATAGCAGGGCGATACGCAGCCGGGCTCTCCGCAAAAACGTCCCGGGGAATGGGGATCAGGGGTATGTAAAGGAGGGCGGGCGGAGTGCCAAGAAACATTGGCAAGAAACATTGGCAAGAAGATTGCCCACCAACCCCTTGCGCCGATCAGGCCCCGGCGAAATCCTGCGCGAAGGCCTGCAGCTTGCGGATCACCACCGGCTCGCCCGGCGCCGAATGCAGCGCCTCATCGGCCAGCGAGATCAGCGGCCAGGCCTGAAAGCTGGAGCCAAGCCCGTGCAGGCGCAGCGCGGCGATCTCCCAATTGGCGTCGCAACGAGCGCGGCGCAGCAGGTCGATCTGGCGCGTCAGACTGTCCAGAAAGGCGCCGCGCAGTTCAAGAAACAGCGCCTGATCGTCACCTGCGGCGGCGGCGATGGTCGCGTCGAGAGCTCCTGCTTCATAGGCCATAAAGGGAATCATAACCGCCTAAGGGTGAAGACCGGTTTAACGTCGCCTCTTTCGTGCTATCGTCCGCGCCATGGCATCGAGACAAGACAGCGCAGCCGCTGCGGCGGAAGGCGAGGCAGCTTTGGGGGATCAGACGATCAGCAAGGGCGAGGAAGCGCGGGAAGCTGCGCATCTCTCGGCACTGAGCGACGATGCCTTCGATATGCCCGCACCGGCCGCCAGCTGGCAGGATGAGGTGGAGGAGAGCGATTCGCCTGCCGCTCCGCGCCGCCCGGTGCTGCCGATTCTGGCGCTGGCGCTGCTGGCGGTGTGGACCGGCGCCTTCGTCTGGATCAACCGGGGCGAGGCCAATCTGCTGCCCACCACCGCGGTGATGCTGATCGCCTTGTGGAGCGGCCCCGCCGTGCTGCTGGGCATGCTGGCCTATGCCCTGCAGATGGGCGGCACCCGCTCGGCGCTGCGCATGGGCGATGCCGCGCGCACCCTGCGCGGCGAATCCCTCGCGCTGGAAGAGCGGCTGGCCGCGATGAACCGCGAACTGAGCCTCGCGCGCGATTTTATCGCCGCCCAATCGCGCGATCTCGATTCGCTGGGCCGCCAGACGGTGGAGCGCCTGCGTGAACATGGCGATCATCTGGCCGGGCTGGTGCGTGACAATGCCTCGGGGCTGGAGGTGATCAGCACCGTCAGCGACGCCGCCATGGGCAATATGGAGCGCCTGCGCGAGCATCTGCCGGTGATCAGCAACTCCACCAAGGATCTGGCCAACAACATCGCCAACACCGGGCGGGTGGCTCAGGCGCATCTGCAGGACATGGTCTATGGCCTCAACCGCCTGAACGATTTCGGCGCCGCCAGCGAGCGGCAGGTGCTGAGCCTGCGCGAAGGCGTGGAGCAGACGATGGCCGAGCTGGACGGGCGCGTCAGCCAGCTGCTCGGCTCGATCGATGACCAGTTCGAGGCGCTGGACAAGCGCTCGCAGGGCTTCGCCATGGATCTGGAGAAGCATGAGGAAGAGGCGCGCGACACGTTGCGCCGCCGTTCCGCCACGCTGAACGAGGAAATCGCCGCCACCCGTGCCCAACTGGACAATGAGGAGGCCGAAAGCCTGACCTCGCTGCGCGCGCGTCTGTCGGGCCTGCGCGATGAAACCGCCACGGTGGCGCGCGCACTGCGCGAGAGCGAGGCCAGCGCCTTGACCGAATGGCAGGCCGTGATCGAACGCATCGAGAGCCAGCTGCGCGATATGGACGGCCAGATCGAGAAGCGCACCCGCGACCAGATGACTCAGGCGCAGGCGCTGGGCGAGACCGCCCGCGTCGCCACCGCGCGTTACGAGGCGCTGGATGCCCGCCTGACGGTGATCGGCGAAGGCAGCCGCGCCTCGATCACCACGATGAGCGAGCGCATGGACGCGATGGAGCGCCGCCTTGTCGAGGCCGACAGCAGCGTCACCGCTTTGACCGAGGCCAGCGTGCGCCTGCTGGAGCTGATCCAGGCCAGCGCGCGCTACACCGCGCAGGAACTGCCCGCGTCGCTGGGGCAGAGCGAATCGCGTCTGGCGGATTATGGTGGCCGCGTGGCCGCCCTCACCGAAAATATGGCCAAGGCGCGCGCCTCGGGCGAAGCGCTGGCCGAGCATGTCACCAGCGCCGAAGCCCGCATCGCCAACGCCACCCATGCGCTGGGCACGCTGCATGACGGGCTGGACGATCGCGTGGCGGCCCATGGCGAGGCTTTGGCGTCGCTGCGCGCCGCTCTGGTGGTGATGGACCGTGACAGCGAGCAGCTGGGCGCGCGCGCTCAGGGTGAGCTGGCCAGCGCCATCAAGGCTTTGGGCGAGGCCGCACGTCAGGCCGTGACCGCCATCGAGGAAGAGGGCGCGGAGCGCGTCGCCACGCTGGCCACCAAGCTGGGCGCCGACAGCGCCTCGGTGATCGAGCGCGCTATGCGCAACCAGAGCGCGGAAATCGCCGGGCAGCTTGAGCAATCCGCCGCCCATGCCGCCGGGCTGGCCAAGGAAGCCGCCGTACAGCTGAAGCTGCAGATGGGCCACGTCGATGAACTGGCGGGCCGATTGGAGCGCCGCGTCAGCGATGCCCGCGCCCGCGCCGAGGAGCAGGTGGACAATGATTTCGCCCGCCGCGTGGCCTCCATCACCGAGACGCTGAACTCCAGCGCCATCGATATCGCCAAGGCTTTGGATACCGAAGTGGGCGAAACGGCATGGGCCGCCTATCTGCGCGGTGAGCGGGGCATCTTCACCCGCCGCGCGGTGCGCCTGCTCGACAATGCCGAGGCCAAATCGGTGCTGTCGACCTATGAGAACGACCCGCATTTCGCAGTGGAGGTCAACCGCTACATCCACGATTTCGAAGGGCTGCTGCGCCAGTTGCTGTCCACGCGCGATGGCCATGCGCTGGGGGTGACTCTGCTGTCCTCGGATGTCGGCAAGCTTTATGTGGCGCTGGCGCAGGCGATCGAGCGGCTGCGCAATTGATCGCAGGGGGCTGGGCAGCAGTACTGCGCCAGCCTTATCCGTGAAGATGCGGTGCTTTGGTCAGCAGTTGGGCCAATCGCTGTCCGCCATCCCGCCCTTCCGGCTTCTATGTAGCCAGGCGCCCCGCCTTGAGCGGCAACGACAGCTCGGGATCGTCGACGCAAGCAAGCTCCCACAGGCAGCAGCCGCAGATGTCGGGTAGCTCAATAGCCCGCTGATTTCAGCGAGGCTGGCGGATGGATCACACTGACATCGTCAATCGTCACCCATCCGAACTGCAGATTGGCATAGAACAGGCCGAACAGAACCGCTGACAACGCCGTGGCCCGCAGAGCCACGCGACCCGGGCGGAAGTTGGCGGGGGCGCTGGTGGCCTGCCCCTTGACCAGCTCCTCGCCCTGTTCCTCATGCGTGCGGATGCCGAAGGGCATCACCAGAAACGCCGACATCACCCAGAACAGCAGGTAAATCGCAACAATCGACGTCAAACGCATGGGAGATCAACCTTCCAGCAGCATCACCTTGACCTGAGGCTTCTTGCCGCACCAGCGCAGCGCGGCGCGGCGCGCGGCCAGACGCGCGGCCTCGGAGATGGCATCGCGGTCACGGGCGTCGCCACCCTTCAGCTTGCCGATGGCCTTCACCACATCGCCGATGGCTTCCTCAACGAACTGGTCGTAATCCTCCACCAGCGGCAGGCCGATGCCTTCCACCCGGACGCGGCCGCTCTTGCTGCCGATCTGCCCGGCCAGCGCCACCACCACGATGCCCGCATGGGCCAGACGGCGGCGCATCACCACTGCCTCGCCATCGGCGGGCCCGATGATGTCGCCGTCCAGCACCAGACGGCCATGGCGCACCTCGTCGAACTTGCCCGGCTTGCCCGGCGCCAGACGCACCAGATCGCCGTTCACCTGATTGACGATATGGCGAATGCCCTTGGCTTTGCCGACACGGCCCTGCTCGCGCATATGGCGCACCTCGCCATGCACCGGCACCAGGATCTCGGGCCGCAGCCAGCCATAAAGCTCTTCCAGCTCGGGGCGGCCGGGGTGGCCGGAGACATGGATCATGCTCTGCCGGTCGGTGACGATGGTGATCCCGTTGCCGGCCAGCTGGTTCTGGATCTTGCCGATGGGGATCTCATTGCCGGGGATCTGGCGGCTGGAGAACAGCACCACATCGCCCTTGTCGAGCTTGATCGGGTGGTTGTCGTCAGCGATGCGGGCCAGCGCGGCGCGCGGCTCGCCCTGGCCGCCGGTGGCGACGATCAACACCTCGCCGCGCGGCAGGTCCATCGCATGGTCGGCGTCGATCAGATCGGGCAGGTCATTGAGGTAACCGCAGGCCTTGGCGCTGGCGATGATCCGGTCCAGCGAGCGGCCCGAGGCGCAGAGCTGCCGGTTGGTGGCCTTGGCCACCTTGCCCAGCGTTTTCAGACGCGCCACATTGGAGGCGAAGGTGGTGACCACCACGCGCTTGCCCTTGTGGCGGCTGATTTCCTCCATCAGCCCGCGCGCCACATCGCCCTCGCTGCCCGAAGGTTCGGGGTTGAAGACATTGGTGCTGTCGCAGACCACCGCCAGCACGCCCTCGTCGCCAATGGCGGTGAGCTGCTCGGGCGTGGCGGGCTGGCCGATCAGTGGCTCCTTGTCCAGCTTCCAGTCGCCGGTGTGGAAGACCTTGCCATAGGGCGTGTCGATCAGCAGGGCGTTGCCCTCGGCGATGGAATGCGCCAGCGGCACATAACGGATGCCGAAAGGCCCCAGCGCAAAGCGGTCGAGGTGATCGATGACGATCAGTTCGACCGTATCGGTCAGCCCGGCCTCGTCCAGTTTGGCGGCGACCAGCTTGGCGGTGAACGGCGTGGCATAAAGCGGCACGCCCAGATCGGCGGCGAAATAGGGCACCGCGCCAATGTGATCCTCATGCGCATGGGTCAGCACCACGCCGAGCAGATCCTTGCGGCGCTCCTCGATGAAATCCAGATCGGCGAAGACCAGATCGATGCCGGGATATTCATTGCCGCTGAAGGTCATGCCCAGATCGACCATCAGCCATTTGCCGTCGCACCCATAGAGGTTGACGTTCATGCCGATCTCGCCGGATCCCCCCAGCGCGCAAAATAGCAGTTCGTCACCCGGTTTCAGCGTCTTGTCCTTTCAGGCCGCGCAAGGTGGCGCGTGAGATATTTAACGTGTTGCAGCGCGCTGGGCCAGAAGCGCCAGCCCGTCAAGCGTAAGGTCGGGGTCCACCGCGTCGAAAAGCCCCGGATGGCCGTTGAACAGCACCGCCAGACCGCCCGTCGCCACCACCTTGGCGGGCCGGCCGATCTGGTGGCGCATGCGCGCGATCAGCCCCTCCATCATCGAGACATAGCCCCAATAGATGCCGATCAGCATCTGATCCTCGGTGTTGGTGCCGATCACGCTTTCAGTGGCGGGCCGAGCAATGGCGATGCGCGGCAGCTTGGCGGTGTTGCCCACCAGCGCATCGAGCGACAGGTTGAGCCCCGGAGCGATGATCCCGCCCTTGTAGGCGCCGTTGAAGTCGATGGCATCGATGGTGGTCGCCGTGCCGAAATCCACGATGATCAGATCGCCGGGATATTTGGCATGGGCGCCGATGGCATTGACGGCGCGATCCGCCCCCAGCGATTTGGGCTGGTCGACATCGATATCGATCCCGTAAGCGGCGGCGCCCTGCCCGGCGATCAGCGGCTCGACATTGAAATATTTGGTGCAGAGCACCTCCAGATTGTGAAGCGCGCGCGGCACCACGGTGGAGATGATGATGGTTTCGACCGTCTCGCGCGTGTAGCCCTCGATGGTGAGCAGCTGCATCAGCCAGACGGCATATTCATCGGCGGTGCGGCGCGGATCGGTGGCGATGCGCCAGCGCGCCTTGATTGTCAGCCCGTCGAACAGGGCGAAGACGACATTGGTGTTGCCGACATCGACGGCGAGCAGCATGGCAATCCCCTCAAGCGATTGTGTCGACTAATTTTATATCAGGCGAGGTTGATATCGCCCGCATGGATAATGCGCGTGGTGCCGTCTGCCAGCGACAGACGCAAGGCCCCTTGCTCGTCGAGACCGGCAAAAAGCCCCTGCAGCGTGCTGCCCGAGGGTTCGCTCACGGAAAGCGGCGTGCCGGATGGATGGGCCGCAGCCTGCCAGCGGCTGACCAGCGCGCCTAGACCATAGCTGCGCCACAGCGCCAGCTGCGCGGCAAAGGCCGATGTCAGCCTTTGGGCAAAGGCATCCACATCCGGCGCGGGCGCCAGATCGGCCAGCGCGCAGGTGGCGCGATCCGGCAGGCTGGGGGCCTGCGCCAGATTGACGCCGATACCGACCACCACCGCATCGCCGACCCGCTCCAGCAGGATGCCGGCCATCTTCGCGCCATCGACCAGCAGATCGTTGGGCCATTTCAGCATGGCGCGATGGGGCGCCGGAACGAAGGGCCCGACCGCCTCATGCACCGCCAGCCCGGCGACCAGCGCCAGTGAACCGGCATGAGGGTCGGTTGGTGTCAAGCGCACCACGCCCGAGCCCATGAAATTGCCCGCGCCATCGTTCCAGATGCGCCCCAAACGACCACGCCCGGCGTTTTGACGCCGGGCGACAAGCCAGAAACCATCGCCCAGCGGCTCGCCCGCCGCCAGCCTTGCAAGAAGGTCGGCGTTGGTCGAGCCGGTGACGGCGACGGTTTCGATCAAAAGATCAGATCTCAGTGGATCAGGCTGGCGATGGCGGTATCGGCCAGACGGCCCAGCGGACCGGTCAGCAGATAACCCAGCGGCGAGAGGAACACGCAGCCGATGGCCACCAGGGCGGTGTAGACCAGATCGCACTTGCCACCGATCTTGCCCGAGGGCTCATCGAAGAACATCACCTTGACGACCTTCAGATAGTAGAAGGCGCCGATGACGCTCGCAGCGATACCGAGGGCGGCCAGCGGAACATAGCCCGCCTTCACCACGGCCATGAAGACCACGAACTTGCCCCAGAAGCCAAACAGCGGCGGAATGCCGGCAAGGCTGAACATCGCCATGGCCAGAGCCGCGGCCAGACCCGGCTTCACGCGCGAGAGACCCGCCAGATCGGCGATCTGCTCAATCTGGTTGCCCTCGGCATCGGTCAGCATCAGCACCGAGACGAAGCTGACCAGCGAGGTGATCACATAGATCGCCAGATAGACCAGCATGGCCGAGCCACCCTGCGCCGTGCCCGTCGCCAGACCCAGCAGCATGAAGCCAACGTTGTTGATCGACGAGTAAGCCAGCAGGCGCTTGATGTTGCCCTGCCCGATGGCGCCCAGCGCGCCGACCACGATCGAGGCGATGGCGGCGAACATCACGATCTGCTGCCAGGCGTCCGACTGAGTGCCGAAAGCACCCAGAGCGACGCGGATGGTCAGGGCCAGAGCGGCCGCCTTGGGGGCAGTGGCGAAGAAGGTGGTGACGGGGGTCGGGGCGCCTTCGTAAACGTCGGGCGTCCACATGTGGAAGGGCACGGCGCTGATCTTGAAGGCCAGGCCAGCCAGCACGAAGACGATGCCGAACAGCGCCCCGGTGGACATGCCATGGCCCAGAGCGGTGTGGATCGCGTCGAACTGGGTCGAACCGGTGAAGCCATAGGTCAGGCTGATGCCGAAGAGCAGGATGCCCGAGGCGAGCGAACCCAGCACGAAATACTTCAGACCGGCTTCGGCCGAACGCTCATCGGTGCGCAGCATGGCGGCCAGCACGTAAGAGGCCAGCGAGTTCATTTCCAGACCGATATACAGCGTCAGCATATCGGTGGCCGAGACCATGATCCCCATGCCCAGCGCCGCGAACAGCACCAGGATCGGGAATTCGGCGCGGTAGGTGCCCGCCTTCTCGAAGAACTTGGGGGCCACGACCAGCGTGACGGCGGCGGAGAGATAGATCAGCAGCTTGGCGTAGGAGGCAAAACCGTCCTGCGCGAACTGGCCGGAGAAGGCCGAGACCTCGATGCCGTGGCGGCCCAGCATCAGCGAAGGCACCGCCATAACCGCCGCGGCGGCCAGCGCCAGGATCGAGGCGAAGGAGATCGTCCGCGCCGCCTTGTCGCCGCCCCATGCCGAGACGAGCAGCAGAAGCAGACCGATGCCGCTGAGCATTTCCTCGCTCAGCACGAGGCCCAGGGATGTGAGAAGATTCATTATTCAGCACTCCCCTGAGCGTGCGCTTCTTCCGCCTTGGCCTCGGGATGGCCGGCGGTGACCTGCGCGTCGCCCTTGGGCTTGGCCTGGGCGAGGCGCGCGTCGAGATGGGCGACATCGGCATGCACCGGCGCCATGAAGGTTTCGGGATAGACACCCATCCACAGCGTCAGCGCGGCGAGCGGGGCCAACAGCAGCCATTCGCGCGCGTCGATGTCGGGCATGGCGGCGGCATCGGCATTCTTCTGCTCACCGAAAGCCACGCGGCGGTAGAGATACAGCATGTAAGCCGCACCCAGAATGATGCCGGTGGTGGAGATCAGCGCGATCCAGCTCGAAGCCTGGTAGATACCGGCCAGCGACAGGAACTCACCGACGAAGTTGGCGGTGCCGGGCAGGCCGACCGACGCCATGGTGAAGAACATGAAGAACAGCGAATACTTCGGCATGTTGATCGACAGGCCGCCGTAACGGGCGATCTCGCGGGTGTGCAGGCGGTCGTAGATCACGCCGACGCAGAGGAACAGCGCGCCCGAAACCAGACCATGCGCCAGCATGACGGCGATCGAACCTTCCAGACCCTGCTGGTTGAAGGCGAAGAGACCCACGGTCACGATGGCCATGTGCGCCACCGACGAATAGGCGATCAGCTTCTTCATGTCGGTCTGCACCAGAGCGACCAGCGAGGTGTAGACCACGGCGACGATCGACAGACCCCAGATCAACGGCGCGAAATAGGCCGAGGCTTCGGGGAACATGGGCAGGCTGAAGCGGATGAAACCGTAACCACCCATCTTCAGCAGCACGCCAGCCAGAATGACCGAACCGGCGGTCGGCGCCTGAACGTGGGCATCGGGCAGCCAGGTGTGGACCGGCCACATCGGCATCTTCACCGCAAAGCTGGCGAAGAAGGCGAGCCACAGCCACTTCTGGGCGGCGACGGGGAAGTTGTAGGCCATCAGGGTGGGCACATCGGTGGTGCCTGCCTCATTCACCATCCACATCATCGCAATCAGCATCAACACCGAGCCGAGCAGCGTGTAGAGGAAGAACTTGTAGCTGGCGTAGATGCGATCCGCACCGCCCCAGATGCCGATGATGAGATACATCGGGATCAGGCCGGCTTCAAACATGATGTAGAACAGGAAGATGTCCTGCGCGGTGAACACGCCGATCATCAGCGTTTCGATCAGCAGGAAGGCGGCCATATATTCGGGCACGCGCTTTTCGATCGCGTGCCAGCTGGCGCCGATGCAGATCGGCATCAGCAGGACCGACAGGCCGATCAGCGTCAGCGCGATGCCATCGATGCCCAGCGCCCATTTGAAGCCCGCGAAGAGCGGAACGCTCTCCTGGAACTGCCACTGCGCGCCGCCCACCTCGAAATGAGTCCAGAGAATGATGCCGAGGACAAAGTCCACCAGCGTTGCCGCCAGCGCGACCCACCGCGCGCCCTTCGCATCAGCGAAGAGACATGCGATGGCCGCGACCAGCGGAACCGCCAGCATCAGCGAAAGGATTGGAAAACCGTTCATTGTTTGCGTGCCCTGTCGCTGATGCCTTTAATGTTTCAACACCCAGGTGACCGCAGCCACAAGGCCGACCAGCATCCACAGCGCATAGCTGGTGAGGAAGCCGGACTGCACCTTGCGTGCGCCCACCGAACCCTTGGCGACCACCCAGGCCGCGCCATCGGGGCCGAGCCCGTCGATGACAGCCTTGTCGCTCTTCCAGAAGATCTTGCCCAGGGCGAAGGCCGTGCGCACGAACAGGAAATCATAGAGTTCGTCGAAGAACCACTTGTTGTAGACGAAGGTGTGCAGCGGCTTGAACGCCTTGACGAAGGCCGCGGGGATGCTGGGAACCTTGAGATAGCAGACCCAAGCGGTGATCGCGCCGATCAGCATCACGATGAAGGGAGCCAGCTTGATCGATTCCGGCAGATGCTCAGCGGCTTCAGCCAGTTCATGGTTGAACACCAGCGCGCCGCGCCAGAATTCGGGGGCTCCCTCGATGCCGGTGAAGGCATGGTGGAAGATCGCGCCCGCGAAGACCGCGCCGAAGCTGAGGATCGCCAGCGGGATCATCATGACCAGCGGGCTTTCATGCGGATGATAACCGGCGGTGCCGTCATCATCATGCTTGTGGCCGTGAGCGTGGTGATCGTCGTGACCATGGGCATGATCGTGGCCGTGATCGTCATGGCCATGCGCGTCATGCACCGCATGCTGGATATGCTCCGACTGGTTCCAGCGCGGCTTGCCGAAGAAGGTGAGGAACACCAGGCGCCACGAATAGAAGCTGGTCAGCAGCGCCGCGATGATGCCCATCCAGGCCGCAAAGTGACCCAAGCCGGTGCCCTTGGCATAGGCGGCCTCGATGATCGCATCCTTCGAGTAGAAGCCGGCGAAACCGCCGATTTCCTCAAGGCCGACGCCGGTGATGGCCAGCGTGCCCGCCATCATTGCCGCGAAAGTCCAGGGGATCTTCTTCCACAGGCCACCATAGTAACGCATGTCCTGTTCGTGATGCATGGCGTGGATCACCGAACCGGCGCCCAGGAACAGCAGAGCCTTGAAGAAGGCATGCGTGAAGAGGTGGAACATGGCCGGGCCGAACGCGCCCACGCCAGCGGCGAAGAACATGTAACCCAGCTGCGAGCAGGTCGAATAGGCGATGACGCGCTTGATGTCCCACTGCGTCGTGCCGATCGTGGCGGCGAAGAAGCAGGTGGCGGCGCCAACGAAAGTGACGACATGCAGCGCGGTCTCGCTCTCGACGAAGAGCGGCGAGAGGCGGCAGACCATGAACACGCCGGCGGTCACCATGGTGGCCGCGTGGATCAGCGCCGACACGGGGGTCGGGCCTTCCATGGCGTCGGGAAGCCAGGTGTGCAGGCCCAGCTGCGCCGACTTGCCCATCGCGCCGATGAACAGCAGCAGGCAGAGCACGGTCAGCGTATCGACACGGTAGCCAAGGAAACCGATGGTCGAACCGGCATAGTCATGCGCATGGGCCAGAATCTCGGGGATCGACACCGTCTTGAAGACGAGGAAGACGCCGAAGATGCCCATCATGAAGCCAAGATCGCCCACGCGGTTGACCACGAAAGCCTTGATGGCGGCAGCGCCAGCCGAAGGCTTGCGGAACCAGAAGCCGATCAGCAGGTACGAGGCCAGACCCACGCCTTCCCAACCGAAGAACATCTGGACCAGATTGTTGGCCGTGACGAGCATCAGCATCGCGAAGGTGAACAGCGAGAGATAGGCGAAGAAGCGCGGCTGATCCGGCTCCTCATCCATGTAGCCCCAGCTGTAGAGGTGGACCAGGCTCGACACGCTGGTGATGACCACCAGCATGACGGCGGTCAGCGTATCGACGCGCAGTTCCCAGTTGAACTGCAGACCGCCCGACTGAACCCAGTTCAGGACCGGAGTCACCGAGGGTTCGGCATGGCCGCCCAGAAAGGAAAGGAAGATCGGCCAGGACAGCGCGCAGGACAGGAACAGGCCGCCGGTCGTGATGACCTTGGCCGGGATCTTGCCCAGCGCCTTGTTGCCAAGGCCCGCAATCGCCGCCGCCAGAAGCGGCACGAAGACGATGAAGAGGATAGGATGCACGAAGATTTACCCCTTCATCCGGTTGACGTCGTCCACGGCGATGGTGCCGCGGCCACGGAAGTAGATCACCAGGATGGCAAGACCGATGGCTGCCTCGCCCGCCGCAACGGTGAGCACGAACATCGCGAAGATCTGGCCCACGAGATCGTGGAGGAAGGCGCTGAAGGCCACCAGATTGATGTTCACCGAAAGCAGGATCAGTTCGATCGCCATCAGGATGATGATGATGTTCTTGCGGTTGAGGAAGATCCCCAGCACGCCCAGCACGAAAAGCACCGAGCTGACGAAGACGTAATGTCCGATCGTAATCACAGTCGTCTCCTTACAGCTCGACGCCCTGCCCGCTGACGGGCTTGAGGTTGACAGTCGCGTCCTCGGGACGGCGGGCGACCTGCTTCGAGATGTTCTGGGTGCGCACATCGCCACGCTTGCGGTGCGTGAGCACAATCGCGCCGATCATGGAGACCAGCAGGATCACGCCCGAAGCCTCGAACAGGAAGATGTAGCGCGTGTAAAGCAGCGCACCGATGGCGGCGGTGTTCGACAGGCCCTCGGCGTTGCCAGCGTGACCGTCGGCCACGCCCAGCACCAGAGCGCCGGACTTGACCGCGCCCGTGCCGATCAGCAGCTCGGCGACCAGCGCCAGCGCGATGAGCAGGCCAAGCGGGGCATTCTGCACGAAACCGGCCCGCAGCGTGGCGAAGTCGATGTCGAGCATCATGACCACGAAGAGGAACAGCACCGCGACGGCGCCCACATAGACGATGACCAGCAGCATGGCGATGAATTCAGCGCCGACCAGAACCATCAGGCCCGCGGCGTTGAAGAAGGCCAGGATCAGCCACAGCACCGAATGCACCGGGTTGCGGGCCAGGATCGTGGCGAGGCCCGAGACGATCACCAGCGTGGCGAACAGATAGAAAGCAAGAAGTTGGATCATGGCGCGGCCCCTTAACGATAGGGCGCATCGGCTTCAAGGTTCGCGGCAATCGCCCGCTCCCACTTGTCGCCGTTGGCCAGAAGTTTCGCCTTGTCATAGAGCAGTTCTTCGCGCGATTCCGTCGCGTATTCGAAGTTCGGCCCCTCGACCACGGCATCGACCGGGCAGGCTTCCTGGCAGAAGCCGCAGAAGATGCACTTGGTCATGTCGATATCGTAGCGCGTGGTGCGGCGGCTGCCATCATCGCGCGGCTGCGATTCAATGGTGATCGCCTGAGCGGGGCACACGGCCTCGCACAGCTTGCAGGCGATGCAGCGCTCTTCCCCGTTGGGGTAGCGGCGCAGCGCATGCTCACCACGGAAACGCGGCGAAAGCGGGTTCTTCTCGAAAGGATAGTTGATGGTCGCCTTGGGCTTGAAGAAATACTTCAAGGTCAAGGTGTGAGCCTTCACGAACTCCCAGAGGGTGAAGCTCTTGACGAGCTGAGCGACTGTCATGCGAAGTGCCCCGTTGCCATCAGCCAACCGCTGACGAGAAAGACGAAGAAGAGCGAAACCGGCAGGAAGACCTTCCAGCCCAGGCGCATCAGCTGATCATAGCGATAGCGCGGGACGGTGGCCTTGACCCAGCTGAACACGAAGAAGCCGAAAGCGATCTTGAGCAGCAGCCAGATGATGCCGGGCACGGCGTAAAGGATGGGGATTTCCAGCGGCGGCAGGTAACCGCCCCAGAACAGCGTGGCATTGAGCGCGCACATCAGCAGCACGTTGCCATATTCGCCGAGCCAGAACAGCGCGAAGGCCATCGAGGAATATTCGGTCTGGTAACCGGCGACGAGTTCCGATTCAGCCTCGGCCAGATCGAAAGGCGCGCGCTGGGTTTCGGCCATGCCGGAAATCAGGAACATCACCCACATCGGGAACAGCAGCGGGTTGAACGCGAAGCCGTTGAAGAAGCCGAGGACATGGCCCTTCTGCGCCTGAACGATGGTGTCCATGTTGAACGAACCCGCCCACAGCACCACGCAGATCAGGATGAAGCCGATGGAGACTTCATAGGAGATCATCTGGGCCGAGGCGCGCATCGCCGAGAAGAAGGGATACTTCGAGTTCGACGCCCAACCGGCCATGATCGTGCCGTAAACACCCAGCGAGGAGATCGCGAGAATATACAGCAGGCCGACATTGATGTTGGCCAGAATGGCGTTGGAATTGAAGGGGATCACCGCCCAGGCCAGCAGCGCCACCGTGAAGGTGACGATGGGGCCGATCAGGAACAGGCCCTTGTTGGCGGCGGTCGGGATGATGGTTTCCTGCAGGAACACCTTCAGACCGTCCGCGAAGGACTGCAGCAGACCGAGCGGGCCGACCACGTTGGGACCACGGCGCAGCGCCATGGCGGCCCAGATCTTGCGGTCGACGTAAATCACCATGGCGACCGAGAGCATCACCGGCAGACAGATGGCCAGAATGCAGACAACGGTGGCGATCAGAAAGGCCAGATCATGGCCCATCCCCCAGCTTTCGAAAAGCTGGGTCGGGGGTCGGAAAAAGCTCATTCTGCGGCCTCCGCCTGGATCTCGCCGTGCAGCAGTTCAGCCGAGCAACGCTGAAGCGTCTCGCTGGCCCGCGCGATCGGGTTGGTCAGATAGAAATCGGCGATGGGATAGGCGATCTCGCCGGCAGCCTCGCCGCCACCGGCGGGCAGAGCGCCGTAATCGGCCAGACCTTCCTCACCGAAAGCGGCGTTTTCAGCCACCAGCGCGCCACGCAGCTCGGCAAAGCTGTCGAAACCGATGTTCACGCCGAAGGCATCGGCCAGAGCGCGCAGGATCGTCCAATCCTCGCGGGCCTGGCCCGGAGCGAAGACGGCACGCTCGCCATACTGCACCCGGCCCTCGGTGTTGACATAGGTGCCGTCCTTCTCGGTGAAGGCGGCGGCGGGCAGGATGATGTCAGCGGCGTGAGCGCCCTTGTCACCATGATGGCCGATGTAGACGACCATGCTGTTCGCAAACTTGCTGTAATCCACCTCATCGGCGCCCAGCGAGAAGACCAGCTTCGGTGCGGCGGCGACCAGATCGGCGATGCCGCCCTTCTGGGCGTAACCCAGCATCAGACCGGCCATGCGGCTGGCGGCCATGTGCAGAACGTTGAAGCCGTTCCACACCGAACCGTCTTCCAGCGTGCGCACCAGATTGAACGTGGCGGAGAGCGACAGAGCCGCGCCCAGCGCGTTCCTGGCCAGAGCCGCACCGCCCAGAATGACCGCCGGACGCTGGGCAGCGCTCAGCGCATCGGCCACATGCTGCGGCAGGTTGTTCAGGATCGCGGCATCGGTGCCCAGGAATTCGGCCGGATAGGTCGTTTCCCATGCGGGGCCGATGATGAAGACCTTCGCGCCCTTCTTCGCCGCCTTGCGCAGGCGGACGTTGAGGAGCGGGGCTTCGTTGCGGATCTGGCTGCCGACGATTAGGATCGCGTCAGCGCTCTCGATGCCGGTGAAGGTGGTGTTGAAGTTCACCGCCGCCAGATTGGAGCAATCATAGGCGAGGCCCGTCTGACGGCCTTCCAGCAGATGCGAACCCAGCGCGTTCACCAGCTTCTTGGCGGCGAACATGGTCTCAGCATCGAGCAGATCACCGGCAATCGCGGCCACCGAAGCGCCCGGATTGATGCTGGCGACAGCATGCAGCGCCTCTTCCCAGCTTGCCACGGTCAGCTTGCCGTCGCGGCGGATCCAGGGGCGATCGAGGCGGCGCTTGGTCAGGCCTTCGACCTGATAGCGACCCTTGTCGCTCAGCCATTCCTCGTTCACGTCGTCGTTGTTGCGCGGCAGCACGCGCAGAACTTCGCGACCGCGCGCATCGATGCGGATGTTGGCGCCCGTGGCGTCCGACACGTCGATGCCCAGCGTCTTCTTCAGCTCCCAGGGGCGGGCTTCAAACGCGTAGGGACGCGAGGTCAGCGCGCCGACCGGGCACAGATCGATGACATTGGCCGACAGCTCATGCGCCGCGGCCTTTTCCAGATAGGTCGTGATCTGCATGTTTTCGCCGCGATACAGCGCGCCGATCTCATCCACACCCGCGATTTCCTCGCTGAAACGGACGCAGCGCGTGCACTGGATGCAGCGCGTCATCACCGTCTTGATCAGCGGGCCCATGTACTTCTCGGTCACCGCGCGCTTGTGCTCGTGGTAACGCGAGTGCCCACGGCCATAGGCCACGGACTGGTCCTGCAGATCGCATTCGCCGCCCTGATCGCAGATCGGGCAGTCGAGCGGATGGTTGATGAGGAGGAACTCCATCACCCCTTCACGCGCCTTCTTGACCATCTCGCTGTCGGTGCGGATCACCTGACCCTCGGCAGCGGGCAGCGCGCAGGAGGCCTGCGGCTTGGGCGGTCCGGGCTTCACCTCGACCAGGCACATGCGGCAGTTGCCGGCGATGCTCAGGCGCTCGTGATAGCAGAAGCGGGGGATTTCCTTGCCGGCCAGCTCGCAGGCCTGCAGGACGGTGGCGCCCGCAGGAACTTCGAGTTCGACGCCGTCGACTGTTACCTTGGGCATTACTCGGCTGCCTCTTGCAGCGCACCGGCCTTGGCGGCGATGCGGCGTTCCATCTCGGGGCGGAAGTGCTTGATCAGGCCCTGGATCGGCCAGGCGGCCGCGTCACCCAGAGCGCAGATGGTGTGGCCTTCGACCTGCTTGGTCACGTTGAAGAGCATGTCGATTTCCTCGACATGCGCGTCGCCCGTGCGCATGCGCTCCATCACGCGCCACATCCAGCCGGTGCCTTCGCGGCAGGGGGTGCACTGGCCGCAGCTCTCATGCTTGTAGAAGTAGCTGATGCGGCTGATGGCGCGCACGATGTCGGTGGATTTGTCCATCACGATGATCGCGGCAGTCCCCAGACCCGAACCGACCGCCTTGAGGCCGTCGAAGTCCATCGGGCAGTCCATGATCTCGGCGGCAGGCACCAGCGGCACCGAGGAACCGCCGGGGATTACCGCCAGCAGATTGTCCCAACCGCCGCGAATGCCGCCGCAGTGCTTTTCGATCAGCTCGCGGAAGGAGATGCTCATCTCTTCCTCGACCACGCAGGGACGGTCGACGTGCCCGCTGATCTGGAAGAGCTTGGTGCCCTTGTTGTTTTCGCGGCCGAAGCTGGCGAACCAGCCAGCGCCACGGCGCAGGATGGTGGGCGCCACGGCGATCGATTCCACATTGTTCACCGTGGTGGGGCAGCCGTAGAGGCCAGCACCGGCAGGGAACGGAGGCTTCAGACGGGGCTGGCCCTTCTTCCCCTCAAGGCTTTCGATCATCGCGGTTTCTTCGCCGCAGATGTAGGCGCCCGCGCCGCGATGGACGAAAACGTCGTAATCGTAACCCGAACCGCAGGCGTTCTTGCCGATCAGCCCGGCCTCATAGGCCTCGGCCACGGCGGCGAACATGGTTTCGGCTTCGCGGATGTATTCGCCGCGAATGTAGATGTAGGCCGCGCGGGCCCCCATCGCGAAACCGGCGACCAGCGCGCCCTCGATCAGCTTGTGCGGATCGTGGCGCAGGATCTCGCGGTCCTTGCACGAGCCGGGCTCGGATTCGTCGGCGTTGATGACCAGGAAGCTGGGACGACCGTCGCGGCTTTCCTTGGGCATGAAGGACCACTTCATGCCGGTGGGGAAGCCGGCGCCGCCACGCCCGCGCAGACCCGAGTCCTTCATCTCCTGGATGATGCCGTCACGGCCCTTTTCCAGCAGCGCCTTGGTGTTGTCCCAGTCACCGCGCTTGCGGGCGGCGTCCAGGTTCCACGGCTGATAGCCGTAGAGGTTGGTGAAAATGCGATCCTTGTCCTGCAGGGCCATGACTTACCACTCCCCTCGGTAATCGTGATTGTCGCCAACCATCGCGGTTAGGTTCGACAGCGCGCCAGCGGGCTCCACCGTGTGGCGGCCCGGCTCCTGCGTGCCGGCCTTGGGCGTTTCGCCGCGCGCCAGCGCGTCGAGCACCTTGTCCAGACGCTCGGTGGTGAGGTCTTCGTAATTGTCGTCATTGATCTGCACCATCGGCGCCGACGAGCAATTGCCCATGCATTCCACCTCGGTGAAGCTCCAGAGGCCATCGTCGCTGATGTGCCCGGCCTTCATGCCACGCTTGTGACAGGCGGTGATCAGATCGTCCGATCCGCGCAGCATGCAGGGCGTCGTGCCGCAGACCTGCACGTGATAACGGCCCACCGGGACCAGATTGTACATGGTGTAGAAGGTGGCGACCTCGACCACGCGGATGATCGGCATGTCGAGATACTTCGCGACATACTCCATCACCGGGATCGGCAGCCAACCCTGCGTGTTGGTCTCGGCGCCGACCTGGCGCTGGGCCAGATCGAGCAGCGGCATCACCGCCGAGCGCTGGCGCCCTTCGGGATAGCGCGCGACAACGACCTTGGCCTGGGCCGCATTGGCCTCGGTCCAGGCGAAATTCCCCCAGCGCGCGCGCAGCTCGGGGGTATCGGGTTCAAGATGACGATCAGCCATTAGCGGATGAACTCCACGCGAGAGCACTTGTCGCCCTCGAACGAATAGACGGCGATGACCTCGAAAGGCTCGACCAGCGGCGAACCGTCGCTGGCGGGCCCACGCGTCACATATTCGCGCATCAGGACATAATTGCCGATGTCCTGCTTGTGGCGGACTTCGGCGCGGTTTTCCGGCCATTTCACGAAAGCGGCGGCCAGACCCGTGCGGGTGCCTTCCTTGCCTTCGCGCACCACATCGCCGCGGTAGCCAGCCTCGCTGGCGTCCTCGGTCATGTAGCTGACGTAGAGGTCGGCATCCTGCGCGTTATAGGCGGCCAGCATCGCCTCGGCGGTTGCGAGGTTGCTCAACGGTCGCACTCCCCGAACACGATGTCCATTGCGCCCAGAATGGCGGTGATGTCGGGCAGCATGTGGCCCTTGGTCAGGAAGTCCATCGCCTGCAGGTGGCTGAAGGCCGTCGGGCGGATCTTGCAGCGATAGGGCTTGTTGCCGCCGTCGCTGACCAGATAGACGCCGAATTCGCCCTTGGGGCTTTCCGTCGCCACATAGACCTCGCCGGCGGGCACGTGGAAGCCTTCGGTGTAGAGCTTGAAGTGGTGGATCAGGCTTTCCATCGATTGCTTCATCTCACCGCGCTTGGGCGGCGAAACCTTGCGGTCTTCGCTCTGGATCGGGCCTTCGGGCATTTCGGCCAGGCACTGCTTCATGATGCGCGCCGACTGACGCACTTCCTCGACACGCACCATCATGCGGTCATAGCAGTCGCCGCTGGTGCCGACGGGAATGTCGAAGTCCATGCGGTCATAGACGTCATAGGGCTGCGACTTGCGGATATCCCAGGGGATGCCCGAACCGCGCAGCATCGGGCCCGAGAAGCCCCACTTGAGCGCGTCTTCCTTGCTGACCACGCCGATGTCGACGTTGCGCTGCTTGAAGATGCGGTTGTCCACGAAGAGCGAGCAGGCATCGTCGAACAGCTCGACAAAGCGCTTGTCCAGCCACTCGCCGATGTCGACCAGCAGCTTGAGGGGCACATCCTGATGCACGCCGCCCGGACGGAAATAGGCCGAATGCATGCGGGCGCCCGAGGCGCGCTCGAAGAAGTTGAGGCAGTCCTCGCGGATTTCGAACATCCACAGCATGGGCGTCATCGCGCCCACGTCCATCACCTGCGAACCGATGTTCATCATGTGATTGCAGATGCGGGTCAGCTCGGCAAACAGCACGCGCAGATACTGGGCGCGCAGCGGCACTTCCACGTTCAGCAGCTTTTCCACCGCCAAAACGTAGCTGTGCTCCATGCCGAGCGGCGAACAATAGTCCAGCCGGTCGAAATAGGGCAGCGCCTGCAGATAGGTCTTGTGCTCGATCAGCTTCTCGGTGCCGCGATGCAGCAGGCCGATATGCGGATCGATACGCTCGACGATTTCACCATCCAGCTCGGTGACCATGCGCAGCACACCGTGGGCGGCAGGATGCTGGGGACCGAAGTTGATGGTGTAATTGGTGATGATCTGATCGCCGGTGGTCGGCGATTCTTCCAGGACAAGACCGGTCACTTGGCTTCTCCCTGTGCTTTCTCATCGCCGGGCAGCACGTATTCCGCGCCTTCCCAGGGGCTCATGAAGTCGAACTGACGCAGATCCTGGGCCAGCTTGACCGGCTCATAGACCACGCGCTGCTCTTCCTGCGAATAGCGCAGTTCCTGATAGCCCGTCAGCGGGAAGTCCTTGCGGAAGGGATGCCCCTCGAAGCCGTAGTCGGTCAGGATGCGACGCAGATCGTGGTTGCCCGCGAAGATCACGCCATACATGTCGAAGACTTCGCGCTCCAGCCAGCCCGCGACCGGCCACAGGCCCGTCACGGTCGGCACCGGCGTGTGCTCGGCGGCCGAAACCTTCACTAGCACGCGGTGGTTCGCGGTCAGCGAAAGCAGCATGTAGACCACCTCGAAGCGCTCGGCGCGATCGGGGTAATCCACACCGGCCATCTCCATCAGCTGCTGATAAGCATGCTGATCGCGCAGGATGGTCAGCGCCTCGACGATCTTGTCGCGCGCGATGGTCAGCACGATCTCGCCATGCTCCTCGCGCGCGGCGATCAGCAGGCCAGCCAGCGAGTCGCTCAGCTTGGCCAGCACGCCCTCATTCGAGGACCATTTGGGTGCGGCATGCACAACAGCCATAGTCTTAGCCCCTTAACGCTCGATCGTGCCGGTGCGGCGGATCTTGCGCTGCAACTGCATGATTCCATACAGCAGCGCCTCCGCGGTCGGCGGGCAACCGGGCACATAGATGTCCACGGGGACGATACGGTCGCAACCGCGCACCACGCTGTAGCTGTAGTGGTAGTAACCACCGCCATTGGCGCAGCTGCCCATCGAGATCACCCATTTGGGGTTCGACATCTGGTCATAGACCTTGCGCAGCGCCGGGGCCATCTTGTTGCACAGCGTGCCGGCCACGATCATCACGTCGCTCTGACGCGGGGACGCGCGCGGCGCGGCGCCGAAGCGCTCCATGTCATAGCGCGGCATGTTGACGTGGATCATTTCCACGGCGCAGCATGCCAGGCCAAAGGTCATCCACCACAAAGAGCCCGTGCGGGCCCAGTGGAAGAGATCCTCGGTGCTGGTGACCAGAAAACCCTTGTCCGACACTTCCTGAGACAGGTCCTTGAAGAAGGCCTGGTCGGGCGGCGTCACGGCGGGCGCCAGCGTCTGGGGGTTCATCAGGCGGCCATTGGCCCCCATGATGGGCTCAAGAGGATTGATGTTGCTCATTCCCAGTCCAGAGCTCCCTTCTTCCACGCATAGATGAAGCCGATCACCAGTTCGGCCAGGAACACCATCATGGTGGCCCAACCGGCCCAGCCGGTCTGCTTGAGGCTGACCGCCCAGGGAAACAGGAAGGCTGCTTCCAGGTCGAAGATGATGAAAAGAATGGCCACCAGATAGAATCGCACGTCGAACTGACTGCGCGGGTCTTCAAAAGTGGGGAAACCGCACTCATATTCCGAAAGCTTGTCAGCTTCCGGCTTATAGGAGCCGGTCAGACGGCCTACCAGCTGGGGCAGGAAAACGAATGCCGATGAGAGTCCCAGCGCGATAACCAGGAAAATCAGAATGGGCAGGTAGTGCGACAGGTCGACCAAGGAGCTGACTCGCATTTGTTTGTGGGTTGAGCGGGCCCTAGTACCGCTTGAGCCCATGCGCAAGTGGCGGAACCACCGCTAGCTGAACGAATATGCAACTTTGCCCCTTGTCCTTTCGTCCACCCTGCACGACCTTGGGGGTGGAATAGGTATGAATCGGTGCGGAGGCTTTCTGCGGGCTTTGTCACATAATTGCCGCACTGCACCCTTTATGCCTCTCCCCCCTAGGACGCTCAACTATCCTGAAAGGCACTGCCCCTCATGGCTGAGAATTCAGATCCCGTCGTCATCCTGTCCTTCGCCCGCACGCCCATCGGCGGGCTTCAGGGCGCGCTTGCCGATGTTCCTGCAACCCAGCTGGGCGCCACCGCCGTCAAGGCTGCTGTCGAGCGCTCGGGCGTGAATGCTGAAGAGATCGACCGCCTTTATATGGGCTGCGTGCTGCCCGCCGGCCTCGGCCAGGCCCCGGCCCGTCAGGCCGGCGTGCTGGGCGGCCTGCCCAAGTCGGTTCAGGCCACCACCGTCAACAAGGTCTGCGGCTCGGGCATGCAGACGGTCATCATGGGTTCCGAAGCGCTGGCCGCGGGCAGCATCGAATTCGTGGTCGCGGGCGGCATGGAAAGCATGACCAATGCGCCTTACCTGCTGAAAAAGCACCGCTCCGGCGCCCGCTTCGGGCATGACACGATCTATGACCATATGGCGCTCGACGGCCTGGAAGACGCCTATGAGAACGCCGCCATGGGCGCTTTCGCCCAGAACACCGCCGATGAGTACAAGCTGACCCGCGAGGGCATGGACGAGTACACCATCGAATCGCTGCGCCGCGCCAAGGCCGCGATCGAGAGCGGCGCCTTCGCCGAGGAAATCGTCCCCGTCACCATCAAGACCCGCGCCGGCGAGGTGGTGGTGGACACCGACGAGCAGCCCGGCAAGGGCCGCCCCGACAAGATCCCCACCCTGCGCGCCGCTTTCGCCAAGGATGGCACGATCACGGCGGCGTCCTCCTCGTCGATCTCGGACGGCGCTGCCGCCATGGTTCTCGCCCGCGCCAGCACGGCTGAAGCCAAGGGCCTGAAGCCCGTCGCCAGGCTGGTGGCCACCGCCGCCCACGCGCAGGAGCCCCGCGAGTTCACCATCGCCCCCGTCGGCGCGGTGAAGAAGGTGCTCGACAAGGCCGGCTGGAGCATCGATGACGTGGACCTGTTCGAGGTCAACGAGGCCTTTGCCTGCGTCGCCATGTTCGCGATGATCGATCTGGGCATCCCCCACGAGAAGATCAACGTCAACGGCGGCGCCACGGCGCTGGGCCACCCCATCGGCGCCTCGGGCGCGCGCATCATCACCACGCTGCTGGGCGCTCTGCGCAAGCGCGGGCTGAAGAAGGGCGTTGCCGCGCTGTGCATCGGTGGTGGCGAGGCGACGGCTGTTGCTGTTGAATTGATTTAAGTAGGAATAACGCAGGGGGCGTTACGCCCCCTGCACCCCCGTTACGTCTCCCGACCATACGGCAGTGGTTCCCAGAGGTTGCGCTGAACCTCTCCACCTGCGTGGCGCCAGGCGCCGCAGGCCATCACATTCATGATCGAAACGTTGCGCTGGCAAAGTCTGCCTGCGGCGCAGCGGCCTTGCGCCTTGGCCGAACCCGTGGCGCAACGAAGACATTCATGGGAGCGCGAGGGGGTAACCCCCTCGCATTTCACCTTTTTACCTTGAACCCTTAAGGCTGCCCGACACCCCAAAGCCGATCCTGCCGCACATACCCCACATGCCGGTCGATATCGAGCTTGCACCAGCCATTCCCGCAATCGCCCAGCTTGCCCACGGCGCCCGGAGCGATCTTCCACAGCAGCCCCGCCGAATCGCTGCCGCCCGAGCGCATCTCCGCAGGCCCACTCCCGCGCACCGAGGCCGTGCGTTCATTGCCGAGAAAATTGATCACCATCCAGCCGCGCACGCCGTCCGGGTCTTCCACGAAGCGCCAGTTTTCCTTGATGCGCAGGATTTTCACCGGGAGGTGGCGGCGGTGATAGACGAAGCGGATGCCGTAATCCTCGCCAGGGCCAACGCGCATGTTGACCTCATCAGCCTTCAGCGACTGCCAATAGGGCGGCTTGCGGTCGGGCGCGGCGGTCAGGGGAACGGCGTAATGCGCGGCCAGCACCAGAAGCGATGCGGCGGCGACGCGCGCGGCAGAAAACATGCGGGGGGATGACATGGGCTGCCTTGTAAGCGCAACAAAGCGCCAGCAGCAAGCCCTGACCTCAAGAGCAACCCGCTCCGGTTTGGACCGGAGCGGGTGCATGATCGATCAATCGCCGGTCAGGATGCGGTCGACGAGTTGCTTCACCGTAGGAGTGAAGTTGTTGGAATAGAACGGATCCTGCTTGAAGCGATAGGCCGCGTGGCCCGCGAACATCAGGTTCTGCTCGACATCGCCGCCATGGGCGATGTCCTGCAGCGTCTTCTGGATGCAGAAGCTGCGCGGATCGGCCAGGCGACCGGTCGACCAGTCGTCATGGTCCTTCCAGGCCGAGAAGCCGCAATGCGAGAGGCAGCCCATGCAATCGGCCTGATCCTTGCGGATCACGGTGCGCGTGTCGGGGGTGACGAAGACCACCGTATCGTCAGGGGTACGCAGCGCCTCGGTGTAGCCTTGGCCAACCCAGCCGCGTGCACGTTCACGGTCGCAGGGCGTGACCCAGAAGTTCTTGCCCTTCACGCCCACATCGAGCTGCACCGTGTGATCGCCCGCTTCCACCTTGGAATAGGGGATCTGGCGCTGGCTGCGGGCCTCAAGGTCCAGCAGGAAGGGGTTCTTCACCGCCGAGGAATAGAAACCGGTGGGCGAAAACTTGTGCAGCAGCACGTCGCCCGGCTCCAGCGTGCGGAGGTGATCCTTCCACGCCTGGGGGATCGGGCTTTCCTCGGTCAGCAGCGGGCGGGTGCCGTACTGGAAGACAATGGCGCCCAGCTCGGGGTTGTCGATCCAGTTTTCCCACTCGCGCAGGAACCACACGCCGCCAGCCATCACGATGGGCACCGAATCGGGCACGCCCTCGGCGCGCATGGTTTCGCGCAGCTGCTTGACGCGGGGATAGGGATCCTGCGGCTTGGTGGGATCTTCGGCGTTGGAGAGACCGTTGTGGCCACCGGCCAGCCAGGGATCCTCGTAGACCACCGCCGCCATCAGATCCGCGACCTTGTGATAGGCGCGTTTCCACAGCGCGCGGAAAGCGCGGCCCGAGGAGACGATCGGCAGGTAATGCACGTTGAAGCGCGCCGCGATCTCGGACAGCTTATAGGGCATGCCCGCGCCGCAGGTGACGCCCGTCACCAGCCCACGCGTCTTTTCCAGCACGCCTTCCAGCACTTCCTGAGCGCCGCCCATTTCCCAGAGCACGTTGATGTTGATCGCGCCCTTGCCGCTGGCGATGTCATAGGCGCGGCGCACCTGCTCCACGGCGCCGTCGATGGCATAGCGGATCAGTTCGGCATGGCGGCCCTGACGGGTTAGCGCATGATAGATCTGCGGGATGAAATCGCCCTTGTCGTCATAGCTGTCGGCATTGACGGCCGAAACCGTTCCAATACCGCCTGCGGCCGCCCATGCGCCCGAACTCGCGTGGTTGGTGGCGGCAACCCCCTTGCCTCCCTCAACCAGCGGCCAGACCTCCCTACCCCCGTAGAGAATCGGCTGCAAACCCTTGAAACCCATTTGACTTTCTTTCACCCCTTGCCTGGAACAGTGCGCTGCGCCGGAGCTATCCCCATCCGGCACGCCTGCATCGAGGACGGAGCCGGCAAAGCGCCGGCGGCTTCAAATTCCGCGTAATACCCGGAAATCTCCGGCTTGCGAAGGAATTCCGTCAATCGATATCCGACGGCGGAAAATTCGCAGAACAGGCGACCCGGGGCGATACCATGACCAGCGTGGGGACCGCTGGCGACCACATCGCTGTCCACCACCACAATCTTCCCTCCGGCGCGCAGCGCAGGCCGCAGATACCAGAGGAAGGCATAGGGCTCGGACACTTCGTGGTACATATGGACCATGAAAATTCGGTCGAAACTGTCACGGGGCAAATGCGGATCGGCCTGCGCCCCGTGCTGGATCGAAACATTGTCGAGATTCTCGCGCGCCACGCGGTCGCCCAGCGCGGAGAGGCTGGCCGGATCGATATCCTCGGCCAGCACGCGCCCCTTCTTGCCGACACGCGCGGCAAGGCGCACGGTGTAATAGCCTTCGCCCGCGCCGATATCGGCCACGGTCATGGCTGGCGCGATCTTCGCCAGATCCATCACCGAGCGGGCCTCATCGTTGCGGTCACGCTCGGCTTCGGGGGCGTTTTCGGTGGAGAGGTGGGCGGTCTGATGCTCGGCGCGGGGAAAACCGCGCGCTTCGGGCGGGCGACCGGCATCCGGGTCCGCCTGCGCCTGATGGCAGGCCGCGAGCAAAGCCAGCGGCAGCAAGGCAGCGGTGTGCAGACGCATCAACCTCGGCCCTGCCCCATCCAGCGTTGCAGCGCCGTGCGGGCGGCCTGAGCGATGCGCGCTTCGGCGGCCGGGGTGATCTCGGCGTGAGGGCCAGCGACACGCAGGAAAGCGGTGGCGATCAGCGGCGCATGGCCAGGGGGGGCGCAGATAGGCCAGATCGATGCAATTGGCGGGGGCATCATCATAGGAGGCGGTGCCGGTCTTGTCGCCGGCCCACCAGCCCTGCGGCACGCCCGCGCGGATACGCTTGAGGCCGGTGGCGCTCTCATGCATCCAGTCCAGCAGCAGGGTGCGGTGAGGCGCCGTCAGCAGAGGGCCGGTCAGCAATGTGGCGACGGTGTGAGCCATGGCGCGAGGGGTGCTGGTGTTACGCACCTCGCCCAGGGGCACGCGGTTGAGGCTGGGCTCATTGGCGTCGAGGCGGGTGAAGGTGTCGCCCAGCGCGCGCCAGAAGGCAGTCAGCGCCTCCGGCCCGCCGGTGCGTTCCAGCAGCAGATTGGCCGCGGCATTGTCACTGTTGACCACGCTGACGCGGGCCAGATCCAGCACGCTCATGCCGGTGGAGAGATGCGCCTTGGTATCCGGCGTATGGCCCAGCGCGGCGACGAAAGCCTCGCCGTAGGTCACGTTCTGCGTGAGATCGATCCGTCCCTGCTGCGCCAGATGCAGCACATGGGCGGCAAGACTCAGCTTGAAGGAGGAGCACATGGCGAAACGCTCGTCCATGCGCTCGCCAAAGCCCTGACCAGTCGCCGTATCGAGCAGATAGAAGCCCAGCGTGCCGACATCGGCGGGGGCCTGGGCATCCGCCAGCGCAAGGCGCGGGAAAGCCGCCCCGGCGCCCAGCACCGCGGCAAGCCCCGCGCCGAACTGGCGGCGTTGCATCAATCCACGTCCTCGACGTCCACCTTGTCGCCCGTCACGCGCTGCGACAGGGCGGCGGCCATGAAGGGATCGAGCGCGCCATCCAGCACATCGTCGGGCGAGGTGCTGGTGACGCCGGTGCGCAGATCCTTCACCAGCTGATAGGGCTGGAGCACATAGGAACGGATCTGGTGGCCCCAACCGATCTCGGTCTTGGCGTTGTATTCGCTGTTGGTGGCGGCCTCGCGCTTGGCCAGCTCGGTCTCGTAGAGGCGCGCCTTCAGCATGTTCATCGCGGTGGCGCGATTCTTGTGCTGGCTGCGGTCGTTCTGCGAGGCGACGATGATGCCGCTGGGAACGTGGGTGATACGCACCGCCGAATCGGTGGTGTTCACGTGCTGACCACCCGCGCCCGAAGCGCGATAGGTATCGATCTTCAGATCCGCCGGGTTGATGTCGATCTCGATGTTGTCATCGACCACGGGATAGACCCAGATCGACGAGAACGACGTATGCCGACGCGCCGAGCTATCATAGGGGCTGATGCGGACCAGACGATGCACGCCGCTCTCGGTCTTGGCATAGCCGTAAGCGTTTTCGCCCTTGATGAGCAGCGTGGCGCTCTTGATGCCCGCCTGCTCGCCCGCGTGGTAATCGACCAGCTCGACCTTGTAGCCATGGCGCTCGGCCCAGCGGCTGTACATGCGCTGCAGCATCTCGGCCCAGTCCTGGCTCTCGGTGCCGCCCGCGCCCGCATGGACTTCGATGTAGGTGTCGCTGGCATCGGCCTCACCGGCCAGCAGCGCCTGCACCTTGTCATTGTCGGCGCGCTCGGCCAGCGCGGCCAGGGAGGAAAGCCCCTCGCCGATGGTGGCCTCGTCGCCCTCCATCTCGCCCAGCTCGATGAACTCGATGGCGTCGGCCATCTCCTGGCCGATGTAATTGACCGCGCCGATGCTGGCCTCCAGCCGGCGACGCTCCCGCATCACCGCCTCGGCCTCCTTGGGATTGTCCCAAAGCTTGGGATCTTCCACGCGCGCGTTCAGCTCGTCAAAGCGCCGCAGCGCACGGTCCCAGTCCAGGAACTTGCGGACGAGCGCCAACGCCGCCTCGATCCGGTCAATATGGGCCTGGCCCTCGGCACGCATGCTCACTCACTCCACCAGAGTTCAAGCTGTGGCGCGTTAGACTTATTGGTCGCAAAGTAAAGGGGTGGGAGGCAGGAAGGGGGAAAAGCGAGGGCCATCGCCCTCGCGCTCCCTTTACGTCTCCCGACGAAACGGCGATGGCGCCGAAGCGGTACGCGCCACCTCTCCACCTGCGCCACCTAAGGCGCCGCAGGCTCTAAAACCGCTGGTGCCAAGCTATCGATTTTGCCTGCGGCGCAGCGACGTCAGCTCTTTGGCCGAACCCGATGCGCAACGTAGACAGTAAAGGGAGCGCGAGGGCGATGGCCCTCGCATTTCTGCTTTAACCCCTTAATAAACCCCGCCTTGCTCCCCGGCGAAATTCCCGGAAGACCCTTGATCCGTCTTCCCGGCGTTCGCATTGAATCCGCGCCGGATCGCATCCAGCAGCTCCGCGCGTTTCGCCGCGACCTGCTCCTGACGCGTCACGCGGGTCGGTTCGGTTTCGGGCTTGAAGGCTTCCCAGATGGTTGCCGCCTTGGCCTCGTCGCTGGGGTCGCCGCCGAAGACGCGCTGGCCGGAAACGCGGTCGATCTTCACCATGCGCACGCCCGGCGGCATCAGGAAGGGCGTGTGATCCCAGCGATCGCGGGTGGCCATCACGAACTGGCGGAAGATCGGCGCGGCGAAGGTGCCGCCCTGCGCATAGCCGCCCAGCGACTTGGGCTGGTCATAGCCGAGGTAGACGCCGCCAACGATGCTGGGCGATCCACCCATGAACCACACATTGGTCGGCCCGGTGGTGGTGCCGGTCTTGCCAAAGAGCGGCAGGCCAAGATCGCGCAGCGCCACGCCGGTGCCGCGGGTGATCACGCCTTCCAGCATATGGACCACCTGATAGGCGGTGCGCGCGTCCAGCACCTGACGGCCGCGCTGGCTGAAGCGGGGCATGGGCTTGCCATCCCATTCCGGCATCGCGCAGCCGTTGCAGGCGCGCTCGTCGGCACGCCAGATGACCTTGCCGTTGCGGTCCTGAATGAAGTCGATCAGCGACTGGTCGTGCTGCAGGCCATTGTCGGCAAGGGCCGAATAGGCGTTGACCATCTGCGCCACCGTGGTCTCCCCCGCGCCCAGCGAGAAGGAGAGGTAGGGCTGGTAATTGCCGATGCCGACGCGCTTGATGGTGCTGACCACCTTGCTCATGCCGGTGTCATTGGCGATGTGGACGGTCATCAGATTGCGGGATTGCTCAAGGCCCCAGCGCATGGTGTGGATGCCGCCGCCGCCTTCATTGCCGAAGTTCTTGAAGCATTTGGTGCCGAGGCCCGCGCCCTGATCGACGCAGAAGCTCTGGTCGGGAACCATGGTGGCCGGGGTCATGCCATTGTCCAGCGCGGCGGCATAGACGAAGGGCTTGATGGTGGAGCCCACCTGCCGCTCGGCCTGCGTGGCGCGGTTGAAGCTGTCGAGCCCGAAGTCGAAGCCCCCCGCCATGGCCATCACGCGGCCGGTGCCGGGCTGCTCGACCATCATGCCGCCCGAAACGCCGGGGATGATGCGCAGGGCATAAACCCCATCGCTGGCGGGCGCGCTGGCCACCACATCGCCGACATGGACCTGCGCGAGGTCGCCGATCAGCGCGGCGGTGGAGCCATCGGTGAAGCCGATCTGGCCGTTGCCGCCGCCGCGCTTCAACACCAGACCGACGCGCCAGTCCTGATAGGCGATGCTCTTGTTGAGGCCGATCAGCTGGCCCTGCCAATGCTCCGGATCGATCTCGATATGAGCGATGGGGCCGTGCCAGCCCTTGCCCGACCAGTAGCGCAGCAGCCCGCCGCGCAGCGCATCCTGCGCCGATTTCTGCAATTCGCTGTCGAGCGAGGTGCGGACCCAGAGGCCACCGGCATAGACGCTGTTGGGGCTGTCCTCGGCGCTTTCGCCATACTGGTCCAGCAGGCGGCGGCGCACTTCCTCGACGAAATAGCCGACGGAGGGATCATAAGTGTCGCGCTTGGGCTGGGCGATGATGCCCAGCGGCTGAGCCTTGGCGGCCTCGGCCTCGGCGGCGGGGACGAAGCCGTTCTTGACCATCTGGTCCAGCACCCAGTTGCGGCGGGCGATGGCCTTGTCGGCGAATTTGGCGCGGCCATAGGTTTCGGGCGCCTTGGGCAGGATGGCGAGGAAGGCCGCCTCATGCAGCTGCAGATCGCCGACATCCTTGCCGAAATAGGCGCGCGAGGCGGCCTGCACGCCAAAGGCCTGACGGCCCAGCGGAATCTCGTTGAGGTAGAGTTCGAGGATCTGCTCCTTGCCCAGCACGCTTTCGATGCGGCGGGCCAGCAGCATTTCCTTCAGCTTGCGGCTGACGGAATATTCGTTGCCGATCAGGATGTTCTTGGCGACCTGCTGGGTGATGGTGGAGCCACCGCGCGCGCGCTCGCCCGAGCCGAATTTGGAAGCGTAATCCACCACCGCCTGCCCGAGGCCGATGAAATCCACGCCGCCATGATGGAAGAAATTCTTGTCCTCGGCAGAGAGGAAGGCGTTGATCATCGGCTTGGGGAAGTCGACGAAACGCAGCTGCACGCGCCGTTCGCGGGCATAGGAATAGATGATGCCGCCATCCGCGCCGCGCACCATGGTGGGCAGCGGCGGCTGATAGGTCAGCAGGCTGTCGGCGGAAGGCAGGTTGCGGATCACCGTCACCCAGACCAGCGCATAGGCCAGCACCAGCGCGCCCAGCCCATAGCCGCCAAGCCGCACCAGACGGCTGCGGCCCCATGCGTTGCGCAGGCCGCCCATGCCCGGCAGATGCGCGAAAGCCCGGCCCGTGGCGCTCAAGCCCCCGCGCAGACGGCCCAGAAAGCCCCCGGCCTTGCGGCGGATACGCAGGTGGTGGTCTTCGTCGCGCTCTGGATCGGGCGTGTTGGGCAGGTCAGGCATGATGGCTTTCGAAACTCTGGCCGCAAACTGGCCCGTTACCACAAACTTGCTTCTTGCCGCCCCCTAGCATGGCGAATGCGGCCAAGGCCAGCACAGCCTTAGGGAGCCGCCGCAACGCCGTTCTCGCGGGCGAAGTAGACGCGGATGGCCTGAGCCGTGGCTGCGGCGAAAGCCTCGCGCCCCTCGGGCGAGGCGAGGCGCACGCTGTCCTTCTGATTGGAAATATACCCCGCCTCGAACAGCACGGAGGGCACGTCCGGCGATTTCAGCACCACAAAGGCGGCCGATTGCAAGGGCCTGGCGCGGAAGTCGAATCGGTCCTTGCCCTCACGCAGGGCGAGTTCGGCGAAGCGGGTGGATTGCGCCCCGGCATGGCGCTGCGACAGGTCCACCAGAATGGCGCTGACCGCTGTGCTGGTGCCCGCCAGAGGCACGCCGCTGACCGTATCGGCGCGGTTTTCCCGCGCGGCGATGCGGCTGGCTTCCTGACTGCTGCCCCGGTCGGAGAGGGTGTAGAGCGTCGCTCCGCTGGCGTCCGCCGCCTCGGAACTGTCAGCGTGGATCGAGACGAAAAGGTCCGCCTTCAGCTGCCGCGCGATGCCGGAGCGTTCCTCCAGCATCAGATAGCGGTCGGTGTCGCGGGTCAGCGCCACGCGCACTCCGCCCGCCGCCAGCAATTTGTCACGCAGGGCCAGAGCGAGGGCCAGCGTAATGTCCTTTTCGCGCAAGGGGTGGCCCTTGTCATCGACGCCCGGCGCGCCGGGATCGTGCCCGCCATGGCCCGGATCGATCACCACCAGCGGACGGCTGGCATCGAGCGGCCCCTGCACCGGCGGCAGGCCCAGCGTGCCTCCGGCGGGCGGCAGGGCGATATGCAGCACATAGGCATGGCCTGCATCGGGCGGGGGCGCAAGAAAGCGCGAAGCCCCGAAAGCCCCCGCCAGCAGGGCGACAGGCGCCAGCAGCACAGCCGCGATCACAAACAGCAGGCGCTGCCGGGACGAGGGCTGGGGCGGCACGCCAGAAGACGCATCCTCAGCTTCGCCAGCCTGGTCCTCGGTGGCCTCCGGTGCTGGCTCGGACGTTTCTTCGGCAGGAACCGTCTGGTCCTCCGCGCTGCCCGGCTGTTCTTCTTCGCTGGATGTCACCTGAAAGCGTTCCGCACCACAACCCGTTTCGGGTCGCAACCCCTTTGTCTGAACACAGATTAGGCAAGTGCAGGCATCAGCGCAATGGGCTGGCCACCCCCTTCCACCTTCCCCGGCCCGCGCGCGACTCGCAAGACGCATCGCGCTTGCCGGGAACGCAAACCAATGCTAGGCATCAAAAAGTCGAAACAGGCTTGCCTGAGGCCGATCCCTTTTACCCATAGCCAACAGGCCCGGGGTAGCTGCGTTGAAAGCCCGCTTGCCGTTTCGCATGGCCCGGAAACCCAATTTCCCCCGGGCCCGACAGGTTGATGCAGGTATGATGAGCCGTTCGATGTCCCGTTCCTCACTGCCCCACGGGGCGGTGATGGCGTGGGCGTCTGATGGATCGGCAGAACCAGGGTCGCATTTCAACACATTCCGAAGCCATGATGCCTCAGGGATGGTCCTGAATGCCTTTGCGCAGGCCATGAAGCCGCGCCTTTCCTGCCTTGCAGACACGAAAAACGCCGTTGCGCCCGGGCTTTCCGGACTGCGCCGCGGCCTCACCGCCCCGGTCTCTGAACAGGTCCGCCATGGACCCGTTCAGCGCCTCGGGCTTTCCCACTTCGCCGCAGGAAACAGGAGCGCCCGGCGCTCCGCCACAAGCGGCATGTCCATCAATCGCCGCGCCGGGGATGAAACCCTGTCGCGCGGCTGGAGAGTTTATAATGACAACGCGCATGCTGATCGATGCGCGCCACGCGGAAGAGACCCGGGTGGCGGTGCTAAAAGGCAATCGTATTGAGGAATTCGACTTTGATTCTGCCGATCACAAGCAGATCAAGGGCAACATCTATCTGGCCAAGGTAACGCGGGTCGAACCCTCGCTGCAGGCCGCTTTCGTCGATTTCGGGGGCAACCGTCACGGTTTCCTCGCCTTCAGCGAAATTCACCCCGATTACTACCAGATCCCCAAGGAGGACCGCGAGGCCCTGCTGGCGGAAGAAGCCGCCCATGCCGAGGAAGAGGCCGCCCTGCGCGCCAATTCCGAAGGCGACGATGAGGATGAGGGCGAGGACTTCGGCGACGAAAACGCCGATGACGCCGGTTCGGTGATCGAGGTCGACACCTCCGAGAAGGACGCCGTCGCCACCATCGAGGCCGGTCACGTTGAAGACGGCTTCGACGACGATCACGCCGCCGAGGAAGACGCCGAGACCGATGGCAGCCCGCGTGGCCGCCGTCGCCGTCAGGGCGGCCAGCAGGGCCATCGCGCCAAGCAAGCCGACGAACTGCGCGCCAAGCGCATGGCGCTGCGCCGCCGCTACAAGATCCAGGACGTGATCCATCGCCGCCAGGTGCTGCTGGTTCAGGTCGTGAAGGAAGAGCGCGGCAACAAGGGCGCCGCCCTCACCACCTATCTCTCGCTGGCAGGCCGCTACTGCGTGCTGATGCCCAACAGCAGCCATGGTGGCGGCATTTCGCGCAAGATCAGCTCGGTTGCCGACCGCAAGCGCCTGAAGTCGATCATCGCCGAGATGGATCTGCCCAAGACCATGGGCTGCATCGTGCGCACCGCCGGCCTGCAGCGCACCAAGACCGAGATCAAGCGCGACTTCGATTATCTCGCCCGCCTGTGGGACGAGATCCGCGAAGGCACGATGAAGGCCTCGGCCCCGGCGCTGATCCATTCGGACAGCGACCTCATCAAGCGCGCCATCCGCGACATCTACAACCGCGAGATCGAGGAAGTGGTGGTCGAGGGCGATCATGGCTTCCATGACGCACGCGATTTCATGAAGCTGCTGATGCCCAGCCATGCGCGCCGGGTGAAGCATTATGCCGACCCCGTGCCGCTGTTCCAGCGTTACGGCGCCGAGGATCAGCTGACCGCGATGTACGACCCTGTCGTGCAGCTGAAGTCGGGCGGCTACATCGTCATCAACCCGACCGAGGCGCTGGTCAGCATCGACATCAACTCGGGCCGCTCCACCAAGGAGCATGGCATCGAGCAGACGGCGGTCGCCACCAACCTCGAGGCCGCGCGCGAAATCGCCCGCCAGCTGCGCCTGCGCGACATGGCCGGTCTGGTCGTGATCGACTTCATCGACATGGAATATGGCTCGAACGTCCGCAAGGTCGAGAAGGCTATGAAGGAAGCGCTCAAGAACGATCGCGCCCGCATCCAGGTCGGTCGCATCAGCTCCTTCGGCCTGATGGAAATGAGCCGCCAGCGCCTGCGCACCGGCGTGCTCGAAGCCACCACGCGTTCGTGCCCGCATTGCGACGGCACGGGTCTGGTCCGCACCGCCGGTTCCGCCGGCCTGTCGGCGCTGCGCCTGATCGAGGAAGAGGCCGCCAAGGGCAAGGGCACCACGATCACGCTCTTCGCCAGCCAGGAAGCGGCGATCTATGTGCTGAACGGCAAGCGCGCCGATCTGCACGAGATCGAGGAACGCTACCGCGTCGAGGTGGAGGTGATCCCCGAGGGCGAGAACGAGGGCGCGAAGATGCGCGTCATCTCCAGCGGCCCGCGCAACGATTACGTCCCCACCTTCAGCCCGATCACCTTCGAGGAGGATCTTGAGGATCTGCCCGAGGAGGAGTTCGACGAGGAAGAAGAGGCCATCGAGGCCGCCGAGGAGGACGGTGAAGGCCAGAACGGCCGCAACCGCAAGCGCCGCAAGCGCCGCCGTGGCCGTGGCCGTGACCGCCGCGAGGATGGCACCGAAGCCACCGCCGAGGACACCGAGGACGAAGCTGGCGAAGCCGGTGAAGAGGCTGAAGACGCCGCCGACGACATCTCCGAGGATGGGGGCGACGAAGCCGCTCCCGCCGCCGAGGGCTCTGACGATCAGGGCGGTCAGCGCAAGCGCCGCCGTCGCGGTCGCCGCCGTCGTGGTGGCCGTGGCCGTGAGGAAGGCGACGTGCAGGCCGGCGAGGATGCCGGTGACGCCGAGGACGTGGTGAGCGAAGAGGCTCCGGTGGAAGCGCCGGTCGCCGCTGAGCCCGCCCCGGTCGAGGCCGAGCCTGCTCCGGTCGAAGCCGAGAAGCCGAAGCCCAAGCGCGCGCCTCGCAAGAAGAAGGTCGTGGAAGCAGCGCCTGCTGCCGAAGAGGCCCCGGCGCCGGTGGAAGCCGAGCCCGCTGCGGTTGAAGCTCCCGCCGAAGCGGACGTGAAGCCCAAGCCCAAGCGCGCGCCCCGCAAGAAGAAGGTCGCCGAGGAGGCTCCCGCTGCGGAAGCCGCTCCCGAAGCGCCTGCCGAGGCCCCCGCTGCAGCCGAAGCGAAGCCCAAGCCCAAGCGCGCGCCCCGCAAGAAGAAGGTGGAAGAAGCTCCGGCTGCTGAAGCCCCTGCGGAAGCGGCGGTGGAAGTCGACGCCGCCGTGGCCCCGGCCGAGGATGGCAGCGCCGAGGGCGCCGAAAGCCCGCGTCGCGGCTGGTGGCAGCGCACCTTCGGCTAAGCCGAAGCCTTCGCCAAACGAAAAGGGCCGGGTCGCCGCGAGGTTGCCCGGCCCTTTTCACGTCCGATGCCCCCGACTTTCGTGGCACCGCAGCATAAGGCGCTTGCCCCACCGCCATAAGACAGTAGACAAAATGCGTTCGGGACGCCTATGCGGCAAGCCTGACTCGTGTTCGATGGACAGTGGAAGCGACCTATGGCTACCTTTACCCTCCCCGCCAACAGCAAGATCAATGGCAAAGGCCATGTGCATAAGGCGGAGGGCGCGACCCATGTGAAGAAATTCACCGTCTATCGCTATGATCCCGACAGCGGCGAAAACCCCCGCTATGACACCTTCGAGATCGATCTGGACAGCTGCGGCCCCATGGTGCTGGACGCGCTGCTCAAGATCAAGAACGAGGTTGACTCGACCCTGACGCTGCGCCGTTCCTGCCGTGAAGGCATCTGCGGTTCCTGCGCGATGAACATCAACGGTCGCAACGGTCTGGCCTGCACCACCGCCATCGAGGATCTGAAGGGCGATGTGCGCATCACCCCGCTGCCGCACATGGAAGTGATCAAGGACCTCGTCCCCGATTTCACGCATTTCTATGCGCAATACGCCAGCATCCGCCCCTGGCTGCAGACCGTCTCCACCACGCCCTCGGGCAAGGAGCGCCTGCAGAGCCCCGAACAGCGCGAGAAGCTGGATGGCCTCTATGAGTGCATCCTGTGCGCCTGCTGCTCGACCAGCTGCCCCTCCTACTGGTGGAACTCGGACAAGTTCCTGGGCCCGGCCATCCTGCTTCAGGCCTATCGCTGGCTGGCCGACAGCCGCGACGAGATGACCGGCGAGCGTCTGGACGCGCTGGAAGACCCCTTCCGCCTGTACCGTTGCCACACCATCATGAACTGCGCCAACGTGTGCCCCAAGGGCCTGAGCCCCGCACGCGCTATCGCGGAAATCAAGAAGATGCAGGCCGAGCGCCAGATCTGATTGCGGCCCGGACCATTTCTACACGGCCAGTCTTTGTCAGCGAACCCGATCCGGACAATCCGGGCTGGGTTCGCTGGAATCTTTCAGACCCCACCCGCTATAACGGCACGACGCTGGGCGATCTGATCCTGAGGCAGGAAGGCGACAAGGTCCGCCTGCGCCTCACCCCGGCCCACCGCCACACCAATCTGCTCGACAGCATCCATGGCGGCGTGCTGCTGGGGCTGGCCGATGTCAGCCTTTTCGCCACCGCGCGCACCCTGCTGGGCGAGCATCTGGCCGGTGGCGTCACGCTGGACCTCTCCTGCCAGTTCATCGGCGCCGGTCGCGTGGGCGCGCCGCTCGACGCCGTGGGCGAGGTGCTGCGCGAAACCGGGCGCATGGTGTTCATGCGCGGCCTGATCGAGCAGGAGGGCGCCACCATCGCCGCCTTCAGCGCCGCCTTGCGCAAACCCTCCCACCGGGTCTAACGAGCGCCATGGCTGGCCTGATCGCACATTATCAAAAGCTGATTTCCGCAGAAGAGCTGCGCCCCGACGCCGAACAGGCCGCTGCGGCCCAGCGTCTGGCCCATTTGCAGGACGAGCTGGAGGCCGCCCCCTCCGGCGGCTTCTTCGGCCGCCTGCTGGGCCGCAAGGCGGCTCCCCCGCGCGGGCTCTACATGTGGGGCGGCGTGGGGCGCGGCAAGTCCATGCTGATGGACCTGTTCCACGATACGCTCTCCATCCCCGAAAAGCGCCGCGTCCACTTCCACGCCTTCATGCTGGAAGTGCACGAGGTGATGCGCGACGTCCGCAAGGGCGAAACCGGCGATCCTATCCCGCAGGTCGCCGCGCGCATCGCCAAGGGCCTGCGCGTGCTGGCCTTCGACGAGATGGTCGTCAACAACTCCGCCGACGCCATGATCATGAGCCGGCTCTTTACCGCTCTGATCCGCGACCACGCGCTGGTGATTGTGACGACCAGCAACCGCGCGCCCAAGGATCTCTACAAGGACGGCCTCAACCGCGAGCATTTCCTGCCCTTCATCGCCCTGATCGAGGGCGATCTGGATGTGCTGACGCTCAACGGCCCGGTCGACTACCGCCTCGAACGCCTCACCGGCATCGCCACCTGGCACATGCCGCTGGGCGAAGCCGCAACCCACCGCGTGCGCGAGGCCTTCTTCCGCCTCACCGACTACCCGCCCGAGGACGCCGCCAACGTGCCCTCGGTCGATCTGGATGTGGGCGGGGGCCGCCTGCTGCATGTGCCCAAGAGCCTGAAGGGCGTGGCTGTCTTCAGCTTCAAGAAGCTGTGCGGCGAGGCGCGCGGGGCCTCGGATTATCTCGCCGTGGCGCGGCATTACCACACGGTGATCCTCGTCGGCGTGAAACGCATGGGCCCGGAAAACCGCAACGAGGCCGCGCGCTTCGTGACGCTGATCGATTCGCTTTACGAGCATAAGGTGAAGCTGTTCGTCACGGCGGAGACCTCGCCCGAAGACCTGTATGAAGCCGGCGATGGCCGCTTCGAGTTCGACCGCACCATCAGCCGTCTGATGGAAATGCAGAGCCGGGATTATCTGGCCGCTGGGCATGGTGTGGACGAAGAGGTTAAGGGATAAAAGCAGGGGGCCATCGCCCCCTGCACCCCCGTTACGTCTCCCGGCGATCGGGCAGTGGTTCCGCATTGGCGCGCCCAGGCTCTCCACCTGCGCAGCGTGAAGCGCCGCAGGCAATCGAATCTCTAATCGATGGAGCGGCGCCATGTGTTTCATGCCTGCGGCGCGGCGACCTTGGCGCCATGGTCGAACCCGAAGCGCAACGCCGACAAGGAAAGGGAGCGCGAGGGCGATGGCCCTCGCATTTCCTCTTCTTCCTGCTAGTTTCCCTCTAACCAAAAGGGAGAACGAACCATGCTCGTCACCACCACCGAAAACGTCGCGGGTTATCGCACCACGCAATCGCTGGGACAGGTCTTTGGCGTGGTGGTTCGCAGCCGTGGGCTTACGGGCAATTTCGTCGCCGCTTTGCGCACCATCATCGGCGGCGAGATCAAGGAATATTCCGCTCTGGTGGAGGACACGCGCCGCCACGCGCTGGACCGGCTGGTCAGCAATGCGCGGGCGATGGGCGCCGATGCGGTGGTGATGATGCGCTTCGATTCCGGGCAGATCGGGCAGGCGATGAATGAGGTCGTCGCCTATGGCACGGCGGTGAAGATCGAGCCTTTGTAATGCGTCCGGTCGCCAGCATCGCGGTGCTGTCCATTGGGGTCGCGCTGGTGGCTGTGTCGCTGGCGTTTTGGCCGGCGTGGCCGCTGGGCGTAATGGGCGCAGTGCTGGCGATTTCGGTGCTGGTGGACCGGCGTTACCGCGGGCGGGCAGAGCCGCCTGTGACCGGCTGGGAGCCCACAACCGAGAAATTCCTCGATGAGGAGACCGGGCAGGTCATGCAGGTCTGGTATCACCCCGGCACCGGCCAGCGCGATTACCGGCCCGGTTAGACCAGCCCGAGGTGGGTGAGCGAACGGTCCAGCTGAAGCAGCTGCCACAGCAGGCGTGAGTGGTCGCTGGTGCCCGCGATATGGGCTTGAGCGGCGCGGTCGATGGCCGCGCTGTCGAACCAGCCGGTGCGGGAGAGCGCTCCGCCTTGGGCGATCCCCCGCGCCGCGCCCGCCAGAGGCCCCCGGAACCATTGCGCGATGGGGGTGACGAAGCCCTGCTTGGGGCGAAAGAGGATATCCTCGGGCAGCTGGGGCTTCATCGCCTGCTTCATCAGCCATTTGCCCTGTGTGCCGCGAATGCGCATGCTTTCAGGCAGACCCGCGGCGAATTCGATCAGGCGGTGATCCAGCAGAGGCTCGCGCGCCTCCAGAGAGACCGCCATGGAAGCGCGGTCCACCTTGGTGAGAATATCGCCCGGCAGCCAGAATTTGAGATCGGCATATTGCGCGGCGTCCAGCCCGGAGCGCGCCGGGGCTTTCTCCATCAGTTCGATAAAGGGCTGCTCGGCGCGGTACTCGCCGCGCAGGCGGCGGTAATCGTCGCTGTAGAGCTTGTCGCGCATCCCCGGCCCCGTCACCGAGATCGCGCTGGCATAGGCCTGTGCCGAGGAGCCCGCCAAGGACAGCAGCGTGGTCTTGGCCCGCAGCGGGCGCGGGGCCCAGTCGGCCTTGGGGTAGAGCCGCCCGGCCAGCCCGAACAAAGGCGCGCGCAGCGCCGAGGGCACCAGGCCCCTCACCCGGTCCTCGCCATGCTGGAAGCGGTGGCGGCGGTATCCGGCGAAAGCCTCATCCGCGCCATCGCCGGAGAGGGCCACCGTCACGCTCTCGCGCGCCAGCTGGCAGACGCGCCATGTCGGCAGGGCGCTGGCATCGGCGAAGGGCTCGTCGAACATGGCGGCGAGGTGGTCCACCGCCTCGAAATCATCGGGGCTGACGATGCGGCTGACATGATCCGTGCCGTAGCGCTGCGCCACCTGCTCGGCATAGCCCGTTTCATCAAGCGCCTTCACATCGAAGCCGATCGAGCAGGTCCGCACCGGATGGCTGCTGTCCTCGGCCATCAGCGCGACCACGCTGGAGCTGTCCACCCCGCCCGAGAGGAAGGCGCCCAGCGGCACATCGGCCACCATCCGGCTCTTCACGGCGGAGCGCAGCAGATCGGCCAGCTGAGCCGTCAGATCCGCTTCGCTGCCCTTGTGGCGTTCGGCGAATGTCACATCCCAATAGGGTTTTGGCGCGGTTACGGGCGCATCATGGCTCAGCAGCAGCACATGGGCGGCGGGCAGCTTGCGCACCCCGGCCAGAACGCAGCGATGATCGGGCACATAGCCCCAGGCCAGATAGTCCTCGACAGCCAGCGGATCGATGCGCCGCTCCAGCGCCGGGTGAGCGATCAGCGCCTTCAGTTCGGAGGCGAAGATCGTGCTGCCATCCGCCAGCTCCGCCAGATAGAGCGGCTTGACCCCCAGACGATCCCGCGCCAGCAGCAACTGCCGCCGGTCCAGATCATAGAGCGCAAAGGCGAACATGCCCGAAAAGCGACTGACGCAATCGACGCCCCAGCGCTGATAGGCCGCCAGAATGACCTCACTGTCGCCATCGGTGTGGAAGCGCGCGCCCTGCCCGGCCAGTTCGGCCCGCAATTCGCGGTAATTGTAGATCTCGCCGTTGAAGACCAGCATGGCCCGGCCATCGGTCGAGGCCATGGGCTGGGGCGAGCCGGCAATATCGATGATCGAGAGCCGCCGATGGCCCAAAGCAACCGCGCCGCCCTCCCACACGCCATAGCCGTCCGGCCCGCGATGGGCGATGGCATCGCACATGGCGCGCAGCACTTCGGCATCGGCCCTGCCCCGCGCGTCCCGATGGAAAATGCCTGCTATGCCGCACATAAGAAACCTCTTTTCGCGGCATAGCCTAGCGCGGCAGACCTTGCCATCGCCCTAATCGGCATCATCATCGCCATCGGGCGTGCCCAGCGCGATATGATCCATAAAGCTGCCCACCGGCCCGATGGCGCGGCGGAAATCATGCAGCGTATCCACCGCCGGATCGCCCATCGGCGCCTGAGCCTGCGCGGCATCCTCTTCCACCGAGAGGATCAGCATCATCGTGGGCACGCGGCGCAGCATCAGCCGGTCCTCCAGATTCGCAAGGCGCAGCGTCACCGTGGAGGCGGTGCTGATGTCTCCGGTGTGCCATGTCGTCTGGGCGAGGCGCGCGAGGTGGCCCTGCGCCAGCAAGCGGTCGCCCCTGGCCGCCAGAGCCCCCGCACCCGGCCCCTGCCATTGCCATGCCGAGCCGGGCGGCAAAGCGCCCTCGCCAAAGCCGGTCGCCTTGCGGCCCGGGCCCTGCGCCGCATACAAAGCGAAGAACATGTCCACGATGCGGCCCTTGTCGTCGGCATAGCGCAGCTGGATGCGGTGGTCGGCCCCGGCGGCGCGCGGCGTCCAGTCCACCAGCAGCGGCGTGCCAACGCGGTGCCAGCCAGGCACCTGAGGCACCTCGATCCGGGGCGGCATGGGCGCTTCCAGCCGCGCCGCCGCCGTGGACCACACGAGGCACGCCAGCACGATGACAAAAGCCCCGCCCCCCGCCAGCCCCAGCGGGCAGCGCCAGCGATCCAGCTGCGCCAGCACCGGGTTTTTCGCGATGGCGGCGCCGTCGATCATGGGATCGCGCACCTTGCGGTCGAAGAAGGGCCAGCTGATGGCCAGAATGGCGGCGATCACGGCGGCGAAGAAGAACCAGCCATAGATGATATGGTCGACCCCGCCCGCATAGGCCGCACCCTTGATCTGCGCCACATAGATCGTGCCCCAGGCGCGCACCCCGTTGGCCAGCACCGGCACCACCACGCAGAGCGCCATAAAGGCCGCGCGGCGCGTCCATGAGCGGAAACAGACATTGGCCGCCAGCACGCCAAAGGCCAGCATCGCCACCAGGAATTTCACGCCCGAGCAGGCCTCCGCCACCTCGAACAGGCCGGCGGGGGTGGCGATGAAGACGCCGTCGATATGGGCGGAGACATGAGTCATCACCACCAGCCAGATGCACAGGCGCGCGGTGATGGTTTGCAGCGGCGGGATGATCTCGTCGCCGAAGGGCACCAGAAAGACCATATAGGCCAGCGGGAAAAGGAAAGCCGCCGCCACCCGCGTGCCCAGCATCAGCGGCACGGCGGCGATCAGCATCCCCACCGCGCCGAACTGCGCCAGCTCGGCCAGATTGGCGAGGCGCCCCGCCACCCAGACCAATGCCGCCAGCAGCAGCAGGACCAGCCCGGGCCACCAGCAGGCGGGGCGCAGCTGTTTGGCTTCGGCCCAGCGGTGCCAGACCTGCCAGCCCAGGATCAGCGGGATCAGCAGCACATGGGTGTAGGTGGAGATGTTCCACCACTGATCGGCCATGGCCCGCCATTCCTGACTGGCCGCGCCGATCATGATGCCCCAGAGCAGGGCCAGCAGGGTGAGCCCCTTGCCCCAGTCCGGCGAGAATTGTTCGCGCGCCATCTCAGGCGGCTCCGACCAGCGCGGCGAGCGGGGCCATGGCGGCCTGCCAGCTGGTATGGGCCAGCACATGGGCGCGGGCGGACTGGCCCATGGCTTTGGCGCTTTCGGGGTTGCCCAGCAGGTTGAGGGTGGCCTCGATCAGCGCCTGATCGCTCCGGGCGATGATGTAGTCGGTGCCGTCCCGCGCTTCGATGCCTGTGGCGGCGCCGGGGGAGAGGACGCAGGGCAGTGCCATGGCCATGGCCTCCAGCACCTTGTTCTGCACGCCGCGCGCGATCTCCAGCGGCACCAGAGCCACATCGGCGGCGGCAAGAAAGGGTCGCATATCGGGCACCGCGCCATGGACCTGCGTGCCGTTCACCCCATGCAGCGCCTGCACGGCGGGGGTGGGGGCGCGGCCCACGATATGGAAGCTGGCCTCGGGATGCTCGGCAAGGATGGCGGGCATCAGCTGCTGCGCCGCGCGGGTGACGGCGGCGATGTTGGGGGCATAATCCATCTGCCCGGTGAAGATCAGCTTCGGCCCAGGCTGGGCGGCCAGAGCAGCATCAGGCGCTCCATCAGGCGAGAAAAAGTCGCAGTCGATGCCATTGCTCAGCACGCCCACCTTTGCCGGGCTTCCGGCGGGCAGGCGGCTTTTCAACAAGGCCGCCTCGTTCTGGCTGACCAGCAGCGTGGCGTTCGCACGGGCCGCCAGACGCGCCTCTTCCGCAGCCAGCAGGCGGCCCTCGCGGGCATGGACCCAACGCATCGGACCCTTGCCCTCCCGCCCATAGGCGTCGAATTTGGCCGAATCGACGTCCACCAGATCGAGGATCACCTTTCCCTTGAAGCCAGCCGGTACATATTGCCCCATCTGGCCGGAAAAGACGAAAATCGTGCCGATCTGGCCGCTGGCCAGCGTGGCGTGGACATAATCGGCCAAAGCCTTGTCATGAAAGGCCGTGAGGCTGATCGGCTGGCCCTTGGCCAAAGCCTCCAGCCCGGCCAGCGGCAGAGGCTTCTTGCGGGGGCGCAGGCCATAGGTCTTGGCGCAGGCGGCCAATTCGTCCTCATGCGCCCAATCGCCCGCATCGTCGGCGAAACAGGCGACATGCACCGGCGCCAGCGCCGCCAGAGCCTTGAGCACATGATGCGAATGGATCTTGTCGCCCCGATCGGGCGGGAACGGCAGGCGGTGGGCCAGAAACAGGATTTCGTTGCCGGAAGAGGATGCGCTCACCCCAGCCCCCGCGCGATCCACGGGCCAATCAGATTGGCGACGGGCAAAGGCAGCTTCTTCCACAGCTCGATCCGGCGCGAATGCGTCGCGCTGGTGGGATCGGCATCGCGCGGCGTGGCTCCCGGCGCGGTGTAGACGCCATAGGACAGCGGCGCGGGCTCGAACCCCCAGTTGCGCTTGAAATCATAGGCGCCGCTGCCCGTCTTGGAGCGCCCGAAATCGAAATGGGTGCAACCCCGCAGGCGCGCATGACGCATCAGTTCGTAATACATGCGGTCATTGGCGCGCAAGGATCGCGCCTCCCATGTGCCGCCGCCCCAATAGGGCATCACCGCGCCGCGATGATAGAGCGACAGCACGCTGGCCACCGCCTTGTCCTGATGGCGCACGGTGAGAATATCGGCATCCTGCCCAAAACGCTGCAGCACGGCGCGGAACAGCGCGCGCGGGAAAACCGGCGTGCCCAGATTGCGCACGCTGGTGGCATAAATCTGGTAATGCTCGGCGGAAAGCGCCTTGCCGCCCGTCACCACCTCGAAATCATTGGCCAGACCCTTGCGGACCTCGGCGCGCTGCTTGCGGGGGATGGCGGTGAGTTCGGCCTCGTCACTGGCGGCCAGGGGGCGGATGAAACCGGCATGCGACTGGTTCTTCACCGCCCAGCCCTGGCGGCTTTCCGGCAGCAAACCGCCGCGCAGTTCCGCCGAGGGAGCTTTGTGCTTTGTGGCCAGATCCTCCAGCGCGGCGAAGAGCGGGGCGGGATCGGCGCCTTCCTCCATCAGCAGGCCGCCGCCCACGGCAAAGCCGGTGGAGGCCAGCACGCGCCCGAAGATCGGCGACGTCACCAAGGTCAGCGGCAGATAGCCGATCAGCGCGCCAGAGCATTCCAGCACCAGCGCCAGCGGCTGGTTACCCGTGCCCTGCGCCACCGCCAGCAGCCAAGCCGGGCGATGGAACGGCGTGGCGTCGGGGTGATCGGCCAGAAAACCCTCGATCCGCCGCTCATCCTGAGGGTCGCGCAAATCAGCGAGGCGAACTGCCCCCACAGCCATCCGAAGCGGCGCGTTCATGCCGCCTGCCCGGCCCCGGTCCCCGTCTCCGCCCCCGGCATGATGAAAGGCAGCGCCCCGGGCGCCTCGGCCTTGGCCAGCATATCCATACGACCCCATTGAAAATCTCGCACCAGTCGCGCGAGCTTAGGCGCCATTACGTCAAGATTCGTATAATGACGCAAGCGCGAACGCGCCGGGGCCTGCGCCACGCGCGGCTGGCCGGGGTCGATCTCCCAGGGGTGGAAATAGGTGATGGCGGGGCGCCGGTCATGGCTGTTGACCCGCCGCAGCGCCCATTGGCTGAACCAGTAGGGGAACAGGCGGAAGAAGCCGCCGCCGCCCGCCGCCTGACGCCGCCCGGCCACCTCCACCGTGGTGACGGGAATTTCAATCAGCGCGCTGTCCGCCAGCGGGCGGAAGGCGAAACGCGGCGCCTCGCGCCAGCCGTAATGGTCATGCGCGATGGGCGCCACGCTGGAGGAATAGTCGTACCCTTGCTCGGCCAGAATGGGGTGGGCCCAGGGCGTGCGCGTATCGATGGAGAAGCTGGGCGCGCGATAGCCCTTGATCGCCACGCCCCCGGCATCCTCGAGAATCTTGCGCGATTCGGTCAGATCCTCGGCGAAGCGCTGCGCCCCCAGCGTAAAGACGCGGGCATGATCGAGGCCGTGGCTGGCCAATTCGTGTCCCTCGGCCACGATGCGCCGCATCAGCGCGGGATGGCGCTTCGCCACCCAGCCCAGGGTGAAGAAGGTGGCTTTTACATCGGCGGCGGCGAACAGGTCCAGCACGGCGCTGGTGTTGGCCGCCACGCGGTGTTCCAGCGAATCCCAATCCGCGCGGTCGATCACCTTTTCGAAGGCGCCGACCTGAAACCAGTCCTCCACGTCCACGGACAGGCCATTGACGATGGCGGACTTGGGCACGGTAAACTCTCCTAAAGGTCAGGCGGCGACGCGGGGCGTCCCGTCGCGCTCGATCCATTCGATCAGCATGGTCAACGTGTGACGCAAAGTGCGGTCCTGCTCGGCCAGACGGGCCTCAAGCTCGCCGAGGCGGGCGGTCAGCGTCTCGATGGCCGCGGCCTGAGCAGCCGAGGCGGCGGCTTGAGCCGCATCCTCGGGGCGTTCCACACCCTGTCCACTGGCCAGCTCGATCACGGCATGTTGCAATTCGGCGATCTGCGCAGCCTGCTCGGCCAGACGGGCGCCGAGTTCTTCCGACAGCGAGGCATGATGCTCCTCAACCGGCTTCTGCCCACCGGCGGCGCGCGCGGTCAGCACAGCAGGCGCCTCATGCGCGGGCTCGGCGATCACGCGGCCCAGCGACAGGCCGCCATCGGCCACCATCTCGCTCAGCACACGGGCCAGCAGCACGCCGTCCAGCTGATCGCGCTGCTCGGCGCCGCCCGCCATCAGCAGGCGACTGACGATCTGGTTGATCCGGCGCGGCACGCCGCCGCTGGCCTGATGGATCTCACCAAACAGCGAGGGCGCGAAGGTCGGGCGGCCCTGCCAGCCGACCAGACGCAAACGGTGGCCCAGATAGGCCTCCACCTCATCCACGCCCATGGGCTCCAGATGATGGGCGGCGATCACGCGCTGGCGCAGCTGCTCCAGCCCGGCATGGGCCGAGAGGTGGTCGCGGAATTCGGGCTGGCCCAGCAGCAGGATCTGCAGCAGCGGATGATTGCCCAGCTGGAAGTTGGAGAGCATGCGCAGCTCTTCCAGCGCCTCGTCGCTGAGGTTCTGGCTTTCATCCACCACCAGCAGGCAGCGGCGGCCGTTGCGCGCCTCGGCATGCAGGAAGGCCTCGATCTGCGAAAGGGCTTTGGCCTTGCCGGTGCCGGGATCGCGGCCCAGCGCGGCCTCGCCCTCGGCGCGGATGGCGAAGGCCTGCGCCACAAGCTGCACCAGATCGGTATCGTCCAGACGGCTGGTGACGACCTGCGCGGCGGTCAGGCGCTGGCGGTCGATGGTGGCCATCAAATGAGCGACGAGCGTGGACTTGCCGGTGCCGACGTCCCCCGTGATGACCACGAAACCCTCGCCCTGCGCCAGGCCATAGCCCAGATAGGAGAGCGCCTTGCGATGCGTCGCGCTTTCGAAATAGAACGCCGGATCGGGCGTCAGCTGGAACGGGCGAGCGGTGAAGCCGTAAAAATCATCGAACATCGTCAGTCCTCCGCCGATCAGAAGGTGTAGCGCATGCCAAGGGCCCCGGATGCGATCCAGATGTCCTCGCTCTGATCGGTCTTGGCCCCCGTGATAACCGCAGAGGCGTTGCCGCTAAGGTGCCGTGTGAAATAGTAATTATACAGAGCTGTTGCACTCACGCCGGTGGTATCGCCTGCCGCCGCCAGACCGCTCTCGAAGCGGTAAAGCTCCAGCGTGGTCTGGATGGTGGAGCGCTGGCTCAGCTTGCCGCTGACCATCGCGGCGCCCCAGTAATACTGGTCGGCCTTGCCGTCCAGCGCAGCCAGCACCGTATCGGGGGCGCCGATATACTGCCGCCGCTCCCAGCCACCGGCAAGGCCCGCCTGCCAATGGCCGAAATCATAGATGGCGCTGGCCGTCACGCCGCGCCCGCGATAGATCTGCCCGTTGAGCGAGCCAAGCCCGCCGCTGACGCAGCCCCCGCCCGTGGATGAACCGACGCAGCTGGTGAGGCCACCCGAAATCGGATCGCGAATGGCGGTAAAGCTGGTCGGCGCGGAGCTGAGCGCCGTGGTCAAGGCGCCGCCGAAACCGGTGAGGTTCTCATAGGCCACCACATTGAAGGTGGTGCGGCCATTGGGCTTCCAGTTGAAGAAGCCATAGCCGCCAAGACGGCCATAACGCCGCCCGATATGCGCCTCGGCGCTGGTGCGGGGGTTGGGGCGCCATTGCACGCCCACATCCCAGATCAGCCCGCTGGTGTCGAAGGCCATGATGCGCGGGCTGGCATAATCGGTCACATAGCGGCCATGGCTGTCCACCACGGGGTTGCCGCTGGCGTCACGCACCGCATCGCGGCTGCTGACCTGCACCTTTTCATAGCCAATCGTGCCGATGGCGTTCAGATTCTGGGTCACCGGCACGATCACGCCCGCGCGGGCGTGCACATCCTCCACCTTCTGGTCGAGGTTGGAAATATCTTGCCGGTAATAGCCCGCCTCGCCCGTCAGGCCGACAGGCAGGCCCAGATCGCCCGGCTTGGTCGCGGCGGCCAGACGCGCATCCTGCGAGAGCGAATGGCCAAGGATGCCGCCGCCGGCCGCCACCGCGCCGTCGCTGCCATCCACCTTGGTGTAGCCCGCGTGATAGGCGGCGTTCACCGCCACATCGCCCAGCTGCGTGGCGTAGCGCGGCCCGGCATAGACCGAATAGATCTGGCTGAGGAAATCGCCCTGACTGTTCACGCCCGCAAAGGTCGCGCCCCCGGCGTAGGTGTTCACGCGGTTGGCGTAACCGCCGTAATCCATATAGAGCCCGCCTTTGCCCTCACCGGTGAGGCGGGTCGAGAAATTGGCGATGCCGCTGACATTGTCGCTGTCCTGCGCGCGGCCCCAGCCGATGTTGCGCTGATAGCGCAAGGAAATCGCGCCCTGCGTGTTGCGGCCATTGACCAGACCGTCCACGCCCGCCGCCAGCACCGAATAGGTCAGAACATCGCTGGAGGGCGAGAGCGGCACATAGGCCACCTGCTGCGCCTCGATATAGGGGCGGATCACCAGCGGGCGGCCATGCAGATCGCCGCTGCCGAAGGTGTTGATCTGGCCGGGAATCAGCGCCGAGGGGGCCAGCACGGTATCATCGCCGCCGCCCGCGCCATCGACCTCCTGCATGCTCACGCCACCGTTCGCCGCGCCGCGCGCGCCGCGTATCTGCGGGGCCTGCCGGGTGGAGATATCGGTGGAGGAGGGATCGTTGTCCTGCGGTTCACCATTATAGGAAACCACATTGTTGTAGGGCCCGGAATTATAGGAATTAGCGCCATAGGCCGAATTGGGCGTGGCCTGCAGCGTGCTGCGTGTGGCAGAGTCCGCCGAAGACTGTGGGGAGGCCTGGGGCGCAGGCGCAGCGCTTTGGTCCGCATCGGCCTGAAGCAGGCCGCCGGTGTCATAGGCCATCGCCGCGCCCGGCGCGCCCTTGGCCACAGCCATGCCCGGCGCTGCCAGCGCCGTCAGGCTTACCGTTAAGAGGAAGACCCCCGACACTTTCATCCGCGATATCCGTGATAGGAGCCGAAGCGCCGCCCGCTGGGGCTGAACTGCACCGCATTGAGCAGCAGTTGCACATTGGGGCAACCCGCCAGCAAAGAGGCGGCATCCTGCACCGCATTGGTGCTGGTCTTGTCGGCGCGCACCACCATCACCACCTGCCCGACCAGCTTGGCGACCTCGGCAGGATACATGGTGGCCAGCGTGGGCGGCGTGTCGATGACGACGATGCGGCGCGGATAGCCCTCGGTCAGCAGATCGAGCACGCGGGGCGCGCGCGAGCTGGCGAGATATTCCGCGTCCGAATTGGTGGGGCGACCGCCCGGCAGCACCGACAGGCCCGCCACATCGGTGGGGATCACCAGCGAACGCACATCCACGCGCGGATCGACCAGCGCATCCATCAGCCCCGGCCCCGCCGGAATGCCCAGCAGGCCCAACGCGGAGGAACGCGCCAGATCGAGGTCGATCAGCACCACCTCGGCTTCCTTTTCCGCCGCGATCGACATGGCGAAATTGAGCGCGCAGAAGGTCTTGCCCTCGCCCGGATGGGGACTGGTGATCATGATGCGCTGGCTGGCGGGGCCGGAGCGCATGCGGCGCAGCTCCTCGGCCTGGGCCAACAGCTGGCGCTTGACGATGCGGAACTCTTCAAGCTGGGCGGTGGCCCCGCTTTCCGGCACGATCAGCCCCGCTTCGGCCAGAGCGGCGCGGTTGACGGCATGGCGCGGCCGCGCGGGCGGCGGCGGGGTGATGGGCTGCTGAGCGGCGGGCGCGGGTTGTGGGGAATAGCCCTGCTGGGGATAGCCCGGCTGCTGGGCATAACCCTGAGGCGGGTAGCCGGGCCAGGCCGGGGGCTGGCCATAGGCCTGCTGCGGCGGAAGACCCTGCGAGGGGTAGGGATAGGCGGGATGTCCACCCTGTCCGTAGGGCGCTTGCCCATAAGCCGGATGCCCGTAAGGCGGCGGACCGCCTTGCCCGAAAGGTGGCTGGCCACCTTGCCCGAGAGGTGGCTGGCCACCCTGCCCGAGAGGTGGCTGGCCACCCTGCCCGAAAAGCGGCTGTCCATAGGGCGGAAATTGCTGCGGCTGCGCCGGATAAGGCGCGCCCGTCTGCGGATCGACCGAAGCAGCCTGCGGCACGGGAGTGCCCTGAGGCAGGGGCTGAGGCCGGATCGGCGCCTGCTCGGGTGAAGCGGCGCCGGGCTGGCCCAGCGGCACGACCTGCCCCCGTCCATCCTGACCATGGCCATCCTGGCCCTCGCCATCCGAACCTTGTCCGGCGTTGCCCTGAGGCTTCAGTTTCCTGGGTTCGAACATCGCCATCTCCTCAGGCCCCGCCGCCGATGTTGAAGCGTTCCATCATCACCAGCAGCATGAACAGCCCACCCAGCGCGCCGCTGGCGGCGACAAAGCCGCGCAGGCCCCGCTTGCGTTCCGCCCGCGCCGCATCCGACAGCGACTGCGAAATCGCCCCCAGCACCGGCAGGCCGGTCACACGCTCCAGCTTGGCCGTGGTGGCGAAGCTGGACTGCAGCTCACCCAGCGCAAAGGCCACACCCAGCCCAGCGCCGATCCCCGCCACCAGCACCACCATCAGCAGCAGCGGACGGTTGGGCGCCGAGGCGCCATGCGGCAGCACCGGCGGATCGAGCACCTGGAACTTGGTGGCGCCATGGGCCGCCACGACCTGACCGCGCAGCCGCAATTCCTCGCGGTCCTGCAGCAGCTTGTCATATTGGGCTTTGAGAATGTCGTAGTCGCGGCTGATGTTCTGCGCTTCCTGCGCCAGTTCGGGATTGCTGAGCTGGCGCGCCGTCTGGGTGGCGATGGCCTGCTCGATGGTGGCGCGCCGCGCCTGAAGCGCCTGAAGGTTGGCGGTGCGCTCCACGCGGATCGATTCCAGCGTGGTGTAGGCCGGATTGGGCTGCGCGCCCGGCCCGGCGACAGGCGTGGGCCCCTCTGCGCGGATCTGGGCTTTCAGCGCCACGATCTGGTTGCGCGCCGCGATCACATCGGGGTGATTGTCGGTCATGCCGCGCGCGTGCATGCCGACGAGATCGGATTGCAGCTGCGCCAGTTGCGCCCGCGTGCCACCAAGCTGGCCGGGCGCGGAAACCCCGGCAATCGTGGGGGCAACGCCGGCCATCTGGCCGTTGACGGCGGCCAGCGCGCTCTGCGCGGCGGCGATATCGCCATCGAGGCCACGCATCTCGGCGCGGTTCTGCTCCATCTGCTGGATCGTCGAGACGCCGCCCTGCGCCAGTTCGGGATGCTGGGTCTCGAAGGTGAGGCGGCGCTGTTCGGCGGCCTGCAGCTCACCCTGACGGTTCACCAGCTGCTGGTCGAGGAAGTCCAGCGTCTGCTTCATCTCGCCCTGATTGGTGCTGTTGTTCTCGTCGCCGAAAATGTCGATCACCTTGCGCACGATGTCCTGCGCCAGATGCGCGCCATCGGCATCGCTCATCCCGCCGCCCGAGCGCGATTCGGCGCTGATCTCGAAAATGTTGTCCTGCGTGGCGACGATCTTGATCGATTTGGAAAGGCCCGCAATCATGCCCTCCATCTGCTTGCGATCGGTGATGTTGTCGCCCAGACGGGTGCCGCGCACCACCTTTTCCAGATTGGCCGAGCTGGTGAGCGTATCGCGCACACGGTCCACATCGCGCTTGCGGTCCCCGGCATCGATGCCGACCTGCGCCGAAAGCGGATCGTAAAGCTGCACCATGATGCGCGCATGCGATTGATACGTATTGGGAATGGTGCTGACCATCCCCCAGCCCGCAAGGCACACCAGCCAGGCAACGCCCAGCGCGATCCAGCGGCGGCGCCAGATCGAGAAGAGCGTGGCTTTGATATCGTCGAAGAGCGAGTTCATAAGGGTTTGATCCAGCCTCGCTGCTTAGAACATGCTTTCGGGGATGATGATGACATCGCCCGGCATCAGCATCACATTGGCCTTGCTGTCACCCTTCTTGAGCAGATCGCCCAGCCGCAGGGCGAACTCCTGCTGGTGGCCGGTGGCCTTGTCGTAACGGATCAGCTTGGCCCGGTTGCCCGCAGCATATTCGGAGAGCCCGCCCACTGCAATCATCGCGTCCAGAATGGTCATATTGGCACGATAGGGCAAGCTTGCGGGCTTGCCGGTGGCGCCCACGATGCGGATCTGTTCCGAGAAGGTGCCCGCAAAGCGCGTGACGATCACCGAGACCAGCGGATCCTGAATATACTGCGAAAGCTGGAGCTGGATGTCCTGCGCCAGCATGCTGGGCGTCTTGCCCACGGCCGGCATGTCGGTGATCAGCGGCGTGGTGATGCGTCCATCGGGCCGCACCTGCACCTTGGAGCCCAGTTCGGGGTTGCGCCAGACGAAGACGGTCAATTCGTCCATCGGGCCAATGATATAGTCCTCGCCCGGGCCTTCCTGATGCGCCACGAAATTGGCCGCCGGCAACCGTGCCGCCGTGCCGTCGCCCGCGCAACCGCTCAGGGTCAGGCTGGCGAGAGCCGCGCCGGCAATGGTGTGAACGGCTGTCTTGCTCGGCATCATATCTTCCCGGACTGGGCGGCATCCGGGCCTTCGCGCCTTGGTGCGGGTGCGAAGAGGGATACGGCAGTTCACGCTCGGCTATGCGCCCGAAGGGTAAACATTGGGATAACCCTAAGCCTCGAAATTGCGACGAATGGAGCGGTGTTTGAAAGTCGGTTTGAACTTTCTTGATTCGTTCCAAGTGGGTTAGGGCCCACCTAAACCGTTGATCGCTCCAGTTTCAAGATGGCAGAATCGCCCAGCAAAGGCTGGTTCACCCGCTTGGCGTAGTGCTCGATCATGGCCATGGATTGCCCGGTCACGGCGGCTACCTCCTGCGGCAGACATCCTGCCTCCAAGAGGCTGTTCACCGCATTCTTGCGCAAGCCATGGGGCACCACCTCGAAGCCCAAGCCCTCGGCAAAGGCCTGGATGTTGTTCCGCAGAGCGTTGGTGCCGAGTTGGGTCCCTGTGATGCTGGTGATGATCGTCTCGCCTGTCCGTTCGACGGAATCCAGTTCCTTGGCCAGATCCTTATGGAGGAAGATCGAAAGATGCTTGTCGGTCTTTTCCTGAACGATGTTAAGTCGGCTGCCTCGAACGCTCATATCCTTTACGACGCTAACCCGGTTGCCGCGAATGCTGTCCCAGCGCATCTTGCACACATCACCGATGCGCTGCCCGGTATAGTAGAGCAGATGGACGGCCAGGCGCACGCGGGCATCGTCGCAGGTCAACGCTGCCTCTATCAGTTCGGCAGGCCATGGCTCATGCTCGCCTGTCTTGAAGCGCACGAAATCCTTGGCCGGATCGGCGTTGGTCATCTCGTTGATGCGTGCGAATCGGAACAACACCTTCAGAACCGCGAGGAATATGTTGCGGGTGGCGTTGCCCTTAAGGCCCGGCAAGACATCAGCAACGCGGCCCCGGGTAACGTCATCCAGCGGGAAATCGCCAAAATTGGCCACTACCTTGTCCATCGTCAGACGATAGAGCTTGCGGCTCCCGGGCTTGAGGGCAGCGAACTCATCGGCGGCCTCGTAGCGCGCCACCAGATCCTTGACCGTTGGCAAAGCTGAAGACCGGCGGGTACGGTGCCCCATCATGGTATTGTAGCTGTCCCAGAAGCCGGGAGAGTTATAGGGAGGCAGAGCAGTCCAGATCAGCTTGCCATTTTGCTTACAGCCGGTGTTGAAATAGCCGTAGAGCTTGCCCTTGCTGATCTGGAACTTCACATACTTCAGCTTCGGCTTACGTTTCATGCGACATTCGCGCTCCGTTGCATGGCAATACGCTCTTCAAAGCGTCGGATATGATCGGGGACTTGCGGAGCACTCAGATTGTTTATCGCCGCGTCGATAGCATCCCGGCGCCAGTGCTCGCGGCCACCCAGGATGATCCCGGTGGGCATCCGTCCGGCGGCGATCTCTTTAGTGAAAGAGACCTCGCTCAGGTCCAGATAGGCCGCTGCCGTGGAGCGCCTCATCATCGCCGGCCATGCGGGGATATCCGTTCGCTTGTTCATAGGCCGATCCTCCCTTCCCTAAGCATTTCAGCGGCACGGCGCAGGTATGCGAGATGCAGCCCAGCGCGCCCGTCAGTCGGCAGCAGACCCTCAATCATGCGGGCTGCAACAAGGTGCGGCGGACTGGCGAAGCAATCGCCGCTGGACAGGCAGCGGCCAGCAAGGGAGCATTCCGGCGCATATCCCTCGCAAGCCAGCATGGCATTGCCGAACCGGGCGGAATCTGCACCATGGCGGAGGTCGATTTCACGAACCTTCATCCCACATGCTCCTTCACCAGTGCCCAGCAGATCTGGACAGCATAGGAGGTGGAGACGCGCTTCACCTTGCCGGCGCGCTCAAGGCGCTTCATCTGGCGCAAAACCCACGGGGTCTCGACATCGAAAAGGTAAGGGCTTGAGCGCAAATAATTGCGGACGACGTAGGTCATTGCATCATGCCGCTGACCAAGGATTTCGAGCAGCACATCGTCGCGTGGCTTGCCTGGGTTGAAGGTACGGGTCATGCTGCCTCCTTTTCCGCGTCCAGCGCGCATTCCTCAGGGAACTGAGCTCGCACCAGCGCCTCGGCCAGAGGTGGGCAGACGCTGTTGCCGCACTTGGCAACCTGAGCCGTCTTCGTGATCGGCTTGCCCTGGGCGTCATGCTCGATGATGTAGTCAGCTGGGAAGCCCTGCGCGTTGAACAGCTCGCGCGGGGTGAGCATGCGCATGCCGATATCGACAATCACATATTCCTCACCATCGATCATCACGGTGACTAGCCCAAACCGCGCCTGGTGCGTGAGCGTGTGGAGCGGCTCCTCCAGGTCCTGCCCGTGCTGGGCGCTCTGGTAGTATTTGACCAGGAAGGCGCGAACCTCGCCCATATGAAGGCCGCCGGCGCTGACAGTATGCAAAGGCTCATCGGTCGGCTGGCCGTGGGCACAGGTGCCGCGCAGCTTGATCAGGTTGCTAGTGACGACGCGCTGCTGGCTTCCCGCCGTGGCGACAGTCGAGAGGGGAGCATCGGCTGGGCGGCCAGCGAGGTTGTCATTGTTCGGGCCGCCGTTGGCTTGCTCGATATGGGCGCAGACCACGGCATGGCGCGGCGCGCCCGCCATCACGGTATGCAAGGGCTCTGCCGGATCGACGCCCTGCCCGTTCTGGGCGAACTTCTGCATGAAGGCCATGATGGCGTGGTGCTTCGTACCGCCCGCCACCACGGTGCCCAGCGGCTTCTCCGCGTCCATCGCGCGCGGGGCCTGCCCCTGCCGCTCGCCATTCCCGACATGGACCAGGTGGGCCGCTGCGATGCAGTTCTGATCCTTGTTGTTGGCGCAGATGGTATGGTGCGGATCTTCGACAGACCGGTTAGCACCGCCCTGCTGGGCATAGCTGACAAAGGGAACCATCTTTGCGCTGACCAGCGCGCTATCGCCGCTCTGGGTGACGGTGGGGAATGGTTCCTCCGGCCCGTGGCACGGCTGGCCGCGACGCTTGCCGTTCTTGTCCACATCGCCGTGGGCGGTGCGGGCGAAATAGGGCGTCACAAGCGCGAATTCCCCGCCCTTGCTGGAGGTGGTGGTGCGCATCGGCTCATCGATGTCTCGCGGGCCGTTGCCGCCGCCGCCCCATGTCTTCACCGGCACGATGAACGGCTTGGGGTTGTTGATCACGAATTTCATAATGCCGTGGGCGATGCGGCGCAGGGTTTTGTCGGCCAGCGGCTTCTTGCGGTCGAAGATCGACGGGCACGGGATCGACCAGTCGATGATATCCGCCGCGGTGCGCCAGGGCAGCAGTTTGCCGGACAGAACCTCGGGCGTGCCGGGCTCGCCCTCGACGGCTGGGGCCAGCACCGCCGCGCGCATGGCGGGCGTGACGCGCAGCTTCTCGCCGAACTCGGCCAGCACGGCGGCGATCCGGCGCGGCGTCTCCGCGTTCGTCAGATAGGCCCGCATGCGCTTGTTGCGCTTCGTCAGGCACATATGCGTGTGCTGGGGCGTGATCGCCATGATGGCGAACTGCATATCGATCCAGCCATCAGCCACATTGCCCAGGAACATGTCGCCATGGGCATTCCAGAAGATCCGGCGCGGCTTGCGCCAGGCCACCGGCATGACGAGATGGTTGGGGTTGTTGCGCACCATGCCGGTCCAGACCGGTCCAGCCTTGGTCGGGCGCGTCAGATGCTCCCGGGTGGGGTGATCCTTCAGGCGCGTGCCCGCCAGGCGCATGGCATAGCAGTTGGTACAGCCGGGGCTGGTCAGCTCGCAGCCGTTGATCCAGTTGACCGTCGCATCGGCCCATTCGATGTGGGTGTTGTCAGCCATGTTCGGCCTCCGACTTGCCAGAGAGAGCCGGGCGGGCGACATGGGCTGAGCCGACGCCGCGCGAGATCGGCGCCTTGGCGCCATCGCGCAGGCCGCGCGAAAAGCTGTCGCTCATCTCGCCCATCTTGTGCTCCTTGGGCTTGATCCCATGCTTATCGAGCCAGTCCTCGATCATCTGGCCTTTGACCAGCACAAGGGCATTGCCCGCGCCGGGCGCGGTGGGGCGATCTTCGGCGGCCTGTGTCCGGATGCGGTCGCCCATGCGGACGGCCACACCCTTGCGGTAATCCATGCCGATCTTGCGGGGCGTGGTGCGGGTGTGGACGCGCAGGACCCGATATTCCGAGGTCGCCATGAAAGTCTTCCAGCAGCGCCATGCCGCGTTCTCGACTAGATCGATGTAATAGAGCGCCACCTCGACATCGGCTGGAGCGCCCACGATGGAAATCCGCGCGCCGGAAAAGAAGTGATCGACGTTGAGCGCATCGCAGATGAAAGGGAGTGCTTCCACGACAGCCGGGGCCTTTTCGCCACCATTGTCCCACACCTTGCGCTCGACACCATCTGCGCGGACCTCGGCTTCGTCCAGCGTCAGGTTGTGCTTATCCAGCAGCTCCTGCGCCTTGCGGGCGGCCATGGCGGCCTCTGCCTCTGTGGATGCGGCATCTGCGGCGCGGGCGCGGAGGGCCTGAATCTTCCGGATGATTTCTGCGCGGTCAACTATGGGTGGCCTCCTCTGAGCTGCCCGGCCCGAGGGCGTAGACCATGACAGGGGGATGGCCTGTGCCGACGATCCGCAGGTAGACGCGGCCACCATTGTTCAGCACGGCCAACTCGGCAGGCGTGGGCTCCCACGCGGATTCCATGACTGGCATATCGCCAGCCTTGCCATCCCTGATGGCGAGGCCCACGCAAGGCCCACTGCTGTCAGGCGTCCATCCCTCCGGCGCGCCCAGGACGCGGGTGCAGCCCTTGATGCGAACCGGGATCACTTCTTCCCTCCCGATTTGGCAAGGGCAGTGCCGAGGCGAGCCAACGGTGGCGCGACATGCCCCCCAAACTCATTCGCGAAATCGTCCATTGAAAGCGACCAATCCATCTCATTGAGCCGGTCGGCGAGGAATTGCGCCTCTGCAACCACCGCGTCGCGGGGGTCGGCCTGCGCGACCACGGGAAGCGCCGAGCCGACAGGCTTGCTGGCCTGTTTCGCGCGGATATCATCCTTCTTCGTCCAGACGCGGGCCAGTTCGCGATAGGCCTCGGTGGCAATGACCAGATCGAACGAATTGCAGAGCGCGGCCAGCGTGACCATGACACTCCCGACTTCCTGATTGCGCTCGCCAACGGGCCTCCCGAAGACATAGTCCACCAGCGCATACGCGCGGTCGGCGGTGAAGCCCGGCATCGTCTGGGCCAGCTCAAGGGCCTCTTCCGTGAACCGGTCTGCGCGCTCAAGGCGGTCAGCGGATACCTCGGGGCCAAAGCAGGCCAGCATCCAATCGCCCACGCCGGACTGGAAGCCCCCCCCCTTTCCCGCAGCTGCGCGGCGGTGGGCGGCAAAGGCATCCGTCAGCCGGATATCGGGGAAAACCCTGTTGTAATGGGCCACTGCCTCCCGATCCATGTCCGTGATACCATCGCTGGCCATGTAGGCTTGGACGGTCGCCAGAGCGGTCCCGGCCCGGCTCAGGTAATGGCGGCGGGCGGCATCAGCGTCATGGTCCTCGTAGAAGGCCGAAACACAGGTGCTGCTCTCGCAGTAGATATCATTGTCGGCGTCCTGAGTGCAGGGTTCATCCCAATCGCAGCCATCGGCCTTTGCCTGATCGCGGGCGATACGCTCGATCAGATCAGCAGGTCCAGGTGTCGGCGCTGCGGCCGGGGCGGCATGCATGCCCCAATGCGAGGCGGTAACGGGATCATCCATGGATCAGCCCCTGCATGCGAGGGCGGGCGGTGCTGAAGCCAGCGGCGTTCCGGTGGCCGCCGCCGCCAAAGGCTCTGGCGATTTCGGACACGTCCACGCGGTGATCTTCGGAGCGCAAAGACCAGCTTCGCGAGGTGCTTCCGTCCGAATAGAGAGCGGTGAAGGGCGCAGCCTCGTCCTTCGTCAGCAGGGCGTGGCCCACTTCACTGGCGAACATGTAGGGGCAGTTGCACACCGGCACATCGAACCCGCCGATGATGGCGCGATGAGCCAGCGCCGCAATCTCACTGACCTTCTGGTCATAGAAGCGCTGGACAGCCAGCGCCTCATTCATGATCCGGGCGAAGCCGCGCCCGTCGTCGAGATCTTGCGAAATCAGCTCCCAGCCCTCGAAATCAAAGGGCTCGCAGCGCAGCCATGCCCCGAACGGTTTGCTTTCGGGGCGAGCATGGCGCCAGAGGTCGCGATCCTCGATCAGGCGGAGCAGCAGCGGGACCGGCTGGCCGGGAAAACAGAACTCCCAGGTCATGACAGCACCGGAGCGCTCCATGTCGAACAGCGCGCACACGGCAGGGTAGCCACCTCGCTGCAAGTCCTCGATCATCCCGGTGATGACCCTCCGCGTAAAACGCTCGGGTTTGTCGATATAGCGGCGATAATCGGCTAGATCGGCCTGCGCCGTGACGTGGTGATCGAGGATCACGATGCTGGCGGCGCGGCTGGCCATCTGGGCGAGCACCGGTGCCTTGAAGCTGAAATCGCCGATCAAGATGTTGCGTCCGTCGATCATCTCGGGCGGCTCCTGCCCATAGGCGCAGGGCACATATTCCAGAGCATCGCCCCAGCGCATCCACGTAGCCCAGGCCGCGCCGAAGCCATCGGCGCAGTTGGCGTGGTAGATCATCATGTCGGGCTTCCACCCCTCTCCCGCGCGCTCGCCGGCGGCTGGGGTTGCCCCGGCCCCGATGTGTTCGGGTGCCGGGGCAGTGCGACCCTCAGGGCTGCGAGTTTCGCCGCCTGAAGACTGGGAATGCTGATGGTTCATGGATGGCTCCTGAAAAGGGTGCCGGCGCCCCCACGGCGAGGGGTCAGGTGCATAGGGGCACCGGCTTTCCGGGGTTAGGTGCGGACCCCGGAAATCAACGGAAGGGAATGGCGGCGCAGGACAGCGCCAGCACGGCCAGCATCGGCAGAAACACCAGCGCGACGGGCCAGACATGGCGGAGGCGCAGATCGGTCCACACCTGCGGGATCGGGGCAGCCTTCATGCTACGCCCACCACATCCTGATTGCTCGGCGTGAGATCGCCCCGGCAACGTCCGAAGTCGTCCACCAGCCAGACCGTGAATGTATCCTTCGGGTCCGTCCATTCGACGTACTTGTTGCTGGTCTGAAGCCGGTGCTTTTCCGTAATAGGGCAGCGCCCAAGATAGCGGGCGACCTTGCCGCCACGCATCCGCATGCGCGGTTCCCAATTGATGGGCTTGCTGGGGGGGGGGGGCGTCATGCTGCCAGCTCCCACG
>NZ_BCZE01000046.1 GCF_001598555.1 Novosphingobium rosa NBRC 15208
CCCCAATATGTGATTGGGGATCGCGCCCCTTATCCGGTCAGGTCGATCTGAACGGATAGGGCGCGCGCGATTGCCGCATCTGGTGGAAATCCAGCGCGCGGGTGATCGGCGGCAGGGATCGGTCCATGCAATCGGCCCGCTCGCACAGATGGCAGGCCGGGCCGATGGGGGTGACCGTGGCGCTCTGCGCGCCAAGCGCGATGCGGCTGGCATGGCGTGCCTCGCAGCCCAGCACGATCACCACGGGCTCGCGGCCATGGGGCTGGGGGAGGGCGCGGGCCCAGGTGAGATAGGCTGCTTCATCGGGCATTTCGACATGATCGACGATGGTCTCGCCCATGCGCCGTAACGCGCGATGGATGCGCCAGCGCGGGCAGCCGCCGCCAAAACGCGCGAGGGGGATCGTTTCGCTGCCATAGCGCTTGGCGACATTGCCCGAGGCATCCAGCTTCAGCAGAAACAGCGGCACGCCCCGCGCGCCCTGCCGGTCCAGCGTGGTGAGGCGATGGGCGGCCTGCTCGTAAGAAACGCCGAAGCGCGCCATCAGCAGGTCCATGTCATAGAGGCTGCCCTCGGCTGAACTCTGAAACTTGCCATAGGGCATGATGATCGCGGCGGCGGCATAATTGGCCAGAAAGCGCTTGGTGAGCAGCGCCGCCTCGGCATCCGGAGCCTGCGCCGCATCCAGCGCGGCGGCCAGCACGCGGCGCATCTCGGTGGCGGCCAGCCTTTCGGCCAGACCGAAAAGCCGGTCATGCGGGGGCAGGCTTTCGGCCAGCATCAGGCGGCGGCGGTGCGCGTCATAATGGCGGTTGGCATCGGGCATCTGATCCTGAGTCACGATGCGCACGGAGATGTCATAGCGCTCCTTCAGGCGCTGGATCATGCCCTCGCGCCGTGCATCGGCGTGATCGCCCAGCACCTCGGAGAGGGCTTCGGCCTCCATGTCGATCTCGTGGAAATAGTTGCGGCGCGCATAGAGCCAGTCGCGCAGCCACGCCACGGCGGAGGAGACCTTGGTGCCCATGGCTCCGGCGGATTCCACCCGCTTGGGCACATCGCGCAAGTCGCTCAAGGCGCGGTAGAAGCGGCCTATGGCCTCGGCGATGGCGGGGTAGTTTTCCGCCACTTCAAGCACTTCCTGACGCGGCACGCCGATGTCACGCACCAGCGCATCGGCGAAGATTTCATGCAGATCGCTGCTGGCGGCCTCATTGGCGGCGGCGGTGAAGCTGCGCAGATCGACATCATAGGTGCTGGCCAGACGCAGCAGCATCTGCGCCGTCAGCGGGCGCTGGTTGCGCTCCAGATGGTTGAGATAGCTGGGGGAGACGCCCAATTCCTCGGCCATTTCGGTCTGGTTCAGCCCCAGTTCGCGCCGCAGCATGCGCAGGCGGGGGCCAAGATACAGCTTGCGATCGGGGTTGGTGCTCATATCTGTCAGATTGTCACACTATGACTAACGTGACAAGTCAGATCATGTCTCCTTGTCATCCTTAGCCCTGTCGCACTGCAGCAAAGGGGGCCATCTGACGGGCATCCCCACTGCAACGACAGACAACAGGATGCTTGACCCATGACCTATCAGACTCTCCTCAACGATGCCGATCGCACGATCGACGCTCAGGGCTCGGCCTGGAACGGCATCGCGGCTGAGGCCGTGACGCGCATGCGCCTGCAGAACCGCTTCCACACTGGCCTCGATATTGCGCGCTACACCGCGAAGATCATGCGCCAGGACATGGCGGCCTATGATGCCGATCCGGCGAACTACACCCAGTCGCTGGGCTGCTGGCACGGTTTCATCGGCCAGCAGAAGCTGATCAGCATCAAGAAGCATTTCGGCACGACCAAGGGCAAGTACCTCTATCTCTCGGGCTGGATGGTCGCTGCGCTGCGCTCGGACTTCGGCCCGCTGCCCGACCAGTCGATGCATGAGAAGACCAGCGTGCCCGCGCTGATCGAGGAGCTGTATACCTTCCTGCGTCAGGCCGATGCCCGCGAGTTGGGTCTGCTGTTCCGCGATCTCGACAAGGCGCGCGGTACGGCGAAAGAAGCGGAGATTCAGGCCCAGATCGACAACCACCAGACTCATGTGGTGCCGATCATCGCCGACATCGACGCCGGTTTCGGCAATGCCGAGGCGACCTATCTGCTGGCCAAGAAGATGATCGAGGCGGGGGCCTGCGCGCTCCAGATTGAAAATCAGGTCTCGGACGAAAAGCAGTGCGGCCATCAGGACGGCAAGGTCACCGTGCCGCATGAGGACTTCATCGCCAAGATCCGCGCCTGCCGCTACGCCTTCCTCGAACTGGGCGTGGAAGATGGCATCATCGTGGCGCGCACCGACTCGCTGGGCGCGGGCCTCACCAAGCAGATCGCCTTCAGCCGCGAGGCGGGCGATCTGGGCGATCTCTACAACGGCTTCCTCGATTGCGATGAAGTCACGGACCTCAAGGGCCTGCGCGGCGACGTGCTGATCGAGCGCGACGGCAAGCTGATGCGCCCCAAGCGCCTGCCCTCGAACCTCTATCAGTTCCGCACGGGAACGGGCGCGGACCGCTGCGTGCTCGACTGCATCACTTCGCTGCAGAACGGCGCGGACCTGCTGTGGATCGAGACCGAGAAGCCGCATATCGAGCAGATCGCATCGATGGTGGACCGCATCCGCGAGGTCATCCCCAATGCCAAGCTGGTCTACAACAATTCGCCCAGCTTCAACTGGACGCTCAACTTCCGCCAGCAGGTCTTCGATGCCTGGAAGGAGGCGGGCAAGGATGTGTCGGCCTATGATCGCGCCGCGCTGATGAGCGTGGTCTATGACAGCACCGATCTGGCGCATGAGGCCGATGACCGCATCCGCACCTTCCAGCGCGATGCCGCCAGGCGCGCGGGGATCTTCCACCACCTCATCACCCTGCCGACCTATCACACCGCCGCCCTCTCGACCGACAATCTGGCGCGGGAATACTTCGGCGAGGCCGGGATGCTGGGCTACGTTGCCGGCGTGCAGCGCAAGGAAATCCGCGAGGGCATCGCCTGCGTGCGCCACCAGAACATGTCGGGCTCCGACATCGGTGACGATCACAAGGAAGCCTTCGCTGGCGAGGCCGCGCTGAAGGCCGGCGGCGTCCACAACACGATGAACCAGTTCGCCTGAGGATCAGGCCGAAACCGAAGAAAGGAGAAGTATCATGACCGTTCAGACCATTGAGCCAACCGCAGAACGCACCGAACCCACCCCGGCGCGCCCGATCTTCTCGACCGCCGACTTCAAGCTGCTGCGCACCGCGGTGCTGGCCTATATCCATCAGGTGGAGGACAGCCCGGAATCGCAGGCCTACAGCCATCTGTACCACCGTCTGGGTCGGCTGCGCTAAGCGGCTGACGTCTATAAGTTGACGGGGCCGGGCATAAGGCTCGGTGACCTGAAAGACCCGGCAGAACAAAAGGGCTGGAGCGGTTGGTCCCATCGTTTAGGATCAGCCGCTCCAGTCGCTCTAAACATGTGAGAGATGACCATGACAGGATACACCAACCGCGCCGGCCTGTCGGTTGCCGAGCCGCTGGCCCGCTTCATCGAGGAGCGCGTGCTCCCCGGCACGGGGATCGAGCCTCAGCCCTTCTGGTATGGCGTGGCGGGCATTTTCGGCCGTTTCGCGCCCGAGAATGAGGCTCTGCTCCTCAAGCGCGACCGCTTGCAGCAGCAGATCGACAGCTGGCACGAACAGCACCACGGCCAGACCATCGATGGCGAGACCTATCAGGCCTTCTTGCGTGAGATCGGCTATCTGGTGCCTGAACCCGCACCTTTTTCGGTCGATCCGCGCCATGTGGATGAGGAGGTGGCGCTGCGCTCCGGCCCCCAGCTGGTGGTGCCCGCGCTCAACGCCCGCTTTGCGCTCAATGCCGCCAATGCGCGCTGGGGTAGCCTCTACGATGCGCTTTACGGCACCGATGCGATCCCTGGCACGCCAGAGGGCAAGGGTTTCGATGCCGCACGCGGCGCGCAGGTGATCGCCTATGCCAAGGCCTTCCTCGACAAGGTCGTGCCGCTGGCGCATGGCTCATGGGCGCAGTGGAAGGGTGGCGTGCTGCCGCTGGCCAATCCCGGGCAATGGGTGGCGCAGGATGCGCGGCGCATTCTGCTTTCCAACCACGGGCTGCATATCGAGATCGTGATCGATCCCACCCATCCCATCGGGCGCGACGATCCGGCGCATATCGCCGATGTCATTCTGGAATCGGCGCTGACCACCATCGTTGATCTGGAGGATTCCATCGCGGCGGTCGATGCTTCGGACAAGGTTGCGGCCTATGCCAACTGGCTCGGCCTGATGAAAGGCGATCTGGAAGAGAGCTTCGAGAAGGGCGGCCAGACCGTCACCCGCAGCCTCAATACGGATCGCAGCTATGCCGCCCCCGATGGCACGGACATCGTGCTGCCGGGCCGCAGCCTGATGTTCGTGCGCAATGTCGGCCATCTGATGAAAACCCCCGCCGTGAAGCTGGCCGATGGCGACGACGCGCCCGAGGGCATTCTCGATGGCATCGTCACCAGCCTGATCGCCCTGCACGATCTGCGCGGCAACGGGCGGTTCCGCAACAGCCGCGAGGGTTCGATCTACATCGTCAAACCCAAGATGCACGGGCCCGAGGAGGTCGATTTCTCCGACCGCTTGTTCGATGCCATCGAGGACACGCTGGGCCTTGCCCGCCACACGATCAAGATCGGCGTGATGGATGAGGAGCGCCGCACCTCGGCCAATCTGGCGGCCTGCATCCATGCGGTGCGGCACCGCGTGGTCTTCATCAACACCGGCTTCCTCGACCGCACGGGCGACGAGATCCACACCTCGATGCGCGCCGGGCCGATGCTGCGCAAGGCCGAGATGAAGGCGGCGGAATGGATCGCCGCCTATGAGGACCGTAATGTCCAGATCGGTCTGGCCTGTGGCCTGTCGGGCAAGGCGCAGATCGGCAAGGGCATGTGGGCCGCGCCCGACCGCATGGCCGATATGCTGGAGCAGAAGATCGCCCATCCCAAGGCGGGGGCCAGCACGGCCTGGGTGCCGTCGCCCACGGCGGCGACTTTGCATGCCACGCATTACCATCTGGTCCATGTCCCCGTGCGTCAGGCCGCGCGCAAGGCCGAGCCGGTGGTGCCTTTGGGCAAGCTGCTGATGGTGCCGCTGGCGTCCGGCCACAACTGGTCACCCGAGGAAATCCGCGAGGAGCTGGACAACAACGCTCAGGGCATTCTGGGCTATGTGGTGCGCTGGGTCGATCAGGGCATCGGCTGCTCCAAGGTGCCCGATATCCATGACGTGGGCCTGATGGAGGATCGTGCGACCTTGCGCATTTCCTCGCAGCATCTGGCCAACTGGATGCTGCATGGCGTGGCCAGCGCCAGTGAGGTGGAGGGCGCCCTGCGCCGCATGGCCGCCAAGGTGGACGGTCAGAATGCGGGCGATCCGCTCTATCAGCCGATGAGCGGGCAGGAGGGCAGCAGCCCCGCCTTCCTCGCCGCCCGCGCGCTGGTGTTCGAGGGCGTGACCCAGCCCAATGGCTACACCGAGCCGCTGCTCCATGCGTGGCGCGCGCAGGTGAAGGCCGGGTGACAGGCAGGGCGGGGATGTCTGGAACGGCATCCCCGCCCTGATGGCCTACTCACAAATATCGTAGGGGATGGGGCCGCGCCGCCGTGTATCGATGGAAATCTGCTTCTCATTGGGCGGATAGGCGCGCTGATGGCAATCCATGCGAGGACAGATGCGGCAAGAGACGCCGATTTTGGTGAAGGCCTCCTCGCAGCCCATGTTCAGCGTATCGGCATAGACGAAATCGCTGGCCAGAGAGGTCTCCCAGCCCAGCACCAGAGCATGGCGGCGCGGCGGCAGGAAATAGCTGTCCGAGGGCTTCAACTGCCCGCGCGCCAGAAAGACATAGCGCCCACCCTCCGCCATATCGGCCAGTTGCAGATGGATGCGCTCGGGCACGGTCACGGCCTCATGGGCGATCCACAAGGGGCAGGCGCCGGAAAAGCGCGCCAGCTGCAGGCCATTGGCGGCGTGCCGCTTGGTGATGTTGCCGCCCATATCGATCTTGCAGAAGAACACCGGCGTGCCCCGCGCATGGGGGCGCTGCAGGGTGGAAAGCCGATGGCAGGCCTGCTCGAAGCTGACGCTGAAGATCTGCCGCAGCCGGTCGACATCATGGCGCAGCCGCCGCGCCGCATCGCGAAAGCCGCGATAGGGCATCAGCAGCGCCCCCGCCGCATAATTGGTGAGGCCCACCGTCAGCAAATGGCGCGCGGTCTGCATGGTGAGGTCCGAAGCCTCGACCGTCTCGCGGATTTCCCGCGCCAGAGCGATGGCGCAAATCTGGAACGCCATCTGGAAGCGCAGGCTCTCCATCGGCTGGTTGGCGTTCAGCACCAGCTGCTTGCCGCTCTCGTCATAGCTGCGCATCAGCGAGGTGGCATCGAAGCGCAGGCTGATGCCGCGCTGCGTGAACCACTCGGAAAGCCGCGCCGTATCGGGCGAGGGGGCGCCATCGGCAAGGCTCAGGCCAATCGCCTCGGCGCCGGTGTCGATCAGATGGTTGTAATTGTCGGCGCGGTTGAACCAGTCGCGCACCTCCTCCCATGGCAGGCGCCCGCCCGAGAGCATGTCCGAGCCCAGCGCCTCATCCACCGCCTCCAGCCTTTGCGCATTGGAGCGATAGAGCCGGTAAAGCTGGGCGAATTGTGCGGCAAAGGCGGGGTGCTGCTGGGCAATGCGCTCGATCTGATCTTCCGGCAGGGCCTCACGCAGGGCGGGATCGCGCGTGGCCTCCAGCAGGCTTTCGATCACCGGTTCCTGCGGCGTGTCGGTCCGGTCGGCCCAATCGCGCGGGTAGAGCGTGCGCAGCCTGGCCATCAGGCGCGGGGTGAGCGGGCGGCTGTCGCTTTCCAGCTGCGAAAGATAGGGTGGGCTGATGGACAGCTGCGCGGCCATCTCGGCCTGTCGCAAGCCATGGGCGGCTCGCAGGTTTTTGAGGAAGGGGCCGGCGTAAAGCCGGCGCTGGGCGGGGGAGGTTTCCATGAGGAATTTGCTAAGTCATGCATTGCAAATTAGCAAGATTGCATTGGACAGCGCCGAGGAGGACTGCGAAAGCAGGAAAAATACCTCAGGAGAGCTTTGCATGAGCGCCAATGTCGCCGAAATGGAAACCCGCCGCGCCGCCGCGCGCATGGGCGGTGGCCAGCGCCGCATCGATGCCCAGCACGCCAAGGGCAAGCTGACCGCGCGTGAACGCCTCAAGGTCCTTCTCGACGAAGGATCGTTCGAGGAAGTCGACATGTATGTCGAGCACAATTGCGTCGACTTCGGCATGGCCGACAACCATATTCCCGGCGATGGCGTGGTGACCGGCAGCGGCACGATCAATGGCCGTCTCGTCTTTGTGTTCAGCCAGGATTTCACGGTCTTCGGCGGCGCGGTGTCGGAACGCCATGCCATGAAGATTTGCAAGATCATGGATATGGCGCTGAAGGTCGGCGCGCCGGTGATTGGGTTGAACGATTCCGGCGGCGCGCGCATTCAGGAAGGCGTCGCCAGCCTTGGCGGCTATGCGGAAATCTTCCAGCGCAATGTGCTGGCCAGCGGCGTGGTGCCGCAACTCTCGCTCATCATGGGCCCCTGCGCGGGCGGCGCGGTCTACAGCCCGGCGATGACCGACTTCATCTTCATGGTGAAGGACAGCTCCTACATGTTCGTGACCGGGCCCGATGTGGTCAAGACCGTCACCAACGAGGTCGTCACGCAGGAGGAGCTGGGCGGCGCCGTCACGCACACCACCCGCACCAGTGTGGCCGATCTGGCGCTGGAGAATGACATCGAGGCGCTGCTCGCCACGCGCGAACTCTTCGATTACCTGCCGCTCTCCAACCGCGCGCCGCTGCCCGAGCGCCCCACCAGCGATCCGTGGGACCGCCGCGACGACAGCCTCGACACGCTGATCCCGGCCAGCGCGGCGCAGCCCTATGATATGCATGAGGTCATCCGCAAGGTGCTGGATGAGGGCGATTTCTTCGAGATCCAGCCTGCCCACGCCGCCAACATCCTCTGCGGTTTCGGCCGCATCGAGGGGCGCACGGTGGGCGTGGTGGCCAATCAGCCGATGGTGCTGGCGGGCGTGCTGGACATCAACAGCGCCAAGAAGGCCGCGCGTTTCGTGCGCTTCTGCGATGCTTTCGACATTCCGATCGTCACCTTCGTGGATGTGCCCGGCTTCCTGCCCGGCACGGCGCAGGAGCACAATGGCATCATCAAGCATGGCGCCAAGCTGCTCTTCGCCTATGCCGAGGCGACCGTGCCCAAGATCACCGTCATCACCCGCAAGGCCTATGGCGGCGCCTATGACGTGATGGCCTCCAAGCATCTGCGCGGCGATCTCAACTATGCCTGGCCCACGGCGGAAATCGCGGTGATGGGCGCCAAGGGCGCGGTGGAGATCATCTTCCGCGGCCTGTCTGGCGAGGAAATCGCCCAGAAGACCAAGGATTACGAGGACCGCTTCGCCAATCCCTTCGTGGCTGCCTCCAAGGGCTTTATCGATGAGGTGATCCATCCGCACTCGACCCGGCGCCGCATCGCGCTGGGGCTGCGCAAGCTGCGTGGCAAGGCGCTGGAAAACCCGTGGAAGAAGCACGACAACATTCCGCTTTAAGGGAGCCTTGCGATGAAGCTGGGTCGTTTGAACCATGTGGGCGTGGCGGTGCCGTCGATGCAGGACGCCATGGCCTATTATCGCGATGTGCTGGGTGCCGAGGTGATCACGCAGCCTTTCGATATGCCCGAGCAGGGCGTGAAGGTGGCTTTCGTCAACACGCCGGGGCAGGATGGCACCGCGGGCACGCAGATCGAGTTGATCGAGCCCTTGGGCGCGGATAGCCCCATCGCCAGCTTTATCGCCAAGAACCCCGCAGGCGGCCAGCACCACCTGTGCTATGAGGTGGCCGATATTGAGGCTGCCCGCGCATGGTTCGAAGGGCAGGGCAAGCGCATTCTCGGCCCCACGCGGATCGGCGCGCATGGCACGCCGATCTTCTTCCTGCACCCCAAGGACATGCTGGGCCAGCTGACCGAAATCATGGAGACACCCCGTGAGCAGCATTGAAAACCCCGGTCTGGAAGACTGGGAAAAGCTCTCCGCCAAGGAGGTCAAGGGCCGCGATCTGACTTGGCACACGCCGGAAGGGATCGACGTCAAGCCGCTCTACACCGCCGATGATGTAACGGCCGACCCCGGCCTGCCCGGTTTTGCGCCTTTCACGCGCGGCGTGCGCGCCAGCATGTATGCCGGTCGCCCCTGGACGATCCGGCAATATGCGGGCTTCTCCACCGCCGAGGAATCCAACGCTTTCTACCGCCGCAATCTGGCGGCGGGGCAGAAGGGTCTGTCGGTGGCCTTCGATCTGGCGACCCATCGCGGCTATGATTCCGACCATCCCCGCGTGGTGGGCGATGTCGGCAAGGCGGGCGTGGCGATCGACAGCGTCGAGGATATGAAGATCCTCTTCGACGGCATTCCGCTGGGCGAGATGTCGGTTTCCATGACGATGAACGGCGCGGTGATCCCGATCCTGGCCTTCTTCATCGTCGCGGGCGAGGAGCAGGGCGTTGACCGCAAGCTGCTCGATGGCACCATTCAGAATGACATTCTGAAGGAGTTCATGGTCCGCAACACCTATATCTACCCGCCCGAACCCAGCATGCGGATCATCTCTGACATCTTCGGCTACACCAGCCGCGAGATGCCCAAGTTCAACTCCATCTCGATCTCCGGCTACCATATGCAGGAGGCCGGGGCGACACAGGTGCAGGAACTGGCCTTCACCATCGCCGATGGCATGGACTATGTGCGCTATGGCGTGGCGAGTGGCCTCGACATCGACAAGTTCGCCGGGCGCCTCAGCTTCTTTTTCGCCATCGGCATGAACTTCTTTATGGAGATCGCCAAGCTGCGCGCCGCCCGCGTGCTGTGGCACCGCGCCATGACGCAGCTGGGCGCGAAGGACGAGCGCAGCAAGATGCTGCGCACCCATTGCCAGACCAGCGGCGTCTCCCTGCAGGAGCAGGATCCCTACAACAATGTCATCCGCACCACGGTGGAGGCCATGGCCGCCATGCTGGGCGGCACGCAGAGCCTGCACACCAATGCGCTGGACGAAGCCATCGCGCTGCCCACTGATTTTTCCGCGCGCATCGCCCGCAACACCCAGATCGTGCTGCAGGAAGAAACCGGGATGACCAAGGTGGTCGATCCGCTGGGTGGCAGCTATTATATTGAATCGTTGACGCAATCTCTGGTCGATGAGGCATGGGCCATCATCGAGAAGGTGCAGGCGGAAGGTGGCATGGCGCAGGCCGTCGCCGCCGGCTGGCCCAAGGCGATGATCGAGACGGCTGCCGCCGCCCGTCAGGCGCGCGTCGACAAGGGCGAGGATGTGATCGTCGGCGTCAACAAATACCGGCTGGCTCAGGAAGACCGCATCGAAACGCTGGAGGTGGACAACCACGCCGTGCGCGATGCCCAGATCGCCCGCCTCAAGGCCACCAAGGCCGCGCGCGATGAAGCGGCCTGCCAGGCTGCCTTGGCCGCTCTGACCGAGGGAGCCAAGGGCGAAGGCAATCTGCTGGAACTGGCCGTTGAGGCCGCCCGCCACCGCGCCACGCTGGGCGAGATCAGCGCGGCGATGGAGGAGGTGTTCGATCGCTATGGCACCACGCCCACGCCGGTGAAGGGTGTTTATGGCGCGGCCTATGCGCAGGACAATCGCTACAGCCAAGTGCTGGATGGCGTGGAGGCTGTCGGTCGCCGCCTTGGGCGCAAGCCACGTCTGCTGGTTGCGAAGATGGGGCAGGACGGTCATGATCGCGGCGCCAATGTGATCGCCAGCGCCTTCAGCGACATGGGCTTTGACGTGACCAGCGGACCGCTGTTCCAGACCCCTCAGGAAGCCTGCGATCTGGCGCTGGCCTATGAGGTGGATGCGGTGGGCGCCAGCTCTCTGGCCGCCGGGCACAAGACGCTGATCCCCGAGCTGATCCGCCTGCTGCGCGATGCCGGGCGGCCTGACATCAAGGTGGTGGCGGGCGGGGTCATCCCGCCGCAGGATTACGATATGCTGCGCGATGCCGGGGTGCAGGGCATCTATGGGCCGGGCAGCAATGTGGTGGAATGCGCCGCCGATATGCTGCGCCTGTTGGGTCATAACATGCCGCCCGTCGATGCGGTGATGGCGTAAAGCACGGAAGTTGGGACGAGAAACGATGTTCAAGAAAATCCTGATCGCCAACCGTGGTGAAATCGCCTGCCGCGTCATCAAGACGGCGCGCGCCATGGGGATCGCCACCGTGGCGGTCTATTCCGATGCCGATGCCCGCGCGCCCTTCGTGCAGATGGCGGATGAAGCCGTGCATATCGGCCCGTCGCCCGCCGCGCAGTCCTATCTGATCGCCGAGAAGATCATCGCGGCCTGCAAGCAGACCGGCGCCGATGCCGTCCATCCCGGCTATGGCTTCCTCTCCGAACGCACCAGCTTTGCCGAGGCGCTGGCCGCCGAGGGCATCGCCTTTGTCGGCCCGCCGGTGGGCGCAATTGCCGCCATGGGTGACAAGATCGAGTCCAAGAAGCTGGCCAAGGCGGCGGGCGTCAATGTCGTCCCCGGCTTTGTGGGCGAGATCGAGGACACCGAACATGCCGTGCGCATCTCGGCGGAGATCGGCTATCCGGTGATGATGAAGGCCTCGGCCGGCGGCGGCGGCAAGGGCATGCGCCTGGCCTACAGCGAGCAGGACGTGCGCGAGGGCTTCGAGGCGGTGAAGCGCGAGGGCCTCAACTCCTTCGGCGATGATCGCGTCTTCATCGAGAAGTTCATCCTCAACCCGCGCCATATCGAGATCCAGATCCTGGGCGATCAGCACGGCAACATCCTTTACCTCAACGAGCGCGAATGCTCGATCCAGCGCCGCCATCAGAAGGTGGTGGAAGAGGCCCCGTCGCCCTTCGTCAGCCCTGCCATGCGCAAGGCCATGGGTGAGCAATGCGTCGCCCTCTCGCGCGCGGTGGGCTATTACAGCGCGGGCACGGTGGAACTGATCGTCTCGGGCGCGGACCCCACGGGCGAAAGCTTCTACTTCCTCGAAATGAACACCCGCCTGCAGGTGGAGCACCCCGTCACCGAGGCGATCACCGGCATCGATCTGGTCGAGCAGATGATCCGCGTCGCGGCGGGCGAGAAGCTGGCTTTCACGCAGGATGACATCGGCATCGACGGCTGGGCCATCGAGAACCGCGTCTATGCCGAAGATCCCTATCGCGGCTTCCTGCCCAGCACCGGGCGCCTCAGCCGCTATCGCCCGCCGGTGGAAGGCTGGACCGACGATGGCGCGGCCAATGGCCGCCGCGGCGTGGCGGGCGTGCGCGTGGACGATGGTGTCTATGAAGGCGGCGAGGTCTCGATGTTCTACGATCCCATGATCGCCAAGCTGGTGACATGGGGCGCCACCCGCGATGAAGCCGCCGACCGCCAGATCGCCGCGCTCGATGCTTTCGAGATCGAGGGGCTGGGCCACAACATCGATTTCGTCAATGCCATCATGCAGCATCCGCGCTTCCGCAGCGGGGAACTCACCACCGGCTTTATCGCCGAGGAATATCCCGAGGGTTTCCATGGCGCGGCGGCGTCGGACGAATTGCTGCGCGAACTGGCGGCGATTGCGGCGTTTGTCGCCACGGCGCGGGCTGATCGTGCGCTGGAGATTTCCGGGCAGCTGGATGGCAGGCTGACGCCCGATCTCGACTGGCAGGTCAAGCTGGGCGGCCAGAGTTTTGCCGTCGCGGTGGATGAGGATGAGATCACCGTCGATGGGGAAGTCGTCGATCTGGCGATGGAATACACGCCGGGCGACAAGTTGATCCATGCCGAAATCGGCGATGAAGCGCTGACGGTGAAGATCGAGCCGACCCGCAGCGGGCTCACCATCACCACGCGCGGGGCGATCCACAAGGCGCAGATCCTGCCCGCGCGTCTGGCCGGTTTTGCCGCCCATATGATCGAAAAGATTCCGCCCGATCTCTCCAAATTCCTGATCTGCCCGATGCCCGGCCTGCTGGTCTCGCTCTCAGCCAGCGTGGGGGATCGCGTGGAAGCCGGTCAGCCGCTCGCCGTGGTCGAGGCGATGAAGATGGAGAACATCCTGCGCGCCGGCAAATCGGGCGTGGTAAAGGCCGTCAACGCCAAGATGGGCGACAGTCTGGCGGTGGATGCCGTTATTCTGGAAATGGAATAAGCTTTAGGCCTCCCCGGCATAACACCGGGGAGGCCAAGTCGCTTACACGTTGGCGATCACCACCGCACGCGTGTTGAGGTAAGCGTCCAGCGCCTCGGGCCCGCCCTCAGTGCCGTAGCCCGAATCCTTCAGGCCGCCGAAGGGGAGTTCCGCCGAAGGGGTGGCCGGCGTGTTGACCCACAGCATGCCCACCTCGACGCGCCGCGTCAGCAGGTCGGCATTGGCCAGCGAGCGGGTGAAGGCATAGCCCGCCAGACCGAAGGACAGGCGGTTGGCCTCGCTGATGGCCTCCTCCAGCTTGTCGAAGCCGCGAATGCCCGCCACCGGGCCGAAGGGCTCGTCGTTGAACAGGCGGGCCTCCAGCGGCACATCGGTCAGCACGGTGGGCTGCCAGAAATTGCCCGTCTCGCCGATGCGCGCGCCGCCCGTCAGCACGGTGGCGCCCTTTTCGACGGCATCCTGCTGGAATTCGGCCATGGCGGCCAGACGACGCGAATTGGCGAGCGGGCCCATCTGCGTGCCCTCCGCCGTGCCGTCGCCCACCTTGATGCCCTGCGCATAGGCGGCCAGCGACTTGGCGAACTCATCCTTCACGCTGTTGTGGACGAGGAAGCGCGTGGGCGAGATGCAGACCTGACCGGCATTGCGGAACTTGGCGGTGCCAACGCTGCGCACGGCAAGGGCGATGTCGGCGTCTTCCGCCACGATCACCGGGGCATGGCCGCCCAGCTCCATCGAGACGCGCTTCATATGCTGGCCCGCCAGACCCGCCAGCAGCTTGCCCACTGGGGTCGAGCCGGTGAAGGTGATCTTGCGGATGATCGGGCTGGCGATCAGATATTCCGAAATCTCGGCGGGATTGCCGAAGACGAGGCCCAGCACGCCCTCGGGCAGGCCCGCGTCCTGAAACGCCTTGATGAGGGCGGCGGGGCTGGCCGGGGTCTCTTCCGGCGCCTTGACGATCAGCGAGCAGCCTGCCGCCAGACCCGCGGAGATCTTGCGCACCACCTGATTGATCGGGAAGTTCCACGGCGTGAAGGCCGCCACCGGGCCCACCGGGTCCTTGATGACCATCTGGCGCGTCGAGATGTCGCTGCGGTGCGGGACAAGGCGGCCATAGACGCGGAAGCCTTCCTCGGCGAACCATTCGATGATGTCACCGGCGGCCAGCGCCTCGCCCTTGGCTTCCACCAGCGGCTTGCCCTGTTCTTGCGTCAGCAGCACGGCGATGTCATTGGCGCGCTCGCGCATCAGGGCGGCGGCCTTGCGCAGGATCTTGCTGCGGGCGGCGGGGGTATAGTCACGCCACACTTCGAAACCGCGTTGGGCGGCGGCGAGCGCCTTGTCGAGATCGGCCTTCCCGGCATGGGCGACGCGGCCGATTTCCTGCCCGGTGGCGGGATTGTCCACCGCCAGCGTGCGCCCGTCGGCGGCATCCTGCCAGACGCCATCGATGAAAAGTTGCGTGTTGGGATAGGCCATCTTGGGGGGCTCCGGATCAGAGGGGGGGCTTCTGAGGTATGCGGCGCATCATATCGGAAGGGGCCGGGCGCGGGGCAAGCAGGACCATGGCAGGGGCTTGTCGGCTTGCGATGGGGCGTTGTTCATGCGGGATCATTGGATGGCGTGCTGGCCCCATCCTTGAATTTCAAGGCCGCCATCACAATGATAAGCGGGCATTAATCATTCTATCCCTTGGCAGGACGTGCTATGAAGAAGATCGGTTTTCTCTCTTTCGGTCACTGGTCGGATCAACGCGGATCGGCGACACGCTCGGCCAGCGATGTGCTGTTGCAATCGATCGATCTGGCTGTCGCGGCGGAGGAGCTGGGGGCCGATGGGGCCTATTTTCGCGTGCATCATTTCGCGCGGCAGCTGGGCTCCCCCTTTCCGTTGCTGGCGGCGGTGGGGGCCAAGACCAGCCGCATCGAGATCGGCACGGGCGTGATCGATATGCGCTATGAAAACCCCTTCTATATGGCCGAGGATGCCGGTGCCGCCGATCTGATCGCGGGGGAAAGGCTGCAGCTGGGCATCAGTCGCGGCTCGCCCGAGCAGGTGATCGATGGCTGGCGCCACTTCGGGCATCAGCCTGCCGAGGGTGAGAGCGATGCCGATATGGGCCGCCGCCATGGGCAGATGTTCTTTGATTTGCTCAGGGGCGAGGGTTTCGCCAAGCCCAACCCCAGCCCGATGTTCCCCAATCCGCCGGGGCTGCTGCGGCTGGAGCCTTTCTCGCCCACGCTTAGGAATCGCATCTGGTGGGGATCGGGCAACAATGCCACGGCGGTCTGGGCGGCGCAGCAGGGCATGAATTTGCAAAGCTCCACGCTGAAGGCCGATGAAAGCGGCGAGCCCTTTCATATCCAGCAGGCCAAACAGATCCGCCTCTATCGCGAGGCTTGGAAGGAGGCCGGGCATCAGCGCGAGCCGCGCGTGTCCGTCTCGCGTTCGATCTTCGCCTTGGTGAATGAGATGGACCACGCCTATTTCGGACGTGGCGAGAGCGGCGACCAGATCGGCGTGATCGACAACATGCGCGCGGTGTTTGGCCGCTCCTACGCTGCCGAGCCCGATCGCCTGATCGAGGAACTGCGCCGCGACGAGGCCATTGCCGAGGCCGATACGCTGCTGCTCACCGTGCCCAACCAGCTTGGCGTGGATTACAACGCCCATCTGATCGAGGCGATCCTGACCCATGTTGCCCCAGCTTTGGGCTGGCGGTGATCGCGCGTAGGCAGGCCATAACATGATGGTATGATCGACCTATATAGGATGGCTTACCCCGCTGCGCTGGCAGGCGCATAATCGCGGGGTCAGCCATTCCGCAGGGGTCTTGCCATGTCGTCCAATGCCATCGCCACGGTTTCGCTCAAGGGCACCTTGCAGGAAAAGCTGGCGGCGGCGGCGGGCGCGGGCTTTGCCGGGGTGGAGATCTTCGAGGCCGATCTGATCGGCTCCAGCCTGTCGCCCACAGAGGTGCGCAAGATGCTGGAGGATCTGGGCCTCACCTGCGATCTCTACCAGCCCTTTCGCGATTTCGAGGGGATGCCCGGCGCCCTGCGCGCCCGCGCGCTCGACCGTGCCGAGCGCAAGTTCGACCTGATGGGCGAACTCAACACCAACCGCATTCTGTTCTGCTCCAACTGCCAGCCCCATTCGCTGGGCGAGCGCCAGCGCATCATCGACGATTTCGCCGAGCTGGGCGAAAGGGCGGCCAAGCGCGGCATTCTGGTGGGTTACGAGGCGCTGGCCTGGGGCCGCCATATCTATGACCACCGCGATGCCTGGGAGGTGGTGAAAGCCGTCGATCATCCCAACATCGGCATCATTCTCGACAGTTTCCATTCGCTCTCGCGCCGCATTCCCAATGCCAGCATCGCCGATATTCCCGGCGAGAAGATCACCTATGTCCAGCTGGCCGATGCGCCGCTGCTGGAGATGGATCTGCTCTACTGGAGCCGCCATTTCCGCAATCTGCCGGGGCAGGGCGGGCTGGATGTGGCGGGTTTCGTCGCGGAAATCCTGCGCAGCGGTTACAAGGGCCCGCTCTCGCTGGAAATCTTCAACGACCGTTTCCGCTCCAGCTCCCCCGCGCTGGTGGCCGCCGATGGCTATCGCTCGCTGGACTATGTGCGCGATGCGGCGCTGACAAGGCTGGGCCAGCCCACCACCATGCCCGCGCCGCAACCCGTGCTGGGCACCGAATTTATCGAATTTACTGCCGAGGGTGATGAGGCGGAAACGCTGAAGGAAACCTTCGCCAGCCTGGGTTTTGCCAAGGCGGGCAAGCACCGCAGCAAGAAGGTGACGCGCTGGCAGCAGGGCGGCGTCAATCTGGTGGTCAATGCCGAGCCCAAGGGTTTCGCCAAGACCTATCGCACGGTCTTCGGCACCTCGATCTGCGCCATCGGGCTGCGCGTGGCCGATGTGCAGGCGGTGCTGGACCGCGCCACCGCGCTGGGCATCCGCCATTACACGCCCGAGGGGCGCCCGGGCCGTCTGGCCATGCCGGCGCTGCGCGGGGTGGGCGGCACGCTGCTCTATCTGATCGCTGACGATGATGCCGAGGCCCTGTGGCACCGCGAATTCCCCGGCGCGGGTGAGGGCACTTCCGCGCAGGCCGTGAACCGCGTCGATCATCTGGCCAGCGTGGTGCATCATGACGAGTTCCTGTCGTGGCAGCTCTATTGGCGCGCGCTTTTCGGGCTCGAGGCGCTGAGCGAGCAGGATGTGATCGACCCCTCGGGGCTGGTCCATAGCCAGGCGCTGCAATCCGCCGATGGCGCCTTCCGGGTGACGATCAACGCCTCGGATGCGCGCGAAACGCTCTCCTCGCGCTTTCTGGCGCGGGGCATGGCGGGCGGCTTCCAGCATGTCGCGCTGGCCAGCGACGATCTGGCCGCCAGCAGCGCGGCCCTGCGCGAGCGCGGTGCGGCCCTGCTGGAGATCCCCGCCAACTATTACGAGGATCTGGGCGCCCGTTTCGGCTTCGATGAGGCGCAATTGGCCGCGATGGAGCAGGCCCATCTGCTCTATGACGAGGATCTGGCGGGCAACCGTTTCCACCAGATGTACAGCCGCGCGGTGGACCGCCGCTTCTTCTTCGAGTTCCTGCAGCGCGATGCGGGGTACAATGGCTATGGCGCGCCCAATGCGGGCGTCAGGCTGGCGGCGCAGGCCCGCTTCCGCCCGGCCGATCCCATCGATTAACCCCGGGGCAGTTTCAGCAGCACCTTGCGCGCGATCCCTTCAAAACTTTCGCCGATGATCGCGCGGGGCGCCTCCAGATTGCGGTTGAGATAGACCGGCAGGCTGGCGGGCTGGTCGAACTCCAGAAAGCGCACCGTTTCGGCATGGGGCTGCATGGCGGTGAAGCTGTCGACCAGTGCCACGCCCATGCCATGCGCCACAAAGGCCACCGCCGTTTCGGCAAAGCGCAGATAGCTGGCCACCTTCAGCGTACAGCCCGCCAGCGCGAACATGGCGGCAATCGCATTGCCATGCGGCGTATCGGGCGGGAAGGACAGGATCTGGTCCCCGGCGATCTCCTCCACGGTGATCTTCCCGCGCCCGGCCAGCGAATGGTCGGCAGGCACAGCGCAGACCAGCCTTCCTGCTGAAATGCGGTTCGAGAGCACATTGGGATGGTCGATGGGGAACAGCGTCAGCGCATAATCGCCGCGTTGCGTCGCCAGATAACCCGAGGCCTGATCGACCGAGAGAATATCGAACTGCAGCGTCAGCCCGGGAAAACTGGCTGTCAGCTGCGCCAGCATGGCGGGCAGGATCGAATGGCCCAGCGAGGGCGAGGCGCCGACGCGAAAGATGCGGTCCTCCCCCTTGGCCAGACGGCGCACCGTGTGATCCAGCCCGGCCAGGCCATCATAGAGGCGCTGGATATCCTCGAACAGCACCTGTGCCTCATGGGTCGGCATCAGGCGGCCCTTGGTGCGGTCGAACAGGCGGAAGCCGAGATGGTCTTCCATATGCGCCAGCATGCGGCTGATGCCCGGCTGGGAGGCGCCCAGCAGCTTGGCGCCGCCGCTCACCGTCTTGGTGATCATCACCGCGCGAAACATCTCGATCTGGCGCATGGTGAGCATGGGGTTGAGCATTCAGGCCGCATAACACAGCCCATCCGCCCCGAACACCGGGGATAAGGCGGCGTTACAGCACGGCGGCGATCCTGCGGGCGCCCTCGTCCAGCAGGCGCAGGCGGCCCTGCGCGTCGATCTCGATCAGGCCTTCCTTGGCGAGGATCGCGATCCAGCGCCGGTCCATGTCGCTGCGCTGGGGGGCAGCGCCGAAGAAGGCGGTCGGCTCGGTATCCGCAGGCGGGGACAGGGCTTCCAGCAGGATCTTCAGCGGGCGCAGGGACTGGTCGATAACGCCGATCCCCTCAGACAGGGCGCAGGCCTTTGCCAGCAACTCCCGCGCTTTTTGGGCCTGCTGCGGCGTGATGCGGTCGGCGGCGTCAGTCATGCCGCGCTCCTTCCACGATGTGTCCTTCCACTCTCTGCGCGTGGCGCATGCTGTAGATCGCCTCGCGGCCCACGATCAGATGGTCCACAAGGTCCACGCCGATGGCTCTTGCCGCCTCCTGCGCGGAGCGGGTTGCCTGATAATCCATGGTGCTTGGTTCCGGCTGCCCGCTCGGGTGGTTGTGGGCGAGGATGAAGGCGGTGGCCCCGCAGCGGACAGCCGCGCGCAGCAGGCGCCGCGTGCCCAGCGAAACCTCATGCGCGCCGCCGTAAGCCAGAATCTGGACATCGATGCAGGTGTTTGCCGGCCCCAGAAACAGGGCGAGCAGCGCTTCATCTGCGCGATGGCCCAGCGTCTGGATCAGATAACTGAACAAGCTGCCGTCGATGCGGGGGCGGGCGGCCTCGCTGCGGGCCAGAGCGATCAGCTGTCGCGCCAGATCGGCCTTGAGCGAGGAGGCGGGGTAGGGCGCGTCGAGACTGTCGATCAGCGCGTGAAAGACCCCGGCCAGCGAGTGATAACGCCCCAGAAGATGATCGGCGGTGGCCTGCGGCTGGCTGTCGTCGTCACCGGCCTGCGCGCTGGCGATCAGGGCCGAGAGGAACTGTTCTTGAGGTTGCCGGCAGGGCGCAGATGCCGGAAGGAGATCGTCCCCGCCAGCAGGGCGAAACACTGGATATAGGACGGCACCCGCGTCATGATGCCATAGGCCAGCCCGGCCTCCCCCGTCAGCAGGTAATGCACCATATGGCCCAGAAGAGCGACGACTTGCGCTGCGCAAAACCATAAAGTCCAACTTCGTCTGGTGGAAAGGGCCAGATAGAAACAGGCCGGCGTGGCCAGCCCGTCGATCAGGGTGCCCCCCAGATTGACGTCCATATGCGCTGTCACGAAGGGCAGCAGCAGCAACAGCAGCGATCCGGCGGTGATCCACAGAAAGATCGCCGCGCCGAGCCGTTCCAGCCTGCCACCGGCAAGGATGGCATAGCCGGAACACAGGCCCCATAGAATCAGGTAAAGGACGGTTCGCATGGGATCATATCATGGCATGCAGGGATCACCCATGCACGTCTGGAATGAACCGCGAACCGCCCTCCTTTGTTGATCTTTGACGGATCAGCCGGCCAGACGCGCGGTCTCGGTCAGCGTGGCGGCGCCGGACGGGCAATCGCCGACATCGGCCAGCCCGGTTTCCTGATGGATCTTGCGCAGGCGGGCATGGGCCTTGGCCACTTCGCCGCTGGCGCTGATCAGGCCTTCCATCGCTTTGCCGACATGCTGGATCGCCATTTCGCCGGTGCCGGGGGCCACGCCCTCCGCGCTGCGCGCGGCGACCATCGAATTGAGCAGGGTGGTCAGCGCCATCAGCGCCTGATCGATGTCATGCTCGGCCTGGGGCAGCTGGCGGGCGAGGCGGGCGGTGGCGGCGGACATGGTCATGGTCATGATGTGGTCTCCCTGAAGGTGCAGGGAAACGAAGGTCAGCGACCGTGGAAAATCCTTGTCAGTCCCTCTCCGGCGGCCACTGCGACAAGGATCATCACCATGATCGCCGCAGCCAGCGCGAAGATGTGGATCAGACGCCGGATCATCTCCGGTTGGGCCGTCTCCGTTCCCATCCAAGCCGACATCGGGGCCTTCTGCGCTTCCCGAGGCGCCATGGCGGCGGCATCTGAGAAGGTGAGCATGGGTTCCTCTGTCGGGGCAGGGTCAGTAAGCGGGTTGTTCTGCGGCTGCGCCAGTATGAACGGTTCATATACGAGCCGTTCGGGTATGGGCTGTGGCGCCATATCGCTGACATGATGGAGATCGTCAGCGGTTTGTCGATCCGGCGCGCCTTCGCCCAGCGTATGATATGCGAGTGATTGGGGTACACCCTTGAGCTTCGCATACAGGATCGCGGCCTCATGCCGGGTCGCCGCGCCAAGGCGCTGGCGCGCGCTGTCCAGCCGCTGGTTGACCGTATGGGGCGAGATGCCCAGTTCCAGCGCGATCTGCTTCGAGGTCAGGTGATGCAGCACAAGCTCCAGGCATTCGCACTGCTTGGCGGTCAGGCTGTCGAGGCTGATCCGGCCGTTCATGCCTGTATCATTCGTGGCCGTATCGTTCATGGCGAGCGGTCCTCCGGCATCATGCTGCCAAGACCGCGCCGCGGCCCCTCCGCGCAACCTTAACGCATCTGCCGGACCAGCGGCACCCCCAATCGGGTCGAAGATGAACGAACGATGGTTAACGCCTGCTCGATGCGGTCAGGCTTTTGCGCCCGCGGCGGAATCCAGTCTCTCGATCTCCTCGCGCACCACATCGATGGCCGCGGCGACATGGGCCGCGGCAATATGCATGTCCGATTGGTCGAGATGGGCAAGAACCCATTCCAGCATATCCAGCGCAACAAGGGGCAATATATGTCTCCTGATGCGCGAGATATTAGGTTTTTTCGACGGGGGTGACAAGTTGCATCATATCATGTGCGGCAGCGTGATTCGGTTGATCGTACTGCGATGCATCGCGATTCTCTTTGTCTTGGTAAAATCGCGTGCCTCATCTATGTCCGCATCCGGATGAGAGCTTTATTGGTACTTATGCGTATGTGGTCACGGAAACCGATTGCATCCGATCTGTCCGCGATTGGGACGGCTCACGCGATCCGTCGCAAATTGTCGCAAAGCCACTAGGCGTAGCTGTGTAAATCGTTACAATCGCTGGAATGGGTGGGGGCATCCATACATTTTTTTGACTTTTTGATCCGGGGCATGGTCGCGCCCGGGGGGGTTCTGTATGGCTGTGGCGGCTGGTTTTTCAGCATGGTTGGGTTTTGCTCTGTTGACGCCTGCGGGAACGGCTCCGGAGGCCGTGCAGGCCGCGCCGCCCGCGAGTTCCGCGCAAGCGCCTTCTTGCGGCGCCACCTGCACGGAAAGCGGGGAAACGGATGCGCCCGCCGCGCCCGTGGTTCCGCCCGAACCAGCCTACACCATGTATGATGACGAGTTCTTCGACATGCTGCCGCCCCCGGCCCTGCCCGAGGTGAAGAAGCAGGATGCGCAGGATGAAGCCAATGACATCCTCGTCTCCGGCCACCGCCATGTGCGTTACGATCCGCTGGAAAAGGTGAACAAGGTCTCCTTCGATGCGGTGCAGGCGGTGGACCGCGCCGTGGTCGCGCCGCTCTCGAACACCTATGAGCGCATCATTCCCGAGCCCGCGCGCGACGGCATCCACAATATGGTCCATAACCTGCGCGAGCCCTATATCGCCATCAACTTCCTGCTGCAGCACCGCGTGGGCAAGAGCGCGGAGACCATCGGCCGCCTGATTGTCAACTCCACGCTGGGGGTGGCGGGCCTGTTCGACATCGCCAAGCGCAAGCCCTTCCATCTGCCGCGCCGCCCCAACGGCTTTGCCGACACCATGGGCTTTTATGGCGTGCATTCGGGCCCCTATCTCTTCCTGCCGGTGGTGGGGCCGACCACGCCTCGCGATCTGCTCGGCAACATTCTGGACCGGCTGGTGATCCCGCTGACCTTTGGCCGTCTGGCGCGCAACCCGGCCTATGGCGCGCCGCTGGTGGTCTTCGGCGCGATGGACCGTCGCCTGAAGAACAGCGCAAGGATCGAGGGCGCCAAGAACTCGGCGGACTTTTATGCCGCCATCCGCGAGGAATACATGCTGCGCCGCCGCCTTGAGATCGAAGGCCTGCATTACCACCGCCCCCGCAAGGACAAGCCCGCCAAGCTGCCGCCGCGCGTCAGCGAGGTGAAACCGGCGGAGGGCGCGGCGCCCACCCCGTCCTGAGCGGTCTTGCCAAGGGCGCATAAACCGTCAACATGCGCCCATGGACGAGGCATATGACGGACAGGAACGCCGCAGGCTGGATGCGACCCAGAATGCTGATCTGCTGCACACCACCGTCGCGCGCGATCTGGGCATCGCCATTGTGCAGGGCCGCTATGCCGCCGGCGAGATGCTGCCCAGCGAGCTGACCGCGATCCAGTCGCTGAAGATCTCGCGCCCCGCCTACCGCGAGGCGATCCGCATGCTGGCGGCGAAGAATCTGGTCGAGATCCGGCCCAAATCCGGCACCCGCGTGCTGCCCCGCCGCCAGTGGAATCTGCTGGACCCCGATGTGCTGGGCTGGGTGCTGAAGAACGCGCCGACCGACACATTCCTGACGGCGCTGTTCGATGTGCGCATGATCGTCGAGCCTGCCGCCGCTGCTCTGGCCGCGCAGCGCCGCACGCAGGCGCATCTGGAGCAGATGGCCGATGCCCTCGACGTGATGGGCCGCCATCCGCATGACAGCCCCGAGGGCCAGGCGGCGGATGAGCTGTTCCACCAGATTTTGCTCGATGCGGCGGACAATGAGATCTTGTCGCAGCTGGCCTCGCTGATAGGCGCCTCGGTGAGCTATATCGCCGAGTTCAAGCGCGACCGCCATGTGCGGCGCGATCCCAAGCCTGACCACGATGCGTTGTTCCGGGCGATTGCCGCGCGGCGCAGCGAGGCGGCGCGGTCCATCGTGCTGAACCTGATCGAGCACGCTCGGGAGGATACCGAGGATGTGTTCGATGGGGTGGAACGGTAGAAGGAAGAGGAAATACGAGGGCCATCGCCCTCGCGCTCCCTTTAGTGTCTACGTGGCGCTTCGGGTTCGGCCATAGGGCAAGGTCGCCGCGCCGCAGGCAGTATTCCCAAGGCAGCGCCCGGACATGATCTTATTGCCTGCGGCGCTTTGCGTGGCGCAGGTGGTAAGGCAGGGCGCAACGATACGGCGCCAC
>NZ_BCZE01000047.1 GCF_001598555.1 Novosphingobium rosa NBRC 15208
GCATCTTCTTTTCTTTCCTGAACTCCAAAAAATCCCGCCTACACCCAAAGGATGCAGGCGGGCAGGGTGGAACCAACAATCAGAAGTTCGAGCGGATTCCGATCGACACCACGCGCCCCAGCGGGTTGGCGCTGTTCGTGTCGTAACCCACGGCGCCATTGTTGGCGGCCTGGTTCACGAAGGGCGGGTTCTTGTTGAAAAGGTTGGTGGCGTCGACATAGAGGTTCGCCTTCTTCAGCGCTCCGAAGTCCTTCAGCGTGTAGGACACATGCAGGTCCACCGTGGTGAAGGCCTTGACATGGTCACCGCCGCCGGTGGGCACGCCTGCGGCGTTGCGGGTGATGGGGTTCATCACGCCCGATCCCCACCACATGTAGGGGCCCTCGTAATTCACGCCCAGCACCGCGTTGAAGGCGCCCTTGTCATAGCCGATGTTGGCGCGGCCCTCGGTTTTCAGCGAGGGGAAGGTGGTGTTGAAGCCCGCCGTGCCAAGGACGCTGAAATGGGTGCCGTCGGTGCCGAACCACTGCTCGAACTTGGTCTTGCGGGTGAAGGAGCCATCGAGGGTGAAGTTGCCGATGCCGGTGTTGAAGTGGTACATCGCCTCGAAATCGATGCCCGCCACGTTGAGGTTCAGCACGTTGTTCTGGGTGTAGTTGTAGATGTAGTAGACGGCGCTGGGCGTGGCGCCGGACTGTGGCAGGGCGCCTTGCGCCGCCGCGATCTGCGCTGCCGTGGCCCCGCCCGGATAGAGCGTCAGCAGGTTGGATAGACTGGCCGCGCCAAAGGCATAGGCGCTGGTGGGCGAGGTGATGCCGTTGCGCAGCGCGTCGCTCCAATAGGTCATGCTGATGCGCAGGCCGGGCACCTGCACGGGGGTGAAGTCGAAGCCCACGCTCCAGTCGGTGCCGGTCTGGGGTTTGAGCTTCGCATTGCCGCCCTGAATCTCGCCGCCGAAGACATTGTTGAGGTTGCAGGTGGTGGCGCTGCAGACCGCGCCCGGAATGGCCGAGGCGCTGGGATAGAGCGAGAGTGGCACATTGCTCAGCCCGCCCGCCACGCCGGTGCCCGCCTGATAGGAAAACACCGACTCGCCGGTCTGGCCCGATGAGTTGGCGCCGATGCTCATCAGCGAGGGCGCCACGAAGGAGCGTGACCAGTTGGCGCGGAACTTGATGCCGCGCACCGGCTCGAAATTGGCGCCGACCTTGGGGTTGGTGGTGGTGCCGAAGTCGCTGTAATGATCGAAGCGGCCCGAGACATTGACGGCCAGCGACTTGACGAAGCCATCCTTCACCAGCGGCACATACAATTCGCCATAGGCTGACTGCACATTGCGCCCATATTTCAGCGGGATGTAGACCGAGGAGGTGCTCGCCCCGCCAAGGCCGTTGAGCGCGGTGTGCGACTGGTCGATGCCATAGCCCAGCAGCTCGCCGCCCACGGCCAGCTTCACTGCGCCGGCGGGCAGGGTGAAGAGGTCGCCGCTGATCTTGGCATAGGCGTTCCGCACGGTCTGCACGGTGTTGTAGAAAGTGGTGCTGTCGGTCAGCGCGGCCAGCGTGGCCGCCGAGGTGCGGCCATTGAAGGGATCGAAGGCATTGGCGGTGGTCAGCACCTGCGAGACCGACTGGTTGTTGCCGTTGATCGAGGCCGAGGTGTAGCCGTTGACCGCCAGATTGAAGGTGCCCGAATTGATCGTGCCCGCCGAGATCAATTGCGAACGATCCCGCCCGATCAGCCCGCCGACATTGATCGACCACGCTGGCGTCAGGTCATAGGTTGCGTCGAGATGGGCGTAGAAGTCTTCCGCCGTGCCGGTGCTGGTCGCGCCTTTGCCGAGCAGCGCATTGCCGTCGAAGTTCACCACCGCCGAGGTGGCCCCGCTTCCGGTGAAGAAGGGGTTGATCGAGGAACCGGCGGGCGGCGTGGAGCCCACGCCATAGATCGTCGCCGTGGCGCTGCCGCGTGAGATGTTCTGCACGTTCCTGCGGTTGGCATAGTCGAAATCGGCGACGATATGCAGCTTGTCGCCCACATCCTGCCGGAATTGCAGATAGGCGGTGTGGCGCACCTCGCTGGGCAGCAGATCCCATGCCGTGGGCGAGCAATTGGTGCCGGTGATGCCGGTGGCGCTGGGGGCCAGCGTGCCGCATTTGTTGGTCGACTGGTTGGTGCCGCCCAGCGACGTCAGGTTCAGGCTGCGCGAATAGGAGCGGGATGAGGCCGCCAGATTGGAGCGGTCGGAGAAGCTGTAGGCGGCCAGGATCGAGCCTGTATCCCAGGTCTTGCCCCACATCGCGGCGGCGCTGTTGGTGTGGTAGGAACTGCCGAAGCCGTGCTGGGCATCGACCTCGAAGCCATTGAAATTCTTGCGGGTGATGAAGTTGATCACGCCCGCCACCGCATCCGAGCCATAGACCGAGGAGGCGCCGTCAGCCAGCACCTCGACACGTTCCAGCGCGATGGTGGGAATGATGTTGGGATCGGCCAGTGCATGGTTCACGCCCGAGGTCGGCAGGCGATGCCCGTTCATCAGCACCAGCGTGGAGTTGGAGGCCGAAGCGCCCAGCCCGTGGATCGTCGGCGCATTGGTGCCCGATCCATCCGCCGAGCCCGAGCTGCCCTGACTGGGCGACTGCAGGCCGGTGACGGCGGGCACGGATTTCAGGATTTGCTGCACCGATTGCGCGGCGGTGTTCTCGATCTGGGCATGGCCCAGCGTGGTCAGCGCCGAGCCGACCGGAGCCACGCCCTTCAGGCTGGAGCCGGTGACGATGATGTCCTTGTCGCCCTGTGTGGTGGGGGCTGCCGTTGCTGGCTGATCCGTCGGGGCGGATTGGGCCATGGCGGGGGCATGGGTGATGAAAATGGCTGCGCTTGCAGACGCGAGCCAAAACGCACGGCGTGCCGGCATTGTCCTCTCCATATATTTGTTCTTGTCAGACCAGAATTGCGATTCGAGAGGGGAATGTCAACATCATTGCCGGATTGTTGCGGATGAATCTCAAAATGTGGCCCATTCGCTACGATATTCCGGGCTCTGATCGCAATCAGGTGAAATGCGAAAATCCATCTTGCCCGACAAGATGTTCCAAGGCAGGATGCAGGGAATCGCGGTGAAACAGGCATGAAGCCGGATGCCGCCAGGCCGGTATCGGCGCATAAAGAGGATGGTGATGGGCGCGACATATCTGAAATGGGCGGCATGTCTGGCCATGGCGGCGGCAAGCTCCTCGGCGCTGCTGCATGCTCAGCCATCGACGGCTCCTGCTACGGTGGGGCCTCAGGCGTCGGGCGATGCCGATGGGCAGTTCGTCGAAGCCACCTGCAGCACCTGCCACCCCATCGCTCAGGTGAGGGCCAAGCATAAAAGCGCCGCTGACTGGGCCGCCACCGTCGACAAGATGATCGGCCTCGGCGCGCAGATTACCTCTGAAGAGGATCGCGACAGGGTCATCGCCTGGCTCGCGGCGCATCAGGGCACCCAATAACAGATCTGATCGGAACACACGCAGAATGACCAAGGTAATCCACGTTCTGAACGGCCCCAACCTCGGGCTGCTTGGTGTTCGGCAGCCCGAACTTTACGGCACGGCCACGCTGGCCGATGTCGAGAAGGAATGCCGTGACATCGCCGGGCCCGCAGGGTTCGAGATCATCTTCCGCCAAACCGACGCCGAGCATGAGATGGTGCATTTCATCCATGACGCCCGTGTGGGCGCGGCGGGCATCGTCATCAATCCGGCGGCCTTTTGCTATGCGGGCTATCCGGTGCTGGACGCGCTGAAAATGTGCGACTGCCCCATCGTGGAGGTCCACATCACCAACATCCACAACCGCGAGGCCGAGTGGCGCTCCAAATCGATCCTCACGCAGGGCGTGACGGGGATGATCAGCGGTCTGGGCATCGATGTTTACGGGCTGGGTGTGCGCCATATCATCCGCGCGCGGGCCGGGCGGTGAACCAGCCCATGCCCGCAGCGGACCAGGCCTTGCGGCAGCGGCCCACGCGGGCGCGTCTGGCGGTGCTGGCGCTGGTGACGGCGGCCACGGTGCTCAACTATCTCGACCGCAGCGTGATGAGCGTGGCGGCCAGGCCAATGAGCGCCGAGCTGCACATCTCCCCCGCCATGCTGGGCATCATCTTTTCCGCCTTTTCATGGACCTATGCGGCGGCGCAGATCCCCGGTGGCCTGCTGCTCGACCGGCTGGGCACACGCATCACCTATGCCTGTTCGCTCACCCTGTGGTCGGCTTTCACCCTGCTGCATGGTTTTGCGGGCAGTATCGGCACGCTGATCGGCCTGCGCTTCGGTCTGGGTCTGGCCGAGGCGCCCTGCTATCCCTGCAACAGCCGCATTCTGGCCTCGTGGTTCCCTCAGGGCGAGCGGGCGCGGGCGACGGGCGTCTATTCCATCGGGCAATATTTCGGGCTGGCGTTTCTGAGCCCGCTGCTGTTCTGGATCGTGGGCAACTGGGGTTGGCGCAGCCTGTTTCTTCTGGTGGGGGCCATCGGCATTGCGTTTGGTCTGGCATGGTATGGCGTCTATCGCGATCCTCTGCAAAGCACCCGGGTCAATCAGGCCGAGCTGGCGCATATCGCGGCGGGCGGTGGCCTCAATGCCAAGCCCGCGCCCTCCTTTTCATGGGGCCGGATGCTGCGCCTTTTGGGCAAGCGGCAGATTCTGGGCGCCTCGCTGGGGCAGTTCTGCAGCAATTCGGCGCTGGTTTTTCTCATCACCTGGTTCCCGACTTATCTTTCCACCGAACGGCATCTCGATTTCGTGAAATCCGGCTTCTTCGTGGCGCTGCCCTATGTGGCGGCCTCGGCGGGGGTGTTGTCGGGCGGGCTGGTGTCGGACTGGCTGGTGCGCCGCACCGGCTCGGCCAGCATCGGGCGCAAGGGACCGGTGGTGGCGGGGCTGCTGCTGATCTCCACCATCCTGTCGCTGGGTTTTATCCGCGACAATATGGTGCTGATCGCGGTGATGTCCGTGGCGGCCTTTGGGCAGGGCATCTGCAATCTCGGCTGGACGCTGATTTCTGACGTGGCGCCGGAGGGCGAGATCGGCCTCACCAGCGGACTGTTCAACCTGTGCACCAACATTGCGGGAATCGTCACGCCGATGGTGATCGGCTTTGTGGTGCAGGCCAGCGGATCGTTCCATGGCGCGCTGGCCTATATTGGCAGCGTGGCCCTGCTGGGGGTGGCGTCTTACCTGTTTGTCATCGGCGACGTGCATCGTCTGCCCGCCGAGGGCTGATTTTCAAAACAAAAACGAAGGGCGAGAGGATGAAATTGATCTTGCGAAGCGGCGTCAGCGCGATGCTGATGGCGGTGGCGAGTGCCGGGATGGCCGCTCCGGATGCGGACTGGCAGCGCCCCAATGGCGATGGCGCGGCGACGCGCTTTTCCGGCGCCAGCGAAATCACCCCCGCCAATGTCGCGCATTTGCAGCAAGCCTGGGTTTTCCATATGAAGCCTAATGCCGCCGCGCCTGCCGCCGGGCCCAGCGCTGCTGACAAGGCTCAGGCCGCTGCCGAGCAGGCCGGGCCTCCTGCCGGTGCGCCTGCCGGGGCTCCGCGCCGCTTTCCCAGCTTTTTCGGCAATGGGCGGTTCAGCGCTTCGGAAACCGCGCCGCTGGTGATCGATGGGGTGATGTATGTCGCCACGCCCTACAACCAGCTTGTCGCGCTGAACGCCGCCACCGGGGAAAAGCTTTGGGCCCATGATCTGCCCAAGGGCGTGCAGCCCGCTCGGCGCGGCATGGATTACTGGCCGGGCGAGAACGGCCCAGATGGTAAAAAGACTGGAGCGGCGCTGCTCTTCGGCGGCACCGACGGGCGGCTCTATTCCTTCAACCTTGCCGATGGCCAGCCCAGCGCGGGCTTTGGCGAGAATGGCTCGATCAACCTCAAGACGCCCGAGGTGATGGTGACGGGCATGGCAAAGCCCTATTCCATGACCTCGCCGCCGCAGGTCTGGGGCCATCTGGTCATCACCGGCGCGGCGGTGGGCGAGGCCATCGGCGGTGCGGTGGGCGATGTGCGCGCTTGGGATGTGCGCAGCGGCAAGCTGGTCTGGACCTTCCATTCCGTCCCGCATCAGGGCGAGCCCAATGCGGGCACATGGGCCAATGACAGCGGCAACAACCGTTCTGGCGTGAACGTCTGGGGCATGATGAGCGTCGATGCCAAGCGCGGCATCGTCTATCTGCCCTTTGGCGCGCCCGCCGACGACCGGGTGGGCGTCGACCGGCCCGGCAACAATCTCTACAGCACCTCTGTCGTCGCGGTGGAGGCGGCGACGGGGCGCTATCTCTGGCATTTCCAGATCGTGCATCACGACATCTGGGACAATGATGCCGAAACCCCGCCCACGCTTTTCGATGTGAAGAAGGGCGGCAAGGTCATCCCGGCGGTGGGGATCTTGTCGAAAAACCAGATGCTGTTCATTCTGGATCGCGTCACCGGCAAGCCGATCTATGGCGTTGAGGAAAGGTCGGTGCCCAAGAGCGATGTGCCGGGCGAGGTGACGTCTCCCACCCAGCCTTTCCCGGTCGCTCCGGGGCCGCTGGCGCAAATGTCTCTGACATCCGGCCAGCTTTCGAAGATCACGCCGGAACACGAAGCCTTCTGCCGCAAGCTGGTGGATGACAACAAGCTGGCGCTGGGCGGCCCCTACAACCCGCCGACCTTCAACCGGCCGATGGTTTATATGCCCGGCACGATCGGCGCGCTGTTCGGCGGCAGTTTCGATCCGGTGCGGGGGCTGTACCTCATCAACATCTCGCCGCTGGGACAGATTCAGGAGATCGTCTCCAACGGCAATGGCGGTTACGTCAATCAGGGCGATTTGAACGGACGCTTCTGGGATCCGTCGAACCGCATGCTCTGCCAGAGCGGGTCATGGGGCGATCTGGTGGCGGTGGATGTCAACACCGGCAAGGTGGCGTGGCGCAGTCGCCTTGGCGTGACCGACAGCCTGCCCGCCGACAAGCAGCTGACCGGCCGCCCCTCGGCAGGTGGGCCGACCAGCACGGCGGGCGGCGTCACCTTTATCGGCGGCACCGACGATGCGCGCTTCCGGGCCTTCGACACCAGAACCGGCAAGGAACTGTGGAGTGACAAGCTGCCCGCCGCCGCTCATGCCGCGCCCGTCAGCTACAGTGTGAAGGGCAAGCAATATGTCGCCATCGTCGCCACGGGCGGCAGTTTTCTGGGCACGCCGGTCACCAGCGACAGCCTGATCGTCTACAGCCTGAAGTGAGGGGAAAGCCCATGAACAAGCTTATCGCTGCCCTGCTGCTGGGCGCCTGCGCCACCGCCGCTTCGGCCCAGACCGGCAATCCCGGCGGGGCGATCAACGATCATCTGGGCGATTATGATTACGGCGTGTGCCGGGGCGTCGATCCGGTGTGCTATCACGATTGGGCGCGCGCTCCGGTGAAGCAGTATCGCGTGCTGCTTTACACCCATACCGCCGGGCCACGTCATGCCAATCTGGGCACGCCTCTGGCGCCGGGGCTGAACCCGGCACTGGCCGACAACAATGTGGTGCAGCGCGAGATGCTGCGCATCGCTCAGGAGAATGGCTGGGCCATCGATTACACCGAAGACCCTTCGCAGATGGCCAACCTCAGCGGCTATAATGCGGTGATCTTCATCTCCACCTCGCGTGAGGCGCTGGATGACACCGGCAAGACCGCGCTGCGCCAATATATGCGCGCGGGCGGCGGCTTTGTGGCGATCCACAATGCTTTCGGCACGCTCTACAACTGGCCGTGGTATGAGGGGCTGCTGGGCAATGCCAATTTCTACGATCATGGCCCGGCGCGCGCTGCCGATGTCGTGATGGTGGACAGCAAGGATGCCTCGACCAAGGGGCTGCCCGCGCGCTGGCGCTTTCATGACGAATGGTACAATCTGGTGCCGTTCCCCACCAAGGTCCGCTTTCTGGCGACGGTTGATGAAAAGAGCTGGGGGCCGGGCGATGTCAGGGCCGAGCCGCTGCCCATCGGCGCGCCGAACGGGCCGCGACCGGCCAACCTGCCGCCTTTGTCGCGCTATCCCTCGGTGGTGGGGCGCAGCCCGGGGCATGGCGGCTTCCATCCCGTGGCGTGGTGCCAGTATTACGATGGCGGCAAGGTCTTCGCCACCACGCTGGGCCATGACGCCAAGGCTTTCGAAAAGGACGGCGAGCCGGGCGCGGCGCAATTCCAGTCGCTGATCGTGGGCGGCATCAAATCGGTGATGGGCGCCGAGCCCTTCTGCCGCTGAGAGGCTCCATCATGTACGAAATGGTATAATGACTTGAATTGCCCCCCGGGCGGTTCTATCCTGCCGCGACAAGGACCGGCCGCAAGAGCCGGTCTCATACAATGGGGGATGCGATGCGCTCGTGGTCAACGACGTCGCAGGATGGCGCCAACCGGCTGGGTTACTGGCGGGATGCCATTTGCGAGGCTATCTTCGAACTCGATTTCGCCAGCGCCGATGAAAAGATCGAGGCGCGCATGCGTCAGCACGATCTGGGCCCGCTGCAACTCAGCGATATTTCCATTGGCAGCGCGCATAGCGTGACGCGGTCATCGCGCGCGGCGTCTCGTGAACGACAGCCGCATCTCAACCTCAACTGGGTGCGCGGCGGGGCCTGGCAGGTCGAGCATTACGGGCGGCTGATCGATCTGGCGCAGGGCGATATGGTGCTGCTCGACAACCGCCAGCCTTACAGCGTCACCGCGCGGCAGGGCAGCCTGCACATGGTGGCGCGCCTGCCCATCGAATGGATCAAATGCTGGCTGCCCACGCCCGAGGCCGCCGTGGCGCGCCCCGTGCGCGCGGGGGCCCCCTGGCATGGCGCGTTGGTCGCCACGCTGGTCGAGGCCATGCGCGATGAGCGCGATGACACCACATGGCGCAAGCTCTGCACCCAGCAGATCGGCGGCGCGCTGGCGCTGACTCTGGGGGCGAGCGAGAGCCGCCTGTCGAACCATACGCGGCAACTGTTCCGCCGCATCCAGACCGCCATTCAGGAGCGCTTCTTCGAGCATGATCTGGATGCCGCGATGATCGCCGCCACGGTGGCGATTTCCCCGCGCTATCTGCACAAGATCCTGGCGCAGGAGGGCACGACCTATGTGCAGGAGCTGTTCTCGGTGCGGCTGCATCATGCCCGCGATCTGCTGAGCGATCCGCGTTTTGCGGCCCTCTCGATTTCGGAGATCGGCTGGCGTTCGGGCTTTTGCGATCCCAGCCATTTCTCCCGCCGTTTCAAGGCGCAGTTCGGCCAGACGCCGGGCCAGTGGCGGGGGCATGACCGGGCGCATTGAGCCTGCGGGCATGCCTGTCAGACAAGGGAATTGTTCACGCTGAAACAGCGCTCCGGCCCGGCCACGATGTTACCCCTGAGGTGGAAGGCCAAAGGGAAGGGCCAGGACAAGGGAGCGCATTCATGGCGTTGAAGGGGCAGGCATTCATCATCATGTGGCATGACATCACGCCGCAGGGGGATGCCCAGTATCATCAATGGCATACGCGCCAGCATATGCCCGAAAGGCTGGATCACGGCAATTTCCTGCGCTCGCGCCGGGGGGTGAACCGGGGGCTGGGGCGGCAGATCTATTTCACCCTCTATGAGGGGCATGATCTGGAGGGTTTTACCGCCCCCGATTACGCGCGCAGCCTGAACCATCCCACGGAATGGACCCAGTGGATCGCTCCGCATTTCCGCAACTTCCTGCGCATGTCCTGCGCGGTGCTCCACACCAGCGGACGCGGCGTGGGCGGCGCGGTGGCCACCGTGCGTCTCACCTTGCCCGAGGGGATGAAGGAGGTTGAGGCGCAGGCCGCGCTGGCTCCGGCGCTGGCGGCGATTGAAGCTTTGGATCCGGTCACCGCCGTCCATCTGGCCGCCGCCCGCCCCGATTTCACCAGCGGCGAAACCTCCGAAACCCAGCTGCGCCCGCCGATGAGCGAACAGCCCTTCGATCTGGTCGTGGTGGTGGAGGCCATGGGGCTGGCCGAGGCTGAAGATGCCGGGGCCGCCGTGCTGGATCATCTGGCGCAGGCCGGTTTCCCCGATGGCCTGTTCCAGCCCTATGAAGTGGCCTACACGCTGGAAAAGCGGGAGGCGCAATGACCATGCTGGCCCCCTCTATCCGGCCCACGCGCAAGCGCCATATCATGCTGGCGCTGGTGGCCTTCGCCACGGCGCTCAACTATCTGGACCGTACATTGATGGGGGTGGCCGCCCCCTCGATGAGCCGCGAACTGGGCCTGAGCCCGGCGGAAATGGGGCTGGTCTTCTCGGCGTTCTCATGGAGCTACGCGCTGGCGCAACTGCCTGGCGGTGTCTTCCTCGACCGCTTCGGCACGCGGCTGACCTACGCGCTCTCGCTGGTGGTATGGTCGGCCTGCACGGTCAGTCAGGGGCTGGTGCGCTCGCTCTGGGCGCTGATCGCGGTGCGGCTGGGGCTGGGCGTGGCCGAGGCGCCCTGCTTTCCCGCCAACAGCCGCGTGCTGGTGGCATGGTTCCCGCGCGGCGAGCGGGCGCGGGCCAACAGCATCTATTCGGTCGGCATGTATTTCGGCATCGCCTTCCTCAGCCCGCTGCTGTTCTGGATGGCGGGGCATTGGGGCTGGCGGTCGCTGTTCTGGATCGTGGGCAGCGTGGGCATCGCCTATGGCTTCATCTGGCACCGCATGTACCGCGATCCCGCCGACCACCCGGGCGTCAATGATGCCGAGCTGGCGCTGATCCGCGAGGATGGCGGCATCACGCAAGCCGCCGCCCCGCGCCCCTTCCGCTGGGACGATGTGGGTTGGTTGCTCAGCCAGCGCTCCATTCTGGGGGCGGCCATCGGCCAGTTCGCCACCAACTCCACCCTGGTGTTCTTCCTGACGTGGTTCCCCAGCTATCTCACCACCGAGCGCCATATGGACTGGCTGAAAAGCGGCGTCTTCGCGATGGTGCCCTTTATGGCGGCCTCGCTGGGCGTGCTGTCAGGCGGGCAACTGTCGGACAGGCTGGTGCGCGGCGGCGTCTCGCTGGCGGTGGCGCGCAAGGTGCCGATCATCGCCGGGCTGATGATGTCGATGCTGATCGTGCTGGCGATCTGGCTGCCGCGCGGCGCCACGGGCGACATGGCGGTGATCGCCGTGATGTCGGTGGCTTTTTTCGGGCAGGGCATGTCCAATCTGGGCTGGACGCTGATTTCGGAGATCGCGCCCGGATCGCTGGTGGGGCTGACCGGAGGGCTGTTCAACCTCTGCACCAATCTGGCCGGGATCGTCACGCCCATCGTCATCGGGCTGACGGTGGGGCGTACCGGCTCTTTCGTTTCCGGGCTGGCCTATATCGGCGCGATGGCGGCGCTGGGCGCGCTGTCCTACGCCTTCGTGGTCAACAAGGTCGAGCGGCTGGTGCGGGACTGACCCCAAGTCTGGCAAGCAGGAAGGCTGCATGGGCTCCCGGCCATGCAGCCTTTTGCGGGCTCAGGCCCCGACCTCATCGTCGCGGAAGGTCAATTCCACCTTGATGCCATTGGGGTCGAGCACATTGATCTGATGCAGCTTGCGCGCGGGCAGGGGCTGTTCGCGAAAGGCGATGCCCCCTGCGCTGAGCTTTTCGCGGCAAGCCTGCAACCCCGAACAGTCGAAGGCCACATGATCCAGCCGGCTGGCCAGCCCCTCTGGCGCTGCCGTTTCATGCGGCAGCGGGCCGTTGACATGGATCAGCGGAAAGCCCTGAGCATCGTAAAGCCACACATTGTCCGCCCGCCACACTGCCGAGACAGCATCCCCCCGGCGCAAGCCCAGATAGGTCTCGTAGAAGACCAGCGTCTCCTCCACCAGCGGGGTGCGGATGTTGACGTGGCCGATACGCTCGACATGCATGCGGGGCTCTCCATGAGGTGGCGGGACTCTGCTGTTCCCGTGCTTATGCTGCTCCGTGATAGCGATCAAAGATGCTGTGTACCAGATGGTTCATCGCTTTGGCCCAAGATGAGGCCGATCGTCATCAGGCCGCCGAACCCGAAGCGCAAGGCAGACAAAATGCGAGCGCGAGGGTGTAACACCCTCGCATGTGCCTTTTCCTTCGCCCCGGCTTTGTCCCAACGGCCTCTTCATCCGCGCGTTCAGTCGTGGCATTCTCCCGAAAATCGAGTAGTTGCTATTTCCGATAGCGTTGGAGATGCTGCCGCCTGAGGCGCATGATGGAGTATGACGTTGGGGGACACGATGAATGAGAGCATGGTCGGAGACGCCGATCACCCGATGAGCGCTCTGCCGGGCTTCACCCTGCGCCGTGCCGCCAATGCGATGATGGCGGAACTGGCGGGGCGGCTTTCCACGCTCGATCTGAAGATTTCGGACGCTTCGGTGCTGCTGTTGGTGGGTAGCCGGTCGGATATGACCTCCAGCGACATCGGGCGGCTGCTGGATATACAGCGGGCCAATATGGTGCCGCTGCTCAACCGGCTGGAGGGCGCGGGGCTGATCGCGCGCGAGCCGATCGACCGCAAGTCGCAGGCCATCGTGCTGACGCCGGAGGGCGAGGCGAAGCTGGAAGAGGTGCGCGCCACCACCGCCCGTTTCGAGGACGATCTGATGGCGCGCATCCCGGCAGAGCATCGCGGGCATTTCCTGCCCGCGCTGAATGCGCTTCTGGACTGAGCCTTACCGCTTCTTTTCCATATTGGGGAGGAATGCGGTCAGCAGGCCGATGGCGGGCAGGAAGGCGCAGATCTGATAGACCGCCTCGATGCCCGCCCGGTCGGCGATCCAGCCCAGCACGGCGGCGCCAAGCCCGCCCATGCCGAAGGAAAAGCCGAAGAACAGGCCAGAGATCATCCCCACCTTGCCCGGCACCAGCTCCTGCGCGAAGACCACGATGGCCGGAAAGGCCGAGGCCAGGATCATGCCGATGATGACCGTCAGCGGGCCTGTCCAGAACAGGCTGGCATAGGGCAGCAGCAGGGTGAAAGGCAGCGCGCCAAGGATCGAGCACCAGATCACATATTTGCGCCCGAAGCGGTCACCCAGCGGTCCGCCCGCCACCGTGCCGACCGCCACCGCCGCCAGAAAAGCGAAGAGGTGAAACTGCGCATCCTGCACCGAAACACCGAAGCGGTGGATCAGATAGAAGGTGAAATAGCTCGTCAGGCTGGCGAGATAGACATATTTGGAGAAGATCAGCGCCAGCAGGATGGTGATCCCGCGCGCCGCATCCCCGCGCGGCAGTTCGACATGGCCCGCGCCCTTGCCCAGCTTGAGCCGCGCCAGCCCGTGATGGCGATACCATTGCGCCACATTCCACAGGATCGCGCCCGAGAGCAGCGCCAGCAGGGCGAAGAAAGCCAGGCTCGACTGGCCCCAGCGCACCACCACCAGCGCGGCGGCCAGCGGGCCCAGCGCCTGCCCCGCATTGCCGCCCACCTGAAACATCGCCTGCGCCAGCCCATGCCGCCCGCCCGAGGCCATGCGCGCCACGCGGGAGCTTTCGGGGTGGAACACCGAGGAGCCCACGCCCAGCAGCGCCGCGCCCAGCAGCACCAGCCCATAGGCATGCGCCACCGACAGCACCGCCAGACCCGCCAGTGAGAACACCGTGCCGCCCGGCAGCGCCATGGGCGTCGGGCGCTTGTCGGCATAGAGGCCCACCAGCGGCTGCAGGATCGAGGCGGTGATCTGATAGACCAGCGTGATCAGCCCGATCTGCCCGAAGCTGAGGCGCAGCTCACTTTTCAGGCCCGGATAGATCGCGGGCAACAGCGACTGCATCATGTCGTTGAGCAGATGGCAGAAGCTGATCGCTACGATCACGCTGAAGACGGTGCCGGTGGCCGTGGCCTGCGGGGAGGGTGCGGCGGCGGGGGGGCACGCCGTGGCGGTTTCACTCATTCTGTTTGCTCCTCTGGGAGACATGTCCTAGGCGTTTTTGATCTGTCCCGCTTTGGGCGATGGGTCATTCATGTTTGAGAACAGGACATTCCGGGACTGGAGCGGCGATCCTCCGCTCTATGATCTGCGCGATGAGTCGATCCCTCGCGCGGTGATGGCCATCGGCCATGACTATCCGCCCGATTTCGAACTGGCGCCGCATCGCCACCGGCGCGGGCAGTTTCTCTATGCCGTCAGCGGGGTGGTGACGGTCAGCACGCCCGAGGGCGCATGGGTCGCCCCTTCGGAGCGCGGCGTGTGGATTCCGGGCGGCACGCCGCATGCGGTGCGGATGGTGGGCGCGGTGCAGACGCGCAGCGTGCTGCTGACGCCGCATCCCGATCTCTCGCCGGAGACGGGCTGCCGGGTGGTCTCGGTTTCGCCGTTGCTGCGCCAGCTGCTGGTGACGGCGGCGGAACTGCCCACGCTTTATGACGAGGCGGGGCGCGATGGTCTGGTGATGCAACTGCTGGTGGCGGAGATTGCCGGGGCGCCCTCGATTCCCCTGTCGGTGCCCTTTCCGGCGCATGGGGCTCTGGCGGCGCGCTGCCATGCCTTTCTGGAGCACCCCAGCGCTGCGGCCACCATCGATGACTGGGCCGATGCGCTGGCGATGAACCGCCGCCGTTTTACCCGCCTGTTCCGCCGCGAGACGGGGATGAGCTTCGCGCAATGGCGCCAGCAGGCCTGCCTCTCCGCCGCGCTGCCCAGGCTGGCGGCGGGCGATCCGGTGACGGCCATCGCGCTCGATCTGGGGTACGAGGGGCCGGGCAATTTCTCGACCATGTTCCGGCGGGCGCTGGGGGTATCGCCCAGCCGGTATCGGCCCTGATTAGCCCACCACGCGGTCGATCAGACTGTCATCCGGCTCGATCTGGCCGTCGAGCATCAGCATGGCCAGCCCGTGCACCAGCGCCCAGGCCTGAAGCGTGCGCACCCCGGTTTCGCCGCCATCCTTGGCGGCCTGCGCGGCGGCATTGGCCTGCAGCAGCATGAAGGCCTCGGAATCCAGCCTGCCGCTCGCCTTGGACGCCTCCAGCGCGGGGGAGGCGAAGATCAGGCGGAACAGCGCCGGATGGGCCAGAGCGAAACGCACATAGGCCCGGCCCGTGGCGGCGAAGGCTTGCTTGCCGTCCCCCGCAGTTTGGGCCGCCGCCTTTTGCGCCGCGCCCAGCTGCGCCAGCCCTTCCATCGCCAGAGCGGTGAACAGCGCCTCCTTGTCCGGAAAGTGGCGATAGACCGAGGTCGCGCTGACCCCGGCGGCGCGCGCCACTTCACGCAGGGACAGCGAATCGGCGTCGCGTTGCGCCAGCAGGGCCATGCCTTGTTCGATCAGCGCGGCGCGCAGATCCCCATGATGATAGGGCTTTTTATCGATGTTGACACTGTTACTATCCTGAGTCATGATAACAGTGTAAACATTGGAGGCCAAGATGGAAACCCTGATCCGATCCGCAGTCACCAAAGGCGTGGAAGCGCTGGCCACCTTCAACCGCAAGCGTCTGCCCGAACCGGCAGGCGGCAACCCTTTCCTCACCGGCATTCACACGCCGATGGGGGAAGAGGTGACCCTCACCGATCTGGCGGTCACGGGCACGATCCCCGAAGGGCTGAGCGGGCGCTATCTGCGCATCGGGCCCAACCCCATCGCCGCCGATCCGGCCTCCTACCACTGGTTCACCGGCGACGGCATGGTGCATGGGCTGGCCATCGCTGATGGCAAGGCGCTGTGGTATCGCAACCGCTGGATCCGCTCCAACGCGGTGGCCAAGGCGCTGGGCGAAACCCCTGCGCCGGGCCCGCGCCACATCTTCGACAATGTGAACACCAATGTCGTCAGCATCGGCGGGCGTGATTTCGCGCTGGTCGAGGCCGGGTCTTATCCGGTCGAACTGGGCGAGATGCTCGATGCGCAGCGCTACAACCCCTTTGGCGGCACGCTGAAGGGCAGCTTCACCGCCCATCCGCATCTTGATCCGAAGACCGGTGAGAACCACGCCATCTGCTATGAGGGGACCGATCCCGGCACCATCCGCCATGTGGTGGTGGACCGCGCAGGGCAGGTGGTGCGCGAGGAGCCCATCGCCGTGAAGCACGGGCCGATGATCCATGATTGCGCCATCACGGATCGTTTTGTGGTGGTGCTGGATCTGCCCGTCACCTTCTCGATGAAGACCATGCTGGCCGGGCAAAGCTTCCCCTATCGCTGGAACCCGGACCATCAGGCCCGCATCGGCCTGCTGCCGCGCCATGGCACGCAGGAGGAGATCATCTGGTGCGAGATCGCGCCCGGCTTTGCCTTCCATGTCGCCAATGCCTATGACGATCCGCAAGGCCGCGTGGTGGTGGATGTCTGCGCCTATGCCTCGATGTTCGGCGAGGGGGCGCAGGGGCCAGATGCCCGCAACCGTGGGCTGGAGCGCTGGACTGTCGATCCGGCAAACCGCAGTGTGGCGATCACCACGCTGGATGGCGCGGCTCAGGAGTTTCCGCGCTGCGATGAGCGTTTCTTCGGCCAGCCCTATCGCTTTGCCTGGAGCATGGCATTGCCCGCAGATCCGGCGGATCGCTTTGTCGGCGCCACCGCGCTTTACGCCCATCATCTGGCGGATGGCACGCGTCAGGTTCATGATTTCGGCGCGGGCCGCCATCCCGGCGAATTCGTCTTCGTGCCCGAACACGAAACCAGCCCCGAGGGCGAGGGCTGGCTGATGGGTTTTGTGGTCGATATGAACAGCCAGACCACGGATCTGGTGATCCTGAACGCCCGCCGCTTCGAGGAGGCCCCCGTTGCCACCATCCGCCTGCCGCATCGCGTGCCCCCCGGCTTCCATGGCAACTGGATTGCCGAAGGAAACGCCCAATGAACGCCGTCGACATGAACGCCCCCAGCCTGCCCGCAACGGAGACCGCCATGACCCGCTCGACCATCATCCACTGGCTGCGTGACAACGGCCCCGCCTTCGCGCTGGATGTGGCGATCAACATCGCCGCGCCGCTGGGGATCTATCACGCGCTGCAGGGCAGTCAGGGGCAGGTGCCCGCACTGCTCGCCTCCTGCCTGCCGCCGCTGGTGTGGAGCGTGGTCACCTTCTGGCGCAGCCGCAGCGTCGATGCGCTCTCGGTGCTGGCGCTGGTGGGGCTGGGGCTTTCGCTGCTGGCGATGGCGGGGGGCGGCTCGGCGCAGTTTCTGCAATTGCGCGAGAAGCTGGTGACGCTGGCGATCGCTCTGGCCTTTCTGGGCTCGGCGGCGATCGGCAAGCCGCTGATCTATCCGCTGGCCCGCGCCACCATGGCCCGCGAATCCGCCAGATCGCTGGCCGAGTTCGACGCCAAGCGTGACGATGCCATGGTGCGTCACACCGTGATGGTGATGACGCTGGTCTGGGGCTTTGGCCTGCTGGTGGATTTTCTGGTCAGCGTGGCGCTGATCTATGCGCTGTCCATCGAGGCCTATCTCGTGGTCGGGCCGGTGATCGGCTATGGCGCGATGGGCGGTCTGGCGCTGTGGACGGTGCTTTATCGCCGCTATCGCGAGCGCCATGCCAATGCCATCCGCGCGGCCCGTGCCTCTGGACGCGAAAACGCCGCGCAGCCCTGAAGCTGACGGAACATTCCCCCCACGCCCGCGTTTCACCCGCGCAGCAGGCGCGCCCGTGGCGCCAACGGGCGGGATGCATGACGGACCTTACGATAATTTCCACCGGCAATGCCGGGCTCGACACCGTTCTCAAGGGCGGCATTCCCGCCAATCGGCTCTATCTGCTGGAGGGCGCGCCGGGCTCTGGCAAAACCACGCTGGCGCTGCAGTTCCTGCGCGAGGGCGTGGCGCGGGGCGAGCGGGTTCTCTACATCACCCTTTCCGAAACGCGCGAGGAACTGCGCGTGGTGGCTGCCTCGCACCGCTGGGAACTGGATGGTTTTGACGTTTTCGAACTGGACTCCACCGAGGGTATTTTCGGCGATGGGCGCGAACAGTCGATCCTCCACCCGTGGGAGATGGAACTGGGCGAAACCATCCGCCTGATTCAGGATGAGGTCGAAAGGGTCAAACCGGCCCGCGTGGTCTTCGACAGCCTTTCGGAAATGCGGCTGCTGGCGCAAGACCCGCTACGCTATCGGCGGCAGGTCCTGGCGTTGAAACAGTTCTTTGCCGGGCGCGACAGCACGGTGATCCTTGTCGACGATATGACCGGCGGGGCCGATGCGCGCGATGCCCATCTTCACAGCCTGTGCCATGGCGTGATCACGCTGGAACGGCTGACTCTGGATTTCGGCGCGGCGCGTCGGCGGATGCAGGTGCAGAAATTGCGCGGGGTGGATTTCACCGCCGGTTTCCACGATCTGGTGATCCGCCAGGGCGGGGTGGATATCTTCCCCCGCCTGATCGCCTCTGACCATCACGCCAATTTCATCGGCGATCCGGTGCCCAGCGGCATCCCCGAACTGGACGATCTGCTGGCGGGCGGCCCTCTGCGCGGCACCAGCACGCTGATTACGGGGCCTGCGGGGGCGGGTAAAACCACCATCGCGCTGCAATATCTCCATGCCGCCTGCGAGCGGGGCGAGGCCTGCACCATCTTCGAATTTGACGAAAGGGTCGGCACGCTGATGGCGCGCGCGAAAGCCTTCGGGCTGGATATTGCCAGCCATGTCGATGAAGACCGGCTGACGATCCAGCAGAACGATCCGGCCGAAATCTCGCCCGGCGAATTCGCCGCCCGCGTGCGTTACGAAGTCGAGCAGCGCGGCGTGCGCATGATCGTGATCGACAGTCTCAACGGCTATATGGCCGCCATGCCTCAGGAACAGCAATTGCTGCTGCAGATGCATGAGCTACTTTCCTATCTCAACCAGCAGGGGGTGGTCACCTTCCTCATCAATCCGCAGAGCGGGCTGGTCGGCACGATGAGCACCAATCTCAACATCTCCTATGTGGCCGATGCCGTGCTGCTGCTGCGCTTTTTCGAGGCGCAGGGGCGCATCCGCAAGGCGATCTCGGTGCTGAAGAACCGGGGCGGCAGCCATGAGGATGCCATTCGCGAGTTCCGTATCGACGGCAAAGGCCTGCGTGTTGGCGATCCGCTGGAGGATTTCCGCGGCGTGCTGACCGGAACGCCGGAGTATCTGGGCAATGCCGGGCCGCTGATGGATGAACGCGCCCGTGGCGGATGAGCGCTTGAGCGAGGGGCTGCGCATTCTGGTCTGCGCGCCTTTCGGGCGGGATGCCGCCAGCGTGACGGTGCTGCTGGAAAGCGAGGGCTATGAGGTTGGCATCTGCGCCGATGTCGCCGGCGTGGGCCGCGCCTTCGACGAGGACATCGGCGCGATCCTGCTGACCGAGGAAGCCTTGCGCGGCGATCTCTCGCCTTTGCGCCGGGCGTTCGAGGCGCAGCCGCCATGGTCGGACGTGCCTTTTGTGCTGCTCAAGGCGCCGCGTTCGACGCGGACCTCGCAGGATCTGGGCAGCCCCCTGCGGCTGCTCGGTTTCATCACCAACACGGTGGTGCTGGAACGCCCGCTGGGCGCCGCCTCGCTGCTCAGCGCGATTGCCTCGGCGATGCGGGCGCGGCGCAAGCAGTTCGAGATGCGCGACCGCATCCACGATCTGGCCAGCAGCGAGAGTCGGTTGCGCCTGGCCACGGCGGCGGCCAACATTGGCACCTGGGATTACGATCCCGTCGCCAACCGCCTGCGCTGGGATGAGCGCTGCAAGGCGATGTTCGGCCTGCCGCCCGAGGCTGAGGTCAGCTATGAAAGCGCCTTCCTGCGCGGCCTTCACCCGGATGACCGAGCCTTTGCCGACGCCGCCGTGCAGGCAGCGCTCGATCCCGCGGGCGACGGGCAATATGACATCGAGTACCGCACCATCGGCCTTGAGGACGGGGTGGAGCGCTGGATCGCGGCACGCGGCGCCACCGTCTTCGAAAGCGGGCAAGCGGTGCGCTTTATCGGCACGGTGATCGATATTTCGCAGCGCAAGCGCAATGAGGCGGCGCTCTCGGCCTCCGAGGCGGCGCTGCGCGAGGAAAGTCTGGCGCTCGATATTCTCAACCGCACCGGGCAGCGGGTGGCGGCGGAGCTGAACCTTGATACGCTGGTGCAGGCGGTGGTCGATGCCGGGCGCGAGCTGACCGGGGCGGAGATCGCCGCCTTCTTCTACAACCGCGTCGACGATGATGGGGAACGCTATCTGCTCTACAGCCTGTCGGGCGCGCAGATGAGCGATTTCGAGAAATTCCCCATGCCGCGCAACACGCAGGTCTTCAGCCCGACCTTCGCGGGTGAGGGCGTGTTGCGCTCGGGCGATATCACCAAGGACCCGCGCTATGGCCGCAATGCCCCGCATCAGGGCATGCCCAAAGGCCATCTGCCGCTGGTGAGCTATCTGGCGGTGCCGGTCACGGCGCGCTCGGGCGAGGTGATCGGCGGGCTGTTCTTCGGCCATATGCAGCCCGATCGTTTCGATGAGCGTTCCGAAAGGCTGGCGCTGGGTCTTGCCGCGCAGGCCGCCACCGCCATTGACAATGCCCGTCTGGTGCAGGCCCAGCAGCGCCTCAACCAGACGCTGGAGCAGAAGGTCACCGAGCGCACGCAGGCGCTGGAAAGCGAAATGGCGGCGCGCGCCAGCACCGAGGCCGCCCTGCGCCAGGCGCAGAAGATGGAAGCGGTGGGCCAGCTGACCGGCGGCATCGCGCATGATTTCAACAATATGCTCTCCGGCGTGATCGGCGGGTTGAACCTTATCAAGCGGCGCATCGCCTCGGGGCGGCTGGAGGATCTCGATCGCTTTATGGAGGCGGCGACCACCTCGGCGCATCGTGCGGCCTCGCTCACCTCGAGGCTGCTGGCCTTTTCGCGGCGGCAATCGCTCGATGCCCGCTCGGTGGACATCAATGCGCTGACCGAGGCGCTGACCGACCTGCTGGCCCGCACGGTGAATGAAAACATCGCGCTGCGCATCGAGCCGGACGAGGGCTGCCCCCATGCCATCGTGGACGCCAACCAGCTGGAAAACGCCATCCTCAATCTGGCGATCAACGCGCGCGACGCCATGCCCGACGGCGGCACGCTGACGGTCTCGGTCAGCACCGCCGAGCTGGAAGCGGGCGCCGGGCCGGAGATCGATGCGGGCCGCTATGTGGTGATCGCCGTCTCCGACACGGGTGTCGGTATGGCGCCCGAGGTGATGGACAAGGTGTTCGAGCCCTTCTTCACCACCAAGCCGATCGGGCAGGGCACGGGCCTTGGCCTCTCGATGGTCTATGGTTTCGTGCGGCAGTCGGGCGGGCAGGTGCGGGTGCACAGCGCGCTGGGGCAGGGTACGAAGGTCAGCCTCTATCTGCCGGCCAGCGACAGCGATGCCGATATCATCGGCGACCCCGGGGCCATCGTGCGCGAGGGGCAGGGGCAGACCGTGCTGGTGGTGGAGGATGACCCATCCGTCCGCCTGCTGGTGCGCGAGGTGTTGGAAGAGCTGCATTATGTCGCCGTGGAAGCGGGCGATGCGGCGCAGGCGATCCCGATCCTGAAATCGGGCCAGAAGCTCGATCTGATGGTGTCGGATGTCGGCCTGCCGGGGATGAACGGGCGGCAACTGGCCGAGGTGGCGCGTGAGCATCGCCCCGATCTGCCGATCCTTTTCGTGACGGGCTATGCCGAGAATGCCGCGATCCGCGCCGGATTTCTGGGCACCAATATGGATATGATCACCAAGCCTTTTGCACTCGACACGCTGGCGGGCAAGATTCACGAGATGATCGCGCGCTAAGGCGGCGTCTGATAAACCATGCCCATGTATCAGATTCGCAAGGATGACCTTTCGGGCGGGCCGACCCGTGCTTTGCTGGCGCTGCACCTTGCGGGCATGCAGGCCAACTCCCCGCCAGAGGCGGTCTTCGCGCTGGACCTCTCCGGCCTGCAGGTGCCCGAGGTGACGGTGTGGAGTGCATGGCGTGGTGAAAACATCGCCAGCATCGGCGCGCTGAAAATGCTGGGCGCGGATCATGCCGAAATCAAATCCATGCGCACCCATCCCGATTTCCTGAGGCAGGGCGCGGGCGCGGCGGTGTTGGCCACGATCATCGCCGAGGCGCGCGCAAGGGGCGTGAAGCGGCTCAGTCTGGAAACCGGCAGCGGGTCATCTTTCGACGCCGCTTTGACGCTGTATCGGCGCCATGGTTTTGCCAACGGCCCGGCTTTTGGCGGCTACGCGGCCAGCGCCTTCAACCAGTTCCTGCATCTCGATCTGTGACCGGGCCTTTCACCCCCTTGCCATGGCGGGGGAAAGGTCCACATTGCGGGGCATGACGTCCATGCTTTCCGGTTCGACCACTGCTGCTGCCAAGATTGCCGATGCTCTGGGTGAGGGCGGTTTCGTCCATGTGCCCGCGCCCGGCGTGCAGCAGGCCTTGGGCTGGACAGAGAGCGAATGGGCAGCGTTTGCCGCCAGTTGGGATGAACTTGGCCCCGATGGCTATATGGCCGATGGCGGGCGCTATCGCCTGCGCCGCCATGGCACCTTCGCGGTGCAGGGCGCGGAAGCGCAGCGTAGCCCGCATCAGCCGCATTTCCAGTCGCGCGATTACAATCCGCTCAACGGCGGGGTGCAGCGCTGGTTCGAGCCGATGAAGGATGTCGCTGCCAACAGCCCCGTGCTGCGCGCGATTTTCCAGACCTTCACGCCTGTGTTCACGGCCTTGGATGGTCGTGATCCCGCCACCCGCTGGCACAGCGAGGTCCATCAGTTCCGCATCGAAACCTCGCCGACGGAGACCGGTCGCCCCACGCCTGAAGGCTTCCACCGCGATGGCGTCGATTGGGTGCTGGTGATGCTGATCGACCGCCGCAATGTCGAGCAGGGCGAGACGGAGATCGCCGATCTGCACGGGAGAGCGCTGGGCCGCTTCACGCTGGGCGTACCGGGCGAGGCGGTGCTGCTGGATGACCGGCGGATCATGCATGGCGTTACGCCGATCCGGCCGATTGTCGAGGATCAACCGGCCTATCGCGATGCCCTGGTCGTGACCTGGCGCGCGGGAGATGAGGCCATGGTCTTGCCCGAGGATGCGGTGTAACCTCGCCCACGGCTTTTGTTGTCGCATCGTTTTGCGAAAAACCGGTTCCCACGTTTTCGCACGATGCTTTGGTGGGAGAGTTGCGATGCGCGTGATGGTTCTGGTCAAGGCCACGCAGGACAGCGAGGCCGGCACACCCCCTGACAAAGCCATGCTGGCCGCCATGGGCCGCTTCAACGATGAGCTGCGTGAGGCCGGCATCCTGCGCGCCGCCGATGGGTTGCGGCCTTCCTCCGATGGCAAGCGCATCGCCTTCGATGGCGCCGGACGCACGCTGATCGACGGGCCTTTCCAGCACACCAGCGAACTGGTCGCCGGTTTCTGGCTCTGGGACGTGAAGGATATGGCGGAGGCGGTGGCATGGGTGAAGCGCTGTCCCAACCCCATGCCCGGACCCAGCGAGATCGAAATCCGCCCGCTCTATGAAATGAGCGATTTTCTCTGACGTTCAGCGATGTGCCCCCTCCCGCCGGGAAGGGGCACGCATGGCTTACAGGCGCGGGATGTTGACCAGCGCCTCGCGGGTGATGTCCTGAATGCGGGTGCAGCCGGTCAGGGCCATGGCCACGCGCATTTCGGCCTCGATCAGGCGCAGCATATGGGCCACGCCTTCCTGACCGCCACCGGCCAGCGCATAGACCCAGGCCCGGCCCAGCAGCACGCCTTTCGCGCCCAGCGCCAGCATCCGCACCACATCCAGACCCGAGCGCACGCCGCCATCGGCCAGCACCGTCAGCCTGTCGCCCACGGCATCGGCGATCACGGGCAGCGCCCGCGCGGTGGAGGGCACGCCGTCCAGCTGCCGCCCGCCATGGTTCGAGACCACGATGCCATCGGCGCCCAGATCGGCGGCGTTGCGGGCATCGGCCTCGTCAAGGATGCCCTTGATGATCAGCGGCCCGTCCCATGTCTCGCGGATGAAGTCGAGATCGCGCCATGTGACGCTGGGGTCGAAATTGTTGCGCATCCAGGCGAAGAAGTCTTCCAGCCCGGTGTTCTCCTTCAGCACGGGCGCGACATTGCCCAGCTGATGCGGCTTGCCGTTGATGCCCACATCCCATGCCCAGTCGGGATGCATCGCGCCCTGAAACCAGCGGCGCATGTCGCCCAGCAGGCCGGGCGCTCCCGCGAGACCCGAATGATAGTCGCGATAGCGCGAGCCCGGCACCGGCATATCCACGGTGAAGACCAGTGTGGTGCAGCCTGCCGCCTTCGCCTGCGCCAGCAGGTCGCGCATGAAGGCGCGGTCGCGGATCATATAGAGCTGGAACCAGAAGGGCTGGCTGCTGGCCGCCGCCACCTCGGCAATCGGGCAGACCGAGACGGTGGAGAGGCAGAAGGGCACGTTCGCCGCATTGGCCGCGCGCACCGCCTGAGTCTCGCCGCGCCGCGCGTTCATGCCCGCAAGGCCGATGGGGGCCAGCGCGACGGGCAAGCTCTGCTGATGGCCGAAGAGCGTGGTGGACAGATCCAGCGCCGAGACATCGTTCAGCACCCGCTGGCGCAGCGCGATATCCTCCAGATCGGCGACATTGCGGCGCAAGGTCACCTCGGCATAGCTGCCTCCGTCGATGTATTCGAAGAGGAAGGGGGGCAGGCGGCGGCGCGCCAGCTCGCGATAGTCGAGCGCGGATGCGGCTTTCATCGGCTGGCCCCTACTGCAGGTTCACGAAAGCGCCGCCATCGACGAGCAGCGCCGCACCGGTGACATACTTCGCCATATCCGAGGCGAGGAACACGATCGGCCCGGCCAGATCATCGGCCTCGCCCAGGCGGCCCAGCGGCACGCGGGCGGCCATGCGGTCGCGCTTTTCGGTATCGGCCAGATCGTCCTTGTTGATCTCGGTGAGGATCGTGCCCGGCAGCACCGAATTGCAGCGGATGTTGTGCTTGCCCAGCGCAATGGCGGCGCTCTGCATCAGCGAATGCACACCGGCCTTGGTGGGGGTGTAATGGGTCTGGAACTCGCCGCCCACCAGCGCGGAAATCGACGATACCGCCACGATGGCCCCGCCCTTGCCCTGCTTCACCATCTGATTGGCGGCGGCCTGCACCATGTAATAGGCGCCGTGGAGGTTCACCTGAAAGGTGCGGTCCACCACCTCGACCGGCATGTCGAGGAAGGCGTGGAAGGGGCAGATCCCGGCATTGGTGACGAACACGTCCACGCCGCCCAAGGCTTCCACCGCCTTGGCCACGAAATCCGTCGCGGTGGCCGGATCGGCGACATCGCCCTGCACGGCCAGACCCTTGCGGCCCAGCGCCTCGATCTGCTCGATGACCTGCAAAGCGCGTGCCTCGCTGCTGGCATAATTGATCGCCACATCCGCGCCCTGACGCGCGGCTTCCACCGCGGCGGCGGCGCCGATGCCGGTCGAACCGCCTGTGATCAAAACGCGCTTACCTGCCAGCAAAGTCATCATTCTCTCCCGAAGTCATTGAAAGTTTTAAGGCTGGCCGCTCCAGCCGAGTTCGTGGCTGATCGCATGGGCCGTGGCGCGGACATCATCCCGCAGCCCGGCCATGCGGGTGTCATCCATATATTGCGCCGCGCTCGACACGCTGATCGCCGCGACGATCTGGCCCGAGGCATTGCGGATGGGCGCGGAGACGCAGCGGATGCGGTCCTCGTTTTCCTCAAGGTCGAAGGCATAGCCGCCCTGCGCATAGCCGCGCATCCGCTCCTGCCAGAGCGCGGCATCGGCATGCGGGGCGCCTGCGGCCTGATCCAGCGCGAAACGTTCGGCCAGCCAGCTTTCGCTCTCATCGAGGATCAGCGCCTTGCCAAGGCCGGTGCAGGTGAGCGGATGGCGTTCCCCCACGCGGCTGGAGATGTTGATGCGCCGCCGCCCGGTGATCTTGTCGAGATAGAGCGCGGCGGTGTGATCGCCGTCCATGATGCCGAGGTGAACCGTGTCCTCGGTCAGCGTGCCCAGCGACTCGAGATGCGGGCGGGCCAGCTGGATGATGTCGGCCTGCTCGCTGGCGCGGTGGCCCAGCGCCAGGATGCGCGGGCCGAGGCGGTAACCGCTGCGCGGCGTGTTGGCGAGAAAGCCGCGATCCACCAGCGCGCTGGCCAGACGATGCGCGGTGCTCTTGGTCAGGCCCAGTCTTTCAGCCAGTTCGGTGGCGGTCAGCGTCTGATCGGCGACCGCCTCGATCACGTCGAGGCCGCGCAAAAGCGTCTGCGCGCCGCCCCCTGCGCTGGAGGTTGCTTCGCTGGCGTTTTCGCCGGAGGATGGGTTGGTGGTTGACGCCATGATTTCCATATCCTAAATCACATTCCCACGATGTGGCAAGATGCTGTGCAACAAAAGAGCCCAGCCGCCATTCGGTGACGAGGATCATTCTATGCCCTTTCCACGTATCAAGCACGTTCGCGCCTTTACCGCAAAAGGCGGCGGGGCCGACTATCACGATCAGGGCGCCGGCCACTGGATCGACGACCATATTTCGACGCCCATGGCCAAGTACCCCGAGTATCGCCAGTCACGCCAGAGCTTCGGCATCAACGTGCTGGGCACGCTGGTGGTGGAGATCGAGGCCGAGGACGGCACCGTGGGCTTCGCGGTGACGACGGGCGGCGAACCGGCCTGCTACATCGTGGAAAAGCACCTCTCGCGCTTTCTGGAAGGGCGCGACCCGCGCGAGGTCGAGAAGATCTGGGACCAGATGTATTTCTCGACCCAGTATTACGGGCGCAAGGGTCTGGTGGTGAACGCCATTTCCGGCGTCGATCTGGCGCTCTGGGATCTGCTGGGCAAGCTGCGCGATGAGCCGGTTTATCACATGCTGGGCGGCGCGGTGCGTGACGAGTTGCAGTTCTATGCCACCGGCGCCCGCCCCGATATCGCCAAGGAACTGGGCTTTATCGGTGGCAAGATGGCGCTGCACCACGGCCCCGCCGAGGGCGAGGAAGGGCTGCACAAGAACATCGCCGAGCTGGCCGAAATGCGCAGCCGCGTGGGCGACGATTTCTGGCTGATGTTCGACTGCTGGATGTCGCTGGATGTCGACTACGCCACCCGCCTTGCCCATCGCGCCTGGGACGAATGCGGCCTCAAGTGGATCGAGGAGGCGCTGAGCCCTGACGATTACTGGGCCTATCAGAAGCTGAAGGCCAACGCTCCCAAGGGCCTGCTGGTCACCACCGGCGAGCATGAATCGACCCGCTGGGGCTTCCGCATGCTGATGGACATGGAATGCTGCGACATCATCCAGCCCGATGTGGGCTGGTGCGGCGGCGTGACCGAGCTCATCAAGATCGCCAATTACGCCGACAGCAAGGGCGTGATGATGGTGCCGCACGGGTCGTCGGTCTATTCCTACCACTTCGTCATCACGCGCCACAACTCGCCCTTCGCCGAGTTCCTGATGATGCACCCCGGGCCGACCGAGATCGTCCCCATGTTCGCCCCGCAGCTGCTGGGCGAGCCGGTGCCCGTCAATGGCCGGATCAAGGCCAGCGCGCTCGACAAGCCCGGTTTCGGTGTCGAGCTGAACCGCGACATTCCGCTTCATCGTCCCTACGCCCGTTAAGGATTTTACCCCATGAAACTCGTTCGTTACGGCGCCAAGGGCGCTGAAAAGCCCGGTCTGGTCGATGCGCAGGGCAAGATCCGCGATCTCTCGGCCCATGTGGCCGACATCACTGTCGAGGCGCTGCCGATGATCGCCGCCATCGATGCCGCCACCCTGCCGGTGGTCGAGGAAGAGGTGCGTTACGGCGTGCCGGTGAAGGGCATCGGCAAGATTGTGGCCATCGGCCTCAATTACCGCGACCATGCCATCGAATCGAACCTGCCGATCCCCTCCGAACCGATGATGTTCATGAAGGCCGTCTCCAGCCTGACCGGCCCGAACGACTTCGTGATGCTGCCCGAGGGTTCGACCCATGGCGACTGGGAGGTCGAGCTGGGCTTTATCGTCAGCAAGACCGCGCGCTATGTCTCGGAAGAGGATGCGCTTGATCATGTCGCCGGCTACGTGCTGGCCAATGACGTGTCGGAGCGCTTCAACCAGAAGGAGCGCGGCACGCAATGGTCGAAGGGCAAGGGCCATGACACCTTCTGCCCCGTCGGCCCCTGGCTGGTGACGCCCGAGGACATCGCCGATCCGCAGGATCTGCCGATGTATCTCGACCTCAATGGCGAGCGCATGCAGACCGGCAACACCAAGACGATGATCTTCGATCTGCGCCAGCTCATCAGCTATGCCAGCCGCTTCGTCACGCTGGAGCCGGGCGATCTGGTCATCACCGGCACGCCCCCGGGCGTGGGCGAGGGCAAGAAGCCCGAAAAGATCTTCCTCAAGGCTGGCGACGTGATGGAGCTGGGCATTGAGGGCCTCGGCACGCAGCGTCAGGACGTGGTCGCCTTCGATCTGGCGAAGCTGGCATGAGCGCGGTCTTCGCGGGCCGCTACAGCGGCCGCGCCGCCATCGTGACGGGCGGGGCCAGCGGCCTTGGCAAGGCGGTGGCCGCGCGCATCGTGGCGGAGGGCGGCACTGTCGCCCTCTGGGATGTGAATGCCGACAACCTTGAGGCCGCCAAGGCCGAGACGGGCGCCAGCTTCACCGTGGCGCTGGATGTCAGCGATGCGCAGGCCGTGGCGGCGGCTGCCGAGGCCAGCGTGCAGGCGCTCGGCAAGGTGGATGTGCTGGTCTGCTCGGCGGGCATCACCGGCGCCACCGTGCCGGTGCATGAGTTCCCGATCGACAGCTGGCTGCGGGTGTTCGACATCAACGTCAACGGGCTGTTCTACTGCAACCGCGCCATCGTGCCGCACATGTTGGCGGGGGGCTATGGCCGCATCGTCAATGTGGCGTCCGTGGCGGGCAAGGAAGGCAATCCCAACGCCAGCGCCTACAGCGCCAGCAAGGCGGCGGTGATCGGCCTGACCAAGAGTCTGGGCAAGGAACTGGCGGGCAAGGGCGTGATCGCCAATGCGCTGACTCCGGCCACCTTCGAGAGCCCCATTCTGGCGCAGCTGCCGCAATCCCAGGTGGATTACATGCGCAGCAAGATCCCCATGGGCCGTCTGGGCGAGGTGGAGGAATCCGCCGCGATCATCTGCTTCATGGCCAGCGAGGAATGCTCTTTCACCACCGCCTCGGTGTTCGACACATCGGGCGGGCGCACCACCTATTGATCAGCGTGATCCGGCGGAGCCCCCACTCAAGACGGGGCCCGCCGGGCATGGATCTTAACTGTCGCATCGTTTTTGCAAAAAACCGGTTCCCACTTTTTTGCACGATGCTCTGCAGGGAGCAGGACCATGGGAGCGATCCCCTTTGTCGATGCGCATATCCATCTCTGGAAGCTCAACCATCTGCGCTATGCGTGGCTGACCGGGCCCTTTGACGACAATGGCCCTAACGGCAGCGTGGAGGCCATCGCGCAGGATTACCTCACCGCAGATTACCGCCGTGATCTGGCCGACTGGAACCCCGTTGGCGCGGTGCATGTCGATGCCGGGGCCGATGGCGCGCAGGCCATCGACGAGACGCATTGGCTCAACGGCCAGGCCGAGCAGGATGGAACCTTCCCCACCGGTCTGGTGGCCTTCGCCGCGCTGGACGATCCGCAGATCGACATCCTGCTGGCGGCTCAGGCGCGGCATGACCGGGTGCGCGGCATCCGCCATATCATCAACTGGCATGCCGACCCCAAGCGCAGCTACACCCCGCGCGATGTGACGCAGGACGAGGCATGGCAGGCCGGTTTCGCCAGGCTGGGCGAACATGGGCTGTCCTTCGATCTGCAATGCTATCCCGGCCAGTTCGCGGGCCTTGCGCCGCTGATCGCGCGCCATCCCGAAATCCCAGTCATCATCAACCATATGGGCATGCCGGTGATCACCGACGCCGATGGGTTGGAAACATGGCGCAGCGGTTTGCGCGCTCTGGCGGCGCTGCCGCATGTGTCGATCAAGCTGTCGGGCCTTGGCTTTATCCGGCGCGACTGGGATCAGGCGCTGGTGCTGCCGCTGCTGCGCGAGGCGGTCGATCTTTTCGGTACGCAGCGCGCCATGATCGCCAGCGACACGCCCACCGACAAGCTGTTCGCCCCGCTGTCGCGCTATCTGGAGACCTATCGGGCCTTCACCGCAAGCTTCAGTGAAGACGAGCAGCGCGACCTGTGGGGCCGCAACGCCAACCGTATCTACCGCCTCGGCCTCGACCTTTAAGGATCAGCGGATATGGAAAAGATCGCCTTCAGGATGACCCTCAAACCGGGCCATCTCGACGAATACCGCAAGCGCCATGACGAAATCTGGCCCGATTTGGTCGAGGCCCTGAAGGCTGCCGGCATCCGCGATTATTCGATCCATTATGACGCCGCCACCAACGCCCTCTTCGCCACGCTGTGGCGCGAGGAGGGCCATACGATGGATGCGCTTCCCTCGCTGGAGGTGATGCAGCGCTGGTGGACCTCCATGGCGCCGCTGATGGAAACCAACCCCGATGGCTCGCCGGTCAGCGTGCCGCTGGAGACGGTGTTTCACCTCGCCTGATTTGATTGATTATGGGGAGCAGGCAAAAGCCGCTCCGGGAGAGACCAAATGGATGCCAACCCGCTGATCGGCGTATTCTACCACTGGCTGGGGGGGCTTTCCTCGGCCAGCTTCTATGTGCCCTATCGCGGCATCAAGCGCTGGAACTGGGAGATTTTCTGGCTGACGGGCGGTGTCTTCTCCTGGGTGGTGATGCCCTGGGTGATGGGCAGCCTGCTGGTGCCCGATCTCTTCGCCATCATGGCGGAAATCCCGGCGCGGATCGTCGGGCTCTGCGTGCTGTTCGGCGTGATGTGGGGCTTTGGCGGCCTGACTTATGGGCTCACCATGCGTTACCTCGGCCTGTCGCTGGGCATGGCGGTGGTGCTGGGGCTCTGCACGGTGTTCGGCACGCTGATCCCGCCGCTGGTGCAGGGCGATTTCGCGGCCAAGCTGCTCGATACGCTCTCGGGCCGGATCGTGCTGCTGGGGCTGGGGATCACCGTGCTGGGCATCTGCGTGGTGGCCATGGCCGGCGCCGCCAAGGACCGCGCGCAGTCGCCGGAGGAAAAGGCCGCCACCGTGGCCGAGTTCAACTTCCGCAAGGGCATCCTTGTGGCGATCTTCTCGGGCGTGATGTCGGCCTGCTTCGCCTTTGGCCTTGCGGCGGGC
>NZ_BCZE01000048.1 GCF_001598555.1 Novosphingobium rosa NBRC 15208
GGGGAGCCGGTGAAGGCGATTGCCGCCGCGCATGGTGCAGGTCCGCTGTGGACCGGCCTGCCGGTGCTGTGTCTGGTGATGTTCGGGGGCCTGCTGACCAATGGCGTGTGGTGCCTGATCCTGACGCGCCGCAATGGCTCGGCTGGCCAGTGGCTGGGGCAGGGCGAGGCGCAGCGCGCTCCGCTGGCGCTCAATTATCTGCTGGCGATGTTTGGCGGCTCCTTGTGGTATTTTCAGTTCTTTTTCTACACCATGGGTGAGAGCAATATGGGGCGCTACGGCTTTTCGAGCTGGGTGCTGCATATGGCCAGCATCATCATTTTCGGCACGCTGTGGGGCTTTGCGCTGAAGGAATGGAAGGGCGCCAGCACGGGCGTGAAGGCCACGGTGGTGGGCGGCATCGTCATCCTGTTGGCCGCGACGGTGACCATCGGCTACGGCAACCGCCTGGGCGGCTGATAACACAGGTGGAGAGACAGAGCGCACCGATGCGGCGCCACCACTCTATCGTCGGAAGACGGCATGGGAGCGCGAGGGGGTAACCCCCTCGCATCTTCCTTCCCCTACTCCCATGCGACAGATCGCCGCAGACGCGCGCTGAATTTGCCGCATATTAACCATTTCGATGGTTTTTTCAGTCATGGCTTAGCCATCTGCCCCTTGCGGCGCTGGATGACGGAGTTCTTCTTGGCTGGATCGCTCTCCCGCCGGATCAAGATTTTGTGCGGCATGGTCTGCGCCGTGCTGGTGCTGTTCGGGGGGCTGCTGCTCGACGAGGCCGCGCGGATGCAGAGCAGTTTGGGCTGGGTCGCGCATTCCGCAGAGGTGCTCAAGACGGCCAATCAGGCGATCGGCCACCTGCGGGCCGCCGAAAGCGCCCAGCGCAGCTATCTGCTCAATCACGAGGTCGAGCAGGCCAGGATCATCGACAGCGAAAGCCAGCAGGCAAGGCGCGCGGCAGGCACGATTGCCTGGCTGACGCTGGACAATCCTTCGCAGAACGCCCGCGCCCAGAATGTGCGCGCGCTGATCGATGACCGCGCCGCCAATCTGCGTGAATCCGCCATGCAGATCCGCCAGCGCGATCCCGCAGAACCAGCGACCAGCGCGCGGGGCCATTTCATCATGCTGCTGGTCGAGGCGCGGCTGGGCGATTTCCTGACCGAAGAGCGCATGCTCTCCAATTCGCGCATGGCGGCGGCCACCTCGCATCTCGATGGCATCCGCTGGCTGGTGCTGGGGGGCGTGCCGGTCACCATGCTGCTGATCGTGCTGATGGGGCTGGTGCTGATCCGCCGCATCCGCCGCCCGGTCGAGGCGATGATGGCGGTGATGAGCCAGTTTGGCGCGGGTGACCGCAGCGCGCGCATCGAGGGCGCGATGCGCTCAGAAGAGTTCGAGCGTCTGGCCTATGGCTACAACGCCATGGCGGATGAGCTGGCCGTAGCGGTGGCCGATCAGAACCACAGCGAGGAGCGGCTGCGCATCGCCAACCTCGAACTCAGCCGGAACAGCGAGGATCTGCGTGAGCGCAGCGAGGTGATCGAGCTGCTGGGCGGCATGGCCCACCGCATGCAGGCCGCGCGCACCGATGAGGAGCTGGCCTCTGTCATCCGCGTCTTCGTGCCGCGCGTGCTGACCGATATGCCGGGCGCGCTCTATGCCCATAACAATTCGCGCAATCTGCTGGTGCCCATCGCGGCATGGGGCGGGCTGGAGGTGGAAAGCAGCGGCTTCGCCCCCGACCAGTGCTGGGCCCTGCGCCGTGGCCAGAGCCATTTCGTGATCGAGCCGGGGTCGGACATCGTCTGCGCCCATGTGCTCAACAATCCGCATGACCAGCCTGACCATTACCATTGCGAGCCCCTGCTGGCGGGCGGAGAGGTGATCGGCGTGCTGTATCTCAAGGGCGTGGTGCAGGCCGAAAACCGCTTCCGCCTGACGGTGCTGACCGAGAACATCGCCTCCGCGCTGGTCAACCATCGCCTGCAGCGCGGGCTGCGCGAACAGACCATCCGCGATCCGCTGACCGGCCTATTCAACCGCCGCTATATGGAGGAAACGCTGGCGCTGGAAGTGGCGCGCGCCTTGCGGTCGAAGAGCGCGCTCAGCCTGGTTATGTGCGATGTCGATCACTTCAAGCGCTACAATGACGAGTTCGGCCATGATGCGGGCGATGCGGTGCTGCAGGCGGTCTCCGCCGAGATGCGCGCGCGGTTCCGCGACGGCGATGTGATCTGCCGCTTCGGCGGCGAGGAGTTCACCATCATCGCGCCGGGCACCGATGCCGCCACGCTGAGCAATCGCGTCAATATGGTGCGTCAGGCGATCAGCGAACTGGCCGTGCATCACGCCGGGCGCACGCTGGGCGCGGTGACCATGTCCTTCGGCATCGCCACATGGGACGAGAGCATGGAGCGCGATGGATCGACGCTGATCACCGCCGCCGATGGCGCGCTCTATCGCGCCAAGCGGGAAGGGCGCAACCGCGTGACCATCGACAAGCGCGCCGAGGCCGAAGAAAGCTCAGCAGCTTAACAGCCGGGGCAGACCGTGCGAACAGGGCTTGGCGCGGCGCCCCCGCAGGTCTAGCCTTGCGCGATGCATGAGGACAATGACAGCTCGCCCCCCGGTACATGGTTTGCGGTGGGCCCGCGCAGCTGGTCACGCGGGCAGGGGATCGCGGTGCTGGTGGCGATCATCCTGCTGGTGCTGGCAGGGGTCTGGACCTTGCGGCCCTTTCTGCCCGCGCTGGGCTGGGGCAGCATCTTCGCCATCTCGCTCTGGCCGCTTTACGAGCGCAGCGTGGAGCGCTGGCCGCGCGGTGAGAAAGTCCTGCTGCCCGCCGGTTTCACCCTGCTGATCCTGCTGGTTTTCGTTATTCCGCTGGTGATGGTGGCGGCCGCTCTGGTGCATGACAGCGTGGCGCTGGCGCAATGGCTGGCCACGGCGCGCGAACAGGGCGTGCCCGCGCCCGATTTCCTGCAGCATCTGCCCTATAGCGACCAGCTGATGAACTGGTGGCAATCGGCGCTGGCCACGCCCGCAGCCATCGACCGGCTGGCACATCACGCCACCGGCCTGCCCATTGGCCGGGGCAGCAAGATCCTGACGGGTCTGGCGCATCGCTTCCTGCTGCTCAGCTTTATGCTGGTGACGCTGTTCTTCCTGCTGCGCGATGGGCAGTATGTGGCGAAATCCGTGCGCATCGGCAGCCGCCGCGCCTTTGGCGAGGCGGGCGAGCGGGTGATCCGGCAGGCGACACAGGCCATTCGCGGCACGGTCAACGGTCTGGTGATCGTCGGCTTTGGCGAGGGGGTGCTGCTGGGGATCACCTATGGCCTGGCCGGGGCGAGCCATGCCGCGCTGCTGGGGCTGGTGACGGGGCTGCTTTCGGCCATTCCCTTTGGCGCCACGGTGGCGCTGATCGCGGCGGTCGCGCTGCTGGCGGCCAGCGGCAGCATTGCCGCGGCGGTGGCCGTGGCGGTGATCGGTGGGGTGGTGGTCTTCGTGGCCGATCACTTCGTGCGCCCTGCCTTTATCGGCGGCTCGACGCGGCTGCCCTTCCTCTGGGTGCTGCTGGGCATTCTGGGGGGTGTTGAGACATGGGGGCTTATCGGGCTGGTGATGGGCCCGGCGGTGATGGCGGTGCTGATGCTGCTGTGGCGCGAATGGGTCGGCGCGGTGAAAGGCCCGCTGAACCCGGAGGCCAACACCGAAACGCCCGTTACAGGCGAGTGACATAAGCCCCACACGCTGCTAACGGCGACTCGATGAACCGGGGGGCTTTGGTCTTCCGGTGCCCGCATTTTATATAAAGACCGCCATGACCGACCTCGCGAAAATCCGCAATTTCTCCATCATCGCCCATATCGACCATGGCAAGTCGACGCTGGCGGACCGGCTGATCCAGTTCACCGGCGGCCTGCAAGCGCGCGAAATGAGCGAGCAGGTGCTCGACAACATGGACATCGAGAAAGAGCGCGGCATCACCATCAAGGCGCAGACCGTGCGCCTGAACTACAAGGCCCATGATGGCGAAACCTATGAGCTGAACCTCATGGACACGCCGGGCCATGTGGACTTCGCCTATGAGGTCAGCCGCTCGCTGGCCGCCTGCGAGGGCGCGCTGCTGGTGGTGGACGCGGCGCAGGGCGTGGAAGCGCAGACGCTGGCCAACGTCTACCAGTCGATCGAGCATGACCACGAGATCGTGCCCGTCATCAACAAGATCGACCTGCCCGCCGCCGAGCCCGAGAAGGTCAAGACCGAGATCGAGGATGTGATCGGGCTCGATGCCTCCGAAGCCGTGCTGGCCTCGGCCAAGGCGGGCATCGGCATCGAGGAAATCCTTGAGGCCGTCGTGAAGAAGATCCCGCCGCCCAAGGGGGATCGCTCCAAGCCGCTGAAGGCCATGCTGGTCGACAGCTGGTACGACCCCTATCTGGGCGTGGTCATTCTGGTGCGCGTGATCGATGGCGTGATCAAGAAGGGCCTGCAGGTCAAGTTCATGGCCGGCGGCACCGATCACCTGATCGACCGCGTCGGCTGCTTCACCCCCAAGCGCGAGGAACTGGCCGAACTGGGCCCGGGCGAGATCGGCTTTATCACGGCCCAGATCAAGGAAGTCGAAACCGCCAAGGTGGGTGACACGATCACCACCCAGAAGGGCGGCGCGACCGAGGCTCTGCCGGGCTATAAGGAAGTGCAGCCGGTGGTGTTCTGCGGGCTGTTCCCCGTCGATGCCGCCGATTTTGAAAAGCTGCGCGAGAGCATCGGCAAGCTGCGTCTGAACGATGCGTCCTTCTCGTTCGAGATGGAATCCTCGGCGGCGCTGGGCTTCGGCTTCCGCTGCGGTTTCCTCGGCCTGCTGCATCTGGAGATCATCCAGGAGCGCCTGAGCCGCGAATACGACCTCGATCTTATCACCACGGCGCCTTCGGTGGTCTATCGCATCACCATGAAGGACGGCTCGGTCAAGGAGATGCACAATCCCTCCGACATGCCCGATCCCGTCAAGATCGAGACCATGGAAGAGCCCTGGATCAAGGCCACCATCTACACGCCCGACGAATATCTGGGCAGCATCCTGAAGCTGTGTCAGGATCGCCGTGGCATCCAGACGGGGCTGACCTATGTGGGCGGGCGCGCTCAGGTGAATTACGAGCTGCCGCTCAACGAGGTGGTGTTCGATTTCTATGACCGCCTGAAGTCGATCTCGCGCGGCTATGCTTCTTTCGACTATGAGCAAATCGGCCTGCGCGAGGGCGATCTGGTGATGATGAACATCCTCGTCAACAACGAGCCGGTCGACGCGCTTTCGATGATCGTCCACCGCTCGCAGGCCGACCCGCGCGGCCGCCAGCTGTGCGAGCGCCTGAAGGATCTGATCCCCCGCCACCTCTTCAAGATCCCCATTCAGGCCGCCATTGGCGCCAAGGTGATCGCGCGCGAGACCATCGCCGCCATGCGCAAGGATGTGACCGCCAAATGCTACGGCGGTGACATCAGCCGCAAGAAGAAGCTGCTCGACAAGCAGAAGGAAGGCAAGAAGCGCATGCGCGAGTATGGCTCCGTGCAGATCCCGCAGGAGGCCTTCATCGCCGCGCTGCGCATGGGCGAGGAATAAGCGCTTACCCGTCCCGAAACGGAACTTTTGCAAGCCTCACGCACTCCATGGCCACACGGTTGAACACATCAACCCAGCCATGGAGGTTCGCGATGCGCTCTGCTATTCTCTGGTTTATCGGCGTGCCTGTCCCGGTCATCCTGCTGCTCGCCCTGTGCACGCATCATCTTTGATGTTTAAGGGAAAAGGGTAGAAGCGAGGGGGTTACCCCCTCGCGCTCCCATTCCGTCTTCCGACGATAGGGCAGTGGCGCCGAATTGGTATGCCCAGGCTCTCCACCTACGCTCGCCAAGGCGCCGCAGGCAATCAGATCCAGATTTGAACGCCAGGTTTGCGCGCGGCACATCCTGCCTGCGGCGCTAAGAACCCGTGCGAACCCGATAGGTTACGCGCAAGGCGGACATTAAAGGGAGCGCGAGGGCGATGGCCCTCGCATCTTCACTTGTCTTGAAAACCCTGAAATCAAGCCGCCAGCTTCAAATCCATCCGGTCCCAGATCTCGACCAGAGCCTTGGTCAGCTCTTCCATCATGGCCTCGGTATGCGCCGGGCCGGGGGTGAAGCGCAGACGCTCGGTGCCGCGCGGCACGGTGGGGAAGTTGATCGGCTGAACGTAGACGCCATATTCGGCGAGCAGGATGTCGCTGATCTTCTTGGCCTTCACCGGATCGCCCACCATCAGCGGCACGATATGGGTGGTGCTGTTCATCACCGGCAGACCGGCATCGCGGAACAGGCTCTTCAGCTTGGCGGCGGCAGCCTGCTGGCCCTCACGCTCGACGCTGGAGGACTTGAGGTGCCGTACGCTGGCCAGCACGCCCGCCACCAGCACCGGCGACAGCGAGGTGGTGAAGATAAAGCCGGGCGCGTAGGAGCGGATCACATCGATGATGCGGGTGTCGGCGGCGATATAGCCGCCCATCACGCCGAAGGCCTTGCCCAACGTGCCCTCGATGATGTCGATGCGGTGAGCGGCATTGTCGCGGTCGGTGATGCCGCCGCCACGCGGCCCGTACATGCCCACGGCATGGACCTCATCGATGTAGGTCAGGGCGTTGTACTTCTCGGCGAGGTCGCAGATCTCGTGGATGGGGGCGATGTCGCCGTCCATCGAATAGACGCTCTCGAAGGCGATCAGCTTGGGCAGGTTGGGATCGGTCTCGGCCAGCAGTTCCTCGAGGTGTTCGAGGTCGTTGTGGCGGAAGACCTTCTTCTCGCAGCCCGAATTGCGGATGCCGGCGATCATGCTGGCATGGTTCAGCTCGTCTGAGAAGATCACGCAGCCGGGCAGGATCTTGGCCAGCGTGGCCAGGGTCGCCTCATTGCTGACATAGCCCGAGGTGAAGAGCAGCGCGCCATCCTTGCCGTGCAGGTCGGCCAGCTCGGCCTCCAGATCGACATGATAGTGCGTGTTGCCGCCGATGTTGCGCGTGCCGCCAGAGCCCGCGCCCACATCGTGCAGCGCTTCCTCCATGGCGGCGATCACCTTGGGGTGCTGGCCCATGGCGAGATAGTCGTTCGAGCACCAGACGGTGATCGGCTTGGGGCCATTGTGCCCGGCAAAGCAGCGGGCGTTGGGATAGGCGCCCTTGTTGCGCAGGATGTCGATGAAGACGCGGTAGCGTCCCTCGGTGTGGAGGCGCTGGATCGCGGAATCGAAAATCTGGTCGTAATTCACGAGTGCATTCATCCTGCTGGCGCCCCTTTTTGTAAGGGCTGCCTCCCTATGCCCCATAGCGGAGCCCCCGTAAAATGACCAGCATCAAAGACACTGATCGAATATCAGGATGACAGGACTTTAGTCCCTTGTCAGTAGGCATTTGGGTCGAATTTGCACAAATGTGCAGGCTGTGTTGCGCAATAAGCAAGCCTGATATGCAGCCCTCAGAACTGCGCGACGCTTTCAAGGCCGCGCAGGCGCAGGGCGGGCGTCAGGGCGTTATCGCCTGCGGAGCCGGTGAAAAGGGCGCTGTCGGCATGGGCGCGGGCGAAGCTCTGGCCTTGCGTCAACGCGGCGATGCGCCGGGCGATGCCTTGGGCGCCATCGATAAAGCGCACGCCGGGGCCGAAGGCCTGGCCCAGTTCCTCGATCAGCAAGGGGAAATGGGTGCAGGCCAGCACCACCGTATCGATCTCCGAGCCGCCGGGCTGGTTGCGCAGGCCGCTCACGGCGCGCTCGATCACCGCCATGTCCACCGGGCGTCCACGCAATTTGGCCTCCGCCGCCGCGACCAGTTCGCCCGCGCCGTGCCGCAGCAGCCGCTTGCCTTGCGCAAATTCGGCCTCCAACTGGTCGACATAGCTCTGGCGGACGGTGGCGGCGGTGCCCAGCAGGCCAATGGTGCCGGTTTGCGTCATGGCGGCGGCGGGCTTGATGGCGGGCACCGTGCCGACGATGGGCACCTCCAGCACCTCGCGCACGCTGGCCAGGGCGATGGTTGAAGCCGTGTTGCAGGCGATGCACACCAGCCGGGGCTTGAGCCGCTCGGTCATCCGGCCCAGCAGGCCCGAGACGCGGGCGGCGATCTGCGCCTCGCTTTTCTCGCCATAGGGCAGGCCCGCCAGATCGGCGGCATAGATCACCGGAGCGTCGGGCAATTGCGCGCGCAGGGCGTCAAGCACCGTCAGCCCGCCCACACCCGAATCGAACAGCAACACCGGGGAAGCGGGATCGATGGCTGGCTGGGTCACGTCGTTTCAGGGCCTTGGGCTGGGGGATCAGGCTGTCGCTTCTAAAAGGCGTCGGCGCAAAAAGCAAAGACAGGGCTTTCCTGTCGGCGCGGGCGGGCGCTAAAAGGGCCGGGCAGGGGAGAGGCGCGCGACGCGCCTGCGCAGCAATGCCTCCCGCTTATGGATCGAGAGGTTTTTCAAGTGAGTGCGACAGGTTTGAGCCCGCTGCTGGGGGCGCTGGTCTTGGGGTATCTGCTGGGATCGGTGCCGTTTGGCCTGATCCTCACGCGGGTGACGGGCGCGGGCGATCTGCGCCAGATCGGTTCGGGCAATATCGGGGCCACCAATGTGTTGCGCACGGGCCGCAAGGGGCTGGCGGCGGCCACGCTGCTGCTGGATATGGCAAAGGGCGTGGTCGCGGTGATGATCGCCCGGGCGCTGTGGGGCGAGGCAGGCACTTTCGCGGGCGACTGGACCGCCGCCCCGCAGCTGGCGGCGGCGGCCGCGATGCTGGGCCATTGTTTCCCGGTGTGGCTGGGCTTTCGCGGCGGCAAGGGCGTGGCGACGGTGCTGGGCGTGGCGCTTGGTCTGGCCTGGCCGGTCGGGCTGGTGAGCGCTCTGGCCTGGGCGGCGGCGGCGCGGCTTTCCAAGATTTCCTCGGTTGGCGGCATGAGCGCGGCTGTCGCTGCGCCGCTCGCCGCTCTGGCGCTGGGCCATATCGCGCTGGTGCCTGTGCTGGCGGCGCTGGCGGTGCTGGTGGTGGCGCGCCATCATGAGAACATCGCCCGGCTGATGCAGGGCGCAGAGCCGCGAGTCGGTTCCTCGCGCAAAACTCAGGACTGAGTGGGCGAGCCCGCTCCCTCCGCGCGCAAGCCGAGCGGGTTGACGCGCGAGGAGGGCGTGGCCCGTATCAGGCTGATCCGCTCCGGCGGCATCGGCCCGGTGAACTATCATCAGTTGCTGGCCCGTTTCGGCTCGGCCAGCGCCGCGCTGGAGGCTTTGCCCGGGCTGGGCAAGGCGGGGTTCAAGCCGTTTTCCGTGAAGGCGGTCGAGGCGGAGATGGCCGCCGTGCGCGCGGCAGGCGGGCGTTACCTGTTCCATGACGGCGCCGATTATCCCGCTCTGCTGGCGTTGGCCGAGGGTACGCCGCCGATCCTGATCGTGCGTGGCGATCCGGCCATGGCGGCGCGGCGCCCGGTGGCGATTGTCGGCGCGCGCAATGCCTCGGCGGGGGCGATGAAGCTGGCGCGCATGCTCGCCCGTGATCTGGCGGGGGAGGGTTGCGCGGTGATCTCAGGTCTGGCGCGGGGCGTGGATGCCGCCGCGCATGAGGGCGCCTTGAGTGCGGAGAACAGCGCGGGAACGGTCGGCGTGATCGCGGGCGGCATCGATATCGCCTATCCGCCCGAACATGCCGCCCTGCAGGAGCGTATCGCCCGGGAAGGCCTGCTGATCAGCGAGATGCCCCCCGGCACCGAGCCCACCCAGCGCCATTTCCCCGCGCGCAACCGCATCATCGCGGGCCTTGCCATGGGGACGGTGGTGGTGGAGGCGGCGCCAAAGTCCGGCTCGCTCATTACCGCAAGGCTGGCGGGGGATTATGGGCGGGCGGTGATGGCGGTGCCGGGCTCTCCGCTCGATCCGCGCGCGCATGGCGGCAATGATCTGATCCGCGAGGGGGCCGTGCTGGTCCAGCGTATCGAGGATATTCTCGAACTGCTGACCGACTTTCAGGGCGCGCCCCGCATGCCTTTGCGCGCGCCGAAGCAGGAGGCTTTGCCGTTGGCGGTTCCGGATGCAGCGCCGATACCACAACCCCCGGCCGGTGACAGCGCTGATGAACGCATCGCCGCGCTGCTGGGCGTGGCGCCCATCGGCGTGGACGATCTGATCCGCCATTGCGGCCTGCCCGCCGGGGTGGTGCAGGCGGCGCTGATCGATATGGAACTGACCGGCAGGATCATCCGCCATGCGGGCGGGCGCGTCAGCCGGGCGGTTTAGGTCTTTGCCTGAGGCTTTTGCTTCGGGCTTTTGCTTCCTATGTCTTGCGATAAGCGCCCTCTTGACGCAGGGAGCGCAGCGAACCACCCTCGTGCGTGTACGTGAGAAAAGCCTTACGACCACGCGAAGAAAGTGTCTGAAACCGCCTTATGCAGCTCGTCATCGTCGAATCCCCGGCCAAGGCCAAGACCATCGAGAAGTATCTCGGCAAGGACTACAAGGTTCTGGCCTCCTATGGTCATATCCGCGATTTGCCGCCCAAGGACGGCTCGGTCCGCCCCGATGAGGGGTTCGAAATGGACTGGGAGCTCTATGGCGACAAACAGAACCGCGTGCGTGAAATCACCGATGCCGCCAAGCAGGCCGACCGTCTGATTCTGGCCACTGACCCTGATCGCGAAGGCGAGGCGATCAGCTGGCATGTGCGCGAGCTGCTGAAAAAGCGCCGCGCCCTGCCCAAGGAGGTCGAGCGGGTCACTTTCAACGCCATCACCAAGGACGCCGTCACCACGGCGATGAAGCATCCGCGTGAGCTGGATCAGGATCTGATCGACGCCTATCTGGCGCGCCGCGCGCTGGATTACCTTTTCGGCTTCACCCTCTCGCCGGTGCTGTGGCGCAAGCTGCCCGGCGCCAAGAGCGCGGGGCGCGTGCAGTCGGTGGCTTTGCGCCTGATCGTTGAGCGTGAGCGCGAGATCGAGAGCTTCAAGCCGCAGGAATATTGGCAGGTCATCGCCAAGCTGCTGCATGACGGCACGCATTTCCCGGCCCGTCTGGTCAAATTCGAAGGCAAGAAGCTTGAAAAGCTCAGCCTCGGCGAGGAAGGCATTGCCAAGCGCGCCAAGGCTGCCGTGGAAGGTGGCGCCTTCTGCGTCGAAGAGGTCGAGACCAAGCCCGCCCGCCGCAATCCCTATCCGCCCTTCACGACCTCCACCCTGCAGCAGGAGGCCGCGCGCAAGCTTGGCTTCTCGGCCATGCACACAATGCGCGTGGCGCAGACGCTGTATGAGGCGGGCGCGATCACCTATATGCGTACCGACGGCGTGCAGATGGACCCCAGCGCCATCGACGCCGCGCGCAAGGAAATCACCGAGCGCTTCTCGGGCCACTTCTGCCCGGAAAAACCGCGTCATTACGAGACCAAGGCCAAGAATGCTCAGGAAGCGCATGAGGCGATCCGCCCCACCGACTTCTCGCGCAACACCTATGGCAGCGGCGATGAGGCGCGCCTTTACGATCTGGTCTGGAAGCGCGCTCTGGCCAGCCAGATGGCCAGCGCTCAGCTGGAGCGCACCACCGTCACCCTGCGCGACGGCACCGGTCAGCACGAATTGCGCGCCACCGGCCAGGTGGTGAAGTTCCCCGGCTTCATGGCCGTCTATGACGAAAGCCGCGACCAGAAGCAGGACAGCGAGGAGGACGAAAGCGGCCTGCTCCCCCTGATGAACAAGGGCGACATGCCGGTGAAGGAGGGCGTGGACGCCACCCAGCACTTCACCCAGCCGCCGCCGCGCTATTCGGAAGCCTCGCTGGTCAAGCGGCTGGAAGAGCTGGGCATCGGTCGCCCCTCGACCTATGCCGCCACGCTTCAGGTGCTGAAGGACCGCGCCTATGTGCGCGCCGAGAAAAACCGTTTCTTCGCAGAGGAAACCGGGCGACTTCTCACGTCCTTTCTGGAACGCTTCTTCTCCCGCTATGTCGGCTATGACTTCACCGCGGGCATGGAAGAGGAGCTGGATGACGTCTCGGGCGGCAGCCGCGAGTGGAAGGCTGTGCTCGAAGCCTTCTGGCGCGATTTCAAGCCCAAGTCCGACGAGGTGATGGAGAAGAAGCCCTCGGAAGTGACCGAGGCGCTGGACGAATTCCTCGCCGATTATCTCTTCCCGCCCAAGGAGGATGGCGGCGATCCGCGCGAATGCCCCGCCTGCCATGCAGGGCGCCTGAGCCTGCGTGGTGGCCGCTATGGCGCCTTCATCGCCTGCTCGAACTACCCCGAGTGCAAGTTCACCCGCAAATTCGCCCAGCCGGGCGGAGCGCAGGATGGCGGCGAGGAAGGCGAGATCGGCAAGCATCCCGACACGGGCCTGCCCATCATGCGCAAGGCTGGCCGCTTCGGCCCCTACATCCAGACCGGCGACGGTGACGACAAGAAGATGGCCAGCATCCCCAAGGACATCGGGGAACTGACGCTGGATTGGGCGGTCAAGCTGCTCAGCCTGCCGCGCACCGTGGGGCCGCATCCCGAGACGGGCGAGCCCATCACCGCCAGCATCGGCCGCTATGGCCCCTATCTGGCCCACAGCGGCAAATACGCCCGCCTGCGCAGCACCACCGAGGTCTTCGATACCGGCATGAACATGGCGGTGACCAAGCTGGCCGAGGCGGCCGCCGGTGGCGGCAACCGCCGCGCCGCCGCCGAGCCGCTGAAGGTCTTCGGCGCGCATCCGGTGAACGGCGGCGAGATCAAGCTGATGGCCGGTCGCTTCGGGCCCTATGTGACCGATGGCACCACCAACGCCACCCTGCCCAAGGCGAAAGACCCGGCAGAGTTGACGCTGGAAGAGGCCGTGGTGCTGCTCGACGAGCGCGCCGCGAAGGGGCCTGCCAAGGGCAAGAAGAAGGCGCCAGCCAAGAAGGCCGCGCCGAAGAAAGCCGCCGCGAAGAAGGCGGATGGTGAGGAGGCTCCGAAAAAGGCTCCCGCCAAGAAGGCAGCGGCCAAGAAGCCTGCGGCTAAGAAGGCTCCGGCCAAGAAAGCGGCAGCGGAGTAAGGGAAAAGGAAAGTGC
>NZ_BCZE01000049.1 GCF_001598555.1 Novosphingobium rosa NBRC 15208
CACGGACTCATTACGTGGCGCACCACAGCCGGGTGCAGATGAGTTTTACAGCCGCCAGATAGTTTTCGGCACCCATGCGCAGCACTGCGCGGTTTTTGCTGGGCTCTACGGAAAAGGGAGCAAGATTGAGGGCTGTAGCTGGGTCAGCCTTGATGACTGTGAGGTGCCACGCCGACGAAACCAGATCGTCAAATCCTTCGATCTGAGCCTACGCGGCCAGTTCATCTGCATTCAACAATGGTCTTGTGACCCACGCAACGCGGGCGGGTGGAAAATCCGTGTGCATGCGAAATCCCTTTCATGGTGGGAGCCGAAGGCGATGGGCGCGCCATCGTCTTCTGGCCGTCGCCGAGAGCGGGGGGTGAATGTGCGGGGGCCGATCGGGGGGAAGGGGATCACCCGGCCTGCACTAGAGCGCAGCGGAAGGAAGGTTGGGGAAACCACCCGATCGCCAAGCGAGCCGCACAGCGGCGAGACGGCTTGGCCTTTGCACAGAGGGGGGCAGCGCCCCCTTCAGCTCCGCGCCATGGACATGGCGCCGCATACGATGGCCGGAAGGCCACCACTATGAGCGGCGAAAACAAAAAGGAGGGCCGAAGCCCTCCTGAAGGTCATTTTGTGAGCTTGGCAATGACCGGGCCAAACAGTGCGGCAAGGCTCACAATGCCGAGCATGAAGCTGAGGATCGTAAGCTGCGTTTTCATGCCGTCGAGCTTGCTCTCCAGCGCCTTGTTCTGCGCTTCCAGACCTGTCGTGGCCTCTTTGATCTCGCTGGCCACATACTTGCCCAGCTCCTCGACCACGGCTGTCGCCAAGTCATCGTTGATGTTGATTGATTTCAGAGATTTGAAGAGAGTGATGTGCATCCTGTTCTCCTGATTGGTTGACGAACAGGACCTCTCGGACATGGGCTCCGGGACCGGCGGTCAGGCACCGCGAAGCAGCCGCGCCAGCGGGACGTGGAGGAACCGAAATCCGTCAGGATTTCGGAGGGGCCGCGGATGCTTGACGGCAGGGACTGCAACCCATGTCACACTGCCAACTGTCGTAGAGAAGGAATATCCCCACCACCGCCACCACCCCGCTTTTGCCTTCCCGGGCATAGGCCGGGCTGACAGGGTGCTGCCGCGCGTACCGCGCGGCGCCGAAATGCTGCACCATCATGGTGCAGCAATCCGAGGGATCATGGCCCGTAGGGCAAACCGCACACGCGGTTTCCGCGCGGCCCTGGCCGCGCGCGATCCCGAGGCGCACAAAAAAAGGGGCGGGAGGCCTGAGCCTCCCGCCGCACCATGGATGATCGGGGCAACTTTCGCCTTCACCCCGATCACCGCAACTCGATCTTATCTGTCTCGGCCCTTGTCCGCCAAGGAAATCAGAAGGCGTGTTCCATCGCGGAAGGGATGGCGGGGGCGAGCCCCCGCCACCGGATCATGCCGCCTCGGCGTGCATCTCATCCTCCACATCGCCATCTTCACCGGCCTGCTCTTCGACCTTGGGCGGCAAAGGAAGCATAGGGGTGGGCAACCAGCCATGCGGCAGACGCTCGCCAATGGCGCGGGCCAGCTCCTCCCCTTTCAATTTGCTGCAATTCTCCGCTGCCTCATTGCCGCATTCCTCGCGCAGGATCGCCAGCAACCCACCCTTTCTGATCCTCCCGAACGTCTCCACGCCGGGGGCCCAAAGCGCGGCGAGGTCCAGCCCAGCGGCCTGCGCATACTGGTCAGCCTTGCGCATCCGCGCCTCCTCCACGCTGCCGTTATGAACCGTGGCGCTGATCGTCGATGCCACCAGCACCGCGAGCAAAGCCATCTTGTCGCCTGCATCCATGCCCCGGATCGTCTCGAACCGGCGATCTGCGGGGATGTCGGCGAACCGCTCCATCATGTCTTCCCTGACACGGTTGATCGGGCTGTTCGTCAGCAGCTCATCCGCAACATTGGGGCTATGCGCGATCGGGCTGATGTGCGCCGCCAGTTTCCAGCCATACTCATCATGGACAAGCTGCGCCGTGAGGCTGTCGATCAGGATGTCCATCGCCAAGGCGGGATCAGCAGCAACCGCCATTTGCAAGGCCAGCGACCGAATGCCGGTAAGCTGCTCGATCAGCCCCTTGCTGTAGGGGCCATCGGCCTGCTTGGCCCGCTTGCTCTCGGTTTCGGTCCGCAGCGCGATATAGGTCACCTCCAGCTCGCCGCTGTAATCGACGAAGGCAAGCGCCTTGTGCTGCGCGCGCAATTCGACGGGGAAGGACAGCAAGGCGGCCCGTACCTCCTCAAGCTGATCGTGAAGCGCCCCAAGCTCCTCGCTTTCGGGGTCAGCCTCCTCGATCTCGCTCATTTGCGCCTCGATCTCCTCGATCCGGGCCGCTTCAGCTTCATTCGGCTCCCGGCGCTGGGGTTGCAGGCGGGACAGGCTGTAGAAATTGTCAGGCCGGGTCATCGTAACCACAACCTCCTTCCATCCCATGCCGCATAAATCATCGCGGACAACAGCAAGCTTGCCCTCGACCAGCTCCTCGACCAGCCCCGGATCATCGGCATAGCCCACACCATCGGCCGAAAACAGGTCGCGGGTGTAAGTGCCGCCCGCCGCCTCATAGGCTTCCCGCCCGACGAATTTGAACAGGTTGAAATCGGTGCGGACTTTCTGGGTGGTTAGGGCCTGACGAATGCGCTGCGGGTTGTCGCCATGCTGGTTGAACACCTCGATCTGCCGCGCGGGATCGTCGGTCAGGCACAGGGCACGGGCAGCAGGAATGCCCAACCGATCCTCCCCCATGGCGTCCAGCAGTTCCGGCGCGAGGCTCCCCAGCGCCATGAGCCTTTCGACATAGCTCTCATCATACCCGAAGCGCGCCGCGATCTCTGCTGCGCCCCAACCGTTCGATTGACGCAACAGGGCAAAGGCCCGCACGCTGTCCGCCGGATGCATGTTTTCACGCTGCTCGTTTTCGTGGAGCGACAGCTCGACAGCCTCGGCCTTGGTCCGCTCGCTCACCGGGACTTCATAGGTGCCGTCGATGGTTCCGGCCTGCTGCAACAGCTCCAGCGCGCGAAGGCGTCGCCCGCCCGCAACGATATGGAAGTGACGCCCCTCCTTGTAGCCGACAAGGTTCTGGATGACGCCATTGGCCGCGATACTGGCGGCAAGCTGCTCGATTCCTTCCACCTTGGGCGCGACATTGCGCACATTGGCGGAGGCATGACGAAGCTGCGAAAGCTTGATGGTCTTCAACATGGTGCTTTTCCTCTAAGATAGAGCCGAAGGCGATGGGCTCACCATCGACTTCTGGCCCTCGCCGAGAGCGGGGGTGAATGTGCGGGGACTGGACGCGGGGGAGGGGGATCACCCGGCCTGCACAGAGCGCAGCGAAGGAAGGCTGGGGATACCCCCGCGACCACCAAGCGGAGCCGCAGGCGGAGACGGCCCGGTCCTTGCGCAGAGGGGGCGGCGCCCCTTCAGGATCTCACAGGAAAGTGCCGCATTGCGGCTCGCCATCCTGGCCGGAGGCCTGCGCGAGGATCGTCACCTGCCAGGGCTGAAACCGCTTGCGGGTTCGGTCTGTCGGACGGCAGATAGAGCCGTGCCGAAGGCCGCGCTCAGGGGATTAGCGCTGCATCGATCTGGCGACCTCATGCTCAAGAATGTCGATGAGGCCTTTGATCAAAGCCAGAGCCGCAATGGCTTCGCGCCTGGGCAGCGTGATTGTGTCCGCTCGATGGTCAGAGACACTGGGCGTAAGCAGCCTTGCGATTTCATGAGCAGCGGTCAACGGGTTGAATATCTCGGAAGCCATAAGGTTTGCATCTCCTACCGACCAAAATTGGCTTCGCTCCTTCGCAATGCAAATGGCCCGGCGTCGCCGGGCCCATTTTTTCCAGCCTTACAAGAGCGCTCGGCACCTTCGCCGATCAATTTGAACCGCGACCATCTCGACAGATAGCCACGCTGGCACCGTAAGAAGGTCCAGTGAGGGTCGCTAAGGGCGCCCGTCCCGGTCCGCCGTTGTTCGATCTTTCGGGAACGAGACGGTGAGGGCGGGTGTGCCCGCCCTCACATGGGTCATGCGGCTTTCAGCTTCTTCATGCCCTCGGCCAAGGTCCACAGCGCGCGATTGACGCTCACATTCTGGTCGATGCCATTGATGGGCCGGGTCCGGCGACGGATAATTCGTCCGTCTTCGGTTTCCCGCCTGCCGTTGATCCCACCCCGCACGATGTTTTCCTGCACGGTGTTGAACGTATTCCAGAGGTTGGGCGCAACATCGGCAGTGCGCCGCGTCCGTATCACCTGTTCAGGCGTGATCGGTGCCGCTTCCTCGCCATACCGGGCGACAAGGCTGGCCTCGGCAAACACCTGCTGTTCCTCGCGTGACAGATTCAGCGCTGCCATCTCGCGCGATGCGTCGATCAGCCGGGGGAAATCCTGCGCGACGGTATAGGCGCCCTCAATGATCTGATCCTGAATCGCGCCCTTATGGGGCACGCGGATCTCCTCGAATTGCTCGCCCGCGATCAGGGAATTTGTGCAGACAAAGCGGATCAGGCCCGCAAACATCTGATATGACGTGGTGCCGTCATGGCTGTTGACGATGATGACCTCTGCCGCCTCGGTTTCACTCATATGTTCGGGGCGACGGAGCCGCAGCATGTGCTTGGCATGGCCGGTGCGCGAACCATCGCGCGGTTGTGCCTGAACTGCGAAGAAAGGCTGCCAGCCCTCCTTTTTCAGGCCCTGCACGATGTCGATGGTGGGGACGTAAACATATTTGGCTGACCGGCTGTCATGGGCATCCTGCGCGAAAATGGATGGCACGACCTGCTGCAATTGGTCATCGGTGAGGGCTTCGCGGCCACTGATGCGGCGGGCGTTGCGAGCGAAGCGGGTGGCAAGAGAGTAATGCATGGTGCTTTTCCTCTATGATTGAGCCGAAGGCGATGGGCTCACCATCGACTTCTGCCCGCTGGCGAAGTGGGCCGGGGAATGGCGCAAATCAGGGCTGAGCGCGGGGGAGGGGGATCACCCGTCCTGCACTGAAGCGAAGCGGAAGGAAGGTCGGGGACACCCCGCGATCACCAAGCGCGTCGCGGCACGCGACGCGACGGCCAGGCCCTTGCGCCAGGGGGCCGGAACAGGCCCCAAAGACTGGTAATCGGCACGACGGCCTTCGCCGTCCCCTTGCTGGTGGGGGCGTTGCGGGGGTCTGCCCCCGCTGAGAGGGTAGGGCGAGACGCGCTTGCGGCTCGAACGTAGGGAGAAGCTTCTCCCACGAATTGCCTCACATTTTTCTCTTCGGGGACCACCCAGCAAAACCCGCAGCCCCCCTTTTGCATATCCCCCACCACGGTCACCGCGTCACCGCATCACCCGATCACCGGCTCCACCGTATCACCGCATCACCCTCACTATCAAGATTTTGCCATTTTATTCCGCCACTTATACAAAGTGCTTGGTTTGAAAATGCCAACTCAGGTCTTAGGTTCGTCAAATATGGCGCATCTCAGAGCTTGGCATTGCGTGATAATTCGCAAAGTGGGGGGGAAAATGGATGCCGTATGCAGTCGAGTCGGATTTCAATCTGTGCGACAAGGAAGCATCGAACGACCAGATGAAGACCGGCTTCCACCACCGGGCTCGATCATCAAAGCGCCTGTTTTTTGCGGTGCAGCGCGAGGTCGAAGCGAAGGGGGCGGTGTCCAAAGCCGCCCCCGACCATACACGAACTGGCGTCCAAAGCCAGACTTTCGATTCCAATCACGGGCCGGCGTCCAAAGCCGGCCCAAACTTGAAGGACGGCAAATGGCAAAAGCGCGCAGCATCCTCAAACGGCAGTTGGAGGCGAGGGCTAAGATCTGGCCCGACATCACCAACAACATGCTGTGGGATCGCACCGAACGCGACGGTTTCGTAACCCTGCCTCGCGCGTTCCCACTCATCATGAACATCATGGATGACCTATCTGACAAAGGTTTTCCAGTAGGTCAGACCTATTTTGAGTTGTGGTGCCGTCTCTACGACGAACTTTTTCTCACACTCAATCGCCCTGAAGAAATGGCATTTTACGCTGGCTTCACAGGCCAAAGAGCCGGTCGGACATGGAAAGATCGGGTAAAGCGCCTGGCTGATCTTGGCTTTATCGATATTAAATCCGGCCCAATCGGTGAGATGTCATATGCTGTTTTTTTCAACCCATACCACGTCATCAAGAGGGCTTACCTCAAAGACTTAGTTGCCGAAGATAAGTACAGGGCGCTCGTAATCCGCGCCAATGAAATCGGCGCGTCTGATCTTGATGACATCGACGATCATGGACAATTGATTGTTGAAGAAGAAGAGGTTGAAGAGGCAAAGCCTATTCAGAGCATTTTTAAGCGGCTCCCTCAACCAACGAAGCGCATCAGACCAAAACCCAAAGCATAATTTAACTTTGTCCATTAGCTTCAAGATGGAGAATGTTCATGGGATCAGCAAAGGACCAGTTTTTCGAGCGGCGCCAGGCCGAGATTGACCGCCATGTTGCGGAAGAACTCGACATTTCGGAAAGCGATCTGGCTGATTTTCCCTACGAGCTGGACGAAGATGCCAGCGAGGATGGCGTCACATACGGATGGGCTGTCCGCTGGGAAGATGGGGCACCTCCAGGCGTCGATGTGACCGGCGGGGTCAGCTATATCCAGCCTCTGCACGAGGAAGAGCCAGAAGAACCCGAGGACGACTGATCCTGCGGCGAGAGATTGCTGAAACCATGCCAGAGTTGACCAAACAGCAGGCCGCACGGCGGCTGATCCATGCAGCCGTCACCATGTCGGATGCGGGCGCCGATCCCTTGGCAACGCATGTCGTAGCATCCTCGGCGTTCAATATGCTCCGCGAGCTGTCCAAGGTTGATGGCGCACACTTCACGGTGCGGGTTTACCAGTTTTCCCTCTACAACGCTGCCCTGAGTAGAGTGAAGGGGGAAGACCACGGCCTTCCTCACCATCCGGTGAGTGAAGCGTGGATTGATGGGATCGCGAAGGCCATCGTATCAGGCGGCGTCAAAGGCCCAGAGGACATCACGATCAAGGACGCCCAGAAGACCGAGTTTGAGACTTTCAGATACTTGGTGGGGCCGTTCAACTTTCTCAAGCATGCCGACAAAGACCCGTTGGAAACGCTTGATGAGGATGCCGTGAAGCCAATTGAGGCCATCTCTTTTGCCGTGACAGCTTACGGCTTTCTCTTCCCAGATGATGAGCTGATCCCGGAAATCAGGGACTTTCTAGTCAAGAACGGGGCGCTCTAGCCGCCAGAGTGTTGGGGGCGTTGCGGCGCCTGCCCCGCTGAAAGCGTAAGGCGAGACTTGCCACCCATCTGCAAGAAAAAGCATCGGCAAATAACGATGCTTCTTGACGAACGAAAATGCATCGGATAATTCCGATGCATGATCGAACCTGATGCTCTCGCGGCGCTTGGCGCCTTGGCCCACCCAACCAGGCTGGCCACATTCCGCCTTCTCGTGCGCCATGAGCCGGTAGGCCTTTCTACGGGCCAACTCGCCGAAGCGGTCGGTCTGACGCAAAGCACCTTTTCGACACACCTGGCCGTCCTGGCCAAGGCCGGGCTCGTTTCGGCTGAAAAGCAGGGACGCCAGATGATCCAGCGCGCCAACATCGAGGCGCTGCGTGGCCTCATGCTTTTCCTCGCCAAAGACTGCTGTGCCGGCAATCCCGAGCTATGCGCGCCTTTGGTGGCCGAACTCTCCCCCTGCTGCTGACGGAGATTATCATGTCCACCGACACCCCTGATCGGGTTTTCAACGTCCTGTTCCTATGCACGGGCAATTCAGCCCGATCGATCCTGGCCGAAAGCGCGCTCAACATGCGGGGAGGGGCATTCCGGGCCTACTCTGCCGGCAGCCACCCGCGAGGCGAGGTCAACCCCGATGCCCTCGCGCTCCTGCAAAAATTGCATTACCCCACCGAGGGCCTGCGCTCGAAAAGCTGGGATGAGTTCTCTACCCCCGACGCGCCGCAGATGGATTTCGTCTTCACGGTTTGCGGCGATGCGGCCGATGAGGTGTGCCCGGTTTGGCCCGGCCATCCCATCACCGCGCACTGGGGCATCGCAGATCCCAGCCATGTCGAGGGAACCGACATTGTGCGCGAGCGGGCCTTCATGGCGGCGCTGCGCCACCTTGAGAGCTGGATCGCCCTGTTCACCGCTCTTCCCATCCACAAGCTCGAAACGGCGACGCTGAGCGCCAAGGTGCGCGAAATCGGGCAGACACCCGTGCCCGCCGCGACCAACCCGGAGGATGCACAATGAGCGTCGATATTGTCGTCTATCACAATCCCGTCTGCGGCACGTCACGCAACACCCTCGGCCTGATCCGCAATGCGGGCATCGAGCCGCATGTCGTGGAATATCTGAAGACGCCGCCGACCCGCACCTTGCTGGTGCAGTTGATCGAGCGAGCGGGGATCACCCCGCGCGAACTGCTGCGCGAGAAGGGTACGCCCTATGCCGAACTCGGCCTGGGCGATCCGTCGCTGTCGGATGAGGCGCTGGTCGATGCGATGATGGAGCATCCCATTCTCATCAATCGCCCGCTGGTGGTTTCACCGTTGGGCGTGAAGCTCTGCCGGCCATCAGAAGCCGTCCTCGATCTGCTCCCCACGGAGCAACTTGGCGCCTTCGCCAAGGAAGATGGGGAACAGGTCGTCGATGCCTCTGGCCAGCGCGTCATCTGATGTTTCTTGCCGTCGCCATTTTCGTCGCCACCATCGCGCTCGTCATCTGGCAGCCCAAGGGGCTGGGCATTGGTTGGAGCGCGGTTGGTGGCGCTGTGGTCGCCTTGTTGGCCGGCGTCGTGACCATGACCGATATTCCCGTTGTCTGGGGTATCGTCTGGAATGCGACCGCGGCCTTCGTTGCGATCATCGTCATCAGCCTCCTGCTTGATGAGGCCGGCTTCTTTGAATGGGCCGCCCTTCATGTGGCGCGCTGGGGGCGAGGGAAGGGGCACTGGCTGTTCGCCCTGGTCGTGCTGCTGGGTGCTGCCGTGTCCTCGCTGTTCGCCAATGATGGGGCCGCGCTGATCCTCACGCCCATCGTGATCGCGATGCTGCGGGCGCTGGGCTATGATGAAAAGGCGACGCTGGCGTTTGTCATGGCGGCGGGCTTCATCGCCGACACCGCCAGCCTGCCGCTGGTGGTGTCCAACCTCGTCAACATCGTCTCGGCCGACTTCTTCCATATCGGCTTCGGGCGGTATGCCGCGGTCATGGCGCCGGTTGATCTGGCCGCGATCGCGGCCACGCTGGGGGCACTGCTGCTGTTTTTCCGGCGCGACATCCCCGCGACGTATGATGTCGGCCAGCTCCGCCAGCCTCGCGAGGCGATCCTCGATCGTGCGACGTTTCGGGCTGGGTGGGTCGTGCTGATCCTCTTGCTGGCTGGTTTCTTTCTGCTCGAACCGCTTGGAGTTCCGGTCAGCGCCGTTGCGGCTGCCGGCGCTGTCCTCCTCCTCGTCATTGCGGGGAAGGGGCATGTCATCTCGACGAAGAAGGTTCTGCGCGGCGCACCGTGGCAGGTCGTGATCTTCTCGCTCGGCATGTATCTGGTCGTCTACGGTCTGCGCAACGCGGGTCTGACCGACTACCTGGCAGGCCTGCTTGAGCAAACCGCCCGCAGCGGCGTGTGGGGCGCTGCGCTGGGGACAGGGGTGATCGCGGCGGTCTTGTCCTCCGTGATGAACAATATGCCAACCGTGCTGGTCGGTGCGCTGTCAATTGACAGCACCCATGCGACGGGCGCGATCAGGGATGCGATGATCTATGCCAATGTGATCGGCTGTGACCTTGGCCCCAAACTCACGCCGATCGGATCACTCGCCACGCTGTTGTGGCTTCACGTCCTCGGGCAGAAGGGCGTGCGGATCGGTTGGGGCTATTATTTCCGGGTCGGTGTGACCCTGACGGTGCCGATCCTCCTCATCACGCTCGCTGCTCTGGCGATTAGGATCGGTCTGTCATGACCGCGATAGCGGTTGTCCCGTTGCGCGGTGATGAACTCGGCGAGATGGTCCATCACCTCAGCGCGGCGGGATTGATCCACACGGATGTTGAAGGCCCAAATCGCTGGTTCTTTCGCGTCGAAAACCTTGGGTTGATCGGCTTCGCGGGCCTTGAGGGCCAAGGTGCTGACAGGCTTTTGCGGTCGGTGGTGGTGGCCCCCGACCGTCGAGGCCAGGGCCTGGGCTGCCGGCTTGTCGAGGCTGTTGAAGATACGGCGCGATCCCAAGGTGTTCAGCGCCTGCATTTGCTGACAACCACTGCGGCGCCATTCTTCCGGGCTCTTGGCTATGGCGATGCCGATCGCAGCGCAGCACCCACGACAATCGCAAACTCGCGCGAGTTTGCCAATCTTTGCCCCGCATCCGCGGCCTACCTTGTGAAAGATCTTTGATGCCCCTTCGCACGCTTGCCGATCCCGATGTCCTTCCCGCGCTCGATCCTACTTTCGTTCGGGCCCGACCAGCTCTGGGGCTGGGGCCGCTCGATCCGGCGCCGCGCATCCTGTTGCTCTACGGATCATTGCGGGAGCGGTCGTTCTCGCGCCTGGCCGTGGAAGAAGCCGCGCGACTGCTGCGCCTATTCGGCGCAGAAACGCGCATTTTCGATCCTAGCACCCTCCCCTTGCCTGATCAGATCAAGGGCGATGACCATCCGGCTGTCCACGAGCTGCGCGAGCTTTCGATGTGGTCGGAGGGGCAGGTCTGGTGCAGTCCCGAGCGCCATGGTGCAATCACCGGCATCATGAAGGCCCAGATCGATCATTTGCCGCTGGAAATGCGCGGGATGCGCCCGACCCAAGGCCGCACGCTGGCCGTCATGCAGGTTTCGGGCGGATCGCAATCTTTCAACGCCGTCAACACGCTGCGGCTGTTGGGCCGCTGGATGCGGATGTTCACGATCCCGAACCAGTCATCGGTTGCCATGGCTTATAACGAGTTCGATGAGGCGGGTAGGATGAAGGCATCGGCCTATTATGACCGGATCGTCGATGTGATGGAGGAGCTGGTGCGCTTCACTGTGCTCATGCGCCCTCACGCTGGCCAGCTCGTCGATCGCTATTCCGAGCGCAAGCAAGCCGGGGTGCCGGTTGATGGCGCGACGGATCTGTCGAGCATCGCGATCGCGCCGCAGTAATCGCAGTGAAATGGCAATCAGTAAATAACTGATTTTTAACATAATTATCATTATCCGAAAATCATTGCGATGGAGGATATGGGCTAAGCTGGGCTCGCACCGCCTCACTTCACAAACTTCCGAACGCCCCCTATATGTTCTCAATGCCACCCGCCATCAACAGGCTCGACGATTTACGTCTTCACGGATTGAACCTGCGGGTGGAATGCAGCAAATGCGGTCATAGCGGCGTGTTTGACGGGCCCGTTATATGGCGCTGGTTCGCTCTAAACCGGTGGGACGGAGCCCTCGACAAGATTTCCCGCCATTTGATGTGTAGCGTCTGTCGCAACCGGCCAGCAGCTTTTGCTCCCACCAGCGATGCGCCGACAGTGCTCTTCGGCCCGAAAAATGAAGCGGAGTGGAAATCCGCAGTTCAAAGGCTCCGACGGTGACGTGGCACTTACGCTAACTAAGTCGACCTTCACGCCCTTGGGCAACCGTCTCAATAGCTACCTTACATTCATCCTAAGATGCCGCCTAACAGAACCGGTGCGATCCAAATGGCTCGTACAAAGCAATTTGGCTCAAGATGTGCGATAGATCATAAGTTCTGCGATATGCCCATCACCTTGTGGAGCAGCCACAAACAGGCGGTGCAGAGCCGATACGAAGAGGGAGGTTGCGGCGCCTTCGTGCGTTACAATGGTTTCGCTGCGCTCAAGCTGATCGCCATGCCTCTGAAGAACATCAACAGCGCCAGAACCACCACCGGCCGAGACATAGATCAACTTTTTTTCGGGATCGAGCCACACACCATCAGTCCCGGGAGAGATAGCAATCGTTTGAATAACCCGACCTGTGCCCGTATCAAGTTCCTGTAACGTCCCCCCTTTGCAGCCAATGAAGAGCCGATGAGCTACGGCATCCAAAGCCATGGGTACATTCCCAGTGGTGCACACAGACCATCTGGCCACGCTTTTCCCTGTCGATGAGTCAAAAACCTGAACGATATGTCGACTGGGAATATTGGCATACAAGCGCTGGCCATCAAGCTCGAACTGCTTTGGAAATGCATCGAGCGCAAAGGTCGCTTTAACAACATCTCGTGTTGTATCGATCAAAGCGATTGAACCATCGCGATCCCCAACGCCGACGAAGAGCAAATTTTTGTCGGGAGAAAAACGTAGATTATTGGCTAGGCTACCGACGGTGATAGACGTGCGCTGAGCGTAGTCTTTTCCGTCCAAAACAATCACATGGCCATCGCCATTGGCAACATAGATTTTACCCGCCTGCTCATGGTAGGCGACCCATTTGGGGGAGTGCATGCCGGGTACAGACTGAAGCAATGTGCCTTGCGCCACGTCGATCACTTCCATGGAACCGTTGTCTTCGGCGTCCAGCATCAGGCGATGCCGCAGAAGGTCGATGGTCATGAGATCAAAGCCCCCCTTCACAAGAGGAAGTTTGACTGTCTGCACCAATTGCAAACTCTGTATTGGCTTCGCAGCGACCTGACCATGCGACATTGCCAACAGCAGCATCGAGAGCAGGATTTTCCCGTGAGTTTTTTTCTGCCGCGTGATCATCGGTGAGTAAAATCTCTTTACCGTCGTCTTCGTCATATCCGTCGTCCCAACACAGCAAATGAAAACAGGAATGGGCTAGAAAGCTCGTGTCGACAGGGCCTCAATCACAGCCCCGCCTTGCCGGATCGCGACTGCATCATGGTGTAAAAGGTAGGGGTCGCGATCAGCGAGAGCATCATCGACACGCACAGCGCCCCGATGATCCCGATGGCCAGCGGTCGCAACATCTCCCCGCCATGGCTGAGCCCGGCGGCCAACGGCAGCATCGCCAGCACTGTCGCCAGCGAGGTCATCAGGATCGGCCGCAGGCGCCGCCGCGCTGCGCTCACCAATGCCGTGCCCAGATCCTCGCCCTGCCCCAGATGCTGATCGACCAGATCGAGCATCAGAATGCCGTTCTTCGCCACGATACCGATGCCGATGATCGCGCCCAAGAAGCTGACGATGTTGAGCGTCGTCCCCGTCAGCCACAGACCCAGCGCTGTGCCCACCAGCGCCAGCAGCGAGCCCAGCACGATCGAGAGCGGCTCGCGAAAGCCTCGGAATTCCACCAGCAGTACGGTGAACACCAGCGTCACACTGAGCGCCAGCACGACCAGCAGATTGCGAAAACTCTCCTGCTGCTGCTTGTAGAGTCCGCCGAACTCGACCGAACCTGCCGGAATGCTTTTGTCTGCGGCCACCACACGCTCGACATCGGCCATGGTGCTGCCCAGATCGCGGCCCTCCAGCGCTGCCGTCACGGCCACCATCTGGCGAAGGTCTTCACGGCGCAGCTCCAGCCCGCCGCCCTGCTGCTCCACATCGGCCACCTGCGAGAGCTGGACGATGGCCCCGCTCGCCGTGCGCAGCGGCAGATTGCGGATCATCTGGGTCTGCGTCACCGCCTTGGGATCGGCCACGACGCGGATGGCCACCACCCGGTCGCCCTCAAGCACCGAGGAAGCCTTGCCGCCCAGCATGGCATTGTTGACGGCGGCGGCCACATCATCGGCGGTCAGGCCAAAGCGCTGTGCCTCGGCGGGCCGCAGACGGAAGGTGATCGTCGGGCCGGTCATCGCCAGCCCGTCATTGGTGTCGACGACGCCGGGGATCTTCTCGATCTCGGCGCGCAGGCGCGGCGCGGTCTTCATCAGCCAGGCCGTGTCGCTGGAGAACAGCTTGATCTCGATGGGGTTGGGCGAGTCTGTCAAGTCGCCCAGAAGATCGCCCAGAATGCCGGGAAATTCCCATTTGACGGCGGGCACCGCGCTGTTCAGCTTGCGCCGCAGCTCCTGCTTGACCGCTTCGGTGGATCGGCTGCGATCGGGGCGCAGCTTGACCAGGAAATCGCCTTTGTTCGGCTCGGCAATGGCCAGCGCCAGACGCGCGCCGGTGCGGCGGGAATAGCCCTCAACCTCGGGCGTGGCGCGCAGGATGGCCTCGGCCTTGCGCATCATCCGGTCCGATTCCTCAAGGCTGGTGCCCCAGGGTGTCATGGCGTCGATGATGAAGCCGCCCTCATCCATCGCCGGCATGAAATCGCTCTCCAGCTGAGTGTAGACGCCAAGGCCTGCCAACGCGATGGCAACGCACACCACCACCGTGATCGCTCGGTGATCGAGCGCCTTGCGCAGCACACGCGCGAAGACATTGGTCAGCCGTCCGAGCAGCGAGGTCTCGTCATGCTGCTCAGGATCGCCATGACCGGAGATAAACATCGCGGCCAGCGTCGGCGTGAGGGTCGCCGCCAACACCAGCGAGGCCAGCAGCGAGACCACCATGGTCAGCGCCAGTGAGCGGAAGAACACGCCCGGCACGCCATCAAGGAAAGCCAGCGGGATGAACACCACCACTGGCGTTAGGGTCGAGGCGACCAGCGGGCGAAAGATCTCGCGCATCGCCTCGTTGACGGCGGCAAGGCGCTCTTCGCCCCGCGCGATGCGCGCCGAGATCGCCTCGACCACGACGATGGCATCGTCGATGATGAGGCCGATCGCCGCCGCAATGCCTCCCAGCGTCATCAGGTTGAAGGTCAGCTTGACCGCATACATCACCAGCACCGTCGCCAAAATCGACACAGGCACCACGACGATGGCGGTGAGTACCCCGCCCCAGTTGCGCAGGAAGGCATAGAGCACCAGCACCGCGAAGATCAGCCCGACGACGATGGCCTCCCACACGCTGTCGACAGACTGCTTCACCAGCAGCGACTGGTCGTAATAGAAGGAGAGCTTCACATCCGGCGGCAGCGTCTTGCGCAGATCAGCGAGCTGGGCATTGAGATCCCGCGCGATGTTGAGCACATTGCTGCCGCTGGGCTGGGCGCGGATGTTGAGCAGCACCGCCCGGCTCCCCTGCGCGTTGACGACATTGAACACCGGCTCGGGGCCGCGCTCCACCCGCGCGAAATCTCGCACGCGGATCGGTTGACCGTTGCGCACGGTCACGGTGAAATTTTCCAGATCGGCGATGGATTTGACCCGCGCATCGACCAGCGCCAGATAGATCGTGTAATTCTCGGCGTGAAAGCCGCCCGCCCCCACCAGATTGCCCTTCTGCAGGGCTGTGGTGACATCCGCCGCGCTCAGTCCCAGCGCTGCCAGCCTTACTGGATCATAGACGACATGATATTCGGGCGCTCGCCCGCCCACCAGATCGACGCGTGCGATGCCGGGGATGCGCAGGAAGCGGGGCTTCAGCTCATATTGCGCCTTTTCCCAGAGGTCGGTCATGCTGCGCGTCGGGCTGGTCATACTGACGCCCAGGACGGGAAAAGCGTTGAAGCTCAGGCGCCAGACATTGGTGCTGGCCGTGGGCGGCAGGCTGGCCTTCAACTGGGCGACGCGGTTGAGGACATAGAGTTCGCTCTGAACCATGTCCGTATTCCAGTCGAAGAAGATGTTGACCTCGGCTGCGCCGCGCCCCGTGGCCGAGCGCACGCGCACCACCCCGGGGATGTCCTTCATCGCCTCCTCGATGGGGCGTGTGACGGTGGCCATCATCTCGTCGCTGGGCATCACGCCATTGTCGATCAGCACGACGACGCGGGGAAACTGCGTCTCGGGAAAGACAGAGGAAGGCATCAGGAAAGCCGCATAGATCCCGGCAAGGCAGGTCGCGACAACCAGGAAAAGGATGGTCAGGCGATGGTCGCTGGCCAATCGCGCGATCCGCGATGGCCCCGCGCCGTCATGCTGGGGTGCGCTCATTGCCCGGCCCCCGTGGCCGCTTCGATATGGACGCGCGTACCGTCGGCCAGCGCATAAGAGCCTGTGGTCACCACGCTGGAGCCTTCGGTCAACCCTGGGCCCTCCACCTCAACACGGTCGCCATCGCTGATCCCGCGCTTGACCTCGACCCGGTGGGCCACGCCGTCGCGCACCAGCGCCAGGCTCGTCTTGCCGTCATTGTCGGTGTAGAGCGCTGCGGTGGGCACCAACAGGCGATGCTCATGGCGCGCGGTCTGGATGCGCGCGGATACGGTGCGCCCCTGTTGCAGTCCTGCGCCGCCCGAGACGGTGGCGCGCACCATCACCGAAGCCGTCGCAGGATCGACCGAGGGGCTCACGAAGGTGATGGTCCCGCTCAACGTCCGGCCCAGCCCCTGATCGATGATCTGCACCACCTGCCCGGGCGACACGCCCGAGGCCTCACCCGCCGGAACATTGAGCGTGAGCGAAAGGCGGCTGTCGTTCACCACATCGGCGATTGGCGTGTTGGCATCGACCGCCTGACCCGGCTGCACATAGATCTTCGCCACTGTCCCCGACAAAGGCGAAGCCAGGCGCGTCAACGACAGCACGGCCTGAGCGGCCGCCATCGCCGTGCGCGCCACCGCCAGTTGCTGGCGCGTGTCGTCCAGCGTATTGCGGGCAATCCCGCCCACACCCAGCAATTGCTCCTGCTGCTCGGCGCGCTTGCCGGCCATCCGCGCGGTGGCCTGGGCCTGCGCGACCCCGGCGGCGGCAATTCGGTCATCCAGTCGCGCGACCAGCGTTCCGGCAGCGATCTTCTGGCCTTCATGCACGGGAATGGCGCGGATGATCGTGGCGCCCGGCGCCGTCAGACGCGCCATGCCCCCGGCCTGCCCGCCACCCGGCGGTGTTGCGGCGATGGCACCAAACACATCCAGCCAATTCGCCACATCGCCGCGCTCCACCTTGGCAACGTTGACATCGACGACGGGGGCCGGATCGTCCTCCGCCTTTTTGGCGCCGCAGCCGGTGAGCAGAAAGGCCGAAACCGCCACAAGGGCAAGATCGGTGCGCTTGAACAGGTAGGTCATCGGGCGTTGGCCTCGGTACGGGGCGCCGCGTCGGGCGAGGGAAAGGGGAAAGTCGGCTGTTGCAGCGCATCCTCGAGCCGCCCGCGTGCCTCCTGCGCGGCGAGGATGGCGGCCTCACGCGCTATGGCGGCATTGGCGATTTCGAGTGAACGCTGGGCCAATTCGAACCGGGAAGCCTCGCCGGCAGTTACGCGGGCGCGGGCCACCGTCAACTGACGGTCGAGGTCGCTGGCCACCTGCGTATCGCTCGCCACCCGGTCGCGGGTGGTGCGATAGGCTGCCAGCGCGGCATCGGTCTGGCTGATGGCATCGGCCTGCACGGCGTCGACGCGGGCCTGTGCCTGAGCGCGCTGGGCCACGGCCTCCGCGATGGGGCCCTGGTTCTGGTTGAAGATCGGCACGGGAATGCCCCCGGCCAGCCCCCATTTGTCGCTGCCCTGGTCGAACTCATAACCGGGGCTCAGGCGGGTATCGCCCCCTGCCCGCCCCGCCACAGCGACGCGGATTGCGCCCTCGGCGGCGTCGTAATCGGCAAGCGCAGCCAGCATGTCGGCGCGGTTGAGCAATGCGGCATGGCGCGCCTGCGGAGCGAGCATGGTCTCTGGCAAGGCCTCGAAGGTCGAGACATCAAGCGATACAGCGCGCAAGGCATCGGGCGTGACGCCGATGGCACGGGCCAGCGTCGCCAAGGCATCCGATCCGCGCACGCGCGCCTGCGCGGCCGCATCTCTGGTCGCATTCAAAGCTGTCCTGCTCTGCGACACTTCATAGGGCGAGATCCCGCCCAGGCGCAGCATCGCCTCGGCGGTCCTGACGGTGTCGGCCTGCGCAGCCGCCAAGTCATCGAGCAGATCCACCGAGCGCCGGGCCGCATAGACGCCAAGCATCGCCGTGCGGATGCGGCTGCGCACCTGCCATGCGGCGGCGGTCAGGCGAAAGCGTGCGGCCTCGGCCTGCGCGGTGGTCTGCACCCGCAAGGCCTTTCGGCGGCCCGAAAAGTCGAACATCAGATCGACGGCGTTGGTCAAAATCCACGGCGAGATGCCCGAGGTGGTGGTGTTATAGGCCTCGTTGAGGTTGAGCACCGGATTGGGCCGCGCAGTGGCGGTGGTCACGGCTGCTCTGGCCTGCTCCCACTGCGCGCGGGCCAGATCGACGTCGGGGCTGTAATACAGGGCCGCCAGCGTCAGCGCATCGAGATCCCACCCCGCCGTCTGGCGCAGGGGCGTGGGCCGCACCTTGTCGACAAAGGCCAGCAGCGCGGGATTGTCCAGCCCGCGTTGCTCGATGGCGCGCAAGTTCGTTTCGGCGGTGATCGGGCGCGGTGGGACCGGCGTGCAGCCGGCCAGCGCGGAGGCAAGGGCAAGACACCCCGCAGCCCATTTTCCTGAGATCATGCCCCGCCCCCTGGCGCGACCACCAGCACCTCGAAGGTGCCCGGCAGATAGGGACTCCCGCTGCCGCGTGGACGCCCGGCAGCGGCCGGATCGATCTGCGCCCCCATCAGATAGAGCCGACCCGTTGCCGGATCGATTGTACCCGTGCGGGTTCCCTTTTGTGTCCGCACGGTCTGGGCGACTGCGATCTTCGCGCGGTCGGACAGCGAGATGACCGTGAGCACGCCGTCCTTGCCGCAGGGCACGAAGGCCATCTTGCGCATTGGATCATAGATCACGGCATCCGGGCCAAGACCGATCGGCAACGAGGCGACCTCCTTGCCCGTCACCCGGTCCACCACCTTGGCGAGGCCATTGCCGCAGGCCGCGATCAGCAGCTTTCGCGCATGGTCATAGGCCAGCCCGCTCGGCTCCTCGCAGCCCGCTAGTTTGATGGTCCGCGCCACCTTGCGCGCCTTGACGTCGAGATCGGCGATCTCGCCGGTGGTCTCGATGTTGTCGAAAACATGGCCCGCGCCGTCCGCCACGGGAAATTCCAGTGTGTCCTTGCTGATGGCGATGGCGCCCAACACCTTTGCCCCGAAGGGATCGACGATGGTTGCCGTGCCGCTGCCTTTGTTCATCACCAGCACGCTTTTCGTGACCGGATCGTAGGTGGCGGAATTGGGATTTTTCTCGCCGGGCAGATCGGCCACGATGCTGTCTTTGGCCGCGTCAAGGATACGGATCGTGCCCTGTCGCCGGGTCAGCAGCAGCAGCGAGGTGCCCGGGATCGGCAGCGCGATGTGATCGCTGGCCGCATTGTCGAGCTTCGTTGCAACATTGCTGCGCACGTCGATCACCGTCGTGAAGGCACCGCGCGGCATGTAGACACGCTGCGTTGCGGGATCGAAGGTGGCGTAATCAAAGCCGCCGTCAGGCACCTTGATCCGCTCGACGATCGCATAATCGGCGGCCAGGGCGTGGATTGGCGCCAGCGCCAAGCAGACCGCGATGGCCGGCATCATCACTCGAACCTTCATGACACGTCTCCTTGAGCGACAGGCTCGATGGCTGTCATCAATCTCGGGAAAATAAGGCACGCGCGCAGCCCGCCCCCTTCGGCTTCGTTGAGGACCAGAGATCCGCCATGGCTTTGCGCGATACTCTGCGTGATCGGCGGGCCAACGGCGGTGAGATCACCCATGATGGCAGCCGCATCGGTCTTCGAACGTCGAAGACCATCAGCATGGCGGAAAGCTGACTCTGCGCCGGCGCGGCAGCGATGAGGCTGTGCCTTTGCGGGATGAGCAATGTCGTGCGGGCATCGCGTGGTATAGAGATGGTGTCGATCTCCTTGGCCATTCGCTTTGTCAGTGTCATTTGCCTGCTCCCGGCTGAGCATCCAGGCCGAGGGTGCGTCCGGCGAAACCTGCGGTATCGAGATAGCGAACTGTGCCGACCGTCTGATAGCGCAGCACGGTTTGCAGACCGGCCGCGCCTGCCACAGAGCGGATCGTCGCGCTTGAGGCCTTAGGCATGGGCTGGCCCGGCATCGCCTCAAGCGCAACCCTGCCCACCAGCTTACCGGAAGAGGGAGGCGCCAGATGCAGGAGATGCAGAAAAGTTCGGCCGACATCGGCATTGCTGACGGGCGCGCTGTCCACAAAGCCATGCCGGAAATCAGGCCCGATCGCCGCCGTGAAGTTCAGCGTATCGCCGCGCCCGAAGCTGCCATGCATCCCCTGCCCCTGCTGCAAGGTCGTATCTGCGATCTCCACTTGGCAGTTGGTGGGAATGCCGCAACCGGTGGTGAAGGAGCGGAAATTGACGACGATGGCCGGTGTCGGCGTAGCGGCCCGGCCTATCAGGTTGATCGAGGAAAGCGGCAGGGTTCCGGCGATCGCGCCAAGCCGGTCATCGACAAACACACCGCTCACGTAATCCTGGGCGAGGAGAGCCGCCACGACGCGCCCTGCCAGAGCGCGGTCGTTCCCCGGAACATAGATGAGATCGGAACCGCCATTGGCCGCCACGACCAGATCGGGGTGGGCAGCCGAGGCTCCCAGCAGTGCATTGCCCCGGCTCGGATGCGCTTCGGCGGGCACCTGAGTGTCTTGCGCCTCGGGATCGAACATGGTCAGGCCCAGTGCGGAGGCCAGATCCATCGCCAAAAAGCCAGGCGGCAGCATGCCCTTGGGGACATCGGGATAGCTGCCCTTTGCCGCCGGACTGGTCGCGCTTTGCCGCGCAATCGTCGAGAAGCCATGGTCGGAGGTGACGATAATGTCGGTGGTGTCGGCCAAGCCCAATTGCTTGAGCGCAGCGCGCAGCCGGGCCAGATCGCCATCGGCGTTGCGGATGGCCGCCATCGTCGAGGAGCCGTTGATCCCCGGCGTGATGGTGTTGAGGCTGTCACCCTGATTGTGCTGCGTGCCGTCGGGATCGCGCGACCAGAAGACCATCGCAAAGGGCGCGTGGCGTGCCTTGAGCATGGGCAGCGCAATGCGCGTCGCCACCTCGACAAAATAGTCCTGCTGCACCGTGTTGGGCGTGTGCGTGCCGGGGGTGGTGGCCGTGCCCGACTGACCATTCGCGCCCCGGCTCGGGGTTGCCGTCGCCAGCCCCGCCGCCTGCAACGCGGCCTGAACCTGCGGCGAGAGGGGAATGCCACCCTCATGGCCGGTGGTGTCATCAACGATGATGGAGGACGCACCATCGCGAGCCAGATGGTCCTGGATCAATGCCGGACCCAGCTTGCCGATCGCGGCAGTGCCATAGCCGGCACGGCGAGCGGCCTCCAGAACCGTGGTTTCGTTAAGGTAATTGCCGCCGAAGGTCTGGTCGGCCTCGCCAAGCACGGCATCATTTTCAAGGAAGGGCGTGACGCTGCCATTGGCGCTGGCAAAAGGATGAGCGGTGTAGATCGTGTTGCTGAAATCGCCCGTGTCGCCCAGCTGATGCCCCGTCGCCAGCGCCGAGGCGTTGGCGGTGGTGAAGGTCGGGAAGACCGAATGGCTGTTGGGGAAATAGACCCCTTCGTCGCGCAGCCGGGTCAGTTCGGGGGCCGTGGTCTGGTCGACGATCTTGCCGCGCAGGCCATCCATCACGAAGAGAATGACGTTGTGCGGGCGGTTCGCCGCTGGATGAGGCGTCGCCCGCGCGATGGCAGAGGAGGTCGAGGCCAGCAGAGTGGCCGTCATCAGACCGAAAAGGACTTGTTTTTTCACGCCCACGGCGTTTCTCCAGGGATAGGATGGAAGGGATGTGTCATGCGGTGGCGACGAAGATCGCTCCAGCACCGATCAGGACGATGCCGAGCCAGCCCCGCGCGGAAAGGTGCTCGCCCAGCACGGTAACGCCGAGGATCGCGACAATGACCACGCTCAGCTTGTCGATCGGCGCGACGCGCGCGGCATCGCCGATCTTGAGCGCACGAAAGTAGCACAGCCATGACGCGCCGGTTGCCAGCCCGGAAAGGACCAGGAACAGCCAGCTCTTGGGCCCAATGGTGCCGAGCGACTGGAATTTGCCCGTCATGGCCAGCAGCAGGCCCAGGACGATCATGATGACGATCGTGCGCAGGAAAGTCGCAAGATCGGAATTGATGCCCTCGATCCCGACTTTGGCGAAGATTGCGGTCAGCGCCGCGAAGGTCGCGGAAAGCAGCGCCCAGAGCAGCCAGGAGGATGAGGTGCCGGCTTCGGTCATGATAGGGGTCCAGTGCTGGTCGTTATGACAAGAGGCATGTCTGGTGGAGGCTCTACGGTCAGCTGTGGGACAGCAGGGTCAGGGCAAGGAGGCCTGCGGCGATCCGATACCAGCCAAACACCACAAAGCCGTGCCGCCCGACAAAACCCACCAGCCATTTGACGACGACGAGCGCGACAAGAAACGACGCAATGAGGCCTACCGCGATGGCGGCGGCTTCATCGCTGTGGATCAGCAGGCGGTTCTTGTACAAATCGAGGGCCGCCGCCCCGAACATGGTTGGAATGGCGAGAAAGAAGGAAAACTCTGTCGCCGTTTTCCTGTCGATGCCCAGCGCGACGCCGCCCATGATCGTTGATCCCGAGCGCGACACGCCGGGGATCAAGGCCAGGAGCTGGCAAAGGCCAACCCCGAGCGAGAGCGATGGCGTCATCGCGTCAACGCCCGTGGTGGCCCGCCGCAGATGCCAGCGCTCGATCACGAGAATGGCGATGCCCCCGAAGATCAGGCTGATGGCCACTACATAGGGCGAGAAGAGCACACGCTTGATAAAGTCGTGCGCAATGCCGCCCACCACCACCGCCGGGACAAACGCCAGCAGGATGTTGCGAACGAAATGGCGTGCATCGCGGTCCGAGGGCAGGCCCCGTGCCACATTCCACAAGCGCTGGCGGTAAAGCCAGCAGATCGCCAGGATCGCGCCGACCTGGATGACGACATCGAGAATGCCCGCTTCGGGGCCATCGTATCCGATGGCCCTTTCCGCGAGGATCAGATGGCCTGTTGAGGACACCGGGATGAACTCGGTCAGCCCTTCGACGAGGCCAAGGATCGCCGGGCCGAGGAACCAGCTGTCTCCCATCATCCCGCAGCCGCCCGAGCATGTCGTTCACGGGCGATGGAAGCGGCATAGACCTGTGCGCCAGTGTAATCCCTGAACTCCAGCGCCAGCGCATCCTGCGACAGCGCCAGATGGGAGAAACCAGAGCGCGACAGCGAGAACAGCGTGCCGTCAATGGGTGAGACCGGGCGCACCTCGGAGCCCGCGCCAGTGCAGATGTAATCGATCGCTCCGACCCGGATGTGCTGCATGTCGTGATCGTGACCGTTGATATAGGCCTGCACGCCGTGACGCTCGAGGATGGGCTTGACCTGCTCGATCAGTTCGGGCGTGTTGCCATGCGTGCTGCCACCCGAATAGATGGTGTGGTGGCCGAAGACCAGTTTCCAGGGCGCGCGCGACGCGGCCAGTCCGCGATCGAGCCAAGCCAACTGCGCCGCCACATCCTGGCTGGCGACATTCTTCGCGATGACGCTCTCGACATTCTTGCGGTAGCTGTGGACCAGCGGCGAGGTGTCGAGCATGAACATGTCCACCGCCGGCATGCCGTAATCGGCACCCGACAGCTGGTAATAGCGCGCGGGCATCTTCCAGCGGCTGCTGTGCGCCGTATAATCGATCTGGGCCTGCGGCGTGCCCTTGTAGTCATGATTGCCCAGCAGTGCGTGCCAGGGCTTTTGCAGGGAAGGCGCCACATAGACGTCTTCGTATGAGCTGCGCCACTGTGGGTCCTGGACCGAGGCAACGCCATTCTCATAGAAATTGTCACCGACCGCGACCACGAAGCGCGCGTTCGCGCTTTGCGCGATGCGCCCCATCTGGCCCGCCACATCGCGTTGATGCGACACACCCTCGCGGCCCCAGTCGCCCATCACCAGAAAGTTGAGCGACGGCGCGGCAGCCGCGGCTTTGGTCAGGGGCAGGGTCGCGGCAACGGCAGCGCCCGACAGGCCGATCAGCGCGTCGCGGCGAGAAATATCAAGCATGGTCATCAGAACCTCTGGTGCAGTGAATTGAGGGGAAGGCAGAGATAGGTCACGATGGCATGGCCATGTCTTGCAGGCGTTGGCCAGTTATCAATGTGCAATGTTTTGACCCGATACTGTCACACAGTCGGATCTTCGCCCCGCCCGACGCTCCAATGCTCGAGATGTTTGTAGACGATCACCTTATTGGCGAGCAGATCGCCATGGCGACGACAAAAATCTTCGAGTTCACCGCGCGGCCCGATCAGTTCCACACACATCGTCAGGTGCGGGTTGATCATCTCGGCCTCCCGGCCCTGTAACGCGCCGTGATTGCTGAAGCCGTAGTGGGTGTGATGGGCCACAGCATTCATGATGCCATCGGCCTTGGCCTGCCGCACCAGCTCACGATAGAGCGGGCGCGAGGACCACAGGCTGCGCGCGGTCGCAGGCCCCGCCTTATCGCGTGGCTTGAGATAGATGCGGATCATACCGATCTCGCTCGGCGTGATGACATGGGTGTCGGACATGGTTTCATCCTCGTCGAGCGAGACAAAGGCCAGCGGCAACTCGGCCACGGGAGGGCTGGCGGGCGATGGGTCTTTGCGATTGAAACGCGAGGGGCGGGCAGAGCGCACGTCCCGCAAGGTCATGCCCGGCGTCAGCAAGGGATGGCGCCGCTTGGGAATGGCAATGCGCTGCGAGAGATAGATGCCGTTATGGCCCGAGCAGAGATAGGCCACGAAGGTGGCCACGGCGACCGGCACCGCGCTGGCACCGCCGAACAGCTCGATGCCCATCAGCGTGCAGGCCAGAGGTGTGTTTGCCGCCCCGGCAAACACCGCCACGAAGCCCAGCCCCGCAAAAAGATCGATCGGAGCGTCCAGCAGACCGCCCAAGGCATTGCCAAGCGCGGCACCGATGAAAAAGAGCGGTGTGACCTCGCCGCCCTTGAAGCCTGCAGAGAGGGTCACGACCGTAAAAAGGATCTTGAGCGCCCAGCTCCAGTGATCGACCGGCCCGGTGAAGAACCCGGCGATGGTCGGGTCTCCGGAAATGGGCGACCACACGCCAAGGCCCAGATAGGCTCGCGTGCCCAAGAGGTATGTCAGCGCGATCACCGCGATACCGCCGACCACCGGACGCGCTGGACCATAGGGCAGGACACGTTTCAACCACCCCCCAAGAGCGTGATTGGCCTCGGCAAACAGCAAGCCCGCCAAACCGAAGGCAACGCCTGCCACTGCTGCCTTGCCGAGCAGCAGCGGCTGAAGCGGCCCTTCCCCGGCCAGATCCGCCGAGAAGCTGATGTGATAGGGTGTGTGGTGGATGCCCCAACTCTGGCAGGTCCAGTCGCCCACAAGCCCGGCCACCAGGCAAGGAATCAGCGCTACATACTCGACCTGGCCGACGGCCAGCACTTCGAGCGCGAAGACCGCACCTGCCATTGGCGTGCCGAACACCGCGCCAAACCCGGCCGCGATGCCTGCCATCAACAGGATGCGAATGCTGGGCGCATCGAGCCGGAACCTGCTGGCCACAGCACTGGCCAGACTGCCACCAAGTTGCACGGCGGTGCCTTCGCGTCCGGCTGAACCGCCCAGTAGATGGGTGACAACCGTGCCCAGGAAAATCAGCGGCGCCATGCGCAGCGGAACACCGCCGCCTGGTTCGTGGATCTGCTCGACGATGAGGTTGTTGCCACCTTCCACCGAGCGGCCCAGCGCATGATAGAGCAACCCGATCAGGCCGCCGCCCACCGGCAGCAGAAACAGCAGCCACGGGTGAGCGAACCGCGCGCGTGTCGCGACATCCAGGCTCCACAGAAAGGCCGCGCACAGTGTGCCGACCCCGATGGCCATCGGCACCAGCAGCAGCGTCCAGCGCAACACCGACATGGCATGGCCATGCTGGGTCCGCAGAAACATGCGAATGTTGAAGGCGTGAATCAGATTCTTAAACGTCGCGCGCACAATTCCTCCTCTTGCCGTTAAGGCAACAAGTAGGAGTCATCAGCCTTGCGAGGCAGTTCGGCGCGAGAGCCCGGCAGAATCCATTACCGTGGCCGACGATATGCCGTTGGGAAAATGCCCTGTCAACGCCCGGAGATGCCACAGGAAGGAAAATGCAAAAAATTCATCCTTGCGGAAACCAATGGCGATCCAGTACGTTGCGATGACTGATGGGGATGGAGTTCCCCCGATAACCGCCGCAAAGGCTGATGACTCCTACCTTGCGTCAATCTTGATGCGGGTAGGCTTGCGTCCGGGCCTCCCGCTGGGAGACTTGTGATGAAGCCTGCCGTGACTGCTCTTCCATGCTGATGACCTCGATCTGGATCGCCATCGGTGGCGCGCTGGGCACGCTGGCGCGCTTCTGGCTCAATCTGCTGGTCACGGCGCGTCTGGGTGAAACGATGCCCTGGGGCACCATCCTCATCAATGTGACCGGCTCCTTTGCTATTGGCCTGTTTGCCGCGGCGACTGACGCGCATGGGCGCTTTCCGGTCTCGCCCGACATGCGCCTGTTTCTGATCGTGGGCCTATGTGGCGGCTATACGACCTTTTCCTCTTTCAGCCTGCAAACCATCACCCTGTTTGAAACCGGCGAGGGTCTGCGCGCTGGCGCCAATGTCCTGCTCTCGGTCTTCCTGTGTCTCATTGCGGTCTGGGTCGGGCTCAACGCGCCCGAAGGCCTCGAAAAACTCATAAGGAAATGATGCCATGAAACTTCTGGCCATACTCGTGGGCGCGGACGGCACCGCTGCCTGTCTCGATGCTGCCACCACCCTTGCTCGCGCAGCCGATGTTCCCCAGATCGAGGCGCTCAATGTCGAGGTCGATCCTGAAAGGCTGGTCGCCGCCAGCGAGGAAATCGACATCCAGCGCCTGCGCGAGAGTCATGAAGGAAGCGCCCAGCAGCGATCGGCCGCCGTCCACGCCGCCTATGCCGCCTGGTTTGCCGATGCCCATGAGGATGCCGCCAGGGTCGAATGGAAATCAGTAGTCGGCGCAGAAGCCGAGACCGTGAAGGCCGAGGCGGCGCAGGCCGATGTTGTGGTGATCGTTATGGCGCGCGAGGGGAGCATGGACGGCTCCGATGCGCTTGAGGCCGCGATCTTTGGCTCCGGCAAGCCCACGCTGCTGGTTCCCGCCGACTGGCGCGCAGGCAAGCGCAAGCATTTCGATCATGTGGTGGTCGCCCTGAGCAACACCGAGATCGCCGAGCACGCCATTGCCGGGTCGGCCACGATCCTGCGTAAGGCAACGCGGGTGACAGCACTGCGCATCGGGAGCGAGGATGATCCGGCGACCGGCCTGATCTCCGACATTGAGGCGCTGGGCATCACGCCCGAGCTGCATATCGTCGCCCGGGGCGAAGGCGACCTCGGCGAGCAGATCGCCAGCGAAGCGCAGGCTTTGGGCGCGGATCTCATTGTGGCGGGCGCCTATCGTCATGGGGAGATCATTGAATGGCTCGCCGGCGGTACGACCCGGCATTTGCTGGCGGCCGCCAAATTGCCGCTGCTGCTGGCCCACTGACCGATGCGGTTGATCCTGGTAGGCCATGGGCAAAGCACCGCCAATGCCGCAGGCGCTTTTACCGGCGGCGATGATGTGGCCCTGACCCGCAAGGGGCAATCAGAGGCCGAAGACACCGCCCGCCGCCTCCATGAGGCCGGACTGGTTCCAACGCGGATCTTCTGCTCGCCCCTCTCCCGCTGTGTCCAGAGCGCATCGATCATCGCGAAAGGCCTCAGCTTGAAGCATCTTACGCCGGCTCCCCTCCCTGGGCTGCGCGAGCGCGATTACGGTCAGCTCACCGGCATGAATAAGGCCGATGCGGGGCAGCAATTCGGCGCGGCACAGGTGCGGATCTGGCGCCGCTCCTATGCCATTGCGCCGCCCGGCGGCGAGAGCCTGCGCGATACCGCCGCCCGCGTGCTCTGCGCCTATGTGACCGACATTCTTCCTGCCGTACTCAGTGAAGGCCCGGTGCTGGTCGTGGCGCATGGCAACAGCCTGCGGGCCCTGGCGATGACGCTGGACGGCCTTAATGCCCGCCAGGTCGAAGACCTGGAGATCGCGACGGGGCAAGCCCTCGTCTACACGCTCGCTGCCACCAGTCGCATCGTTGCACGCACCACCCTCATCTAAGGAATACCGCATGCCGACCATCGCCGATCTGTGCGCTCTTGAAATCCTCGATTCTCGTGGCCACCCGACCTTGCAGGTGACCCTTCGCCTTGATGATGGAACCTGCGCGAGCGCCTCCGTACCGTCAGGGGCATCGACTGGAGCCAATGAAGCTGTCGAACTGCGTGATGGCGATCCGGCGCGTTATGGCGGCCTGGGCGTGCGCAAGGCCATCACCCATGTTGAGGGCGAGATCGCTACGGCGCTGCGCGGGATGGCTGTCGATGACCAGGAGACAATCGACCAGACCATGATCGATCTCGATGGCACTGACAACAAGGCAAGGCTCGGCGCCAATGCCATCCTGGGCGTATCGATGGCAGCAGCCAGAGTGCGGGCCAAGATCATCGGGCTGCCGCTCTACGCGAGCCTGAGTGATCGCGGTGGCCGGCAACTGCCCATGCCCTGCATGAACGTGCTCAACGGCGGGAAACATGCCGACAGTGGCCTCGACTTTCAGGAGTTCATGATCGTGCCGGTCGGCGCGCCCAGCTTTGCCGAGGCAATGCGCTACGGATCTCAAACCTACGGCGCCTTGCGCAAGATCCTGCATGATCGAAAGCTGGCAACTTCGGTGGGCGACGAAGGCGGCTTTGCCCCCGCTCTGCCCGACAATGAAGCCGCCTGCGAGGTGATCGTCGAGGCCATCACCGCCGCCGGCTTCCGACCGGGCGAGGATGTGGCGATCGCGCTCGATCCCGCAGCCTCCTCCTTTGGCGGCGATGGCAGCTACAATCTCGAGCGCTCAGGCAAAGGCCATCTGGGCCGCGCTGCCATGCTGGCGCTCTACGGGCGATGGATCGATGCCTACCCCATCGTCTCAATTGAGGATGGCTTTGCCGAAGACGATTGGCAGGGATTTCAAAACCAGATGACGGCGCAGGGCGACCGCATTCAGATTGTGGGTGATGATCTGCTGGTCACCAACCCGCGCTTCATTGCCAGGGCCATCGAGCAGCGCGCCGTCAACGCCCTGCTGGTAAAGCTCAACCAGATCGGCACTGTTACCGAAGCGATCGCGGCCACGCGCATGGCGCAGCAGGCAGGCTGGGCCGCCATGGTTTCGCATCGCTCAGGCGAAACAACCGATGATTTCATTGCCGATTTTGCTGTGGCTTTAGGCGCGGGACAGATCAAATCCGGCGCGCCATGTCGGGGGGAGCGCCTAGCCAAGTACAACCGGCTGATGGCGATCGAGCGCGAGCTTGGCAATGCAGCCAGCTTTGGCAGTCCGTTCTCCCGGCAGGTCGCACAGTGAAATTAATCGCTGTGAATATTTGACATGTAACTACCGCTACATCTATATCCGACTCATGACGACAATCTCGTGGATACTCCTGACGTATAAAGTCCCCGCTGAGCCGGCTCGTGGCAGGGTCGGCGTATGGCGCAAGATCAAGGCGATGGGCGCGGTTTATCTCCAGAACGGGGTGTGCCTGCTGCCACGCACCGACGATCATCTGCGCCGCCTCAAGATGCTGGAGCATGAGATCGCCTCCCTCGAGGGGGAGTCGGTGCTGCTCGAGACCATGGGACTGGACACGGCTCAGGAAGAGAAAGTGATCGCCCGCTTCCGTGCCGACCGCGACGAGGAGTACCGGGAATTTCTAGGAAAATGTGCCGACTTCGAGGCTGAAATCGCCAAGGAGACGGCTGACGAGCATTTCACCTATGCCGAGCTTGAGGAAAACGATGAGGACCTCAAGAAACTGCGGTCCTGGATCGCCAAGATCACCAAGCTCGACTTCTATGGCGGGCATTTGAAGGACGAAGCCGCCAGGCGCCTCGCCCAGTGTGAGGTCCTGCTCGATACCTATGCCCGCCAGGTCTTCGAGGCGCAGGACGAAAACCGATAGGCTGTCCGCCGGGCAGCTCATAGCCAAAGGGATTGTGCGATGACACAGCCGGACGCGCGCCTGCGCGATGCCGTGGCGATCGTTGCGTTCGCCAACTTCACCTATTTCGGGGTTGAATTCACCGTTGCCCAGCTGATCGGCTCGGTCTCCCTCCTGGCCGACAGCGCGGACTTTTTCGAGGACGCTGCTGTCAATCTGCTGATCTCTGCTTCCTTAGGCTGGTCTCTCAAACACCGCGCCCGGGTGGGCATGTTCCTGTCTTTTGTTCTGCTGCTCCCTGCTTTGGCCTTTCTTTGGACGCTGTGGCACAAATTATCGGCGCCTGTCGTCCCCTCTCCTCTGGTTCTGGGTCTGACGGGCGGAGGCGCGCTGGTTATCAATCTGGGCTGTGCCTTCCTGCTCGCCCGCTATCGCCATCACGCCGGCAGTCTGACGCGGGCGGCCTTTCTCTCGGCGCGCAACGACGTGCTGGCCAACATCGGCATCATCGCGGCAAGCGGGATCACCGCCCTCACCCTGTCGATCTGGCCCGACATCATCGTGGGGTTCGTGATCGCCTGGCTCAATCTCGATGCCGCCAAGCAGGTCTGGACAGCGGCACGGTCCGAACATCTCAGCGCGGAGGCATGACATGCGCATCATGAGCTACAATACCCTGTTTGGCGGCTTCGACGGCGCAGACGACACCAGGGCGCGCCTACAGCGCGACATCATCCGCGAGGCTGCTCCTGACATTCTGTTGATCCAGGAACTTAAGGGTTTTCTCGATGATGGCAGCGCCCGTCTTTACGATCTGGAGCGCTCACTCGGGTTGCGCGCCTTGGTGGCGGCTGCCCCGAGGACCGGTCAGAACGTGGGCGTGATGGTGGCTCCCCACGTCGACATCCTGTCCTTTGAACCCGACTCAGCGCATTTCCACCACGCGGCGGCAAGGGCCAGTCTGCGGGTGCCGGGCCTGGACGCTCCGCTCACGGTCGTCAGTGTTCATCTCTGTCCGAACGGCACGCCGGTTCGCCTGCGCGAAGTAAGCTATCTCTACAATGATGCCGACGCGAATGGACTGGCCATCGTGGGAGGAGATTTCAATTCTCTGGCACCGGGCGATCCGGAGCCGACCGATCTCGATAGGCTGCCTGCCCATTTTCGGGCGCGCTACGTCGACCTCAATGGCTGGATGGATCGCAGCCCGATTGCAACGCTGCTTCAGGCAGGCTTTGTCGATCTGGGCGCATCGATCGGTGACCGCCGCCGCACTGTTCCTGGTGCCGGTTTTCCCGCAACCGAATTTGTAGAGTTCAGATCAGACTATCTGCTGGCCTCTCCCAAACTGGCAGCCATGGCTATGATTTATGGGACGGTCGACCAGAAGACCGCCGGCCGAGCTTCCGATCATTATCCTGTCTATGCCGACTTTTTGCTCGACCAACCATGATGCTGACCGTTGATATAGACGCTCTGGGGGAGACCGTTCTCAAAGGGAATCTGGTCAGCTGACCCTCGGCGCGCCGCTTTGATTGCATGCTCAATATGGTCGCCCCACCGGCCAAACTACATGGGAGGGTCGTATTGACCTTAGTCTGGCCGGTGGAACATCGAAAACTCAATTGCGGCAAAAACGCAGATCGGCAGTAGGGTTCCTACTGTTCATTCGCCGCCCTTGCCAGCACGGAAAAGCTGTCAACAATCAACTCTGTGCGATAGGCAGCCTCGGTTCCCTCCCCATGGCTGCTCTCCCGGACCCGTCCGGTGATATGTACAAGGTCGCCCTTTTCGACAGCCTCCATCTGCTCACGGACGTTGGAAAAGCCCGTTACGCTGTTCCAATGCGTGTCGGTCTTCCACCCTTCCCCGTCGCGCCGGTTATAGTTGGACGCCACCTGCACATAGGCAACCTTATCGCGCAGCGTGATCTTGCCGATCCGGCCGATGATCCGAAATTCCGCGATGTTCTGGGGCATGTGCGTCTCCATGGGTTGTGGATGATGAAGGCGGCAGGGGCCGCCCAACCGGCGCTCCCCGCCATAGTGGCGAGCGCGCAATCGCGGCTAGGCCGCCGCCAGCTCGGCAGACCGAAGCAGGCACCAACCGCGCGCAGTCCCCACCCGGTGCCGACGTTGCCCGCAGGGCATCGTGCTGGTGGATCATGACGAAGATGATGATCGCCCCGCCGCCAAGAAGCGCACGAGCCCTCACGCGCGCGGCGCCAGCCTAGCCATAAGCGCGTCGTTCCAGTCGCCGCCTGGCGGCGGCGGAACGATGTCGAGCGTCCGCCCGTTAGCGGTCAGATTTTCACGCCCGCGCTCGATCCCTTTGGCCGCGGCCTTGCCATGCTGCGAGTAGATCGCCACGCGCCGAACATGGTCGGGGATGTAGATCTCGCGGTAGCGCTCGACGCCGCACACCGCCGCGCAGCCGGGCAGATCACATAGGTCCATCGCGGATTGGGCATCCTCAAAGCCTTCGGCCAGATTCATGGTCTCGTCTGGCGGTGTGCCGAGTTGGATCACGCTGCCATGCGTGTCGCCCAGCGTCCGTTTCGCTCCATCGAGGCATCGCGCTTTCTGTCCATCCGGGTCGAGAAAGATCCGCAGCAAAGCGCGCAGCAGGGGGCCCTCATACATGGGCAAGAGCAGCGCCGGCAGGCGGAGCTTGCGCCCGCCTTCATAAGTCAGAGCCGACGGGGTGAAACGCGCCGACGGCACACCGCCAATACCACGCCGTTCGAGGTAGAGTTGGCCGGGAGTTCCGGGCGTTGCCCGCGCCATGCCCCAGATGCTCGCCACCAGCGGCATCAGGTCGCGTGGCGGTTTCTCTGGTTCAACATTTGCGCCGCGCACCGAAGGATTGAGCCGCAGATCCCGCAGCGCCGCCAGGATCGCATCTTGTTTGCAGCCCGCGAAGCAGTGGAACAGCACAGCCTGCCGGCCGGGCGTCACCGAGAGCGAGGCGCGCCCATCTGCATGAGCGGGGCAGCGCACCATCCCATGCTTGCGGTGCCATGTGCCCTTCAGATCTCGAACGATCTGGCGCGCGGCGGTTTCCGGCGTGTTGGTCATGAGTCCCGTATACAATATAGACCAAGTGGGACGCCAGCGGTTTTTGCGCCATGCCGTCGCTTTGCTCCCTCTGGGGAGCATTCCGGCGCCGTAAGGCGACGGTCCCGACCTCAAGGTCTGCGCTGGTTTGGCGAGCAAAGTCGCCGCTTTGCCGATAGGTCGGCCCGTCAGGGGGTAACGCATGGGCCGACCAGGCCCATTCAACCTTTCTCGCTTTTATAAATTAAATTCTTATGGGGAGGAGGAAGACCATCATGACACTCACGGGCGTAGTGTTCGGCGGCCACACGGCGATCAAGGCGCAGGCCTGCCGCAATGAGGTGTGCGCGCGCTGAGGCACACGCTGGCATCGACCGGGCGCGCTCGGCGGGCAACAGGGACGCAAGCATGCTGGCATGGTCCTCTTCCGCACTCGCGCGGCGCGCCTGTGCATCGTCCGGGATCGGCACGAACAGGCCCACCAGCTTTTCCAGCCATTCCGGCAGATGGAAGCGATAGAGGTTTGAGGTCTGGGTCGATCGCGCGCCAACCTCGCTGTCACGCTCATAGACAAAACGCCTGATCCACTCGATTAATCCGATGTCGGCCAGGGTGCGCAGCGAGCGATAGACGGTACTGCGGGACAGGCCCGTCCACGCCATGATTGTCTCATAAGCCGGGATGCACCAGCCTTTGCGGAATTTCTCATTGTCGAGAAGTTCGGTGAGGATCTGCTGACACGAGGGCGTGTAGCAGACCAATTTTTGCTCCCGCTCACTCAGCACCTGGCTGCCAGCCCTCGCCTTGCATGCCAGCGCGCGGCCGAGCTGCATCGCCCGTTTACCCGCTATCACGAGGCGCGCGCGCATCTTTTGGGACAGGCGAGAGGCGAACTCGGCCTCCTCGTCGCTCCCCGTCTGCACGCTTTGCGCCCAGACTGGATTACGGGTGATGTGAAGGCTCCCCTTCCCCCGGCGCCGCTGCGGTGTGGCGGCCAGCACCTGTGCATGCGTGATCTGGCCAGTTTCCCGCTGGACAGCCTCAAGGCCGCAAATGACGCGCAAGGGGAGAACAGGCGCCCCTGCCTTGCGCTGCGCTTCCTGAAAATTGAGCGCCATGCGTATGTCTGCTTCGGACACACCTTGCCCCCGCAGCCCTTCGATCACTGAATCTGCCGGTGATGCCGGCGTTCTCAGGGTAAGCTCCATCGTTCGTCCTCTCATGCGAGAGGCCGTCAGCAGACACAACTTTTCCGTGGCGCGGGCGCGCACCCTTGAAGAAAGCGTCGGTTTCGGCTAAGAGGAAGGTGTTGTTAGAGCCAGAAGGCAACCGTGCATCGTTTGGCGACGATGCCTCTTAACTTCATGGGTGCCCGGCCTTGTGCCGGGCATTCGTTTATGTGCTCACGGCCCATCCTTCCTTCGGTTGGAAACATCTGCCACAGGCGCTCGCGCGCCGCATGGTTCCGCAATCGCAAGGGTGAGTTGCGCCTCTCGGATCGCGAGATCCTCGCCAATTTCGGCAAAGATCAGCTCGAAGGCCCCACCCAGGCTCATGCTGCGAAAACGCGCCTGCACGGCCTTCACAAAATCGATCAATTCGAGTCCGATGATGGGCGAGATCCAGCGATAGTGCGTGTCAGGAGAGGCCGCCGCTCGCTCTATAAAGCGGTCCGGCTCGCTGCTCGACATGACTGCGGCGATGACGCGCGTGACAATGGCGTCGCGCGAGCGGAGGCGATAAAGTCGCTTGAGCCTATCGATCTGAGCCAGCGTTTGGACTGATACAGCCATGTTGAGATTGCGGTTTCCGGCAGCATAGAGACCGGACCGTTGCTGCTGCACCAACTCCTTGACCGTCAGAACGGGAGTCTTGGATCGAGGTCTACCCATGACGCTCAGGGTAAACGGCAGTCTCTGTAACTGTCAATTAATTGAGACTTCCTCGCTGTAAAACAATTTATTTTGCGCCCACGCGCCCAGCGCCCTATGTTCGGCGCTGTTTAGCGAGGCTGCGCCGTTGCGGTCACCCAAGTCCGAGTACCCGATGACCAAAATCTTGCGTCTGGACGATGTGGTCCAGCCTGAAGCTGTTCGTTTCGGCGCGCGCCTTAAAAAGCGCCGGGAAGAGTTGGGTCTCACGCAGCCGCAGCTTTCTGAGCAAACGGGCATCACCGCTGCCTACATTTCGACGGTCGAAAACGCCAAAGCCAATCCGACCCTCGATATGATGGTCAGGCTGGCCAAGGTCGTGGACCTTGAAGTTTGGGATATGATCCGCCCCCAGCCTGATGCGAACGAAAATCAATAAACCGATCAACCGAATATTTTTCGGGACGAAGCCGTTTGCTGCGGCGCAAACAACCTAAGATACTTTCTGCACAACCCATAAGATGGTCGCACTTTGTCTGGCGTATCGCCGCAGCGATAAGGAGCATGTGTGGACGACGGGGTCGCTTTGCGTCAGAGATTCGGGGAGCGTGCGCGCAGCATGCTCGCCGAACTCGGTCTGACGCCCACGGATCTTGCCACAAGATCTGAACTGCCTGCCAAACGGGTTGAGCATATCCTTGATGGGCGCTGGGTCCGCATCACCCTGCGCGATATGGCGTTAATCGCCAGCGTTCTGGGAACGCCCCTTTTTAGCTTGATGGGGCCGGTTGAGACCACCATCATCGCCGAAGCGTTCGAGATAGCGGAATAAGGTCGAGCGCCCGATCCCCAGCTCTTGCGCCACCGAAGCCGCAGTAGCGCCTGGAGCGCTCAGTCTTTTGCGGATCGCCGGCATTTGCTCAGGCTTGATGACGGGCTGGCGCTTTTTCTCAGGGTTCGCTTTGAGGGCGTGTAGGTGCCGATAGTGCCTTTCGAGACCGGCGAGCAAAAGCGCTGCCGGTGCCGAGCCTGGCTCAATGACAACACCTGCGGCAACGACCTCGATCGTCACGCCCTCGCTCAGCAATTTGGTGAGCGCGCGTACCATCATGTCTGTCGTAAGAGAGATGCAGTTGAAATCATGGATTTTGACGCGATCACCAGCCTGAAGCGGTGAACCGGCCTGGTATAGCAGATCGCTGAGTTGGGCCAAACTCTTGTTCCCGGCGAAGACAGCCAAATCATCTGGCCCAAGCCCTTCTTTTTGCTCTTCCAACGAGGCAGAGCCCGGCGCTTCGGCGAGAAAAACAACGGTGGTCAAGCACAGGCCCTCATTATTGCGCGGACCTAGCGACGATCGGTCTCGCGGGATGGCCCATCTTCTAAGCGAGACATTGTGGCGCAGCAACATGCCCTGAAAGGGTCAGGCAACGCATGTTCCGCAACTGATCTCTTCCCTTGCACAGGTGGTCGATCCCTCTTGCAAAGACAGTCTACATACGTCACCTGTTAAACGGGACTGTTAGACAGGGCGAACCGATGCTTCCAGCGGGACTCTTGGCGAAGGCAATTCACCTCTGCGCGGCGGGGATGATCGCCGCTGGTGTACCCGCTCCTGCCAACGAAAACTTGTACGTTATCAACGTCCATGCTGGGGCAACCTTGCGTCAGCAACCGACGAATGCCGCTGATGCGGCAGCCACAGTCCGCGATCTGCTGGCGCGCGGCGCTGATTTCGAAGCGGGGCCGCTTGGTATCAATGGGCGGGACTTTGAGAGAGACGGGGTAACGCCCGCGTCGGTCTTCAGTCCCTGCGTGCTGGGTCATGTCGAGGCTGATGCTCCGATAAGCTCGGAAACAGGATTGCCTGCGGTTTCCGACGTGGTCGCCCTAGTGCGCCAGGCGTTCGGCGCGCGGATCACCGATACCGTCCGCCCGATGAACGCCAGCTACGGCGCGCTGCATAGCTGGCACAAGGTCGGCCAGGCCGTCGATTTCGTGCCTGCCGGTGGGGTCATGACGATCAACCGCGAGCAAATCCGCACTTTGATGGCCGCTCATGGCATTCGCCTGCTTGAGCTGCTCGGGCCCGGTGATCCTGGACATGCCAACCACTGGCATGTCGCCTTCGCCCGCCCAGGCCAAGCCATTGATCACACCGGCGTACAGGAGGGTGACGAAGACTGGATCGTCGCGCCGCCGCAGCCCGGCACCCTCCCCGTCACGTCCATCACCAAGGCCGATGCGCCCTCCGCGCCCGCTCCGGCCCTGCATCTTGCCGCCAAAGCGCCGCCTGCCTGGGACGTGTTTGCCTCGGCCCGGTGGCGCCAGTCCCAAGGAGATGGATCATGACATCGCGTTTTCTCGGCAGACTTACTGGTGTGACCGGAGCCCTCGCCCTTATCGGGGCTGGGATCGCCACAGTTTCGGCGCCCCAACAGGCCCGCGCGTCGGATTGGGGATGTCAGGTCATCCTTTGCCTCGCCACTCCCGGCTCCCCCACGAAATATGCCGAATGCGTTCCGCCCATTCTCAAGCTGTGGCGCTCGCTGTCCTTCCCGACATGCTCTGAAGGTGGCGTGGCCACCGCCACACGCAAGATCAAGGACGGCTATGTCCTGCAAGTGGTGAACCCCGACGGTTCGGCCTCCAGCTACACGGTGAACACCAAATATCAGACTGTCACAAACAACAATCCCACGGTGGGGGCCACCGCGCCGTGATCTATGATCTGGCCATGATCGCGCAGCTCGCCCAGCGCTGCGCCCCGGAGGTGGCCACCGAGGCGGTGGTGCCGCTGGTCGTGACGGAGAGTGCGGGCAACACACTTCAGATCAACGTCAACAAGGGGCCGCGCGTGCAGGCCGCGTCAGTCGCCCAGGCCGCAGCACTCGTCCGCCGCTATATGGCGGCGGGCTACACAGTTGATGTCGGCCTCGCGCAGGTGAACTCCGGCAATTTCGCCCGCCTTGGCGTTAGCGTCGAACAGGCCTTCGAGCCCTGCACCAATCTGCATCTCGCTTCACAGGTGCTCCAGGAGGGGTATGCGCTGGCAAGCCGCAGCTATGCCGGGCTCGACGCGATTTCCGCGACTTACTCGCTCTACAATTCCGGCTCCATGACGCGCGGGCTGCGCAATGGCTATGTCCGCCGCGTCTGGGCCAATGCCGCCGTAACCGGGGCGGTCGCCGCCGCCCCTTCCCTCCCCGTCACACCACCTTCCGGCAGCAAGGCCAATCTGCCCGACGCCCAGGCAGCCGATAGCCCGCGCTGGGTGGTGGGACAGATCGACGCCAGCGTTGAGGTGTTCAAATGAGCGCAGAGAACAGCATCGCCCCCACGGGGAAAGAGCGAGAAGCCCCCGAAAATGCGGGCGGCGTCAAGATCCCCGCAGATCTAGCGGCGCGCTATACGGTCAGAACGGCCGAAGCTGTTGAGGGGCAAGACGCGCGCATCGGCTTGTTCCTGCCTCGAGACCGCAAGAACCCTGTGATCGAAATCACAGGAGAGCGCGTTGTCGCCCGGAAAGAGGACGCAGAGACCGTCGCCAGTCTGGTGAAGCTCGCAGAGCACAATGGCTGGGAAAAGGTGGATGTCGAGGGCTCGGAGAAATTCCGCAAGGCGATGTGGGCCGCCGGCACGCGCGCCGGTCTGACGGTCAGCGGTTATGAACCCAGCTTCGCGGAACAGGAGCAGGTTGCAGCCCAGCGTCGGGAGGACACGCTGCGCCGCGAGCGCGAAACGGCGCGGCAATCGACAGACGAAAATCGCCTTGTCGTTCAAGAGAACGTGGAGCGGACCGTGGAAGTTGCGGAAGCCGCCGGCGAGATCGCCCGCGATCGTGCCACCAGCGCGGCGCCGCAAACCGATCAGGCAGCTGCCCGGGAAACCAACGAGCCGCCCGCGCCGCTGGAGCAGGCCGGGCGTTACATGGTCGACCAGTGGGACGTTCGCAAACAGGCGTCGGTCGTTCTCGGATACACCAACAGCCCTGCTTTGGCGGTGGCCCATTTCAGCGGCGAGACGAACACCTCGATCACGGATACGCAGTCCGGGAAAACGCTCGCCACCTCCGATTGGGTCAACGATGGCGCCGATGAACGAAAGAAGCTGACCCCGGATCTGCACCGTCTGGTCGGGCTGGAAGCAGCGGCGCAGCAAGCTGCACCCGTCCGCGAGCAAGGGCCCCAGGTCGAGCCGGAAATCCGTGCATCCCGCGCCGAGCAGGAACGCCGCACGCCCAGCGGCGCGCGCAGCGAGGGGCAAGAGCTCGCCGAGCTGTTCCTCAATGGCAGCGCCCAGAAGCAGGCCGACGATCCACGCCTCGCCAATGCGCTCAAAGCCCAGGAAGAGATGGAGCGCCACATTGCCGAACTGTTCAAAGGCGATGCCCCCCGCATCGACGCGGCCAATCTCGAAAGCCGCCAAATGATCTCGGACGTGCTGCGGCGCGGCCTGGATGTCTCGGTTCGTGAGCCGACACCTGTTCGCCAGATCGAACCTGTCCACACCCCTGAAATGGAAAGGTGATTGCCATGAAAAGGTCTTTGAAGGTTTCCAGTGCCGCCGCGCGGCGGATCATGTCGGACCGCCGCGCGCGCGATCTGATCGGTTTTGCCGGGGCCCTAGCCCTCGTGACGCTCGCCCAGCCTGTTCTTGCCCAGAGCGGCGGCACCTCGATCGAGACGGGCCTTTCCACCATCAAGACGTGGATGACCACGATCGCCTCCGTGGTTGGCATCATCGCCATCATGGCGGTGGGCTATGCCAAACTCACGGGCCGCATGGATTGGGGCAAGGCCGTCACGGTACTGGTCGGCATCGGCATCATCTTCTCGGCCACCACCATCGTTGGCTGGATGGGCGGATCGAGCAGCTAAGATGGAAAAGATCGCCGAAGACAAGGTGTTCCTCGCCCTCACCCGGCCATCGGTGTTCATGGGATTGCCGCTTGAAGCGATCCTGCCGATCATCATGGCGTCCATGGCCTTCTGGGGGGTGATGCATAACCCCTTCTTCCCCCTCGCCATGTTCGGGGCGCTCTACTTCCCGGCGCGCATGATCGTCCATTACGACTACAATGCGTTCCGGCTGTGGGGCCTGTGGTTCCAGACCGTCTTCCTGTCGAAAAATCGCAAGTTCTGGGGGGGCGGGAGCTATGCTCCCGTTCGCCTGGCGCCCGGCGTCAAGCGGAAGCATTTCGGCAATGACTAGGTTCCAGCTCCTGCACAAACAGGTGGCCTTGCGCGAGGCGGATGACATCAAGTTCATCCCCTACACCCGTCATCTCAATGAGACGGTTGTGGCACTGGAGGATGGCTCCCTGATGCGGATGTACCGCGTCGATGGACGCCCCTTCGAGACCTGTGACATCGCCGATCTCAACACCTGGCACAACAAGCTCAACATCGCATGGCGCTCGATCGGTGACGATCGCGTAGCGGTGTGGACCCACCTTGTGCGGACCGCAACCGATCCAGTGCTCGACGGCTCTTTCCACTCGGACTTCGCCCGCAAGCTGCAAGAGCGCTACGCTGAGAGGCTGAAGGACAAAGTGCTCTATCACAACGAGTTTTACGTCACGGTCGTCGTGCGGCCCTCAAACATGGCGGGCGATCAGGTTTCCCGCCTGTTCGGCAAGCGCCAGCCCGGCACCGAGATCGACAGCCGCGCCATGGTGATCATGGAAGACAAATGCCGCGATTTTGAAAGCCTGATGGCCGAGACGAACCCGGAACGCCTATCCCTCTACGATCACAATGGCGTCCTGTTCTCCAAGCCGATGGAGGTGCTGCATTTCATCCTGACGGGCGACCGCATCCGGGTGCCCCTGCTGGACGGGCGGCTCGGCCAGGCCCTCTACAGCTCGCGCATCGTCTTTGGGCAGGAGGCCGCCGAGATCCGGCTCCCTCACAAGAGCCATTATCTCGGCATGTTCGGCGTGCGCGAGTATGTCGCCACCACGCGCAGCGGCCAGTTCAACAGTCTGCTGACGCTCGACTTTCCCTATGTGCTGACCCAGAGCTTCGCGCCGCTGGTCAAGTCGATCGCCAGCGAGCGCTTCACCAAAAAATACAAGCAGATGGTGTCATCCGACGATGCCGGCGTCAGCCAGGCCGAGGAGCTGCTCGACGGCGTTGACGATCTTATGGCCAACCGCTTTGTGATGGGCGAGCACCACCTCTCGATCGCCGTGATGGACGAAGATCCGCGCCGCCTGCTCGATCGTCTCTCGATCGCCCGCGCGGCGGCGGCCGACACCGGCATGGTGATGGCGCGCGAGGATGTGGCGCTGGAGGCCGCCTTCTGGGCGCAGCTTCCGGGCAACTTCAAACTGCGGGCCCGGCCCGCCGTCATCAACAGCCGCAATTTCGCGGCGCTCTCGCCCTTCTACACCTTCCCCGCTGGCCGCAAATCCGGGAACCATTGGGGCGATGCCGTGACGTTGCTCAAGACGCGCGCGGGTTCGTCCTTCTGGTTCAACTTCCACCGCGCCGACATCGGCCACACGCTCATCATCGGCCCGACCGGCGCGGGCAAGACGGTGCTGCAAAACTTCCTACAGGCCCAGCTCGAAAAGACGGGCGCCAAACAGGTCTTCTTCGACAAGGACCGTGGCGCCGAGATCTTCGTGCGCGCCTGCGGCGGCACTTATCTCTCGCTGCGCAATGGCGAGCCGACCGGCTTTGCCCCGCTCAAGGGGCTGGAGCCGACGCATGACAATATGGCCTTCCTGCGCCAGTTCATTCGTGTGCTGGTCCGGCGCGACAGCCGACCGCTCACGGTCGTGGAAGAGCGGCTGATCGATGATGGCCTCGATGCCGTGATGCGTCTTCCGGCGGCCTCCCGCTCGATCGGCGCGCTGCGCGAGATGCTGGGCTATGCCGATGCGGAAGGGATCGGCGCCCGGCTCGAACGCTGGTGCCTGGGCGCGCCGTTAGGCTGGGCCTTCGACGGGTTGGTCGATGAGGTATCGATGACCGCACGCTTTGTTGGCTTCGACATGACCGATTTCCTCGAAAACCCGGAAATCCGCACGCCGATGATGCTCTACCTCTTCCACCGGGTGGATGAGCTGCTGGATGGCCAGCGGGTAGTGGTGGACATTGATGAGTTCTGGAAGGCTCTTCAGGATGACGCATTCCGGGCCTTCGCGCAGGATGGCCTCAAGACCTTCCGCAAGCGCAACGCCTTCATGGTCTTCGGCACGCAGTCGCCTGCGGACGCGCTTCGCTCCTCCATCGCCCATTCCATCATCGAGCAGACAGCCACCAAGATCCTGCTGCCCAACTCGGACGCGAAGCACTCGGATTATTGCGAGGGGCTGGGCCTAACCGAGGCGGAGTTTCGGCTGATCAAGGAGGATCTGACGCCGGAGAGCCGCTGCTTCCTCGTGAAGCAGGGGCATACCTCCATCGTGGCCAAGCTCGATCTGGGCGGGATGCGCGATGAACTGTCCGTCCTGTCAGGCCGCGCGGAAACCCTGTCCGTCATGGAAGATGCCATCGCCCGCGCGGGCGACGATCCTGCGGCCTGGTTGCCGCTCTTTTACGCGAACGAGAGGAGAAGCTGAGATGAAGCGGATACCCATCACGCTGCTGATTGCCATGCCAGTTGCGCTGACCGTCAATGCCGCGCCCGCCACCGCCCAGGGCATCCCGGTCTATGATGCCTCGGGCTACCTTCAGGCCCTCGCGACGGTGAGCAACACCGTCAAGATGATTGAGCAGGGCGCGACCCAGATCACCACCATGTCCAACCAGCTCCAGTCCCTGCAAAAGCTCACCAACGTCAACACCCTCGCCACCAGCCTGATCGATTCCACGGTGCGCAACATTCTGCCCAGCACCGCGATCGATGCGACCACGTTGCTGGCCGGGGATCTGTCCCGCCTCGGATCGCTTGGATCTCAGGCATCACAGATCCAGGCACGCTACACGATCTCCGCCTCGTCTTCGTCCAGCGCGGACGCTGCCTATAATCAGGCGCTCCGCGACATCACCGGAACAGCGGCCACCACGGCGGCGCTTGGTCAAAACACGCTGAGCATCACTCAGACCCGCATGCAGGGCCTTGAACAGCTTCGTACCCAGCTCAGCAGCGCCAAAGACCCCAAGGATGTGATGGACCTTCAGGCCCGCATCGGGGTCGAACAGGCTCAACTCCAGAACGATCAGATCAAGTTGCAGGCCATCCAGATGGCACAGAGCGGACAAACGCAACTCGCGATCTCAACAGCCGAGACAAGTGCCGCGCGCAATGCCAGCAATTTCTACGATGCCAACACATTGAGGAAATGATTCATGCGCAAACTGTTTGTCCTCTGCCTCGCCCTTGCCGCCTGTGGTTGTGAGAAGAAGGCCGCTGAAGCGGTCGCGGTGCCCACCACCGCGCAACTCATGGCTGACAACCAGCTTCTCAGCACCTGGCAGGGCAAGTGCAACACGGGAGAATACAGCCAGCTCCCGGCGGCCGAGAAGGACAATATGTGCTTCACCACGCGGGAGGCCACGCGCTCTCTCGCGGTCAAAAAGATGAACGGCATCTAGGGGCTCACAGCTCCAGGCCCTAGCGCGAGGTCCGCCCCATGGCGTCCAGCTCCGTCAACATCATGGTCTTGTTCACGACCATGTATGGTTACATCGAATCCGCGATTGCCTCCGCCGTATCGAGCTTCGGATCGGGCCTCGTGAGCTTCGTGGCCGCCCCTTTGGGGCTGGCCGCGACCATCTACTTCCTCTTGCTCGGGTTCGCTGTTTTGCGCGGCGCCATCCAGGCGCCGCTACGCGAGCTGGTATTTCAGGCAGGCAAGGTCGGCTTCGCGCTCGCGGCCGCCAGTGCCGTCGGTTATTCCACCTTTGTCGTCAACGTGGCGACCAACCTCCCCCAACAGATCATCGCCGCCGGATCGGGAACGGCTGTCACCAACCCCGGCACCACCTTTGACACCTATGTCTCCGACACGGGCAAGCTGGCCTCGCGAATGGAGAAGGAAAACGCCGTCATCCAGGCGATGCCTTCTCAGGGCATCACCGATTTTCGCACGCCTTTGATCCAGTTGAGGGCCGCGCTGGTCACCTACGCCTGCATCGCAATCCTCTACGTCTTTGCGTTCCTGTCGGCTGCCGTGGGGTTCTGCATCGTCATTTTCGCCAAGCTAGCCGTCTCAATTTGCGTTGCACTGGCACCGCTGGCGCTAGGCTGCCTCCTGTTCAATTCATCGCGGTGGCTGTTTGATGGATGGCTACGCCAGACCTCGAACTACATCCTGTTGATGGTCGTCATGGCGATCATGACCAAATTCATTACCGGACTTCAGGAAGCCTCGATGGATGGCATCATGGGGGCGATCGGGGATGGCTCCAATTTCCTCCTGACCGAGGGCGACATCTCCGAACTCAACACCGGCATGATGGTCGTCTCCACGGTCGCCTGCTGCGCGATCTACATCGTCGGCACGATCTTCTTTTTCCAGTCGCCATCCATCGCCTCGGGCATTGCCGGGGGCGCCTCCTCTGGTGGGCACGCCTTCCTTCAGACAGGCATGAATCTGGCGGCCAACCGCCTGATGTTCCGTCGCCTCGCCGGTGGGGCTGGCGCCGGGCGAACTGGCGCCAGCGGTGCCGCCGGGGGGAGCGTCTCGCGCTCCCGAACGGGCACCGGCTAACCCGCCCGGGGCAGCACAAGACTTTCGGACTGGCCGTCACAGGCGGCATATAAAGGACGATACTCATGAAACGCCTGATTTTCGTGGCGTTGGGCACGGCTGTGCTCAGCGGATGCACCGGGACTCACATCAAGCCGCCGCCCGTCTGCGACGGCAAACATCGCCGCCCGGCCAATCTCTATGGCACCATCCTGCCCAGCCTCCCGGTGCCTTTGCCACAGTCGCAGGCCCAGAGCGAAGGTCACGGACAATCCATGGTGGCGCCGCCTCCCGCGGTCGAGCCCCCTGCCCCAGCGCCGGAAAACGGTGGGCCTCTGCCTGCGCCGGATCAGGGCGGGACGGACGCCCCTCCATCGGCGCCCCACACATCCGCGCGCGACATCGCACGCTCCTACACCCGCTGCTGAGGAAGGGATCTGACCATGCGCGCGGTAAGAACCGAGGATAAAGAGCAGTATCTGGAGACCGCCCGGACCTGGGAATATGACCGGATGCGCTCTGCCATCCAGTCACGGCGGGTCGCCTGGACGGTGGCGGGGGGCGCCTGCGCGCTAGCCGTGGTCTCCATCGCCACAATAGCGATGCTGATGCCGCTCAAGACGGTCGTGCCCTATGTCATCCGGGTCGATCGCTCGACCGGCGAAACCGAGATTGTCACTGCCCTCAAGGGCCCCCAGCCCCGTACCTATGATGATGCAGTGAACCGCTATTTCATCGCGCAATATGTGCGGCTGCGCGAGGGCTGGCTCAACGACGCCGCGCGCGAAAACGCCTATACCGTGATGCTGATGAGCCAGCAGGCGGAAAGTGGACGCTATCTGGCGGGCGTGGAATCGAGCAACAAGAACGCGCCATCGAACGTCTATGGCGAGAAGGGCTATGTCTCGATCTCGATCCGCTCGATCAGCTATCTGAGCCCCACCGTCGCCCAGGTGCGCTTCAGCAAAATCATCACGATGGGTCAGAACACGCCGGTCGCGCAGAACTGGAATGCGATCGTCACCTTCAAATTCACCACGGCCCCCGAGCACGAAAAGGATCGCACCATCAATCCACTCGGCTTTCAGGTCGTGAACTATCGCAGCGACCCGGAGGCCTGACATGAGCGAGGAGCCCCATATGCCGCCGCCGGCGCCGGAAGCCGAGCAGCAGCCCGCCGAACGGAAGGTCATCCCCTTCCTCCCCGCCCTTCGCCAGAAGCTCGGCGACCGCTTGTCGCCACCCGCCACCAAGCTGGTGGTCACGCCAGCGGGCGCCCAAAGCCGTTTCTGGCGCGGCTTGGGCGCCATCTGGCACAGACTGGTGTCGCTTTCGCTCGTTGGGGCCATCGCCTTCACGCTGCTGCCCCACACCGCCTTCGCCGCGCAGACCCCGGCCCCGGGCGTGAAAGACACCCGGGTGCGCAATGTGGATTATGACCCCGATCAGGTTGTCTCGATTGTCGGCCACTTCCGCCATGCCATCGAGATCGAGTTTGGCCCCGGCGAGACGGTGACGCAGGCAGCTTTGGGCGACACGGTGTCCTGGCAGATCGCCCCGGTCGGCAACATCGTGTTCCTGAAACCCCGTGAGAAAGCGGCAGGAACCAACCTCATCGTCATCACCAATGCGGGCGGCATCACGCGCACCTATCATTTCAGCCTTGTACTCGGCGCCGAGGCCACGATGTTCGGGGTGCGCTTCCATTATCCAGAGCAGGAGCGCGCGCAGGCCGCAGCGCAGGCGAGGGTCGCCACCATTCAGGCGGCCAAGGTGGTCGAGAGCACCGTGGTCGCCTCGGCGCTCGATCACGCGGTGATCGAAGGCACCCGCAACATGAAATACACGGTGCAGGGCGACAGCGCGCTCCAGCCCACCGAGATCTCCGACAATGGCGAGTTCACGGTGCTGCGCTATCCCGGCCATGCCGACATCCCGTCGATCTTCGCGGTGGACGTGGACGGGAGCGAGACCATCGTGCCCTATGATGTGCGCGAGGATTTCGTCGTCATCCACGCCGTCTACCGCCAGCTCCGCCTCCGGCGCGGCAACACTGTGCTGTGCGTCTACAATGAAGGCGCCCCGCGCAATGAGCGCGGCGACCGAACCGGCACCGTCTCCAATGTCGTCGAACGCAAAGTGAAGGGACCGCAAGATGACCGAACCCGTCCTTGATCGCGGCGGCGCCATCGGCCCTGCCGGCCATGCCGATGCTATCCCGGCCCAAGAAGCTGACAGCGCAGTTGCGCGCAGTGGTGGCTGGGGTAACATCGCCCTCATCGGCGCCGGGGTTGCGCTGCTCGGCACGATGGGCGGAATCGCCATCGGCTATGGCGCCTTCCACCATTCGGGCGGCAGCAAGGCAGCCGAGCAACCGGCCAAGGCGAGCGAACGCTCGGTTGACGATGTGATGGCCGCGCCAAACGCGCAGCGTGCGGCGCTGGCCGGGCAGCTCGGCCAGCCCAATGCGCCGCAGACTGACATCTTTGGGCGCCCGATCGCGCCGAAGCCCGGCCAGCAGCCAACCGACGTAAACGGAAATCCGTTACCCCAAACTAACGGTCAACCGTCACCTGCCCAGCAACGCGCCGCGCAGGAACGCTCCATGGCCGATGCCGCCCGGCGCTCCCCGATCATGGCCTTTGGGTCCAGCGGCCAGACATTCGGTGCTTCTCCCTCGGCCAGCACGCCAGCGGCGGGCGCCTCGCCGCAGGGTCAATCCATGGTGGCACCGCAGGATTTCGGGGCCAGCGGGTTCGGGCCGCCCAGCGGGCGCGAAGGGGCTACCACACCCCCAACGGGCAAGGGCTCGACCGATTTCAGCGACCAGCTCGGGCACAGCACCATCCAGACGGTGCGCGCCACCGTGATCCCCGATCGCAGCTTTCTCCTGAGCGCCGGCACGGTCATCCCTTGCACGCTCCAGACCGCCATCAACTCGACGCAGGCCGGCTTTGTCTCCTGTGTCATCAACCATGACGTGTTTTCGGAAAATGGCCGGGTGGTCCTGCTCGACAAGGGCACCAAGGTGCTGGGCCAATATTCGGGCGGCATCACACAGGGCCAGGCGCGCATGTTCGTGCTCTGGACCCGGGCCCTGACGCCGCGCGGGGTGTCGATCGATCTGGGATCGCCCGCCGCCGACAGCCTCGGTCGCTCCGGCGTCACGGGCGGGATCGACACGCAGTTCTGGGCGCGCTTTGGCGCCGCTCTGCTGATGTCGGTGCTGGAGGATGCCTCCAACATCGCGGGCCGGGCCGTGGCAGGCCAGGGCACCTACACCGCCGAGGTGCCCTCGACCATGGGCCAGACCGTCCTTCAGAGCACCATGAACATCCGCCCGATCCTCAAGAAAAATCAGGGAGACACCGCCGCGATTTTTGTCGCCAAGGACTTCGATTTCCGGTCGGTCTATGATGTGCAGTTGAGGCGCTGATCCATGCCCACCCTCGGCACCTCGGCGATCTACGCGCACAATGCTGCGCCTCTGGAGCCCTTCCTCGCCCGCGGCGATGTGACAGAGCTGGTCATCAACGAGCCGGGCTGGATCGGGGTGGAGACGCGGGCGGGATGGGAGTGGCATGAGGCCCCGTCCCTCGATCATGCCAGCCTGATGACGCTGGCCAAGCTGATCGCCGGCCTGACCAAGCAGGACATCACCTCCGAGCATCCGATCTGCTCCTCGGTCCTCCCGGGCGGCGAGCGCGCCCAGGTCGTGATCCCGCCTGCCGTGGAATTGGGCTTTGTATCGATCACGATCCGCAAGGCCTCGGGCGTCTCCATGGACATCCATGATTTCGAGCGAGCAGGCCTGTTCAGCGAAGTCCGTGCCCATGGTATCGGCGAGGAGGTCGATGCCGCGCTGCTGGCCCATCGCGAGGCAGGCGACTGGAAGGCCTTCTTCACCCTCGCCGTCGAAGCCCGGAAAAACATCCTGATCTCCGGCGCCACCGGCTCGGGCAAGACCAGCTTTTCCAAGGGGCTCATCAAGCTGATCCCCGATTATGAGCGCGTGTTGACCATCGAGGATACGCGCGAGCTGATCGTGCCCCAGCGCAACCACGTCCATATGATGTATGCCAAAGACGGCAAGGGCCTCCAGAAGGCCGGGGCCAAGGAGCTGCTGGAATCGGCGCTGCGCATGCGGCCTGACCGCATCCTCCTCCAGGAGCTGCGCGACGGCACGGCCTTCTTCTACCTGCGCAACGTCAACAGCGGCCATCCCGGCTCGATCACCACGGTCCACGCCAACACCGCCGAGGGCGCGCTCGAACAGCTCACCCTCCTCGTCAAGGAATCCGAGGGCGGCAACGATCTCGACCGCCATGACATCCGTGCCCTGCTGCGCTCGCTGGTCGATGTTGTCGTTCAGATGCACCGCATCCCGCCCGGCGAGGGCAAACCGGCCCGCTACCGCATGACGGAGGTGTGGTTCGATCCGGCCGGCAAACCCCGCGACTAACGAAAGGATCTGCCCATGGCTGGCAAGATGGTTCGCAATCCCGGCGCGTCCGAACCGGCCGCCCTAGCCTTCCTTGCCGTGATCGGCCTGCTTGTGAGCCTGGCCGTCGGCGCGCTCACCGTGCTGTGGCGCGCCCATTTGCTGTCTTCCCATACGCCATGGGCCCGGGTGCCGGGCGCCCTCTGGGCGGTACGGTCGCTGCCGATCGTCTGGAAACCGTTCTTCGCCGGCACCGGCATCGCCATGGCACTGTGCCTGATCCTGATCGTGGCCTCGATGTTCAAGAGCCAGAAGCTGCACGGCGAGGCGCGCTGGGCCAACATTGGCGAGACCCGCAAGGGCAACCTGCTGGCCGAGGAAGGGATTTTCATCGGCAAGACCGGCGGCAAGACAATGCGCTTCGGGGGCAGCGAGCATATGATCCTTGAAGCGCCGACGCGCGCGGGCAAGGGCGTCAGCGTCGTCATCCCCAACCTGCTGCAATGGGAGGGATCGGTCGTTGTCCTCGATGTGAAGCAGGAAAACTGGGATCTAACGGCGGGGTTTCGGGCCACCCAGCTCAAGCAACAAGTGCTGATCTTCAACCCGCTCGACAGCGCAGGCCGCACGGCGCGCTACAATCCCTTCAGCTACATCGACCGCCGCGATTCCGTCGTGGTGATCAATGAGCTTCAGAAGATCGCGGCCATGCTGTTCCCCCTTCCGATGAAGGGCGATCCCTTCTGGGCCGAAAGCGCACGCACCGCCTTTCTCGGCGTGGCCGCCTATGTCGCCGCCACGGCGGACGATGGCGATGACGCGCTGCCCTTCACCATCGGCGAGATCTACCGCCAGCTCGCGGCGGGCGATGCCAAGAAGCGCTTTCCCCGGATCATCCGGCAGCGCGAGAAGGATGGCAAACCCTTGTCAGAGGGTTGTGTGTCGGCACTGCGGGACTGGTTTTCAGCCTCAGACAACACCTTCACCTCCATCACGAAATCCGTGACGGCCAAGATCAACCTATGGCTCAACCCCATCGTGGATGCGGCCACGTCGCAGAGCGATTTCGATCTGCGGGATTTTCGGGACAAGCGGATCTCGCTCTATCTGGGCGTCACCCCTGACGATCTGGAGCGCGTGGCTCCCATCTATAATTTGCTCTTTCAGCAGCTCATAGACCTCAACGTCCGCTCGATGCCCGGTGGCGGGCGCCACCCGGTCAAGCTCCTGCTCCTGCTCGATGAGTTCGCCCGCCTCGGCCGGGCCAGCATCATCGCCAGCGGCTTCAGCTATGTGGCTGGCTATGGCATCCGCCTCCTCCCCGTCATCCAGAGCCGCGCGCAGCTGCGCGAGGTCTATGGCAATGAGGTCACCGATGAAATCGCGGCCAACTGCGGGGTAGAGCTGGTGTTCAGGCCGAAGACCAACGCGGAGGCGAAGGAGATTTCCGAGCGCCTGGGCACCTACACCTTCCGGGCGCGATCGCGCTCGATGGGTGGGCGCAGCGGTGGCTCGGTATCAGATTCCGATCAGCGCCGCCCTCTGCTGTTGCCGCAGGAGGTCATATTGATCCCGGAGGATGATCTTATCGTGCTGCGATCGGGCATCCCCCCGGTGGTCGGCCGGAAGGTCCGCTTCTACAAGGACAAGGCGATGGTCGCCCTCACCCAGATCACCACACCGCCCATCCCGCATGTGAAACCTGATCCGAGTGTTGCTCGCAACAGCTTGCGCGTGATCGCAGCGGCTGAAGCGGAGGCCCCATCCTCACCCACCGTCGCCGGCACAGCCTTGCCTCTCAATCCTGTCGCTATGGCGGCAGCCAATGCGGTGCCAGAGGAGAGCAAGGTCGCCACGCTTTTCAATGGCATCCTGAACATCAACCAATTCGCCGATGCTGGCGGTGAATGGTAGCTATATGGTAGCTACCATTCACCGGAGCAATTGGTGGATCGGCGCGCTCTACCAGCTTGGCTACCTTTGGTTTGGGAATGCTGATCCGGCTGCGCTTTAACGCTCCGGGTCAATTCGCTGGGGACCATCTTGCTCTGGCCGCTGCACGGGCACCTGTCTGACCATACCAAGCCGCTCAAATGCTGGCAGCAAACGATCATATTCCGCGCTGACATAGGCACGCCCCTCGGCCGTCAATGGCCGATCGCGCTCATCTTGGACAATGGCGCGGGCGCGCTGCTCCCCATCCCTCATCGGGCCAGTCAAATCGAAGCTGTGAATGATCTCGCCACCCCGGCGATAGATCGTCAACCGATCAGCGAGCCGCCCGTCCTGAAGTCGGTCAAGTGTGTCCAGCATACCATCCAGCGCCGCTTGATGGGCCTGGGGAGTGGTCATGCGCCCGACGCCCCTGCTCTCCTTCTGCGCAATATAGCGCTGCATAATGCCCAGGCTGGACAGTTCCGGACTTATCGCCAGGGCACGCGCTTCCGTCTGATAGCCTGCATCACGAAACCGCTGAAGCGTGGCCGCCACCACATCCGGGCTGCGCATGGTCCCCTCAACCAGCACGTTGACGCGCCGCTTTGCTGCGTCATCGAGCGCCATCTCGACCAGTCGGCCGGAATCCCGATCTGTGTAGAAGGCCGCGGTCTGATCATCCTCGCGCTGGAGCCGCCGATAGTGCGGGAGGAAGGCGCGCAGGTCGTCGCCTATGATCTTGGCCACCCCGCCATGGTCGAACAATTCCCTGTCGGCCTGATATTGCATGGGTGTCTTGCCTGCACCTGGCTGACCACCCAGCAGAATGGCAATGGGTTGATCGACCGGTCGCGCGGCCCTGAAGATGACCGGCGCCACATCCTGTTCGTAGATCTCGCGCAGGCGAGCCGGGCCAAGGCTATAGCGCTCAGGGTCAGGCGTCGTAGCCATGGCGCAGATCAGGCCGCCTTGGCGTTCGATCCGGCAGCATCGCGCGCCCGCACGATCGCGCTGTATTCGCGCAGCACTTCGGCCACGCTGGCATCGTCGGTCGTAGCCAGGGCATCGCCAACATCGCGAGCCTGCATAATCCGCATTTTTAGCCAGGCAATCCGCTGCTCCAGCGGCGGAGAAGCGTTCCGGGCGTGTTCGATGTCCTCACTGTACCCCGCGATCACATCATTGATCGCCTCAAGCGCCGCCTCAAAGGCGATGGCCTGATCTTGGGTCCAAAGGGGCTTACTCTCGCTCATGGCTCTGTCCTTAGCATTGTCTGGCCGGTTTGTCGCTGCTTCAGCGTTTCGGCCCGTCCCGCTCAACCGTAGGGTCATCATCCCCGAAGGCGGATCGCAAACGCGGCGTCAGGCGCTGACCCTCCGCGATGTGGTCTCCCATCTTCTGGTGCATTTTCTCGATCATCGCGCGCGTGATCCCCTCACCTTCCTCCAACTGCTCGAACACATCGACGGCGCCCGCCAGCTCGGCTTCCCCGTAAAGAAGCGGCGATGGCCCCGCCCGCCAGATCGCCGCCAGTTGTGCAGCCCGCTTCGCGGTGGCCTCTGAAGACCTGTCCCGCTCAACCGGGCGAGCGGGGAACTCCGGCACGGCAACATAACGACGCCGCAACTCCTCACGCGACACGGCTGCCATCCGATAACGCAAGGCAAGGTCGTCCACCGTTTCAGTCGGCGATGGCTGAAATTGCTGGGTCAAGATCACGGCAAGGTCCAGCGTGCTGAGCTTGGCCGACACGTCGCGCCACCGTTCCAGCGACCGATCGGGTGAGTGTCGCTCGGCAGGCATCTCGCGCCGGAAGCGCTCTAGGGACGGATCTGCCAGAAGATCCGCTGGCAGTTGCGTCGGGGCGCCGGTTGCCGCTGCGTGTGTGAAGGCAGTCAGCCGTGATAGCGTCGCCAATTGACCTCGTACTGATTTCTCGCTCTCGATCTGCTTGGCAAGAATGATCTCAAGCGCCGGCTCGATGTCGGTAAGACCCGCCTGCCCACTGTCGATGGAGTTGAGACGGTCCTCAATCCCGTCAAGCCGGTCTTGCACGGTGTCGATCTGGCCCCGCAGCAGTGTGAGGCTATCGAGAACAGCAGCCAGCAAGACGGTGGACTTGTCGTCGCTCATCGCTCCGGTCCTTCCCGATCCCGCGACCGATCGCGCTCACGGGTCTGCCGCTCACGCTCTTGCTCTTCAACCCTGCGCGCGCTGTCATCGATGCGTGTATCCTTCACCCGATCGGCGCTGTGGTCATCCGCGAGATGCATCATCTTGCGCAGCGTATCCGCCCCCTCACGAGATGATCCAGTAGGGCCATGCTGCTGTCCCTGCGCGAGCCGGTCAGCGCGTGCCCGCTCACGCTCTTCTGCTTTGATACGTAGCGCATCATGCGCCTGGGCTGCACGCGCCAGCGCTGCCGATGCAGGATCTGCCACGTCGATCATAGGTCTGTCGATGATCGCGACGCCCCCCTCATGAGGGACTTCACCCTTTTCAATCTCCTGCTCGCGTGGGGCCCGCACGGAGTTTGCTTCGGGCGTCGGGAGGGACGCGGTGAACCGTCTCAGGCTGACAGCAACCTCACGGTCGCGCGGGTCTGGCGATCCAGCAAGCTCGGCAATCGAGCGCTCATAGGCGTGACGCACCGCATCCTGACGCTGGCGCAAAACGGCGTCCACGGGGTCGGTAATACCCGCTGCCCGTAACCGAGCAGCCCGCTCCTCGCGCCCGACATCAAGGCGTGGAACCTGGCCCTTCTCGCGCACCTTACGCGCGGCGATTGGCTCATGCTTGGGATCTACACCCCTCGCCCGCGCGGCGGTAGCATTGGCTTCGATGCCCCTCCCCCGCAACTTTTCGGCGAAGCGCTGGCGGTAACGATAGAAGTCATCGCGGGTCGGGTGAAAGCGCCGTCCATCGTGATCCCTCCGGGCAATCGTCAGGTGGACATGGGGATGGTTGCGATCCTGATGGAGCGCCGCAACCCATGAACGATTGGCAAACTCCTCCCGGGCAAAATCCAGCGCTGCATCCCGAAGCCCATGCGGATCTGTCCCTGCCGGCATGGAGAGGATCATCGAAATCGAGGTCGCCCCTTTCCGCCGAGCATCCGAACCCATCTCCCATTCCTGCCAGTCTTGGGCGAGGATCTGCATGTCACGGCCATCGTGCAGCACGTCGCCATCACTCGTATAGAGCGCCACCTGTTTGTCGTCACCGTGCCCCAGACGGCTGATGTAGGTGAAGTTGGCCAGCACATGCCCACCACCATGCTGGCGCCCCGTCGCGCGCACCATCACCTCTGGCACGCGGCGCGCTGTACGGTCCATCGTGGCGATTGCGCGGCGACTGACCGTCGCGTGATTGCCACCACCGAAAGCATGCTTTGCCTGAACGCTCGGTCGATGGCCGTAGGAAGACAGAGGAGGTCTTGCTAGCGCAGAGGCCAAGGCAATACCCAGCATGGTCCCGCCTGCTTTCGACGGCGTCCCCTTCCCTCCCCCGGAACCAAGCCGGTATTTTTTGGGCGGTGCAAACACCCCGGCCATTGTGTCAAGCGTGCCAGATGACAGGCGTAAACTCATGACCGCCGATCCTTGAAAGCGTCGATCCAGTAGCCGACTTCTCCGCCTACATAGGACGAAAGCGACCGCCGGACCTCGAACAACAATCCCTTCAGATCGGCACAGGTTTCGAGGAAGGGTTCGGCAATGCGCCCCATATCGAGCGTACTGCCGGGCTGGTTGGCGGCGTTCATAGCGTGAACGGCCTGGTTGATGTTGCGACCGATGGCCAGCACCTGCTTGCGCAGCTTGCCCATCTCTCCCTGCGTGATGGGCGCGAGACGGAGCATGCCGGCCTTATCCCATAGCTGCCAGCGCAAGGCCCGCTTGATCCACTCGTTTCGGCTCAGCCCTAACGGCGCCCCAACGGCATCGATCGCCTCGATCTCCTGCCGATGGAGCCGCACCGTCACGCGGATTTGGTCGTCAGGATGAGCCCTGCCGCCTCGCTCGATCAGCGGCAGCGCGTCATTCTCGGGTAAGACGACTGCCCGCGCCAAGACGTTCGTGATCCATGCGCTGCGGCTCTGGCCTTGCACGGACGCGATACGGTCGATCTCAGCGACCAGTTCATCCTTCAATCGCAGGCTGACTACCATCTCTCAAGCCCCGTGCAGCGGCGCCAAAAGCACAATGTCATACATTGGTGCCAATTGGCATATCCTGCCATACCTCGACCTTGAGCCTTCTATCCTCCTCAACCCCACCCAAACTTGTAACTTTTGGACAAAGACGTGGAAGAGGGGTTGGTATCGGATAGTCTGCGTCAAAGTGAGAATATCTATCCGTTCTTGGCGGACGCCGCGCAAGCGAGCTGATTCCATTGCACGATGATTCGGTACTTCTAAGCGATCAACAGAGTATTAGCTAATCTGGAAATCACAGACAGCATCAGACATGATGAGCGGGCAGGAAAAGCCACCGCAAAACGGAGTGAAATGATGCCCCGCACCTCCAAAAAATCCGACGATCTCGCCACCATCGAAGCGCGCCGCGATGCCTTGCGCGAAGAACTGGCCCAACTCGATGAACGCGCCAGACTTGCAGAGCTGGCCGCGCGCGATGCTGGCCGTCCCGTGCTGATTGCGGCGCTCGAACGGATCAAGATCGCGGCTATGGACAAGTCCGATGCAAAAGCAATTGCCGCAGCCATTGGACAGCACGGCGGCAGGTTTGTCGCAGATCGCCTGGCTGCTGCGGCAACGTCATGAGGTCGTCATCGGACTGACATGAGCGAGTTCATTTAAAGGGAGAGGAAAGGTCTTAAAGCCCCCCTCTCCCTTTACGAGCCTCGGCCATCGCCCTCCCAGCGAGGTCTAATTGTCAAACCGGTCGCTATTTCCAAACTCGTTTCACAAGATCGTCCATGAGTTGCTTGATTGCCGGCAGCCTCGCATTCAGCCGAGCCGTGAGGATACCTTTGAAAGGTGCAGGCGCAGCATTGGCCTTTTCCCATAAGCGCTCTTCGAGGCTTTCTAACCACCCTGCCTCTTCGGCAAGTTCTGGGTAAACTCTGCCCTTGCTGTACCGCTCCTCCAGCGCAGCGAAGAGATTCCGGTCGATCAGATCATCATCAATGAGGAGATCGCTAAAATCCTCGACCGGGATAAATTGCAAAATTGCCGCTCCACCGTAGCCCCCGTTGGGCTCATCAGCATCGGTCAAAGCAATATAGGTCCCTTCCGACCTCAAATGTTCGAGTACGGCACTGGCTTTGCCCCGAAGCTCCTGACGATGCATGCCCTCAACGGCGCGCCTGAGATGCTTTTTTATGGCTTCGAAGGCTGCGTCATCCTGTTCCTGATAGCCGCATTGTCCCCAGCTCTCGGCATCAATGCCGTTGAACACCGAAATTTCTGGCTCCAAGGTCCCCTTCTCCACCAGGCCATTGATGTAGTCACAGAACGTCTTTTCGATGTCAGGGAAAATGATATCACCGCACTTTGCTATCCCAAGAGCAACCCCCGCAAAGTGAAGTATCTCGCCCGGATTGGTGACTTCATGCTCAGCAAATCTTTTGATGGTCTCCGCCCGCAGCGAGGTATAGACCGATGCCTTCATATACATCCAATCATACATCGATCGCCACAGAGGCGCCGCGCGATAGCCAACGATAAGCGGATGCTCGGCCAGGGTCGCATTGATTTCAGAAAGCGATAACGTGCCCGATGCCGTCAGCTTTCCGATAAGCCGCGGCGCGATCAGGGGGGCGCCCCAGTCAATCATCGGATATCGCTTCGCCAGATTTTTTTCCGTTTCATTTGGCGCGCCACCCGCTGCGGGATTGCTGCGTGAACCCAGCTTTTCAAGTTGATCAAGGCTGAGTCGGTCGGCGCGAATTTCCATACCTATCGCGACCATCAGGAGCAGCAATGCTTTCAGGGCTTGCGGCTTGTCCGTCAGTTTCGGGTCCGCCCGTTCGACCAGTCGATCAAAATCCCCCAACGCAGCTCTGAGGCTACGATAGTTATTCAATTCGCTGGCACGGAATGCTGCCAGGAGATCGCCTCGGTTCGCCTCGACCGCTTCTCTGGCAGTTGTTGACCCCAGGTCTGCCTCGAGCGCTGTCAAGACAGCATCGGGGTTTGACATAACCGTTAGGGTCCGCCCGATCACCTTTTCACGTTGGGTTCGATAGGTCTCATCGTCCGCAAAGGGCTGCTGGTTAGCGATGACAATGACCTTGAAAGCCTTGTTTTCGACGAAGCTGTTGATCAGCCCAAGCGCATCCGCCGGCTTGATGCTGGTGCGTTCAAGATCGTCAAACTGCGGATTCCGACGATGCCGGCCGGCTATTCCGATCTGATCCCGGCCACCGTTCCGATTTGATCCCGGTCGGGTGAAGCAAGATCGTGGGCGGGTAATGGCATGCGTTTTTTGTTTGGGTCAAGCGGCTTGGCTGACGGCGCTGCGGCGCATGGATTCACCGGATAGTTCGAGGCGGTGGGCGTTGTGGACGAGGCGGTCGAGGATGGCGTCGGCGTAAGTGGGATCGCCGATCAGATCGAACCAGCGCGCCACTGGTAGCTGGCTGGTCACCAATGTCGATCGCCGGCCGTATCGGTCTTCGAGGATTTCGAGCAGGTGATGGCGAGCATTGCCATCGAGGGGTTCGAGGCCCCAGTCGTCGAGGATCAGCAGATCGACGCGCGCCAGGCTTTTCATGCGCGCCGCGATGCGGCCATCGCCCTTGGCCAGCGACAGCTCGTCGATCAGTCGCGGCAGACGGGTGTAGAGAACCGAGCGATTGTCGCGGCAAGCCTGGTGACCGATTGCGCAACCGAGCCAACTTTTGCCAACCCCTGCTGGCCCGATGATGGCGCAGTTTTCGTGGGCGGCGATCCAGTTGCCCTTGATCAGCATTTCGAACGCACGCCGATCAAGCCCGCGCGTGGCGCGGTAATCCACGTCTTCGGGCACGGCATGGTGACGTAGCTTGGCATGACGCAGGCGAAGCGCGAGGCGGCGATCATTACGCCAGGTCGCTTCGTGGTCGAGCAGCAGAGCCAGCCATTCGGCATGGCTCAGGCTGGCGGCATCGCCGTTGCCATCGAGATCCGCGAAGGCATGGGCCATGCCGGTCAACCCGAGCTGGTTCAACTGGTCAAGGGTCGGGTGTTTGAGCATTGTTGCGCCTTTCAGTGGTAGTATTGGGAGCCCCGGATGTTGTCGTGCAGGATCGGCTCGCGTTCCGGGGCTTTGGACACGGGCACCTTGTCGAGCCCCTTTTCGAGGATCGATTTGACAGAAGGATAGTTACGCGCCTGGATCTCGAGCGCGCGCATCGCGGCAGCCTCGAGCCGATCGGCGCCAAAGCGCTTGGCCAGGCCGATGATACCAAGACACGAGCGGTAGCCCTGCTCGGGATGCGGTCGGTCCGCGATGATGCGCTCGACCAGCAGCGACAGCATCGGTCCGATCCGGCCTGCCTCTTCGCGGATCTTTGCCGGTGTCCATTCCAGATAGCGCCGATGGCTCGACGGCATGTGGTCGGGAACCGTCGTGTGCCGGCCATTGCCCGAACCACGCATGTGAACCGCAATGCGCTCGCTACCGAGAAAGATCTCAACCGTGCGGGCGGTAAAGCGGGCCTCGACCTCGCGACGGGCAAAGCGATGCGGCACCGAGTAATGGTGGTGATCGATGGCGATATGATAATCGAGCCCGACCCGGCAGCGCCTCCACTGGGCATGGATCCACGGCTCTGCCGGCAGCGGCTTCAGATTGGGCGCATCGACTTCCTCGAACAACTGGCGGCGCGTTCGGCCGAACTGGCGCAAAACCCGCGTTTCGTTGAGGTCTGCCAGGCATTCGGCAATGCCGGCATTGAGCTCGGCCAGACTGTAGAACACGCGATTGCGCAGCCGGCCCAGCACCCAGCGCTCGACGATACCGACGCAGGCCTCGACCTTGGCCTTGTCCTTCGGCCGCCGCGGCCGCGCCGGCAGCACCACCGTGCCGTAATGGCGGGCCATGTCGGTATAGCTGCGGTTGAGCATCGGGTCGAAGTGGCACGCCTTGATCACCGCCACTTTGGCATTGTCTGGCACCAGCAACTGCGCGACGCCGCCGAAGAAGGCGAAGGCGGCGTTGTGCCCCTCGACCCAGTCGACGAATTGCTCCGTCCAGGTCGCACAGGCAAACGACAGGCTAGATCCGCCCAGCACCGCCACGAACAGATGCGCCTGGCGGATTTCGCCAGTGCGCCGGTCGATCACCACCGGCACCGTGTCGCCCGCATAATCGACGAACATCTTCTCGCCGCCGACGTGGTTCTGACGCATGACCAGCGACAGCCGGCCCTCCCATTTGCGGAACAACTCGCACCAGCGGCTGTAGCGATAGCCGTCGGGGTGCGCGGCGATGTACTCCTCCCACAGCACCTGGAGCGTCACGTGCTTGCGCTTCAGTTCACGCGCTACCACCGACCAGTCGGGTTCTGGCTGCTTGCGCCGACACGGCTTCACACCGGCAAGCCCGTAAAGCCGCGCCTCCAGATCGGCGTCGCTGATCTCGGCGGGCACCGGCCATTCCAGGTCCGAGCGCTCAAAGCGCACCACCATGTCGCGAACCGTCGAGCGCGCAACGCCCGTCATCCGGGCAATCTCGCGCAGCGCAACGCCGCCTTCCCGGTGCAGTCTCAACACTTCGCGCACATCGCGCATCTTCGGCCTCCTCGTCGGCATCCATTCCTCCCGGCATGCAGCCGCAAGGATGGCCCAACGATCAGGCTTCTCATCCCCCGGCAGGTGGCCGGGAATTAATCGGAATGCCGACCGGGATCAGGTCGGAAACCCGACCGGGATCAAATCGGAATGGTGGCCGGGATGACCTCGGAATCCGCATCAAACACCACCAGTTTCGCCTTGATGTCCGGTAGCAGCTCTTCGATTACGCCAAGTTTATCGGTCTCGATCCCGAAAAACTTTTTTATTACTTGGGACACGGCCTTGCCGCCGATTGTCGCCGCCTTCGACGAGAGGCGAGGGTGCGCTACGGCATAGAGCGCATCTTGCACTTCTGAGACGCTGGTCTTCCCAAACAGGCTGACCCAAAGATAATCGGCGGGCCCCCCTGCCTTTCGTTCGTCAGGGAATTTTGTCGTAAGGTAGCTTCGGAGAAAATGCGTTTTGCCCGCCCCCCATGGGGCATCAATCAGCACGGCATAATCAAACGAATTTCCATCATCGAGGAAGAAATCCAGAAAATCAGTTTGCTCTTGATTGTCGCTCATCGACCATGCCCTTCCCCGCCTCGATCAGTCGTTTAATCTGCCTTTCGGGCAAGGCCTACGTGAAATCGAAGGTCTTACCGTTAGTCCGCTCGACGGCCAGCAGACTGCTGACACAGAATGTCGTTTTGGCCCCGGTGCCGTGTTCCGAAGCTATAAAAAACGTGTCGTCGGTGAAAGGATGGCCCACGAAGGGTTCGGTTTGTTTGATACTGTCCACCACAATGATTATCCCGCCGTCGAGCGCAATTTTGACCCGGCCATCTTCTCGCACACAGCCTAGTGCCAGCATCATGAGCGTCTTGGGTTCCATGCACTCCATCTGTTCAGTCCCCTTCCTTGGCAAAGCCTCGTCAGTGCGCGATATGGTCGCGGGTCTGTGCAATGCAACCTGCATGCCCCTCTCCTTCTTTTTGAAAATTCACGTTATGTTCGTGCTTAGATCGGACCGGTGAATCAGCGGGCGGACTTTGATTCGGAAAAGTCATTGGCGCTATCTATGCTCATGCTCGACTCTTGTGGCATGGATTCTCCCGTTGCCCTTAGTGGCTACCGCTATCTCGCGTTCGAGGCGATCGACGTGAACAGGAATATGGCTCGTCGTTATGAGGTCGAAGTTTTGCGCGACCTTTTCGGGTCTATCATCGTTGAGTACCGCTGGGGCCGGATCGCATCGCGGGGTCAGCAGCGTGGCCGCTCATTTGACCATGAGGATGCGGCACAACATTTTGTCGGCCAGCTCGTCAGCCGCCGACGCAGATCCGCACGATCTGGTGTCCCTTACAGGCTGGTTGAGCAGGGATAATCTGCATGAATCATTTTAATATAAACGCCCGGCGCGGGAGCGGCGGGTTTCTTGATTCTGAGATTCTATGATTCAGGGGTCAAAAACTGGCGGAAGTCTGCGGTAAAACAGAGGTATTCCTGACCGATTGGGGGCTGTAGCCTGACCTGCTGGGGGCTCTATCCTGCCGAATCGGGGGCTCCATCCTGACCTCTGGGGGTCATCCTGTCTTCTTGGGGGAAGGCGATAAAGCACCTGTGGTGAGAGCCAAAGTCGCCCTTTTTGCGATCTTCGCCACGAAAACAGGGATTGGTCGATCGGAAAGCCGCGACTCGCCGGAATGTTTGAACCATGCGGCAGTGATCGACATTTCCTATCCTGACCTCTTGGGGGCATCTCGGGATGATCTATCCTGACCTGACTTGACGTAGCGCGACAGGATAGGCAATTCCTTGGCCGTCTTAGAGGTTAGAAATGGCAGATCCAAAACCGACGACGCAGGCTGAAGGCGATGACGCGGGTGTAACACCCCGCGCCATGAAGGTCGCTGCCACACTGGCTCGTAAGGGTGGTGATGAGTTCGTCAAGCCAGGCAAGCTTGTTGAGGTGCGGTTCGTCAAAGGTCAGTCACTGAGCCTGGCCGCATCGCGACTGCTGGCGCTCATGATCCTGACAGCGGGGGCGGATGCTTGGCAAGAGGTGACGCACAAGCTTCGCAAGGCTGACATCCGCAGGGGCCATAAAGGGAATGAGCGGATCGTTGATACGCTCGAAGAGCTGCATCGCACCCTCTTTGCCGAGGACGATAAGTCGTGGCGGGGGAACCGAGCTACGAAGCGCTTCAGCCTCATTCAGGCCTCATGGGAGGAAGTTGAGGAGCAAGGCAGAGAAACAGGCTGGATCGAATGGGAGTTCACCCCTGATGCCCGGCGCCTGATCCAGGAATCCCAATCCTATGCCGTCATGAACCGGCAAGCGGTTCTTGGCTTCCGGTCTGCTTACTCACTCAAACTTTATGAGGAAGGGGCGCTGCGCCTCCACCGTCGCCAACCAGTGTGGAAGGTTGATATGGTCGGCCTGCGCGCGGCGCTTGGGATCGAGCCTGAGAAGTACAAGGACTTTGCCCAGCTTCGCCGCAAGGTGCTGACTGTCGCGAAAGCAGAAATCGACCAGCTTGCCCACTTCACGGTCGAATGGGACGAAATCCGCCAAGGCCGTGCGGTGGTGGAGATTGTCTTCCGATTTGCGCCAAAGGATGCACCAGCGCAGCTTCAGACTGTCGATGAGCTAGCTAAGCATTCGGCCGGACGGCGTGCGCGGCGGGATGATAGCGTTGAGGCTATCGTTGAAGACGAAAATGCAGTTCCCCATGAGAAGGTCGAGGCGTTGCTCGCGCAAGCGTCTGCCAGCCTAGCTGCGCCCGACAGAAAGCCGCGGGGCAAGTTCGAGAGCTTCCCTTCGGGATCTCTCCGCTATGGCGGGCCCGAGTTCTATGAGATCGGCCGTTTGCATGGCGGCGGTTGGGATGTAGACCAGATCGCGGATTCGTTCCGATCCGAAATGGGTGAACGGCTAAGACTGCTGCGTGGTATCAAGCTCGAACGGTCGTGGACGGGCTATTGCCAATCCTTCTTTTCGCGGCGGGGGCGCCCTTCATAAAAAATTGCAGGCCTGCAATTTCTTTCCAGCGGTAGCGATTCTGCCCCCAAGAGGTCAGGATAGGTCGATAGCCTCGCCTCGGAATTTGCCTAACCGGCCCGGAAAATTACGAGCATTCGAAAACTGACTATCCGGGGCTCAATTGTCAAAATTTAGACTATGATTGACCAAGAAGTGAAAATTTGAGATATGGATCTCGATTTTTCACTATCTGGGGTCGGGTATGTCGTCTGCTGTGGATCAGGTTCGTATCGAAGAGACCCTGGATATCGATGATTTGGCAGATCGTGCCTCATCGGTGTTGGAAAGGCTTCGAACCTCGGCACGAGCTGCCAGGGCGGACGAACGACGGGAACCGACATTCCCCATTGGAAAAGCTGCCGAATTGGTAGGCCGGACAACGGGCGCAATTCGTGAAGCTGAGGCTGACGGTCGATTGGTTGCTCCGACCAGAGGGGATAACAATCGCCGTCTGGCTTATACGCTTGCTCAGTTGAACGACATGAGAGGGACGTTCGGAACTCGACCCTGGCGGGCAAAGGACGATCCCGTGTCGGTCATAGCTGTCCAGAATTTCAAAGGCGGCGTTGGCAAGAGCACTCTCTCTGTCCATCTTGCGCAATACCTTGCCATTCGGGGGTATCGTGTCCTGCTGATTGACTGCGACAGTCAGGCATCGTCAACCACCCTTTTTGGTTATGTCCCCGATCTTGATCTCGCCGAGGAAGAGACGCTTTATCCGTTCCTCCGTGAGGGCGAGCGCGATACGCTGGATTATGCGATCAAGAAGACGCATTTTGACGGCCTGGATCTGGTGCCGGCCAACCTCAGGTTGTTCCAGTCGGAGTATGAGCTGGCGGCTCGAATGGCTCGTGGCGAAGGCGTGCTTTTGAATAGGCTTGCGCAAGGCATTCAGTCCGTCTCCGATCTCTACGACGTCGTGGTCCTCGATCCGCCCCCTGCCCTTGGCGCCATCTCGTTGTCGGTCTTGCGTGCGGCTAACGCTCTTGTGGTGCCGGTTCCGCCAACGGTGATGGACTTTTCATCGACGGCGGCCTTTCTCACCATGCTGAGCGAAACGATGCATGGACTTAGGGACCGGGAGATGGCCCCTACCCTCTCCTTTCTACGCTTTGTTGCCTCCAAAGTTGATGAGAACAAGTCGATGCAGAAGGCATTGATGGATCTGATGAGGCAAATTTTCGGTAACGCGATGATCCGTACACCGTTGAAGGATTCAGCTGAAATCGACAATGCGACCGCACGCCTGATGTCGGTTTATGAATTGCAAGGACCGATGACCAGCAAGTCAGTCCGCGACCGCTGCCTGACTTATCTTGATGGCGTATGCGGTGAGATTGAGGTCGATATCCGCAAGACATGGCCAAGCCATCTGGCGCGCCTTCGGAAGGAAGGGCATGCGTAAATTTCAAAAATTGCAGGCCTGCAATTTTGAGGAGAGGAGTGGTCAATGAGTTCTAAAAACATGAAATTTGCGGCGGACTTGGCCGCTAGCGTCGAACCGCAACCATCGTCAGAACGGGTTGGTAGGGCTGGGAGCAGCATCCTCAATTCTCGCAATAATCGGCTCGCCGATCTTGCGGCGGGCTCTGTCGTAAACAATCAGCAAGAGCTTGTTGATCCGGCGCGTTGCCGGATTTGGCATCGGCATAATCGTGATTATACCGCCCTCACCCCAGAGCGTTGCAATGACCTGATCGAAAGCATCACCGCGCAGGGGAAGCAGGAAGTGCCTGCGATCGTGCGACGGCTCTCTGGCGATCCGGATTTTGATTATGAGGTAATCTGCGGTGCTCGCCGCCATTGGGCGGTGACGTGGCTGCGCAGTCATAATTATCCCGACATTCGGTATCTGGTCGAGGTCAGAAATCTGACCGATGAACAAGCCTTCCGCGTCTCAGACCTTGAAAATCGTGCTCGTGTCGATTTGAGCGATGTCGAGCGCGCGCGCGATTATCTCAAGGCCCTTGATCTCTATTATGACGGGAAGCAGAAGGCGATGGCAGCCCGTCTCAACCAGAGTGAGGCATGGCTTAGTCGCTATCTTGATCTTGCTCGATTGCCTGAGGAAATCATCGCCGCTTTCGCCGATCCGCTTGAGCTGAAGATCAATCACATCGGCGTCCTTAAACCGATCTTGAAGCCTGAAGAATCTCGAGGCTTGGTTTTGGCTGAAGCGGGGCGTATCTCGGATTTGCGCGAACGTGGAGAAGAAGGAGTGCCCACGGCAGTCCTTGATGTTCTGCGAGCGTTGGTTGCGGCGGCCAGCAAGGCTAGCAAGAATCCCGAAAAAAAGGCCGCCCCCAAGAAGACAGGATTGGACGCGGGGCTATATCATTCCGAGGCTGGCGTGCCGTTGCTCCGTGTTGAAAAGAAAGACCGCAAGGGGTTGAACATTCAACTGCTGACCAGGGGAGGGGGCTCGAAGGAAGACGTGGAGCGGGCCTTCAAGGAGATGCTCGCCCAGCACTGGCCTTCCTGAGTTAGGGCACCATGTCCACGCGATGCCGCCGGCATCGTCGAGGGGCGACGGGTTCCCGTCGCCCCAAGCTTTATCAATCGTCCTGCTGGTCATCTTCGGCGGGCCTCCCGAATTTGGCGAGGACCGCGAAGGCTTCCGCGATTAGATCGACGCCGTAGGTAGTCGCGCCCTGCCGTTCATAGCTTGTCTGGCGAACCCTGCCGGCCACATGGATCAGGTCACCCCGGCCAAGCTTTGCAACGCGCTCGATCGCCTTGCCGAAGACGGTCACACGGTTCCAGTGCGTATCATCGTCCCACTGCCCACTGACCTTACGGCCGTAATTGGCGGCGATGTTGATGTAGGCGACCTTGTCCAGGATCTCGGTCTTTCCGACCCGACCGATGATGCGAAATTCTGCGATGTTCTTCATGGCTCATTCCTTCATGTGTCTTTGCTGACGCACATTTCAGGAATGGCCGCCTGACGCGGGCAAGCTGAAAAACGGAGGGTCCGCTTGCGGAAACCGTAGGCACTTGGTGCCGGTTATCTGCTTGGGGCGCAGCCCGACCACGCATAGGCAGGTGAGACATTCAGGTGCGTCAGACAGCAATGACCATGTGGTGAGCCAGAACCATCGTCACGCTATCATCCAGCGGGAAAAGGACCGCGTTCGACAGCCAATGCCGACGTCACGCGCCAGCAGCTGCTTCGCTATCTCGCCGACGGGGAGGGGAGGGGGCTGCCTGAAGCTCGGGATTATCCGGCTGCTCACGCCGCAGGCGCTTGTAGATGGCCTGGCGGCTTACCCCCAAGAGATCGGCAACGGCAGACACGCTCATATCGGCAGGGCCAGAGAGCAGTGTCTTGGCCTGGCTCCATTGCGCATCGCTGATCGAGGGCGGTCGACCAAGCTTCTTGCCAGCACGACGGGCCGCCTGGAGGCCGGCATTGGTCCGCTCGCGGATCACATCGCGCTCGAATTGCGCGAAGGCCCCCACCATGTGGAAGAACAATCGCCCAGCGGGGGTTACTGTCTCGATCTTTTCGGTGATCGACCGGAAACTCAGATCTAGCTTGGCCAGGACCTCTAACTCGGTGATCAACCCCGTTAAAGACCGCCCCAACCGGTCGAGCCGCCAGACGATAACTTCGTCACCCGCACGGGCATGCCGCAGCATCTCCGCGAATGAAGGTTTCAGCACCGTCGATCCGCTGACGCCTTTGTCCTCGAAGACCTTTTCCGCACCGGCTGCGCGCAGCGCATCGATCTGGAGCGCAAGATTTTGCTCGCCAGTGCTAACGCGGGCGTACCCCAATTTCATGCTTCAGGTTCCCAAGGATTGATGACGGTGACACCGCCAGCCTCGAAAGGAGCAGTATCCCGGGTCGCCACCATATAGCCGCGCGAGTCAGCAATCGCGGCTATATAGCCATCGGGCGTCGGGAAGCCGCGGCCGTGGTTGCGGGCGGCGGTGGCGAGATCCGCATAGCGGCTCGCGGCCTGGCTGTCGAAGGGAAGGATGCGCCCCTCGAAAAGCGCCTCGATCCCGGCCAGCACAGCTGCGAGATTTTCCTTTCGGCGCCCGGATGGAAGCCGGGAGATGCCGAAAAGCAATTCGGCCTGCGTGACAGCGGTGAGGTAGAGGGTATCGGCGGCCTGTGCGTCTAGCCATTGGCGGACGCTAACATTCGGGTCCGCCTTCATCGCTTCCGAGACCACGTTGGTATCAAGAACGATCATCAGTCGAAGCTCATGGGCTCGGCAGGGCTGCTATCGCGCGTCGCGTCCATCGCCGCGACGTCATCATTCGTCAGTCCGACCTCTCGGCCCAATTCCCACAGGGCCTGCCCCATCTTCACACGGCTCGACGGCTTGACGGCGGCGGCGAGGATAGCGCGCACTTCAGCCTCGGTGCTCTGCCCGTGGCTAGCAGCCAGTGCCTTCAATCCCCGATGGATGTCCTCGGGTATGTTGCGAATTGTCAAAGCTGGCATGATGGCGAGACTCCTGCTATCAGTTTAGCCAATATGATATCACGGGCGGTGTTGTCAACTTAATATGAATTTTCTCTGATTAAGTTGACAGGGCTTCGATTGGCTAAAACTGACCATGGATTTCTGCGGGTTTGAGCGGCACTGGTTTACAGTGTCCAAAACCACCGTTTTTTTGACATCCATCAGCCACGATTTGAAGTGGAACGGAAACTAGCCTGTGGTGATCAAGGCAAGCATCGGCAACGACATAGGTTCAAAAAAACACGATGGAGACCACTCAAGAGTGTCCATATAGAAACACATTTGGGGATCGGCGCTTTTAGCTGAATGTAGAAATGGGGCAGCTTCATTAGACCGTCCGACTGGGTTGGGGGCACCATTTCGCAACGCGTTTGGTCGAATGTCAGTTCAGCTGGTGAAATCTTCGCCCTGAGAGGAAAGGTTAGCAGAACGGGGGCGGGCACCCATTAATACAGGCCCTTGCCGCGTTTCCGAAGCCAAGCCTGTAGATCCACAATATCATTTTCCTACTTCGTGATCGTCATCTGTGCCATCTTCCGCACATCGGCATTCTTGGCATCGCGAATAGCGACGCACGACATGGCGATAACCCTGCGACGGCGCTCTATCATCTTGCGCGCTCACATTTCAGCCGCGTCGCCTGTTTGGCGCCCATCATTCTCGGATGCATGTCCATCTCGGACTGCGCCTAAGGGTTACCTGCCACCATCTTCGTCATGGCTCATGCCGACCATCCGGCCGTGATCAATAGTTTGCAACTCGCCCTGTTGGGCGAGCGCGGGGGTGGCAATTACCACTAGTGCGGCGAAGACCGGTGCAAAACGCA
>NZ_BCZE01000050.1 GCF_001598555.1 Novosphingobium rosa NBRC 15208
GGCCCGTCGACAGGCGGGTCATCGCCTGGCTGGTCATGGCCGCTGCCGAGTTCGAAGCGGCAGTGGCCTGAAGGGCGTTCACGTTGGTGTTGATAACAGTCATGGTCTACTCCGTTCGAAACCCGTTGGTGTTCTGTTCAGCCTGCCGACCCGTTTCGACCTGGCTGCCAGCCCCTAGAGCGGATGGCCGGGAGAAAATTTAAGGGCCCTGTTTCGCTCCGGGATCGAGATCGCCTGTCGAGCGTTGCGGCGACCGGTGCAGCCATGGGCCCAATGGCCAGAGACTGCCGGACATGCTCCGCCGGTCATATCGTGCCGGTCATACCCTGCCGGCCATCGTCTGCCGGTGGTCATGTGCAGGCCATTCCCCGGTCAGGTCTTGCCGGTCACCCTTTGCCGATCCTCTCAGGCAGCATCTGGCCGGGCAAGGCACGGGCCCATCGGCAACCGCGCAGAGTTCCCATGAAGCTCCAAAGGTTGGTGAAGTGGCGCCGCGCCCGAAGCGGCAGACGCAGTGGCAAGGTCTGGCCGGCAGGGTCCAGCCGCCCATCCGGAATCACGGCAAACGATTGCGTGACGATTCGTGCAGGGGCTTCCGGATGATTCTTGCCGCGCGAAAAAAGGGATCGATTCGCCCCGGACCTTTCCGCGGCGTTAACGATCATTACCCGTTCAGCCCCGCTTTACCCCCTCTCACCCCCGGCCCTCGCGGCGCGTACACACCTGAAACGGCAGGTTCAGGGGTTTTTTAAGGGCTAAAGTGAAAAAATTTCTCTTTGTTTTTCAGATAGATATAAATTTTTACATCTGAATCTTCGGCGCCCCGGGCAAAATCTGTAGTTATACGAGTATTTAATTTTCCGGCTCCTTGTGCGTTTCCGAGCGAAAAGACCTTCACTGAGATGGTTAATCAGGGGGCACACCGAACCATGGACGCGATCGAGTTCACCACGGCTACCGCAAAGGCGCATGCGCCACTGGTCCAGCGCGCAGCTGCGATCATCGCAGCGGTGGGCCGGGCACAGCCGATCTGGCTCGCCGACGCCGGTGAAGCCGCCACCATGGCCCCTGCCGGCCATCACCGCATCCTGCTGGACCGCAGCGCGCAGCCGGCCATCGCCGCCCTGCCCGCGCCGCGCGGCGAACGCCATTTCGCGCTGAGCTACACCGACCCTGTCAGTGACTCCAGCCTGGCCGCCCTGATCGCCTGCGCCACCCGCCCCGGCGCCCCCATCGCGGCCGATCCCGAAAGCATCTCGATCCTCGCCCTGGCCGAGCGCCTTGCCGCCAGCGACATCCCTGTGCTGATCGGCGGCCCCACCGGCACCGGCAAGGAAGTGCTCAGCCGCTTCATCCATGACCGCAGCCCGCGCGCCAAGGGGCCCTTCGTGGCCGTCAACTGCGCCGCCATGCCCGAGGCCATGCTGGAAGCGCTGCTCTTCGGCCACACCAAGGGCGCCTTCACCGGCGCCACCCAGGCCACCGAGGGTTTCTTCCGCGCCGCTGACGGCGGCACGCTGCTGCTCGACGAGATCGCCGAAATGCCGCTGACGCTGCAGGCCAAGCTGCTGCGCACCCTTCAGGAAGGCGAGGTCGTCCCCATCGGTTCGACCCAGCCGATCAAGATCGATGTGCGCATCATCGCCGCCGCCAACCGCGATCTGCCCACCGAAGTGGCCGAGGGCCGCTTCCGCGCCGACCTCTTCTACCGCCTCAATGTCTTCCCCCTGACCCTGCGCGCCCTGCGCGAGCGTCTGGACGACATCGCCCCGCTGGCTTTCGCTCTGGCCCTGCGTCACACGCCCAAGACCGCCACGGCGATGCCCTGGATCAGTGACGGCGCTCTGGCCATGCTGCGCATGCATGGCTGGCCCGGCAATGTCCGCGAGCTGGAGAATGTGGTGCGCCGCGCCCTGCTGCTGGCCGACAACGGCAGCAAGGGTGGCCGCATCGAGATCCGCCCGGAACACATCCACTTCGACAGCCCGGCCCGTCTGGTGGCCATGCCTGCCGCCGTGGCTGCTCCGGTTGCCGCGCCCGTCGCGCCGGAAAGCGCCTCGGTCACGCCGATCGAGGATGGCCGCTCGGGCCGCCGTCTGGCCGGCATCGTGCAGGCTTCGGAAGCCAAGGCGATCATGGAAACGCTGGCCGCCTGCAACGGCAGCCGCGTCGCCGCCGCCCGCGCGCTGGGGATTTCGGAAAGGACGCTGCGCTACCGCCTCGCCTCCTTCCGTGACGCCGGCATTCCCGCCACCGCCTTCGCTGGAGGCCGCCGGTGAGCAGCATCTCTCCCGTCGGCGGCGTCAGCTATAATGGCGGCGGCATTGCCGAGATCATGGCCCTGCGCCAGCAGATCATCTCGCGCTCGACCGTTCTGCAGCAGGTGCATGCCCCGCAGGCGGCATCGAATGTGCAGGCGGCCACCGCGACCAACGCCAATGGCTCGGTCAGCGGTTTCGCCAATGTGCTGAACAATGCGCTGGGCGGCGTCAACGCCACCCAGATGCGCGCCGAAACCCTGTCGTCCGATTACGAGCAGGGCAAAACACAGGACGTCGCCAAGGTGATGCTGGCACGTCAGGAAGCGCAGGTCGGTTTCGAAGCCACCCTGCAAGTCCGCAACAAGCTGCTGTCCGCGTACCAGGACATCATGAAGCTGGGGGTCTAAACCATGGCCGAGGCCATTCCTGCCAATCCCGGTATGGCGCTGGTTCCAGCGCAGCCGCAATCGCTGATGGGTACGCTTACCGATCCAGCGGGCGGCACGCCGCTGGAACGAGCGCGCGGCTTCCTGGCTCAGGGACCGGTGAAAAAGGCTCTGCCCTGGTTCGCCGGCATGGCCGTGCTGGGCGGCGCCGCCGTGGCCTGGTCCACGCTGGCCCCCGCGCCGCAGCGCGTGCTCTACGCCCAGCTTGACGATGCCGAACGCGCCAGCGTGGTCGGCGCGCTGGACAAGGGCAACATCCATTACCGCATCGACAGCAGCACCGGCGCGCTGACGGTGGATGAAGGCGATGTTTACAAGGCCCGCATGCTGGTCGCCCAGAATGGCGCGCTGGCCCTGCCCGACACCGCCAGCGACAGTCTCGACAAGCTGCCGATGGGCGCCTCGCGCGCTCTGGAAGGCGAACGTCTGCGCGCGGCCCGCGAACACGAACTGATGCTCTCGATCAAGGAGATCGACGGGGTTCAGGCGGTGCGCGTCCATCTGGCCGAGGGCGAGAAATCGGTCTTCGTGCGCGATCAGATCGCTCCTTCCGCCAGCGTGATGCTGCGTCTGGCCGATGGCCGCCAGCTTTCGGAAAATCAGGTTTCGGCCATCGTCAATCTGGTCGCCGGTTCGGTGCCGGGCCTCACGCCCGACGCGGTGAAGGTGGTGGATCAGCGCGGCCATCTGCTCTCGCAGAAGGGCAGCGTCGACTCCGACCGCATGGATATGCAGTCCCGCATGGAGGAAAAGCTGCGCGGCCAGGTCGCCACGCTGCTGACCCCGATGCTGGGCGACGGTAATTTCACCAGCGAGATCCAGGTCGATCTCGACATGGATCAGGTCACTTCGGCGCGCGAAAGCTACGACAAGCAGGGCGCGGTGCGCAGCGAGACCAGCCAGCAGAGCCAGCAGCCCGCTTCCGCAGCGGCCATCGGCGTGCCCGGCACCCTCTCGAACACGCCGCCGCCCTCCACCACGCCTTCGCCCGGTGCGCCCGGCGCGCCGCCGCCGCCCGCCCCCGGCACGCCGCCGCCTGCTGCCGGCGCCGCCGGCGCTGCGGCCCCCGGCGCCGCGGGTGCGACGCCTGCCGCCACGCCCTCGCCCACGGCCAGCGAAAGCTCGGCCACCAAGAATTACGAGCTGGGCCGCGAGGTCGCCGTCTCCAACACCGGGCCGGGCAAGATCAAGCGCCTGTCGGTCGCGGTGGCTTTGTCCGCCTCGGCGATGGCCAAGTTCAAGCAGAGCGACATCGACCAGATCAAGCAGCTGGTCTCCGCCGCTGTGGGCGCCGACACCTCGCGCGGCGACCAGATCGCCGTGGTGGCCCGCGCCTTCGACACCACGCCCGTCGCCAAGACGCCTTTCTATGAGACGCCATGGTTCGCGCAGGCCCTGCATTATGGCGGGGCGCTGATCGGCCTGCTGATGGTGCTGCTGCTGGCGGTCCGCCCGCTGATCAACGCGCTGAAGGGCGGCAAGCCCGCGAGCGGCAAGAAGGGCAAAACCTCGGCTGTCGAGGAAGCGCTCGCCAATGCGCCGATGGCCGCCCTGCCGCTGGCCGCCGGCGCACCGCCCATCGTCAACATTTCGGGCGCCGCCGCCGCTGCCGGTGAAGGCATGCCCGCCCTGCCCGGGCCCAGCATGGGCAACGGGGCCGAAGCGCTCAACCGCCATGTCGGTCTGGCGCAGCAGATCGTGACCGAAAAGCCTGACAGCGCGGTGATTGCTCTGCGCCAGATGCTGCAACCGCCCGCCGAGAAGGAAGACGCCTGATGAGCGCGATCGACGATGAGGCCCTGCTGGAAGAGGGCCTCGAAAACCTCTCCGACGCCGAGGCCGCAGCCATTCTGGTGATGCTGCTGGGCGACGATCAGGCCAGCGGTCTGCTGGGCCAGCTGACCCCCGCCGAACTCAAGCTGCTTGGCGAAAAGATGATGGCGCTGGGTGACATTGGTCCTCAGGCGATCATGAAAGCGGTCGAAGGCTTTGCCGCCAAGACCGAAAAGCTGGGCATCGACGGCTATGGCCGCCAGAAGCGCGTCCACGATATGATGGCGCGCGCGGTTGGCGGGGTGAAGGCCGACAATCTGATGCAGCGCATCGTGCCCGATGCGCCGCCCGCCTCCAGCCTGGAGATCGCGCGCTGGCTCAACCCGCCCGCGATCATTCCGCTGATCAAGGGCGAGATGCCGCAGCCCATCGCCGTGCTGCTGGTGCAGCTTGAGCCGGAAGTGGCCGCGCAGGTCCTGCATTCGCTGCCGCCCGAGGTGCAGACCCAGGTGGTGCATCGCGTCGCCACCATGGGGCCCGTCGCGCCCGAGGCGATCGTCATGCTGGAAGAGCTGCTGACCCGCCGCATCGACGAGCATCATGGTGCTGCCGCGCTCCATCTGGGCGGCGCGCGCAATGCCGCCGAAATCATCAACAATTCCGGCAAGGTCGTGGAAAAGCGGATCATGCCCGAGATCACCAAGATGGACAAGAATCTGGCCAAGGCCATCGAGAACGAGATGTTCAAGTTCGAGCATCTCTTCGTGCTGGGCCCCAAGGATATGGGCACGCTGCTGCGCGAGGTGGAGAACGATACGCTGATCAACGCCCTGAAGGGCATTCCGGAAGATCAGCGCGACGTGTTCTTCGCCGCCATGTCCAGCCGCGCCGCCGATGGCGTGAAGGACGAAATCGCCGGTCGCGGCCGCCTGAAGATGGCCGAATGCATCGAGGCGCAGAAGATCATCGTGAACGCCGCGCGCCGTCTGGCCACGGAAGGCACCATCTCCTTCGGCGCGGGTGACGACGAATATGTCTAAGGCTCCCATTGCCAAAGCCGCCGCCAAACCCGCTTCGCCCAAACCGGCTGCCGCGAAACCGGCGGCGGCGAAGAAAGCCGCTGCCGCCGCGCCCGAACCCGAACGCCGCGCCGATCTGGCCAGCCTGTTCGCCCGCCCCGGCGGCGGTTTCTCGCTCGACCAGCGCTATATCGCGAACCCGGTCGAGACGACAGCGCCGACAGGCTCGGGTCTGGCCTATTCCGATCTGCGCCCCACGCGGGTGATCGATCCGGCGCTGCCCTCCATGCCCTCGCTGCCCGAGGCGCCCCCGGTCGATCCGGTGGCTCAGGCTCGCGAGGAGGCCCATGCGCAAGGTTACGCCGAGGGCCATGCCGAAGCCGAGCATGATTTCCTGCAGCGGGAAGCCCTGCGCGCCCGCTTCGCCTTCTCCTTCGACCGCATCGACGGGCAATGCGCCGAGCAATTGCGCAACCGCCTGATGGATACGGTGATGGCCCTGTGCGAGGCCACCCTCGCCCCGCTGGCGCTGGACAAGGAAGCACTGGCGGCGCGGGTGAAGCGTGCGGTGGCGATGTTCGCGCGCGCCGATGACGAGCGCGTGATCCGCCTCAACGCCGAGGATCTGGAGCTGGTGCGCGAGCATCTGCCCGAGGACTGGACCTTCGTGGTCGATCCGGCGTTGGAACCAGGAGCGCTGCGGGTGGAAACCAGCAGCCGCGGCATGGAAGGCGGCGGCGTGGAAGACGGCCCCGCCCAGTGGCGCCGCGCCATCGCCGAGGCGCTGGACCTGACTTTGCCCGAGAACGACTAAAACAATTCAGTCGAAAGAGACGTTACCATGTTGAAACTCTTCGACGGGCTGCTGGCCGATACCGCAGCCAATCCCATCGATCTTACGCCGCGCCGCTATGGCACGGTGTCGAGCTGCGATGGCGGTTTGCTGGAAGTCTCCGGCCTTTCCGTTCCGGTGGGATCGCTGCTGCGCGTCTCGCATGGCATGTCGGACCGGGGCGGCAAATCCTTGCTGGCCGAGGTGATCGGCTTCCGCAACGGACGCACTTTGGCCATGCTGCTGGGCGACACGGTGATGTTGCGCCCCGGCGCGCGCGTCCGCCCCGAAGGCCGCCCCGGCATGCTGCCGGTGGGCGAGGCCTTTCTGGGCCGCGCGGTGGATGGCGAAGGCCTGCCCATCGATGGCCTGGGGCCGATCCATGCAAGGCATTTCCATCCGGCGGGCGGCGTGCGCGCGGGCGCGCTCGATCGTTCCCCGGTGCGCGTGCCCTTCGATACCGGCGTGCGGGCGCTCAACGCCATCACCACCTTTGGCGTGGGCCAGCGCATCGGCATCATGGCGGGGTCCGGCGTCGGCAAATCGGTGCTGCTCGACATGATCGCCCATGGCGCATCCGCCGAGATCATCATCGTCGGCCTGATCGGCGAGCGGGCGCGCGAAGTCTCCGATTTCGTGGAGCGCCATATGGTCGGGCCCAAGCGCGCCTGCACCGCCGTGGTCGCCGTGCCTGCCGATCATGCGCCCAATCTGCGTCTGCGCGGGGCGATGCTGGCCACCTCCATGGCCGAATATTTCCGCGCGCAGGGCAAGCGCGTGCTGCTCATCATGGATTCGCTCACCCGCGTCGCCCATGCCGGGCGCGAGATCGGGCTGCTGCTGGGCGAGCCCGGCGCGGCGCGCGGCTATCCCCCATCGGCGCTGGCCACCATCACCAAGCTGGTGGAACGCGCGGGCAATTCGGCGCAAAGCGGCGGCTCCATCACCGGCATCTATACAGTGCTGGCCGATGGCGACAGTCAGGACGATCCGGTGGTGGATACCGCCCGATCCATTCTGGACGGCCATATCGTGCTCAGCCGCGATCTGGCGCAGCGCGGGCAATATCCCGCCATCGACATCGCCGCCTCGCTCTCGCGCGTGATGACCGACATCACCAGCCGCGAGCATGAAGGCGCCGCCCGCGCCTTCCGCGCGCTGGTCGCCGCTTATGAGGCCAACCGCGATCTGGTGCTGATGGGCGCCTATCGCGCCGGGGCCGATCCGCAGCTCGATCGCGCCATCGCCATGCATCCGCATCTCGTCGCCTTCCTCACGCAGGAGGGCCGCAATCTGGTGCCGCTGGGGGAAAGCATCGCCCAGTTGCAGCAACTGATGGGAGGATAGGGCGATGAAAGCCGAACGCGCCAAGCTGGCAAGGTTGCAAAGGCTGGAAAAGCTGCGCGCCATCGCCAAGCAGAATGCCGTGACCGAAGCCGCCCGGGCCGAGACCACCCTGTCCCAGCTCACCACGCTGGTCGAGCGCACCCAGTCGCTCACGCAGGAATATGCCGCGCGGCGCGATATGGCCGATGGCGGCGATCTGGCGCGGATGCAGCGTTTTATCATGGGGCTGCAAGGCATTGCCGCCACCACCACCGCCGACCGGCAACGCGCCCATGCGCTGGCCGACCGGCGGCAGGCCGAACTGGTCGCTGCCGAGCGCCGCCGCGCCGCCGTGGAGGATCGCGCCAGTCAGCAGGCCCGTTTTATCGCCGCCAAGCTGCGCAATGCCGGTTTTTCCGGCAATTCTTCAGGGCGTGTCCCATCTGGGGACGATTCTGGCACGGACCATGCATAACTCCTGAGGCGATTGCCGCACGGAGTTTTGTTCATGTCCGATACCGCTGCCCTCTCTTCCATTCTTGCCGGTTCCGGCCTGACCTCGGGCAATGTTTCGGTAACCGCCAAGGGCAGCGTTGCCACCGCGAATTCCAACGGCAAAAGCAGCAAAGGCACGGATTTCGGGGCTGTGATGGGCCGCCAGAACGCTGGCGCCAGGCAAACCGTCGCAAAAGCGAACACATCCGCCAAGGCCGACAGCAGCGCCAACGACACCACCGCTGACGACGATCAGGACGACGACAAAGCGGCAACCGGCAAGAGTTTGCCGCTTGCCGGTCTGGTTGCCGCCGCCTTGCCGCTGCCGGTCTCGCTGGCGGTGAATGCGGTGGCCAATGTCGTGGCCCCCACCAATCAGTCCGCGAGCAGCGCTGCGGATCAAACAACCGCCGCGTCCACCGGCACCGATGCCGCCAGCGCACAGGCCGCCGCTTTGGCCGCGCTGTCGCAGAACGCCGCTCAGCCTGCCCCCACCCTGCCGCAGGTCGCCGCCACGACGACGACCGCCCAGCCGGTGGCCGCTGTGACGGCCCAGCTTCCTCAGCAGACCGCCTCGGACAATGCGCGTCTGTCGGCCCAACTGGCCGCCCGCCTGTCCACCGGCAACGCTGCCGCCCAGAGCACCACCTCCGCGACTGCGGCGCTCACGCTGAATGTCGGCGGGATCAACGCCACGGTCGATCCGGCCAGCCTGCCCGCCGCCACCGATGCGACGGCTGCCGCTCAGGCCGTCGCCACGGCGCAGGTGCCCGCCACCCCCATCCATGCCGTGCTGGCGCTGAACAACACGCCTGCCACCACGACTGCGCAGCCCACCACCACGCAAACGACCGGCGCGCAGACGACCGCTGCCGTCGCCCCCGTGGGCCAGACCGCTGTGGCTCAGGCCGCCGCCGTTCAGGCCGGTGTCGCCACTCCCGCTCTTTCCCAGACCACCGGTGCGCAGGCCGACGCCTCCGCCGATGCCGACACGCAGGTCGATGCGGCCAACGCCAAGCTGGCCGCCCGCACCGTGACCGCGCAGGGCAAGACCGCCAACGCCCAGAACACGGCGCCCGCCCGCGGCGACGCCGACAGCAACAATGACACCACCGGGCAGGACGCCTCGCAGAGTGGCGCACAAGGTGACTCCCAGCCCCTTTCCTCCTCCCGTCTGCCGGTGAGTGCATCGGCGGATGGCGTCAGCCTGCCGGACAACGCTCCCAATCATGTCCAGCTGCTGGCGTCGGCGGGTACTGTGGCCGCACAATCCACCGCAGCGGCAGCCGGTCCCGCCACCCCTTCCGCCACGCAGGCCCAGCCCGATATGGCCGCGCTGGTCGATCGCCTGGTCGAGGCGCGCGCCGCCGCCCGCTCGGGCCTTGGTTCGCAGAGCGTGCAGGCCGCGATCACCCATGCCGATTTCGGCAAGGTCTCGCTCAGCTTCAACCAGAATGAGGACGGGATGAGCGTCTCCATGGCGAGCAGCGATCCCGCCTTCGCTCCCGCCGCGCGCGCCGCCATGGCGCAGGCCTCCACCGTTTCGGCGGCGGGCAGCAGCGCTCAGGGCAATGCCACGGGCCAGCAGAGCAGCGGCCAGCAGCACAATCAGCAGCAGCAGGCCCCCACGCACAGCTGGGCGCAGAACAGCAGCCGCAGCGCCGACGCCAACACCGGCTTCACCGGGCAGCAGGGCCAGAACGCCCAGCAGGATCAGTCCGCCCGCAGCAACCGCCCCGCCTCGCAGGGCGCCCGTTCTTCCAAGGCCAGCAGCGACACCACCGTGCAGACGCCCGGCGGCATTCTGGCCTGATCGCGCCGATCCGGCACCTTCTACGGGTTTCGCGCCCGCCACTCCTTTTGACAGAGACCGACCATGAGCAAGGCTGAAGCAGCGACCGAAGAAAAACCCGCCAAGAAGGGCAAGAGCATGGTGATGGTGATCGCCATCGTGGCCGTGCTGATGCTGGCGGTGGGCGGAGGCGCTGCCTTTGCCATGGTCAAAATGGGCATCATCGGTGGCGGTGGCGCCAAGGTGAAGGAAGAGCTGGGCCCCAAGCTGGTCAAGAAGGGCGAGGTCGATCCCTATGCCCCCAAGGCCGAGGGCGGCAAGGAAGGCGATGCCGGCGCCGAAGTGGAAGGCGAAGGCGGCAGCCCCTACAAGACCAGCTATTACAACTTCAGCGAGGATTTCACCTCCAACCTGAAGGGTTCCGCCCAGCTGATCCAGGTCAGCCTCGCCTGCTCCACCCATCGCGATGGCCGCGTCCTGATGTGGCTGAAGAAGCATGAGCTGGCCGTGCGCTCCGCCATGCTCAGCGTGCTGGCCGACACCCCCGCCGACGATATCGAAACCATCGAAGGCAAGGAAAAGCTGACCAAGCGCCTGACCGCCGCCATCAACCAGGTGCTGGTCAAGGAAGAAGGCTTCGGCGGTGTCGACGATGTCTACTTCAAGACCTTCCTGGTCCAGTAATTCTCTTCCGCCGCCCCTTCCTCTTCTCTCGATAGCGACGGTCTGACCTGTATGAAACCCGAACGCGCCTTTATTGCCGAACGCACTCTGGCCCAACACGCACCCGAACTGCTGCGTCAGGGCCCGGGCGCCAGCGAACTGCTGCCCCTGCTCAACCGCCTTGGCGACCGTCTGGCCCGCCGCATGGCCGCCGCTCTCGCCCCGCTGCTGGGCGGCGAGGCCCCGCTGGTCAAAGCCACGCAGGCCAAGGAGGGCGACCTCTCCACCCTGCATGGCTCGATCGCCACGCTGGCGGCCAACAGCATCTTCGCGGTGGGCGGCAATGCGCCCCTGTTTGTCTCGGTCGAGGCCGAGCCGGTGCTGCGCATCGTCGACCGCGCCTTCGGGGGCAAGGGCGAGGCCCCGGCCCCCCTGCCCGAAAGCTTCCCCATGGCCGCCGAGCTGATGATCGGCCGCATGGAGGTGCTGATCGGCGATCACCTCTCTTCCGCGCTCACCGCCACGGCGGGCCGCGCGGCGGGCATGCCGGTGCCCAGCATCACGCCGCTGCGCCGCGACGGCAATCTGGCAATGCTGGCCCCCTTCCCCGAGGATCAGACGCTGGCCGTGCTGACGCTGGAAGTGGACGATGGCGGCACGCTACCCTGGCAGATCACCTATGCCATGCCCATCGGCACGCTGGCCCGCCTCTTCGGTTTTGCGGAAGGGTCGGAAGTGCTGTCGATTGGCCGCACCCACCCGCTGGGCAGCCCTTCGGACATGCCTTTCAGCGATCTGCCGATCGAGGTGCGCGCCATCGTCGTGGATATGCGTATTCCTTTTTCCACCATCGCCAATATGGCGCCGGGGGATGTTTTGCCGGTGTCTGTGGCGCGCGCGGTGCCGCTGCGCGTGGGCAACGCCACCTTCGCGCAGGGCACGATCGGCGCGGTGGACGAGCGCGTTGCCGTGCAGATCACCAAAGCCTTTGACGACACGATCTGAATTGACGATCTAGTTATCTAATTTTCCGGGAGCAAATGACCATGAACCTCAATCCCCGCGGCTTCGACTTCCTCAAGGATGTGGATGTGCGCCTCTCGGTCGAACTGGGCCGGGCCGATATGAAACTGCGCGATGTGCTGTCGCTGGGCGAAGAGAGCGTGGTGATGCTCGACCGCCTGACCGACGAACTGCTGGATGTTATGGTTAACGGCAAGGTCATCGCCAAGGGCGAGATCGTGGCCCAGGGCAACCGTTTCGGCCTGCGCATCGTGGAAATGGCCAATGGCGATGCCGCTCTGGACAGCGCCGCATAATGGTTTGGTACGTCCTCAAGCTGTTGATCCTGCTGCCGATTATTGGCGGCATGGTCTGGGGTAGCCTCAAGCTGTCTCAGGTGATGCAGAACCGCATGCAGGGGGGCGATGGGCGCCGCCGTTCGGTGAAAGTGGTCGAGACGCTGATGCTCTCGCCCACGATGAAGCTGGCGGTGCTGGAATTCCACGGGAAGGAGATCCTTGTCTCCACCTCGCGCCACGGGCTGACCCGTCTGGCCGAGGCTCCCGCACGGACCGCCACGATCATCGACCATGAACCCGATGACGGTTTCGACAGCGACTTTGACGGCGATTTTTCGGGCGACCATGATGGCCCCAGCTTCGCCCGCACCCTGCGCCGCACGCAAAGGTAAGATGATGCGCAAGTTTCTCGCCCTGCTGACGCTGCTGGCAGGTTCGTTCATGTCGGGCACCGCTTTTGCCCAGAGCGCGGCGTCCGCCGCCGCCTCTGCTGGTCCTGCCATGCCCAGCGCCATCCCGGGAGCGATGGACCGCGCCTTCCAGTCTATGAACGGCGGGCCGGGCGGAGGTTTAACCCTCTCGCTGCAACTTCTCATCATCATGGGCCTGCTGACGATCCTGCCCAGCCTGATCCTGATGATGACCAGCTTCACCCGCATCCTCGTGGTGCTGTCGATCCTGCGTCAGGCGCTGGGCCTGCAGCAGAGCCCGCCCAATCAGGTGCTGATCGGTCTGGCGCTGTTCCTCTCGCTTTTCGTGATGGCCCCCACGCTGGACAAGCTGAACACGCAGGCCATCGCGCCCTATTCGGCGGGCACGATCAACGCCCAGCAGGCGATCACGGCGGGCGGCGCGCAGTTCCATGATTTCATGATCCGCCAGACCCGCAAGACCGATCTGGGCATGTTCGCCGATATGGCCAAGGCGCCCAAATTCGCCAATGCGCAGGACATTCCCTTCTCGATCCTGCTGCCCGCTTTCGTGACCAGCGAGCTGAAGACCGCCTTCCAGATCGGCTTCATGCTGTATCTGCCGTTTCTGGTGATCGATCTTGTGGTCTCTTCCGTGCTGATGTCGCTGGGCATGATGATGATGAGCCCCACGATCATCTCGCTGCCGTTCAAGCTGCTGCTCTTCGTGCTGGTCGATGGCTGGGCGCTGTTGATGGGCTCGCTCGCCTCGAGCTTCGGTTAAGGAGCCGCGCGCCATGGACGACACATCGCTGATGCTCAGCCTGGCGGACCGGATGCTCTGGGTGGTGACGCTGTGCGCCGCCCCCGTGCTGCTGGGCTGCCTGGCTGTCGGCCTCATCGTCGGCATCTTTCAGGCCGCCACCTCGATCAACGAGCAGACGCTGACCTTCCTGCCCAAGATCGCCATCACCGTGCTGCTGCTGATGCTGCTGGGCGCCAGCATGATGGGGCTGATCGGCGACTTCACGAAAGACATCTTCGCCGCCATCGCCCGCCTCGGCGCGGGCACCGGCAACGTGGGCTAAAGGTTCATGCTGGGCCTCAACTTCGGCTTTGGCGACCTTGAGGTCGAATTCTGGCGTTGGGCCTTTCTGATGACCCGCATCGGCGCCGCGCTGGTGGCGGCACCCTTCTTCGGCACCGGCAATGTGCCGCCGCAGGTGCGTGTCATCATGGCCGGGGCCATCGCCCTGCTGGTGGCCAACAGCACCAAGGTGGCCGCCCCTGCCGACCTCATGTCGATGTCGGGCTATCTGGCGATCATCGGCGAGGTGGCCATCGGCACGATGCTGGGTTTTGTGCTGCAGCTCAGCTTCGCCACCCCGGCCATTGCCGCCGAACTGATCGGCGGCGGCATGGGCCTGAGCCTTGCCGCGACCGTCGATCCCAATTCAGGCGCGCGCTCGCCCATTCTGGGGCAATATTTTGCCGTGGTGCTGACGCTGATCTTTCTGGGCCTTGGCGCCCATCTGCAATGGCTGGCGCTGGTGGTGAAAAGCTATGAGGCCTTTCCCCCCGGCCATGTGCTGGGCTCGGCGGTGATGTCGGCCCCGCGACTGGGCGTGGTGCTGGGCTTCGCCTCGACGATGTTCGCCACCGCCGTGATGATGGCGCTGCCCGTCACGCTGATCCTGCTGCTGGTGCAGATTCTTGCCGGTCTGCTCAGCCGTTCGGCTCCGGCGCTCAACCTGTTCTCGCTGGGCCTGCCCGCCGGGATCGTGGCCGGGCTGGCCGCGCTGCTGGCCACCGCGCCGATGATCAGCGACCGCATGACCGACCTCTCGGCCGCGGCCATCGAGCAGGTCACGCAGGCGATGGCCCAGTGAGGGAGCACTGAGATGGCCGAGACCGCCGGTGAGAAAACCCAGGAACCAACCGACAAGCGCCTGAAAGACTCCGCCGAGGGTGGCGACGTCCTGCGCTCGCGCGAGTTGGCCGTGGCCGCCACCGCGCTGGTCGCCGCCGCCTTTATGAAAGCCTTCGGGCCCTGGCTGCTCTCGGGCATGACCAGCGCCATGCGCATGGGTCTGGTGTGGAACCGCGCCGACCTGGAGGATTTCCGCCCCGGCCTGCTGATGCTCAAGCTGGGCAGCGCGGTGGTGGCGCCTGTGGCGATCCTGGCGCTGATGGTGATCGCCGCCACGCTGTTCGTGCAATTGGGCATGGCCGGGAAATATGGCCGCTTCGTCGCCACCAACCTGCTGCCCAAGGGATCGCGGCTCGATCCGATCAAGGGCATGAGCAAGGTCTTCGGCCCGCAGGGCTGGATCGAGGTGGGCAAGGGTCTGCTGAAACTGGCGCTGCTGGGCACCATCGCCTGGTTCTGGGGCAAATCCCGCATCGAGGGCCTGCAAGAGCTGGCCGATGTGGGCCTGTCCGGACAGCTGAACTTTGCGTGGGAGGCGATCACCTCGCTGATGCTGCAGCTGTCGGTCGGCTTCGTCATCATCGCCATGTTCGACTGGCCGGTGCAATGGCTGCGCCGCCGCAACCGCCTGCGCATGAGCCTGCAGGAGGTGAAGGACGAACATAAGGAACAGGAAGGCAGCCCCGAGGCGCGCGCTCACCGCCGCCGCCGCCAGCGCCAGATCGCCATGGGCGCGATCGGCGCGGCGATGCGCAAGGCGGATTTCGTGGTGACCAACCCGACGCATTTCTCGGTGGCGCTGGTCTATGACCCGGATCTCGCCCCGGCTCCGGTGGTGGTGGTGAAGGGCAAGGGCGAAAAGGCGCTGGCGATCCGCGAACTGGCCGCCGAGCGCGAGATCCCCTGCCTTGAATTCCCCGGTCTGGCCCGTGCGCTCTATTACACCACGCGTGACAATCAGATGATCCGCGAGGAACTCTATGTGGCGGTGGCCGGCGTGCTGGGCTTCGTGATGTCGCTGAAACGCGGCGAGAAACGCGATGCCCCGATGGTGGACGTGCCGGTGGAACTGCGCTTCGACGCCGATGGCCGCCCCCAGCCCGAAGAGCCGGAAGAAGACGAAGGCTGATGGAGAGGTGGCGCACACGGATTGGGCGCCACTGCCGTAGCCTCGACGTTATCGGAGCGCGAGGGGGTAACACCCCCGCATTTATCTCCTTCCTTCCTGCCTCCCGCCAAAAGTTAATCCGCTTTCATCCTTAAGCCCCGGCGACAGGAGCCGTTCTAACCGTTATGACCACGACATCAGCCACAAGCTCCTCGACAGGGTCCACGGCAGCGACCACGACCACGTCGACGACGAGCACCTCCGCGAGCAAGTCAACGATCGGGTCCCAGATCCTGTCTTCGCTCGGTGTCAACACTGGGGCCAGTCTGACGGGTTTGGCGTCAAGCATCGCGGCGGCGCAATATGCCAGCCAGAACGATGCCTTGAACACGCAGCTTTCCACCGTGCAGCTGCAGATTTCCGAGGCTGGTCAGCTGAAAAGCGATCTGCTGTCGTTTCAAAGCTCGCTGTCGTCGCTGATCGACGGCGGCAATCTGCTGCCTTCGCCCAGCGTGGCCAACAGCTCGGTGGCCACGGCCACGCTGCCTTCGGGCAGCTCGGGCGCGACGAGCAGCTATTCGCTTGAGGTGACCCAGCTCGCCAAGCCGCAGACCATGGCGTCGAGCAGCATGGCCAGCAGCACGACCGTTCAGGGCGGCACGCTGACCTTCAACTTCGGCACGGTGACCAACGGCACCTTCGCCGCCGATTCCACCCATGCCGCCGCCACGATCACCATCCCCGACGGCTCTTCGCTTTCCGCGGTGGCCAGCCAGATCAACAGCGCCAGCATGGGCGTCACCGCCTATGTCACCACCAACACGGATGGTACGCAGCAGCTGGTGATGAAGGGGGCCGAAGGGGCCGCCAACGCCTTCACGATCAGCGCCAGCGGCACCGGAACCACCGGCACCACCAGCCTGTCGGCCCTGGCCTATGATCCCTCCACCGCTTCGGGCAATTATTCGGTGACGCAGCCGGCGACCAACGCCGCCTACACGCTGGACGGCGTGGCGCGCACTAGCACCAGCAACACCATCGCCAATGCCGCCCCCGGCCTGTCGCTGAAGCTGACGGGCACCAACACGGGCAATCCCACGACGGTGAGCTTCGGCGACGCCTCCTCGGGCATCACCACGGCGATGCAGAACATCACCTCGGTGCTGAACCAGCTGGTGGGCGAGATGAACACCGACACCGCCGCCGGGGCCGGTCTGGCCAATGACAGCGGCGCCAAGGCCATGGCACGCCAGTTCTCGCAGCTGGCCGGCACGGTGATCATGCCCAACGCCGCCGCAGGTGCGCCCAAGACGCTGGCCGATCTGGGTCTGGCCACCAACAAGGACGGCACCTTCACGCTGGACACCAGCAAGCTGGCGACCGCGCTGCAGAACAACCCCAGCGCCGTGGCGGCCATGTTCACCAAGAGCGTGAACGGCGTCTATGCCACGGTGAACAAGATGGTCAGCGCGCTGACCACCTCGGCTGACATCAATCCGGGGTCGCTGGCGGGTTCGGTGGCGCGCTACACCACGCTGCAAAGCTCGATCACCACGCAGCAGAGCAATCTGGCCACGTTGCAGAGCCAGTTGCAGACGCGCCTGACCACGCAATACGCCGCCACCGACGCCACGGTGGCCACCTACAACTCGACGTTGTCGTATCTCAAGCAGCAGATCGCCGCTTGGAACAACACGAACAGCAACAACTGAGGGCGATGAGTGATGCTCGCCCTGCGTGATCCTGCTCAGGCCTACCGCCGCGTCGATTTCGAGGCGCGCGTGTCTGGCGCCGACCAGCGAGAGCTGGTGCGGATGTGCTATGAGCGGGTGATCTCTTCGCTGGGCAGCGCCATTCACGCGCATGGCAAGGGCGACAATTCGGTCAAGAGCAAGGCCTTGACCCAGGCCCTGTCGGCCCTCACCGCGCTTCAGGTGGGGGTGAGCGGCGAGGATACGATGGCGGGCGCTCTGGCGCATTTCTACACCGCCGCGCGCCATGCCGTGCTGGACAGCGTGTTGGAGTTCGATGGACGCACGCTGCGCAATGTGCGGCAGGACATCATCGACATCGCCGCGCATCTGATGGGCGGGGACCACTAACAAGGTTTTTGGACCATGCGCTGTCGCGCATGATCGGCGCGGTGTGCCCGGCTTTCGCCGGACCGGTGTTCGCAGGGCTCTGGCGCTCTCGCCGGAATGGTTGGAAGCCGCCCTTCGCCGCAGTGCCACAAGGGGCAGCAGCCCTTGCGCAGCGCGGCATTCCGCGAGTCCCAGGGCCGTCAAGCCGCATGATGCGGATATTCCACAGGATTGGCCGGGCGTGAGTCGCCGCAGCCGCGAATTTTACATGCTGCGCCTGCAAAAATTCAGTCTTTGTTCATGGCTGATGCTGTCTAAGGCCCTCATCCACAGCGCCGCCGCCCCCCTCGGCAGGCAGGAGATAGCCCCATTATGGTAGGAATACCTCGGGGATTTTACTCAGATCTGGATCAAAACGGTTCAAAAAAGGGCCGATATGGGTATTTTTCCATAGCAAGCCCTCAACCCTTCAGTTTCGGACTGAAATGTATTCCGAAATGGAGGAGTTTACCGTCCAAAACCTAGGCAGAACTTGCTAGGCGTTAACCATGAACTCAGGGGGAGCCATCATGACCAACGGGACCAGTCTGTTTCTTGTCGATGGGGATGTTCGGCGTCGCGCGGCGATCTCGCATCTCCTCGCCGGCAGTGACATCCACGTTGAACCGTTTGAAGACGCTTCGGAATTGATCGCACGCTGGCCCAAGAACGGCCTGCTGCTGGTGCATGACGATGGCCGCTCCATCGCCGCTCTGCTGGCCCAGATGGGCCGCTCGGGGCAGTGGCTGCCGGTGATCGGCTTCGCTCAGGCGCCCGAAACCCGCATGGTGGTCCGCGCCGTGCTGGATGGCGCCATCGACTACATCGCCTGGCCCTTCACGCGTGAGGAAATCGGCCATGTCGTGTCCGAGGCGGAGGCCAAGGCCGAAACCTTCGGCAGCGCCAAGCTGCGCGAGGCGCTGGCCCGCAGCCGCGTCGACCGCCTGACCAAGCGTGAGCGTGAAGTGCTGGCCGGCGTGGCCGGTGGCCTCTCCAACCGCATGATCGGCGAGAAGCTGTCGATCTCGCCGCGCACGGTGGAAATTCACCGCGCCAACATGCTCACCAAGATGGGTGCCAATCACACCTCCGAAGCGATCCGCATCGCCATCGAGGCGGCGCTAGTCGACTGAGCCCGGAGCTGTTCGGCGCCGCTGCGGCCATAGCTGCAGCGGACTGCCGATCGCCCGGAACAGCATACAGAACACACTTTGCCATACGTGCTGAGCGTCCTCCCCCTGGGACGCCGGCCGCTGGCATCGGCAAAGCAGAGGCTTCCCTCATTGACCCCACGATGGGCCCGGCAACACCCTGTCGCCCCCATCGCCAAAGCTGTCCCATTCGCTTGCGACACGAATGGGATCACAGAACGGCACAGGCCTGATGGGGTCCATATGGGATGGGGCAACCCTTCCCTTTTCGCCCTTCCGGAAGCCATCCGCTCCGGGAGGGCGTTTCGTGTCCAGTTCCGTGGGCCCTGCCCGTTGCTTCCATAAGCGGGGGCAACCGGCGCGCGCCCGCTCGGCCCGATGGGCAGAACGCCGATCTCAAGCGGAGGGGCCTGCTGATCGCGAGCCCGGCATCAGGGATGATCCAGTCGCTCCAGTTTATTCCGCCGCGCCAACAGGCCCGATCCCTAACGCTGGTGGCACCCTGCGACAATCGCCTCACCCAGCGCGTCGAGCGGCAGCACCGTCTCCACCGCATCCGCCGCAATGGCCGCGGCAGGCGCCTCGCCCACGGTGGCGCTGGCCGGGTCTTCGGCAAAGGTGTGGCATCCCGCGTCGCGCATCAGCTTGAGCCCGCGCGCGCCATCGCTGCCCATCCCCGTCAGCACCGCGCCCACCGCCGGAACCCCGGCCCGCGCGATGGTGCCGAACAGCAGCGTTGCGGAGGGGCGTGCGCCATCCAGCGGATCGCGCAGCACCATGCGCAGATGCGGGAAAGGCGAAGGTTCGAACACCGCATGCTGCTCCGAATCGGAAACGATATGGATCGTGCCCGGCTCCAGCCGCGCGCCATCGGATGCCAGCATCACCCGGCCCGGCATGATCTCTTCCAGACTGTCCAGAAAGACCTGGATCAGCCCCGCCTCGCCCGGCAGCACGATCACCGTGGGCGGGCCATCCTCGGGAAAGCTTTCCAGCAGGTGCGGCAGCGCGTCGATCCCGCCCATCGAGGCCCCCAACGCAATGATCTGGCTGTGCCAGACCGACACCTCGGCGCGCGGCGTGGGCGCGGCGCGCGGACTCGTGCGACGGCGGCGGTTCACATTGGAATTGGCCGCGCTCAGCACCACCTTGCCCAGATGGCTGATGGTTTCGGCAAATTGCTCCAGCGTGGTCTTGAGCGGCTTGGGAAAGCATTCCACCGCGCCCAGCTCCAGCGCCCGCAGCGCGATCTGCGACCCCTCCTGCGTGCGCGAGGAGAGCATCACCACCGGCAACGGGTTGGTGGCCATGATCTCGGCCAGAAAAGCGATGCCGCTCATGCCGGGCATCACCACATCCAGCGTCAGCACATTGGGCTGCAGCAGGGCGATCTGCTGGCGGGCCTCGTCGGCATTGGCCGCCGTGCCCACCACCGTGACCTGCGGCGCGCGCTCCAGCACGTCGCAAAACAGCGCCCGCATCGCGGGGGAATCGTCAACCACCAGAACCCTGGCTTCCTTCATGCCCTGGTCTCCTTCATGGATGCCTATCCTCAAGTCGGCGCCGTCTTATGGCTCTCAAATGGCTACAACAGGGCGCCTGAACCTCTCCTAAACCGCAAGATCACAGTAAATAGCTGTCAGAGATTACGGAGTTCAGCGTAGGCAAGCCCCAAACAAAAACAAGCCACCGCATGGTTGACACCGAGTGACCAAAAGAACCTCAACCAACCGGCATCCATTCCGCAAACCTACGGAGGTACCCACAAACAGGACGTTGCGGCTCAGGCCTTAGGATTAACCACAAGTCATGGGCAGGATTCCGCCACGCATGCCCCGTGATCGTGGAGTATCGAATGTTCGACCGGTTCGAGAAAGACACCCCGCTCCCCGCCAAGCTGCACAGCCTGGCCTGGGCGGTGGTGGCCTGCGCGGCGCTCGGCTTGGCCGGCGCGATCGCTGCATGGCAGGAGATGGTGCCGGTGATCGGCGCCGTGGCGGTGTCCGGCGCGGCGCTGGCGGCCATCGGGCTGATCATGGGGTTGGGCGTGCGGATGATCGCCGCCCCCATCCCCGAGATGGTCGAACGTTTCGAGCTGCTGGCGCAAGGCGATCATGCCGCGCTGGTCGAACACACCGGGCGCGAGGATTGCATCGGCCGCCTCGCCCGCGCCTGCGAGACACTGTGCGGCCACGCCCGGCAGGCCGCCTTGCGCGCCGCTCAGGAAGAGCAGGCCGCCGGCATCCTGCGCGACAGCCTGCGCCAGCTGGCCGACAACCGGCTCGATTGCCAGATCACCGGCCAGCTGCCGCCGCATTACGAAGATCTGCGGCAGGATTTCAACGGCGCCATCGATGCGCTGACCCGGCTGGTGCTCAAGCTGCGTTCGGGCGTCGAATCCCTGCTGAACGGCGCCGACGAGATCCGCGTCGCCACCGAAGATTTCGCCCGGCGCAACGAGCAGCAGGCCACCACGCTGGAAGAAACCGCCATCGCCATGAACCAGACCACGCATGCGGTGCAGCAATCCACGCAGGACATCGCCCAGGCCAAAGGCTTCATGCAGGCCTGCGGCGGCAAGGCAGCGGAAGGCGTCGACGTCATCACCAAGGCGATCAGCGCCATGGTGGGGATCGAGGACTCCACCCGCAAGATCAACGATATCATCGCCATCATCGATGGCATCGCCTTCCAGACCAACCTGCTGGCGCTCAACGCCGGGGTGGAGGCCGCGCGCGCGGGCGATGCCGGGCGCGGCTTCGCAGTGGTCGCCGCCGAGGTCCGCGCGCTGGCCCAGCGCAGTGCGGATGCCGCCCGCGACATCAAGGGGCTGATCAGCACCTCGACCCAGCAGGTGTCGAGCGGTTCGCAGCTGGTGCGCCAGACCGGCGACGTCTTCGACAGCCTGATGGAGCTGGGTGACAAGATCACCGGCCTGATGACCGGGATCAGCACCAATGCCGAAACCCAGGCCAGCAATCTGCATCAGGTGAACAGCGCCGTAGCCGATATGGACCGCACCACCCAGCAGAACGCCGCCATGGTGCAGCAATCCACCGCCGCCGCCCGCAGCCTGGCCGATGAGGCGCGTGAGCTGACCACCACCGTCGCCCATTTCCACACCGCGCCCGGGGCGCAGGCGCCCTTCGCGCTACCCCGGCGCAATGTGCCCCGCGCAAGGCCCCAGCCTGTCACGCAGCCGGCCCCGCTGGCCGCCCCCGCGGCGATGCGCGGCAATCTGGCGCTGAAGGTCGCCGCGCCGCTTCCCGTTTCCACCGCCCAGAGCGCGCCCAATCCCGACGACTGGTCGGAATTCTGACGGCGCCCGAGGAAGGATCGACCATGCGCATCATCCAATTGCCAGCCCGCTGCGACAGGGCCGCCGCTCAGGCGATCCTGCCCGAATTGCAGGCCGCGCTGGGCTCCGGTCCGCTGCAGATCGATGCCAGCGCCACCGAGCAGGTGGGGCAGGCGATGCTTCAGGTGCTGCTGAGCGCGCGGCGCACCGGGGAAGGCGCGCAGATCACCCCCTCCCCCGCCCTGTTGCACACCGCCCAGCTGGCGGGGCTGGACGTGGCCCTTTTCGACCGGAGCGAGGCATGACCCCAGAGGACATTCAGGCGATCTTCTTCGTCGAATGCGAGGAAGCCCAGAGCGCCGCCGAAGCGGGGCTGGCCGCCTGCCGCGCGGGCACGCAGGATGCCGATACGATCCATGCCGTGTTCCGCGCCATCCACTCGATCAAGGGCGGCGCGGGGGCTTTCGGCTTTGCCGCGCTGCAGACCTTTGCCCATGGCTTCGAGACCCTGCTCTCCGAGGTGCGCGAGGGCAATGCGCCGCTCAACCCGCCGCTGGTGGATTTGTTGCTGCGCGCGCTCGACAAGCTGGCCGACCATGTGACCGCCGCGCGCGAGGGGGCGGCCTCGCCTCAGGATTCGGCGCTGCTGATGGAGCTGGAGGCCGCCGCGCGCTATGATGCGGCGGGGCGTTTCGATGCGCCTGTGGCCAAACCCAAGGCCAAGAAGGCCACCCCAAAGGCCGCCGCCCCCTCCCCGACGGACAGTGCGCGGGACGACAGCGCCCTCGATGCCTTGCTGGCCGAACTCTCCGCCCCCTCGCCTGCGCCCGGCGATCAGCCGCGCGAACAGGGCTGGCAGATCTGGCTGCGCCCGCTGGCCGGCGCCATGCGCAATGGCGGCGAACCCTTGCTGCTGCTGCGCGAGCTTTCCGAACTGGGCGCCGTCTGCCTGCAATGCGACACCAGCGCGGTGCCGGGCCTCGACGATCTCGATCCCGATCAGGCCTATCTGGGCTGGACCTTCGTGGTGCCCAAATCGGTCTCCGAAGCCTCGGTGCGCGAGATCTTCGATTTCGCGGGCGACGACTGCCCCATCACCATCGGCGAGGGCGACACCAAATGGGCCGATATGCCCTATCGCCCCGCAGCGCTGTCCCCGCCTCCGCCGCCGCCCGCCGCGGAAGCGCCGGGCGAGGCCCCGCAGATCGACACCGTGCCGGCCAAAACCCCGGCGGCTCCGCCTGTCGGCCAGTCGATCCGCATCGATCTGCTCAAGCTCGACAAGCTGATCGACACGGTGGGCGAGCTGGTGATCGCCCAGGCCATGCTGGCCCAGCGCCTGCACAATGACGGCGTGGCCGCCAATGAAGAATTCAACATGCTCGAGGGGCTGACGCGCGACATTCAGGACAGCGCCATGTCGATCCGCGCCCAGCCGATCGGCAGCGTGTTCAGCCGCGTGCCGCGCATCCTGCGTGAACTGGCGGCCAGCACGGGCAAGCATGTCACGCTGAAAACCTCGGGCGAGGCCACCGAACTCGACAAGACCGTCATCGAGCGTTTGGGCGAGCCGCTCACCCATCTCATCCGCAACGCCGTCGATCATGGCATCGAAAAGCCCGATGAGCGGCTCGCCAGGGGCAAAAGCGCCGATGGCACGCTGACCCTCTCCGCCGAGCATCGCTCGGGCCACATTTTGATCCGCATTGCTGACGATGGCGCGGGGATCGATCATACCCGCGTGCTGGCCAAGGCCGTGGAAAAGGGCATCGTCGCAGCTGACGCGGCACTGACCAAGGAAGAGATTGAAAGCCTGATCTTCGCGCCAGGCTTCTCCACGGCGGCCAGCATCACCAATGTCTCGGGCCGGGGCGTGGGGATGGATGTCGTCCGCCAGAATGTGAAGGAGCTGGGCGGGCGCATCACCATCGATTCCACGCTGGGCAAGGGCACCACCTTCACTCTCACCCTGCCACTCACCCTCGCCATTTCCGACGGCATGATCGTGAAAGTGGGCGACCAGACGCTGGTGGTGCCGCTGGCCCATGTGGTGGAAAGCCTGCGCCCCGCCCCCGCCGATGTGCAGGGCATGGGGGTGGAGAGCATGATGCTCAACGTGCGCGGGCGCTTTATCCCGGTGGTCTCTGTGGCCCATGCGGTGGGCGCGCTCGGCGCCGTGGAGCGGCCAGAGCAGGGCGTGCTGATCGTGGTGGAGACCGAAAGCGCCGGGCAGGCCGCGCTGCTGGTCGACAACATCTGGGATCAGCGGCAGTTCGTCATCAAGAGCCTCGATACGCATTACCGCAGCGTGGAAGGCGTGGCGGGCGCCACCATTCTGGGCGACGGGCGCGTGGCGCTGATCCTCAATGTCGACACGCTGGTGGCACGCGCCGCAGGCCCGCGCCTGACGCTTGAACCCATCGGTCTGGAGGCGGCATGACGGGCGAGACCGCCCCTGCTGTTCCCAAGGCCTCCACGCCGCCTGCGCCTCTGTTCGAGGCGCTGCCCGGCGTGAGCCCGAACGTCTATGGCGAGAAGGACTTCCTCGCCATGGCGCAGATGATGCGCGCCGAAGCCGGGATCATGCTGCCGCCCGGCAAGGCCATTCTGGTCTATTCGCGGCTGGCACCGCTGGTGCGCGCCAGCAATCTGGGCACCTTCGCGGCCTATATCGTGATGATCGGCAAGAATGCCGAGGAGCGCCGCAAGGCCGTCTGCGCGCTGACCACCAACCACACCTTCTTCTACCGCGAGGCCCATCACTTCGAGCATTTCGCCCGCGAGGTGCGCCCGCAGCTGGTCGAGATGCTCGACGCCGGGGAAGCGGTGCGCCTGTGGTCGGCGGGCTGTTCCAGCGGCGAGGAGGTGTTTTCGCTGGCCATGGCCATGCTGGGGCCGGACCGTTCCGAGGGGCGGCGGCTGGCGAAACTCGATCTGCGCATTCTGGGCAGCGACATCGCCGATCCGCCGCTGATCAAGGCGCGGCAGGGGCGTTACGATCTGCGCGATGTCACCCATCTGCCGGGAGCGCTGCGCACCGCATGGGCCAGCGCCGACGCCACCCATCTGGAGGTCGGCCCCGAACTGCGCGAGATCGTGCAGTTCAAGCGGCTCAACCTGCATCAGGACTGGCCGATGCGGCGCAGCTTCCAGCTGATCCTGTGCCGCAATGTGATGATCTATTTCGACCAGCCCACCAAGCAGAAGCTGGTGACGCGGCTGGCGCAGCAACTGGTGCCCGGCGGCTTTCTCTACATCGGCCACAGCGAGCGGGTCAGCGGCCCGGGCGAGGCGCTGCTCGAACATGTTGGCCCCACGATCTACCGCAGGAGGGAAACGTGACCATCCGCGTGCTGATCATCGATGATTCGCCCACCATGCGCGCCGTGCTGGGCGCCCGCCTGTCGGGCCTGCGCGACATTCATGTGGTGGGCGTGGCCTGCAACGCCACCGAAGGGCGCGCCGCCATCAAGGAGCTGGAGCCCGATGTCGTCACGCTGGACATCGAGATGCCCGGCATGAACGGCCTCGATTTCCTCGACAAGATCATGACCTTGCGGCCCATGCCGGTGATCATCGTTTCGGGCCTGACGCGTGAAGGATCGGATGCCACGGCGCGCGCTTTGGCGCTGGGCGCGGTGGATTGCTACTGCAAGAGCGACCATGCCGGCTCCGCGCTGGAAGACGGCGGCAGGCTGGCCGAGATGGTGCGCAATGCCGCCAAGGTGCGGGTGCGGCGGCATGATACGCCCGCCATCTCGCAACCGGTGCGCCGCGCGGCCCATGCCGCCGAGACCGATCTGATCGCCATCGGCTCCTCCACCGGCGGGGTGGAGGCGCTTCAGGTGCTGCTGCGCGGCTTCCCCGAGGATTGCCCGCCCACCATGATCGTGCAGCATGTCGACAGCCGCTTTGCCCCGGCCATCGCCCGCACGCTGGATGCCGCCTGCCCCGCCAGCGTGCTGCTGGCCGAGCCCGACATGCCGCTGCGGCGCGGCCACGTCTATCTGGCGCCGGGCAATGACCGGCATATGATGATGGCGGGCAAGGCATCGATGTATATCAAGATGCGGCCCGGCGACCCGGTCTCGGGCCATCGGCCTTCGGTCGATGCACTGTTCCATGCGGTGGCGCAGCATGCCGGATCGCGCGCGGTGGGCATTTTGCTGACCGGCATGGGTGCCGATGGCGCCAAGGGCCTGCTGGCCATGGCCCGCGCGGGCGCGCTCACCATCGCGCAGGATGAGGCGACTTCCACCGTCTTCGGCATGCCGCGCGCGGCCATCGCGCTGGGTGCGGCCCAGGTGGTGGCGCCGCTGGCGCGCATCGCCCAGCATGCGTTGACGTGAGGGGGGGAGCAGCGATGTCGATGCATTTCGCCCCTCCGGTTTCCTCCATCACGCGGATCAGCATTCTGCAGGGACAATCGCAGATCTCGGACCAGCCGCTGGCGGAGTTCTCCACCCTGCTGGGCAGCTGCGTGGCGACCTGCCTGTTCGATCCGGTGGCGCAGGTGGGCGGCATGAACCATTTCCTGCTGGCCGAACCGCCCGCCTCCGCCTGCCTCGCCGATTTCGACGAGCATTACGGCGTCTATCTGATGGAAGTGCTGATCAACGACATGCTGGCCCATGGCGCGGCCAAGGCACGGCTGCGCGCGCATCTCTATGGCGGCGCCAATCTCAACGCCGGGCTGGAGCGCATCGGCCTGCGCAACGCCGAGTTCGCCCGGCAGTTCCTGACCCATGAAGGCATCACCATCGCGCGCGAGGATCTGGGCGGCATTCACGCCCGCCGCGTCGATTTCCGCCCGGCGCGCGGTCAGGTGCGCTGCCGCATCGTTGAAAACACGCTGGTTTCTCCCACCACTCCAACCCCGCGTCCGCAACGTGCGGACGGCAACGTCGAACTTTTCTAGAAAGCGAGCCATCCATGACCACCCGAATTCTGACCGTTGATGACAGCGCCAGCATGCGCGCCCTGTTGAACCATGCCCTGACCGGCCATGGCTTCGACGTGGCGCAGGCCGAGGATGGCGAAGTCGCCCTCGAATGGCTGGCGATGAACGAGGTCGATGTCGTCATCACCGATATCAACATGCCCCGCCTCGACGGCTTCGGCCTGATCGAGCGCCTGCGCCAGGGCAGCCGCCACCGCGACCGGCCCATTCTGGTGCTGACCACCGAAAGCAGCGAGGAAAAGAAGGCCCGCGCCCGTCAGGCCGGGGCCACCGGCTGGATCATCAAGCCTTTCGATCCGGAAAAGCTGGTCGCTGCGGTTCGTCGCGTCGCTCACTGAACCGGGGCATTCATCGCCTCGCTCACCGAATCGCAAACTTTTGCAGGGCAGGATAGCATCCCATGCAGCGCGAACTCATCACCTTCGAAGTGGCCGGGCAGGTCTTCGGCCTCGACATCATGGCGATCCGCGAGATCCGCGCATGGACCCCGACCACCCGCCTGCCCCATGTTCCCGCCTATGTGGCGGGCGTGGTCAATCTGCGCGGCACGGTGCTGCCGGTGGTCGATCTTGCCGCAAGGCTGGGCTGGGAGCCCACGGCGCCCACTCCGCGCCATGCGATCATCGTCACCCAGCTGGGCGGCAAGTCCTGCGGGCTGATCGTCGACGCCGTCAGCGATATCGTCACCATCGATGGCGACACGCTGCAGCAGCCGCCCACCACCAGTGGCGATCCCATCGTCAGCTTTCTGGAAGGACTGGCCGCCATCGACGAGCGGATGGTGATGGTGCTCAATCTGGCGGCGCTGGCCGAAGACCATCAGGCAGGTGAAGCGGCATGACCGATGAACGCCATATTGCGGCGCATCTGACCACCGTGGCCGATGTGCTTCACGAACTGGCCGCCGAGATCGAGGATCTGGGCACGGTGCTGTGCATCGACCCCGCCGTGATGAGCAGCCATCTGCGCACGCTGCAGTCGATCGATCTGATTGCCCAGAAGCAGCGCTGGCTGGCCACGCTGCTACAGGCCGACTGCCCCTTGTCCGCCGTGAACACCATCGGGGTGGAGGCGCTGAAGGCGCGCTTTTCGCCGCCCAGCGGGCCGAACTAACCAGCCATCAATGCAGGGCAATGCCTGCGGGGCGGCGATAGGGATCGTCCCGCAGGGGATCGGTCGCGGCCAGAGCCGTGTCGCCGGCCAGAGGGGCATCGCCAAAGGCAGAGGCCTCGCAGCGAATCATCGGCGCCTCAACCTCCGGGGCGAGCGAGGCCAGCGCCGCAGCCAGCGCCGAAACCAGCGCCAGCGCGGGGGTCGTGCCCTCGCTGGTCATTTCCTCTTCCAGTCCGGGCAGCAGCACCGAGGCCAGGCAGGTGCCATCGCCATTGCGGCTGAGCAGGAAGCTGCCGCTTTCGGGAATCAGCGCCAGCGCCGCCGTATCATGCGCGCCGGCGGACAGCAGCGTGTCGAACTGAGCCAGCGGCGGCAGGTGATCGCCCAGCAGGCTGTCGGTCTCGGGCAGGCAGGCCAGCAGGTGATAGGCCATGCGCAGCATCGCATTCTCATCCTGCACGGGCGCCAGAGCGCTCATCCGGCACAGATCGGTCAGGCGCAGCCGCCATTCGCGGATGGTGATCGGCATTCTGGTCAGCAGCGAAGCGGTCATGAGCATATTCCTTGTCGTCACGACAAGCGTGCGCCCGCACAGTGCAGGCAATCAACACTGCAGTAACGACGACCCGACAAGAAAGTGTCCCAAAAAGGGGAAACCGGCGAATCCCCGCAAGCCGATTCCGCCTCCCGTGCGAAATCGGCACAATGTCTGGCGCAATTCTCGCAGTTGCAACATCCGTAGAATCCCGTGAAATTTAGGTCTATTTCCGTAAACGATTGCAACTGCTTGCCTACTTTCTGGCCACAACTTAGCCTTTTCTATGCGCCGACTGCCACGCCGCCTCCCGGCGACTCGGCGCGCTTCAGGGACAGCCCAAGGACACTCATGCCGCAGCTCTATTTCAACCACCTTCAGACCGGCTTCCTGCGCGCTCTGGCCGAAGCGCTCTTCGACGATTTCACCGAGATGGCGATCACCACCGATCAGGTGGTGGACAATCTGCAGACCATCTTCAGCATGATCGGCGGCACCAAGGCGCAAGAGATCAGCACCGCCGTCACCCTGGCCGATATCGCCATGGGCCCGCTGTTCACGGCGCTTTCCATCGAACACCGCAAGGAGCGCATCGAACACCGCATGCGCGACACAGAGTTCTATCTTTTCAAGGATATGGCCCGTCTGCGCGCGTTGCTCTATTTCAGCTATTACGGCTATTGGCAGGACGCCGAGGACGGCGACGCCATGATCGAGGGGCAGAAGGCCAATCAGGACAATCCGGTCCATCGCCAGATCGACTTCACCCTGCCGCTGTATCGCGAGCGCACGCCGGAAGAACGCCCCCTCACCCGCATCGCCGGGCGCGACATCAACCCGCGCCATGTCATCAACCGCGAGATGGTGGCCGATGATATCGACATCATCGTGATCGGCTCGGGATCGGGCGGATCGGTTTCGGCGCGCAATCTGGCGCGGCGCGGCTACAAGGTGCTGATGGTGGAGGCCGGGCCTTTCTACCCCTCCTACAACATCACCCATGAAGAACGGGCGATGGCCTCGCATCTTTTCAAGCATGGCGCACTGCAATCCAGCAAGAACGATGAGTTCATCGTCTTTCAGGGCCGCAATGTCGGCGGGTCGCCCACGATCAACAATGGCATCTGCATCCATCTGTTCGACGATCCGCTCACCCATCCGGATGCCCCCAACCCGCTCGACCTGTGGGACACAATGGGCGCCTCGCTCGACCGCAAGCGGATGAGCGCCAGCTTCGATGCGGTGCAGGATTACCTCCAGATCCGCCCCATCGAGCCGCAATCCTCGCGCAGCAACGGCCCGCATCTGCTGCGCGGCTGGGGCAAATTCGTCACGCAGACCGATGAGGCCTGGGCGCAGCGCGCCAAGGCCGGCTGGTTCTCCAAGAATTTCGGCCCCTCGGGCACGGACGACGCCTGCGCCTATTGCGGCTATTGCAACACCGGCTGCGGCTATGGGCGGCGCAACGGCATGGGGCAAAGCTATCTGCCCGATGCCTGCGCCAACCACGGCATGCGCATCCTCGACCGCACCCGCGTCGAGCGCATCCTCTGGCAGAAGCTGCCCCATGGACGCCGCCGCGCCACCGGCGTGGAAATCATCGACGAGGATGGCGTGAAGCAGACCATCGCCGCGAAAAAGGGCGTGGTGGTGGCCTGCGGCACCATCGCCTCCTCGCTGCTGCTGGACCGTTCGGATGTGGATGGCACGGGCAAGGGCATTTCGCTCAACATCGCCTCGCCCATCCCCTGCCTGATGCCCGAGGGCACCAGCCCGGCGTGGGACGAGGACCAGATGGCCACCATGGTCGATTGCGGCGATTTCCTGCTGGAAAGCCATTTCCAGCCGCCGCTCTCCATGGCCTCGCTGATGCCGGGCTGGTTCGGCGAGATGGACCGGCGAATGCGCAACTACAGCCGGATCTGCTCGGCGGGCGTGCTGTTCCCCGGCGACCGGCGCGGGCATATCTCGGGCGGCAAGCTGGATTTCCAGCTGGAGGAGTGGGACCGCGCCCTGCTGCGCCGCGCCGCCGCCACGCTGACCAGGGTGCATTTCGCCGCTGGCGCGCTGGAGGTGTGGCCCGCCACGCTGAAGGGACAAACCCTTTACCCCGGCGACGATATCGACGCCTTCTTCGAGGAAGCGATCCGCGCGCCGGGCGATGTCACCCTGTCATCCTCGCACCCCCATGGCGGCAATCCGATCCATTGCGAAGCCGATGAGGGCGTGGTTGACACCGAATTGCGCGTGCATGGCACGGAGAATGTGCTGGTCACCGATGCCAGCGTCTTCCCGTCCTGCATTCGCGTGAATGCGCAATTCTCGACCATGGCCATCGCGCATTACGCCACCGGCTTTGGAGATCCCTTTGCAGGCTGCTGAAAGAAGGCACAAAATCGAAACGCGGGCGTTCTTTTAGAACCCTGACAGGCAGGAGGAGAAAGGATCGTGATCCAGTCCACTCCATCGGGCGCAGCGCAGCCTGCGCAACGGCCACGCCTGTCGCTGCTGCGCATTCTGGAGATGAATCTGGGCTTCCTCGGCCTGCAGTTCAGCTTCGGATTGCAGCAGGGCAATATGGTGCCGATCTACAGCTGGCTGGGCGCCGATCCCGCCCATATCCCGCTGCTGCAACTGGCAGGCCCCGTCACGGGCCTGCTGGTCCAGCCGCTGATCGGGGCCCTGTCAGACCGCACGCTCAGCCGCTTCGGGCGGCGCACGCCCTATTTCCTGATCGGGGCGATCACCTGCAGCCTGTGCCTGCTGGCCATGCCCTTTTCCACCTCGGTGCTCATGGCCGCCAGCCTGCTCTGGCTGCTGGACGCGGGCAACAACATCTCCATGGAGCCCTACCGCGCCTATGTCGCCGATCGGCTGAGCGAAGACCAGCACGCCAGCGGCTTCCTGATGCAGAGCGCGCTCACCAATCTGGGCCATGGCTTCGCGCATCTCAGCCCCTCGATCATGGTCTATCTGCTGGGCGTGGACAGCCATGCGATCGACGCGCACCATATTCCCGCCGTCACCCATCTGGCCTTTGTGATCGGCGCGGTGCTGTCTCTGACGACGATCCTGTGGTCCGTGCTGCGCGTGCCCGAACTGCCCTTGAGCCCGCAGGAACAGGCGGGGATCGCCGCGGCCTCCCACTCCCCCCGCGCCACGCTGGCGGAGATCGCGGAAGCGATGCGCGCCATGCCCAAACCCATGCGCCAGATGCTGGGGATGAGCCTGTTCCAGTGGTACGCACTATGGATCTATTGGTCCTATGCCGCGCTTTCCATCGCCCGCTCAGCCTACGAGACTGCCGACAAAACCGGCCAGCCCTTCCGCGAGGCCGTGCTGACCCAGCAGCAGATGGGCGCGCTTTACGCCTTTATCGGCGTGGGCGCGGCGCTGGCGATGATGCCGCTGGGCCGCCGCTGGGGCCGCGCCCGCCTGCATGCCGCCTGCCTGACGCTCGCCGGGCTGAGCCTGCTGTGGCTGCCGCTGGTGGGCCCCGCGCAGGCCGATCCCGCCAGCCTGACCGCGCGATGGTTCTCGGCGCTGGCCATGCCCGGGCTGGGGCTGCATCCGGGGCTGATGCTCACCGCGCTAGGCATGGGGCTGGGCTGGTCCAGCATCATGGGCAACCCCTATGCCATCATCGCCCGCGCCATCCCGCCGCAGCGCAACGGCGTCTATATGGGCATCTTCAACATGATGGTGGTGACGCCCATGATCCTCAATTCGCTCACCTTCGGCTGGATCTACAACCATCTGCTCGGCAGCGACCCGCGCCGCGCCATCACCCTTGCCGGCGCGCTGATGCTCTGCGCCGCGCTCAGCATGATCCCCCTTTGCCGGGCAGAAGCCACCACGCGCCATTGAGCCCTGCCCCGCCCCCCGCTACACCAGCCCACGAAAGAGAGGTCCCATGGCAGACTTTGGCCTGATCGAGGCAGGCGGCACCAAATTCGTGCTGGGCATCGCGGATGAAACCCGCACCATCCACGCCCGCCACCAGATCCCCACCACCACGCCCGCCGAAACGCTGGGCACGGCCGTGGCCTGGTTCCGGGATCAGGGACTGATCCCCGAAGCCATCGGCATCGCCAGCTTCGGCCCGCTCGACCTCAACCGCGCCTCGCCCACATGGGGCCAGATCACCCGCACCCCCAAGCCGCACTGGACCGGCGCCGATCTGATCGCCCCCTTCACCAAGGCCTTCGCCTGCCCCGTCGCCCTCGACACCGACGTCAATGGCGCGGCCCTCTCCGAATATCGCTGGGGCGCGGGCGTGGGGCACCAGTCGCTGCTCTACCTCACCATCGGCACCGGCATCGGCGGCGGCTTCGTGAGCGCCGGAGGCCATGGAGGCACCCTGCTGCACGGCCTCTCCCACCCCGAAATGGGCCATATCCGCATCGCCCGCCACCCGCAGGATCAGAACTACCCCGGCTTCTGCCCCTTCCACGGCGATTGCCTCGAAGGCCTCGTCGCGGGCCCCGCGGTGAAAGGCCGCTGGGACGCATCCCTGTCCGACCTGCCCACAGACCACCCCGCACACGCCATCATCGCATGGTATATCGGCCAGGCGATCTGCACCTTTCAGGCGATCATGGAACCCGCCCGCATCGTGCTGGGCGGCGGGGTGATGCATGCGCCGGGGCTGATCGAGATGGTGCGCGAAAGCGCGGTGTCATGGGGCGGCGGCTATTTTACCGGTGATCCTGCGGGGATCATCGTGCCGCCCGCTCTGGGGGATAATGCCGGGCTGCTGGGGGCCTTGGCGCTGGTTCTGGATGAAGAAGGGTAAAGAGAGAAAGGCGAGGGCCACCGCCCTCGCGCTCCCTTTACTGTCTACGTTGCGCGCAACCTATCCGGCAGGCGCGAATTCATAGCGCCGCAGGCTTTAAGCCCTCCGCAGCGCTTGGTTTATGGAGAACTGCCTGCGGCGCTTCACCTTGCGCAGGTGGAGAGCCAGGGCGCAACGATCGGGCGCCACGGCCCATGCAGCGGGAGACGTCATGGGAGCGCGAGGGGATAACCCCCTCGCATCTTCCTTCTTGCTTAACTGGAAAGCCTGACCACCAATTCCGGCTGCATCACCACGCTCTGGGTCTCCTCGCCAGCGATGCGCCGCAGCAGCATATCGACCAGATGCTCCGCCCCCCGCGTCAGTTCCTGCGCCACGGTGGTGAGGCGCGGCGAGGTCTGCTCGCCCAGCGCCAGACCGTCATAGCCGACCACCCGCACATCGCCCGGCACCGAAAGCCCCTGCTCGGCCAGCACGCGCAGGGCGCTCATGGCGATCACGTCCGAGGCCGCGACGATGCCCTGAGGGCGCTGGCCTTCCTGCGACAGGAAGCGCGCGATATCCGGGTGCGCCGCTTCCGCCACCAGATGCGCGGGCAACACGGTCAGTTGGTCGGCCAGACCGGCGCGGGCCATGGCGTCGCGCGCGCCTTCGAGACGCTGGGAGATTTCCGGTGCGCCAGGGTCACCGAAGAAGGCGATGCGCTGGCAGCCGCGCTCGATCAGGTGGCTGGCGGCCAGATCGCCGCCCTTGCGGTTGTCCGAACCGACCGAGCAATAGCTCTGTCCTGGGGTGTGGCCGCCCCAGACCACCAGCGGGCGGTAGTGGCCCGCCACCAGATCCAGCGCGGCGGACTGGTCGGACTGGCCGATGACGATCACGCCGTCGACGCGGCCCGAGCCGGTGATGCGGTCCAGCCAGCGGTCATCGGTGGGGATCACGCGGCTGAGCAGCAGGTCATAGCCGCGCTCGGTGAGGGCGTCGGCCAGCAAGCCCAGCATGGTGATGAAGAAAGGATCGGAGATGTGCTGCCCGGTCTCGTGGCCCAGCGGGATCAGCACGCCGATGGCGCCGGTGCGCTGGATGCGCAGGTTGCGGGCCAGCACATTGGGGCGGAAGCCATGTTCATCGGCCAGCGCCTGAATACGGTCGCGCGTTTTCTGGCTGATCAGCGCCGATCCGGCCAGCGCGCGTGAAACGGTCCCTGTCGATACGCCGGCCAGTTCGGCCAGTTCCTTGATGTTCTTGATCCGGTTCATATTGTTTTTTGCCGCTGCCGGCCCCCTCTTGGCGCGCGTTGTTTTCTGCGACTTACAAACAATTGCAAGGTATTTCTTCATCGTGGGTTCAGGCAAGGGTGCGGCGCAGTTGCCCCATAGGCGCCTGCGATGGAATTAGGGCGCGGAAACAGGGCGATACCGCACCATATCGTTTCATCGCGGCGGTCGGTCATTCAGGCGCGGCGCGACGCTGGCGTTCACCCTTTGCTCACGATAAAAGAGTCATAAAAACGCCCGGACGTCCGCCCGTGGAAGGCGTCATAAGGCAAACCGCCCCATGTCGATAACACGCTCGATGAACACCGCACTGATCGCCACCAGCCGCTTTGGTCTGGGCGCCGGCCCGCAGGACGCGCGCATCGATGATCCGCGCCGCTGGATCGAGGATCAGTTCGTGCGTTACCAGGCCGCCATCGGCGGTGCCGATCTGCTGGCCAGCGCCACGCAGATCTCGCAGGATCTGATGGATTATCAGGCGGCGCAAAAGGCGTTCAATCAGGCCAAGACGGCGCAGGCCAAACTGGCGGCGAACGGCGCTCCCGCGATGCCGCCCCCTGGCGCCTCCGCCATGCTGCCCATCACCGCGCCCCCGAAACCGACAGGCTTCACCCCGCCCCCGCCGATGGGCATGGCCCCCGCCGCGATGCCCGCGGCAATGCCAGCCCCGCCCGGCGCCTTGCCGCCCGCACCCAAATCCATCGTTCAGGCGCAATATTACCTTCAGGCCGGTCGCCGCATCCGCAATGCCGTGACCACCGACACGCCTTTCGTCGAGCGGATGGTGCATTTCTGGTCCAACCACTTCGCAATCTCCACCGAACAGATGGCGGTGCAGGGCCTTGGCGGGCTGATGGAGTTCGAGGCGATCCGCCCCCATGTGCTGGGCCGCTTCGAGGATATGCTCTTTGCGGTCGAGCGCCATCCGGCCATGCTGCTCTATCTGCAGCAGGCGCAATCCTCGGGCCCGGGCAGCAAGGTGGGGCTGGATGCGGCGAAGCATGGCCGCAAGGTGGGGTTGAACGAAAACCTCGCGCGGGAAATCATGGAGCTGCACACGCTGGGCGTGCGCAGCGGTTATACGCAGGCGGATGTCACCGAATTCGCCCGCGCGCTGACCGGCTGGACCGTGACCGGCATCGCGCGCGGCGGCCTGCCCAAGGCGCTGACCGATCCGCTGCCGGTGGGCAGCTTCGTCTTCGTCGACACAATCCATGAGCCGGGTGCGCGCAAGATCCTTGGCAAGACCTATGCGCCGCAGGGCGAGATGCAGGGCCGCACCATTCTGGCCGATTTCGCGCGCCACCCCGCCACCGCTCACCATATCGCCACCAAGCTGGCGCGCCATGTGGTGGCCGACGATCCGCCGCCCGCGCTGGTCAAGCATCTGGCGAAGGCCTATCTCTCCAGCGACGGCGACCTGCCCACGCTCTATCGCGCGCTGATCGAGGCCAAGGAGGCGTGGAAACCGAGCCCCGCCAAATTCCGCGATCCATGGCTGTGGACCATCGCCGTGTACCGCGCGCTGGGCCCGGCGGGCGCCGAGGCGCTGGGCAAGACCAACGACCATGCGCTGGTCGACAGCCTGACCGATCTGGGCCAGACGATCTGGCGCCCCGGCTCGCCTGCCGGTTACGATGACATCGCCGCCAGCTGGGCGGCCCCCGATGCGCTGCTGCGCCGGGTCGAGCTGGCCAGCCGGGTGGCGGGGCAGGCCGGCGCCTCGATCCGCGATCCGCGCGCTTTGGCGCAGCATCTGTTCAGCAGCGACCTCTCGCCCGCCACCGCCGCCGCCGTCGCCGGGGCGGAATCGCCGCGGCAGGGGCTGGCGCTGCTGCTCGTCTCGCCTGAAATGCTGAGGTGCTGATATGATCGAAGGCCCCCGACTCAACAGGCGTTCCCTGCTCGCCCGTTCCGCTGCCGCCGTGGCGCTCAGCGCGATCCATCCCGCCCTGCTGCACGCCGCCACCGCCAGCACCGAGAAGCGCTTCATCTTCATCATCCAGCGCGGGGCGGCGGACGGGCTGCACACCGCGCCGCCATTGGGCGATCCGGGCTTCAGCGCGCTGCGCGGCGGTTTTCAGGATGCGCTGAAGAACGCCCACAAGCTCAACGACACCTTCTCGCTGCACCCCGCGCTGGGCAAGCTTGCGGGGATGTATGAGCGCAAGCAGGCCATCGTGGTCCATGCGGTGGCCTCGGCCTATCGCGACCGCTCGCATTTCGACGGGCAGAACATCCTCGAATCGGGCGGCACCCAGCCCTATGCGGAAAAGGGCGGCTGGCTGAACCGGCTGCTGCCGCTGCTGCCCGACGGCAAGGCGCTGGCGCTCTCGCCCGATGTGCCGATGGCACTGCGCGGGGCCGCGCCGGTGTCGTCCTATGCCCCCTCGGGCCTGCCGCAGGCGCAGGAGGATATGATCGGGCGGGTCAGCCGCCTCTATGCGCAAGACCCGCAACTGCACGGCCTGTGGCAAAGCGTGATGGAAACCCGCGACAGTCTGGGCGCGCTGCCGGTGCGGCGTGGCATGTCGCCCGCCGATCTGGGGCGCATGGCCGCGAAACTGATGCAGGGCCCGCAAGGCGCGCGCGTGCTGATGATCGAGACTGGCGGGTGGGACACGCATAACAACCAGATCGCCCAGCAGAACAAGGCGCTGAGCGATCTCGACGCGCTGATCGATGGCGCGGCTCAGGCGCTGGGCCCGGCGTGGAGCGAGACTCTGATTCTGGTCGCCACCGAATTCGGGCGCACCGCCGCGATCAATGGGACGGGCGGCACGGATCATGGTACGGGCAGCGCCGCATTGCTGGCGGGCGGCAGTCTGAACGGCGGGCGGGTGATCGCCGACTGGCCCGGCCTGTCGCAGGGCGCGCTGTTCGAGGCGCGCGATCTCAAACCCACGCTGGCCACCGAGGCGCTGGTTTGCGGGGCGGTGGCGGGCCATTTCGGGCTCGATCCGGCACTGGTGGCGCGGCGCCTTTATCCGTCTCAACCTTTGCTTCGCAGCATCGCGGTGTAAGCGGCAGGAAAGCGCGGCTCACAATGGTTAACAGCACCCCGGTTTTCTGTGTCGCCCACCCTGTGAAAACTACCCAGAACGCGGTCAAGAAGGCACAAAGATCAGCCTGTCATAATCCGGCAAAACGGAGAAGACGGTTGCACCATAATCTGGAAAATTCGCCGAACTGGGGTCGCTGGAGCCGCGAGCTGGAACTGCTGGTGGACTGGTTGCTGGACAATGACGCCATGAGCGACGGCGATGCCCTTCGCCGTCTGGCCGAGTTGATCCGCCATGCCCCGCATCCCGATCTGGCCGAGGGCGTCCTCGCTCTTGAGCCCACGGTGATCGAGCATCTGCTGGCCGCCGGGGCCGCCGAAACGCTGGCGCTGCGCTTCATCAGCGCGGACAGCGGCTTCTTCGTCTCACGCGGGGCGGCAGGGGAATATCTCGTTTCGGTGGTGCTGGCCGATCGCGGCGAGACCACGGCGGCGGGCACCTCTCTGGCCCGCGCGGTGGTTTGTGCTCTGGCCATGGCGCTCTCGCGCCCGGCCCAGCCCGCCGCCACCCCGTTGATGGCGCAGGCCACCGCCGGGGCGACTCTGCACTAATCGGGTTTCATCAGGCAGCGAGTGGAAGCAGGCGCCCTTTGCGGGGCGCCTGTTTTCAGTTCGGCTCGACCAGATTCCACGCCGAGCCCGGTTCGGCGGCCGGGAAGCGCTCGGCAGGAATGCTGCGCGCGTTCAGGGCGCGGGCGAGGTCTTCGCGGGGGGTATCGCGGCCCTCGTCGCTGAGCGGGAAGACGCCCCAATGGATGCCCAGCGCCCGGCGCGCGCCCAGATCCTGCATGATCTGCACCGCCTCATCCGGGTCGGTATGCTGCGGCCCCATAAACCAGCGCGGGCGATAGGCGCCGATCGGCAGCAGCGCCAGATCGGGCGCGCCAAACCGCGCGCGCAGATCGCGGAAGATGCCGCCATTGCCATAGGCGGTGTCGCCCGCGAAATAGAGCAGCCCGTCACGCAGCCTGAGCATAAAGCCGCACCACAAGGCATGGCGACGATCCCGCAGCCCCCGCGCCGACCAGTGCTGCGCGGGCACGATCACCGCCTGCATATCCTTGCCCAGCCAGTGCTGGCTCCACCAGTCGCCCGCCTCGGTGCGGGCGCGGGGGATGGATTTGCGCACAATGGTGTCATTGCCCAAGGGCGTGACGATGCGCGGATCGTCACGCGCCACCAGCTTCTTGAGCGTCACCACATCGAGGTGGTCATAATGATTGTGGCTGAGCAGCACGATGTCGATCTTGGGCAGATCCTCGAAACGCACCCCCGGCGGGCAGACGCGGCGCGGCCCGGCGAAGCTGAACGGGCTGGCGCGCTGCGAAAACAGCGGATCGGTCAGCATGTTCACCCCGCCGCTCTGGATCAGCAGCGTGGCATGGCCGACGATGGTGATGCGGGTCTCCTGCTCACGCGGATTGGGCACAGCGGGGGTGATCGCCACGCTTTGCGGCCAGCGTTCGCGCTGGGAGGTCCAGCTCCAGCGCAGCACCTCGCCGAGGCTTTTGTCGGGCGTGGGGATCGGGCTGGTGAAGCACTCGCCGTCGAAATGATCGGTGACGGGGCCGGAATAATAGCGGTTGCGGGTCAAGGAGATACCTGAAAGGCGAAAGGGGGGGCTTCCTCTATGGGAATGCCTCAGGGTTCTGCCAAGGGGTGGTCACGCCATCTCCGCCACCAGCCGGTCGAGCGACACCGTGGCGAAGCGCGTATAATCATCGGCCACCGCATAGGGCAGCAGCAGGTTGCGCCCCCGCACCAGCGCCCCGCAGCTGTAGACCACATTGGGCACATAGCCGTCGCGCTCGCTGTCGCCCGGCTCGATCAGCGGCTCGGCCAGCCGCCCGATCAGTTTCGAGGGATCGTCACGGTCGAGCAGCATCGCGCCCATGCAATAGTTGCGCATCACCCCCACGCCGTGCGTGAGCAGCAGCCAGCCCTCCTCAATCTCCAGCGGAGAACCGCAATTGCCCAGCTGGATGCTTTCCCAGGGATAGGTGGGCGTGGCCAGCTTCGTGCCGCCATCCCAGGTGAACAGGTCTTCGGAGGAAGCCAGCCAGAGGTTCTCATTGTCCTGCCGCCCGATGGCCAGATAGCGCTCGCCAAACTTGCGGGGGAACAGCGCCATGCCCTTGGCGTTGGCCAGATCACCCGCCACAGGATGCATCTTGAAGGAGCGGAAATCGTCGGTCTGGATCAGCTCCTGACAGGCGCGCTCCGGCCCGACGGCGGTGTAGGTGCCGACATAGGTGGTGCGATCGGGGAAGGTGAAGCGGGTGAGGCGCAGATCCTCGATCCCCCGGCTCTGGCTGGCCAGCACCGGGAACAGCACGGCCTCGGACGGGTCGCAGGCGCCGGTGCAGTCGATCTGGATGGTCTGCGCATCCTTCCAGCCCCGCACCTCGCCCAGCACAGGGGGCACGCCGGTCGGCCCCGGCGCATCGACGCTCACCGATCCATCCTTGTGCCATGTGCCGGTGCGGAAGGTGACCGAGGAGAGATGCCCCTCCCCGATCCCGCGCAGCGAGAGGATAAAGCGCGTCTCGCCATCCTCATCCTCGGGGTGATCGGGGTGGCGCACGATGCTGGGGTTGAACAGGGCGGCGGCCTCGAAGGCATATTCCGCGCTGAAATAGGCGCCCAGCAGCAGGCGCCGCGATTCCGGCAGGCCCGCAACGCAGCCAAGCATCTCGTCCAGTTCGTCGGCCCGGCGCAGCAGCGCGGCGCGCGTGCCGCTGTGCCGCGCCTCCAGCGAGCGCCATGTCCGGTCGAGCTGGCGCACCAGCGCGTCATCGTCGAAGGCCATGATGCGCTCGACCGTGGCCTTGATCCGCGCCCTGCCCGCCTCATCCGATCCCCCGGGCCAGAAAGGGCGGATCACCGTGCGGGTGGGGTCGGGATGCAGCTCCAGCTTTTGCAGCGAGACCAGCGGCAGGGGGCCGGTCATGGGTGGGGCTCCCGACTCAAAGCGGAGACTCGATTCGCGCCTGTGCAGTTCATGGCTTGCGCCCTCCTTGCCCCCTCTTCGCCATCACCCCACCTGTGCAAGACGCTTCGCGAAGGGGATGAGTTCCCTGAAGAACTGCCCCTGGACTGAGAAAACCTCGCGAAAACAGGCACGCCGCCCGCCCCTTGCCCCAAAGGGCACACCACACGCGAAAATGCGGATCAGCGTAGCTGCGTAACAGCACACTGTTAAGGCGATCACGGCTATGCAAACGATCATGGTCGACCGCACAAGCCTTGGTTACAGCCCTGCTCCCCTGCCGCCCACCGAGGCGGAGCGGATGGCGATTCTGGAGCATCTGGGCCTGCTCGACACCCCGCCCGAGCGCGAATTCGACACCATCGTGCGCATGGCCAGCCATCTGCTGGGCTGCAAGATCGCGCTGGTCTCGCTGGTCGACAAGGACCGCCAGTGGTTCAAGGCCAAGACCGGGCTGGACGTGAGCCAGACCCCGCGCGAGGTGGCCTTCTGCGCCCATGCCGTGGCCGCCAATGACGCGCTGGTGGTGCCCGATGCCACGGCGGACGAACGCTTCGCACGCAACCCGCTGGTCACCGGCGCTCCGGGCGTGCGTTTCTATGCCGGCGTGCCCCTGCGCGCCGGCCAGAACGAGGGCGAGGCGCAGCCCATGGGCACGCTCTGCGTCATCGACGACAAGCCCCGCAGCTTCGGCGCGCAAGAGCTGGAATTGCTGAACGAACTGGCCGAACTGGCCGAAGCCCTGATGGAAGCCCGCGCCACCACCGCCGACGCGCTGCGCCTCGCCGACGAACGCGGCCATGCCCTGCGCAAGCTGGATCAGTCCAATCGCAAGCTGCGTCAGGCCGAGCGCATGGCCAATGTCGGCTCATGGCGGCTGACTCTGGACGACAATCGCGCCGAATGGTCGGAACAGACCTATGCCATCCATGGCGTCCCCGTGGGCGACGGCACGCCGCTGGCCGAGGCGATGGAGTTTTTTCCGCTGGCCTCCCGCACGATCATCGAGGCGGCGATGCACCGCTCCATCAGCACCGGGGCGCCCTTCGATTTCGAGAGCGATTTCATCAACGCGCAGGGCCAGTTGCGCCGCGTGCGGAGCATGGCCGAACTGGAGCTGGCGGACGGCAAGCCCGTCGCCCTGATCGGCGTGTTTCAGGACGTCACCGAGCGCTACCAGATGGAGCAGGCCCTGCGCCGCACCGCCAACACCGATGCGCTGACCGGCCTGGCCAGCCGCGGCCATTTCAACCATCACCTCGACGAAAAGCTGTTGCGCGCCAGCCAGGATGAGAGGGCGGGCGATCAGGATCCCATGGCGCTGCTGCTGATCGACCTCGACAATTTCAAGGCCGTGAACGACCGCTGCGGCCACCCCGCTGGCGACGATCTGTTGCGTTTGATGGCCTCACGCCTGCAGGCCTCCTACCTTGAGGGCAGCTTCGCGGCGCGGCTGGGAGGCGATGAATTCGTGCTGATGGTCAGCGACCGCACCCTGCTGGCGGATTTGCCCGGGCTGATGCAGCGCCTGCTTCAGGATCTGCGCCATACGGTGAGCAATGCGGTGGAAAGCGTCCACGTCTCGGCCACCATCGGCGCCTGCTGGCTGGAAACCGGCGACGAAAACCGCAGCGACCTGCTCCACCGCGCCGACACCGCCTTGTATGAGGCCAAGCGGGTGCAGCGCGGGACGGCCAAGATCGATGGTCTGGCACGGTTGATCATGCCCAAGGCGATCCGGCTTTCGGCTTAAGGCAGACGATGCGAGGGGGAGTCTTTGTTGGCCGCATCCCTGCTCAATCCCCTTGGGACATCAAGCAAACAACCCCGTTCCCACCGGCCCCGGCTGCAGGACCGGCAGATCGTCAGGCACCAAAGGCGCGGACACAGGCTGCTCTTCCAGCAAGCGGTCCAGCAGCAACCGCAACCATCGCGCATCGGCCCCGGCGCGGTGGCGCTCGGGGCACAGCAGGTCGGCATGGGTTTGTGCCGCCATGATCTGGCCATGGGTCGCGCCCATTTCGTCGAAGAGCGTATCCACATGCCTGATACGGACCGCCGCGCCCTGCCCTGCCGAGGCTTCGCTCAGCGTGGCCCACCAACCGGCATCGATGCGGCTGTCGGCAATCACCCGCGCAGCGCCGATCGCCCGCAGGGCCTGCGCCATCACCAGATCGGGGGCGAGGCCTTCCCGCTCCAGCTGCTCACGCGTGATGCCGTGGACGGCGAAGGCTTCCTCGGTCCAGTCCCAGCCCTGCCAGCTGTCATGCGGGCGGATCAGCCAGGAGAGCGTGCCTTGCGGGCCGGAAATCCCCAGCTCGATCGGGAAAGACCGCCCATGGCGGGGCAAGCAACTGGCTTCGAAATCGATCGTGACAAAATCCATCGCGCAAGACTCCGCTGACCGGGCTGGCCTGCATTCGGGTCATCACAAGCTGTCATGCCTTCTTACGCTTGGCGGGGCCGCCATGCGCGATAGAATTTCTTCCAATACCTAGTTATTTGGTAGAGATAGAAATGTGACGGTCCTGACGATCCAAGGCCTAAACCATCGGGCCGGCGATTTGCTCCCGACAAAGGCTCCGCGATGGACGCGATCCGGCGCAAATTCCGCAGGATCGGCGCTGAACGGCTGGTCGCAATGTCAGCCCGGCAGGCTGCCCGTCTGGCGCAGCGCCTCGCCCAGCGCCAGCGCCGCCGAGGTGGCCAGATTCATCGAACGCACCTCGGGCCGCATCGGGATGCGCACTCTGGCCTGACAGGCATCGGAGACCGCCGCGGGCACGCCTGCGCTTTCCTTGCCGAAGATCAGCACATCGTCGGGCCGGTAGCTGAAGCCATAGGCGGACTGGTCGGTCTTGGTGGTGAACAGCACCAGCCGGGCAGCGCCGATTGTTTCCTGGAAAGCCGCGAAACCGGCGTGGCGGGTGACGGAGACATGGTCGATATAATCCATCGCCGCTCGGCGCACGCGCCGGTCATCCCAGAGGAAGCCCATGGGCTCGATCAGATCGACCGCCGCGCCGAAACAGGCGCAAAGCCGCAGCACAGCGCCGACATTGCCAGCGATTTCCGGTTCGAAAAGAGCAATACGCATGGCAGGCTCCTAGGCGTTGGTCGCCCCGCGATGCAAGCCGAAGCATCGCGCGAACAAGTGGGCACCGGTTTTTCGCTAAAACGATGCGACAACAAAAGCCCGATCAGCGCAGCCGCTCGGCCAGAAAATCCACGAAGGCGCGGATGCGCGTGGGCGTGCCCGCCCCACCGACGAAGACCGCATGGATCGCCTCGACATCGCCCGGGTTGAACTCTTCCAGAATGGGCACAAGCTGGCCGGAAGCCATCTCCTCCTCCACGCTGAAGCGGCCCACCCGCGCCACGCCCACGCCCGCCGCCGCCAGTTGGCCCAGCGTCTCGCCATTGTTGGCCTCGATGTTGCCTTTGACCGAGAGCGCGTAATCGCGCCCGTCCCGCCGGAAGGGCCAGACCGGCTCAACGCGGCGGAAGTTGAAATTCAGGCAATTGAAGCGGTGCAGATCCTCGGGCGCCTGCGGCGTGCCATGGCGCTCCAGAAAAGAGGGCGCGGCCACGATCACCCGCCGCGTCTCGCCCAACCTGCGCGCCGTCAGCGTGCTGTCGGCCAGCGGCCCGAAGCGGATCGCCACATCGGCCTGCCCGCCCGCCACATCGACCAGCGTATCGGTCAGCGCAATGTCCACCAGAATATGCGGATAGAGCGCCGCGAAATCCCCCAGCAGCGGCACCACGCAAAGCCGCCCATGCGACAGCGCCGCGCTGACCCGCAACCGCCCGCGCGGCGCGCCCTGATCGGCGATCTGCTGCTCGGCATCGTCGAGATCGGCCAGAATGCGCCGCGCCATCTGAAGATAGGCCTGCCCCTCGGCGGTCAAGGTCAGGGCGCGGGTGGTGCGCAGCAGCAGGCGCACACCGAGCCGCGCCTCGATGCGGTCGATGGCGCGGCTCACCGCCGAGGGGCTGAGGTCCAGCAAGCGCCCCGCGCCGGAAAAGCTGCCCTGCTCCACCACGGCGGTGAACAGGGTCAGGGCGCGGGCCCGGTCTCCGCCGCCTGCCAGCGAGTTCTCCATCTTTGCTCCTGATGCAAAAATCCTTCGCGTCCAGCCCGGCTACCGCTTGGGGCCAACAAAGTCCATCTATGCGCTGCGATAGCAGGGCATGGGCCCTCCCCCCGTCCTACCCTCTCCCCCCTTTCGCGTGAGGACACAGCGATGAAGATCAACCCCGGGCTTCTGGCCCTGTCTGTCGGCGCCTTCGGCATCGGCGTCACCGAATTCGCGCCGATGGGCCTGCTGCCGGTGATCGCCGGGGATCTGGGCGTCTCCATCCCCACCGCCGGTCTGCTGATCAGCGCCTATGCGCTGGGCGTGGTGATCGGCGCCCCGCTGATGACGCTGACCACGGGCCGCGTGCCAAGGCGCAGCCTGCTGATCCTGCTGGCGGGCATTTTCACGCTGGGCAATCTGCTGGCCGCCGTCTCGCACGGCTATGCCATGCTGCTGGCGGCGCGCGTGCTCACCTCCTTCAACCATGGCGCGTTTTTCGGCGTCGGCTCGCTGGTGGCGGCCAGTCTGGTGCCGCCGCAGAAGCAGGCGGGCGCCGTCGCCACCATGTTCATGGGGCTGACCATCGCCAATGTGGTGGGCGTGCCGCTGGCCACCTGGGCAGGCGAGCATATGGGCTGGCGCGCGTCCTTCTGGGGCATTGCCGCGCTGGGCGGCGCCACGATGATCGCCCTGCGCCTCACCCTGCCCACCCTGCCCGCACCCGAAGGCGGCGACGCTGGCGCGGAACTGCGCGTGCTGACCCGCAAGCCGGTGCTGGGCGCGCTGGCGCTGACGGTGATCGGTTCCAGCGCGATGTTCACCGTCTTCACCTACATCACCCCGATCCTGCGTGAGGTCACCGGCGCCTCGCTGGGCTTTGTGACCGCCATGCTGGTCACCTATGGCGTGGGGCTGACGGTGGGCAACGGGCTGGGCGGCAAATTCGCCGACCGCTCGGTGGACCGCACGCTGATGGTCACGCTGGCCTCGCTGGCGGCAATCCTGGCCGCTTTCGCCCTGACGATGAGCCATGCCGCGCCGACCGCCGTGCTGGTCTTCCTGTGGGGCATCGCCAGCTTTGCGCTGGTGCCACCGCTGCAGGTGCGGGTGATGAAGGCGGCGAAGGATGCGCCAAATCTGGCCTCGGCCATGAACATCGGCGCGTTCAATCTGGGCAATGCCGTGGGCGCGGCGCTGGGCGGCGGGGTGATCTCGCTGGGTCTGGGTTATCCGGCGGTGGCGCTGGCCGGGGCTGTCGCCGCGGCTTCGGGGCTGGTCTGTGTGGTGGCGATGCGCGGCGAGCCTGCGCAGGAGCCTGTCGCGGTTGGCCAAGCCTGCTGAACCGGAGGCCGGGGCGCAAGACGCTCCGGTCTTTTCGCATCAGCGCTGGCGCAGTGCCGCCAGCTTCGCCTTTACCGCCTGAGTCAACGCGGGCAGATCGGCGACCTGCTGCACGCCGTAACGCTCGGCGGTGATATCGACATTGCCCTTGCGCCAAAACCCTTGCGGACACAGCACGATCAGCTTGCCGGAGCGGGCATGCAGGCCCATCTCCAGCAGGCTGATCGGGCTTTGTGAGCCGGGCGCCAGATAGAGCACGATCACATCGGCGCTCTCCAGGGCCGAGAGTTCCCATTCCACTTGGCGGCGGAATTCCGGCTCATTGGCCTCTGGCCGCCATGCGGGGTTCCAATCGGGGCGGCGGGGGTTGAGGATCTCCACATCGTCCTGCGCCAGCGCCGCGATCATATCCTTCTGCCAGTCTGGCGCGTGCCCCATATCGATGCTGCCACCCAGAAAGACGCGCAGGCGCTGATGCGCCGCGGGCAGTTTGGCAGGCAGGGGCTCCGGCGAGGTGATGACGATGGAGCGATGCTCAGCTGTTTCAGCCTGAGCCGAAGCGCCATTCAGGGCGGCAACGGCCAGAGCCACTGCGGGGAGGACAGGTTTGCGGATCATGCCCGCATCCTAGCGCGATCCGGCGCTGTTTCATAAGGCATTTGCAGTCCACCGCGGCATCCGCTACACTCTATGGGCTCGGCCATTTCGCTAGCGGCTCGCAGGAGGATGACATGGACCGGAAGACGCGCTGATTTTCGCTCGTCTCTCAAGTTGTTCCGGTGCTTGTCATGTCTGCTTTTCTGACCCTCGATGCTATCGCGTTGGCGACGCCTGCTGGCCGCCCGCTGTTTTCCTCTTTGTCGCTTGCTGTCGGGCGGGAGCGCATTGGCGTTGTCGGCCGTAATGGCACGGGCAAATCATCGCTGCTGAGGGCCATTCTTGGCGAGATACCGCTTCAGGCGGGCAGCCTTGCCATAGAGGGCACGGTCGGCCTGCTGCGGCAAACCACCCAGGCCGATAACCAGACCGCCTGCGAAGCGCTCGGCCTGGCCGAACACATGGACATCCTGCGGCGCATCGAAACCGGCATCGCCGACGACGTGGATTTCGAGCAGGCCGACTGGTCCCTGCCCCAGAGGCTTGAAAAGGCGCTGCTGGCCGCCGGTTTGCCGGTGATCGATCTGGAACGCCCGCTGGGCAGCTTCAGCGGCGGAGAACGCACACGCATCGCCATCGCCGGATTGCTGCTCGATCCGCCCGACCTGCTGTTGCTTGATGAACCGACCAACAATCTCGATCAGGATGGCCGCAACGCCGTCATCGCCTTGCTGGCCAGTTGGCGTGGCGGAGCGCTGGTGGTCAGCCATGATCGAGACCTGTTGGAGGGCATGGATCGCATCCTCTCGCTGTCCCCCACCGACGTGGCGATCCACACCGGCGGCTGGTCAAGCTGGGCCGCCAAACGCGATGCCGCCGCAGCGCGGGCCGAGGCAGAGCTGCAAAACGCCACCCGCCAGCTCCGCTCGGCCAGGCGCGAGGCGCAGCAGGCCCACGAAAGGCAGGCCCGGCGCGATTCGGCGGGCCGCGCCTATGGCGCCAGCGGCAGCGCGCCCGCCATCCTGCTGGGCCGCCAGCGCGAAAGGGCCGAAAACAGCGGCGCGCGCGGCGCTGTCCTCTCGGAGCAAAAGGTCGCGATGATGGCCGGATCACTGGCCTCCGCACGCGAGAAGGTGGACGTGATCGCGCCCCTGACCATGGCGATGTCGCCTTGCGGATTGCCCTCGCACAGGCTGCTGATCGCCTTCGAGGATGTCTGCTGGCAGGCAGGCGAGCGCAAGGTGATCGACACCCTCTCCTTCGAGCTGCGCGGCCCCGAACGCGTGGCGCTGAGCGGGCGCAACGGCGCGGGCAAGACCAGCGTGTTCAAACTGGCCGCCGGCCTGCTGACGCCCACCTCGGGCCGCATCCAGCGCAGCGACAGGCTGGCATGGCTGGATCAAAGCGTGGGCATGCTGGACCGCGCGATGACACTGGTGGAGAACATCCGCCACCTCAACCCCGCGCTGGACGAGAATGCCGCCCGCGCCGCGCTGGCCCGCTTCGCTTTCCGCAACAAGGAGGGTGAAAGGCTGGTACGAGACCTGAGCGGCGGCGAATGCCTGCGCGCCGGTCTGGCCTGCGTGCTCTCCGCCCAGCCCATCCCGCAACTGCTGATGCTGGACGAGCCGACGAATCACCTCGATCTCGACTCCATCGAGGTGATCGAACAGGCGCTTTGCGCCTATAACGGCGCTCTGCTGGTGGTCAGCCATGACCCTCGTTTTCTCGAAGCCATCGGCGTGACACGGCACATCGCGCTATAGCCCGCGCCAAGAAAAAGGCCCCCGGTCCGCCAAGGGACAGGGGGCCTTTTCAAACCTTCAGGCGATGCGCGGGTTTATTCCCACTCGATCGTGCCGGGGGGCTTGCTGGTGTAGTCGTAAACGACGCGGTTGATGCCCTTCACCTCATTGATGATGCGGGTGGCCACGCGGCTCAGGAAGGCGGCGTCAAAGGGGTAGATGTCCGCCGTCATGCCATCGGTGCTGGTCACCGCGCGCAGGGCGCAGACGTTATCGTAGGTGCGGCCATCGCCCATCACGCCGACCGTCTTCACCGGCAGCAGCACGGCGAAGGCCTGCCAGATCGCGTCATAAAGGCCCGCGTTGCGGATTTCCTCAAGATACACCGCATCGGCCTTGCGCAGGATGTCGCAGCGCTCACGCGTCACCTCGCCGGGGATGCGGATCGCCAGACCCGGCCCGGGGAACGGGTGACGGCCCACGAAGATCTCCGGCAGGCCCAGCTCGCGGCCCAGCACGCGCACCTCATCCTTGAAGAGCTCGCGCAGCGGCTCGACCAGCTTCATGTTCATGCGCTCGGGCAGGCCGCCGACATTATGGTGGCTCTTGATCGTGACGCTCGGCCCGCCCGTGAAGCTGACGCTCTCGATCACATCGGGGTACAGCGTGCCCTGCGCCAGGAAATCGGCGCCGCCGATCTTCTTGGCCTCGCCCTCGAACACATCGATGAAGGTCTTGCCGATGAACTTGCGCTTGGCCTCGGGATCGGTGACCCCGGCCAGACCGTTCATGAACAGCGTGGCGGCATCGACATGCACCAGCGGAATGTTGAAGTGGCCGCGGAACAGGCTGACGACCTGCTCGGCCTCACCCTGACGCAGAATGCCGCCGTCGACGAAGACGCAGGTCAGCTGATCGCCCACCGCCTCGTGGATCAGCAGCGCGGCCACTGCCGAATCGACGCCGCCCGAAAGACCGCAGATCACGCGCGAGGAGCCGACCTGCTCACGGATCTCGGCGATCTTGGTCTTGCGGAATTCGGCCATGGTCCAGTCGCCCGACAGGCCGCAGACATGGCGCACGAAGTTCTTCAGCAGCTTGGCGCCATCGGGCGTATGCACCACCTCGGGGTGGAACTGCATGGCGTAGATGCGCTTCTCGTCGTTCGCGATAACGGCGAAGGGCGCGCCCGGGCTGGCCGCCACCGGGCGGAAGCCGGGGGCCAGCTTGGTCACCTTGTCACCATGGCTCATCCAGACCTGATGGCTCTCGCCGACATTCCAGAGGCCGTTGAACAGCGCGCAGCTGTCGTTGATCTCGATAAAGGCGCGGCCGAACTCGCCGGAGTCGCCCAGCACAACCTCACCGCCCAGCTGATGCATCAGCGACTGCTGACCATAGCAGATGCCCAGGATCGGCAGGCCGCTCTCCAGAATGGCCTCCGGGATCGCCGGGCCGCCTTCCAGCACCGAGGCCGGGCTGCCCGAGAGGATGATGCCCTTGGGGCTCATACGCTCGAAAGCGGCTGCTGCGGTGGTGAAGGGGGCGATCTCGGAATAGACCCCGGCCTCGCGCACGCGGCGGGCGATCAGCTGGGTCACCTGGCTGCCGAAATCGACGATGAGAATCGAGTCGGAATGATCCGGGGCGGAGGGTGTGGAGATGGGGTGCTCGCTCATGGCCACCCGTTAGTCGCGAGGGGGCAAGATGTCCAGATCATGGGCGCTGGCGGACGCGACGGGCGCGATTTTTGCTGCATTGCACCCAAACTGCGCCATTTACCCCATTGAGTTGCAAAAAACGCAAGAAATATTGTTGCTATCGCACGTGATTGGTCGGCGAAACGGTGTATAGGCACGTCCAACGGAGACTTCGCACTTGCACAAAATCAAGCGCGACCTCCTGAACTCAAAGGAGATAACGCCATGATCGCACGTAACCTGGTCGCCCTCGCCCTCGCGCTCGGCACCAGCGGTCTGATGTTCGCCGCCACGCTCGCCTAACCAGCCGCGATGCGGCGGCCACTCAGCCGCCTGACCCAAGAGCCGCCCGCCGCAAGGCAGGGCGGCTCTTCGCTTATGCGCCTTTAATGATTCGCGTAATCCTTCACCAGATCGCTCAGGAAATCGCGCTCGATATAGACCGAGGCGACCGCGCGCTTCTCATTCAACCCATGCGCCCCGCTGCCATCGGGGTCGACGAAAGCCCCCGGCGGCCCGTAGGACGGGATCCCCGCCGCCTCCAGAAAGATGCCATCGGTCGCCCCGGTCGACATGGTGGGCACCAGCGGCACGCCGGGATAATATTGCGCCACCAGCCGCTCGACCGGGCCAAGAATCTGCGGGGTGAGCGGCGGCGCCTTCGCCACCGGGCCGCGCAGCTTTTCCATGGTGATGGTCAGGCGCGGATCGCCCATGATCTCTTTCAGCTTCTCCTGCACCGATTCGACGCTGATGCCCGGGAACACGCGGCAGTTGATGTTGGCCGTGGCTTTCTGAGGCAGCGCATTGTTGGCATGGCCGCCCTCCTCCAGCGTGCCGACACAGGTGGTGCGCAGCATCGAATGGAACGAGCGGTCGGTGTTAAGCGTGGCCTCGGCCGCCTTCGATTCGGGGCTGCCGATGGGCGCGCTGGCAATGGTGCGCATCGCGGCACCCATCGCGTCATTGCGGCTGGCGCCCAGCTTGCCGAAATAGGCCCTGGTCGTGTCGGTGAGCATCAACGGGAATTCGTAATCCCGCACCTTCAGCAGCGCCTCGGCAATCTCGTAAATGGCGTTGTCGCGGATGGGGATCGAGGAATGGCCGCCCGGATTGGTGGCGGTGATCTGGTAATTGACCGCGAATTTCTCCCCCACATGCAGCGATTGCTGGACGATGTTCCCATGGCCATCGGTGCGCCCGCCACCGCCTTCGTTCAGCGCGAATTCGGCGTCGATCAGATCGCGCTTGTTGCTGGCCAGCCAGTTGGCGCCGTTGAAGGCCCAGCTGGTTTCCTCGCCGCAGGTCAGCGCCAGCTTCACCGTGCGCTTCGGCGTATAGCCCGCCTTCTTCCAGCGTGAGAGCAGATCGATCCAGGTGGCATCCATCGCCTTCATATCGGCGGTGCCGCGGCCATAGAAATAGCCATTTTCCTCGATCAGCGTGTAGGGATCGCGGGTCCAGTCCTCACGCTTGGCGACCACCACATCGAGATGGCCCAGCAGCAGGATCGGCTTCAGCGTCTTCGAACTGCCCGGCAGCACGGCAACGATCCCGCCCTCCTTGGGGTGATCGGGCACAGCGAAGCGGGTGATCTGGGCATCGGTGAAACCGGCGGCGCGCAGATGCGCCTCCACCTTGTCGGCCACCAGCGTGCAGCTGCCGGTGGTGATCGAACTGTCGGTCTCCACCAGATCCTTGTAGAGCGCGCGGAAGGCCAGCTGATCGGGGCGGGTGCCCTTGCCGATCTCCATGGCCTGCGCGGACAGGCCATTGCCCACCGGCGCCGCCTGCGCCCCCGTGGCCATCACGCCGCAGGCCACCGCGCTGCTCAAAAGCTGTCTTAACGCTTTCACATCTGCCCCCTATCGTCATTTTGCGCCAATTTGTTGTGGATGGCCGACATCCCGCGCGCGCGATAGTGGCAAAACGCCTTTCTTCCGCTCGCCACAACGCCTATTAGCCCCAGGATGAGCAGCAACCCCGAGAACACCCAGCCCGTCCCGAACACCAACGCTTACGGGGCGGATTCGATCAAGGTCCTCAAAGGGCTGGACGCGGTGAGAAAGCGCCCCGGCATGTACATCGGTGACACCGATGACGGCTCGGGCCTGCACCACATGGTGTTCGAAGTCTCCGACAATGCCATCGACGAGGCGCTGGCCGGCCACTGCGATCTGGTGCTGATCGAACTGAACCCGGATGGCTCGGTCTCGGTGGAAGACAATGGCCGCGGCATTCCCACGGGCATCCATGCCGAGGAAGGCGTCTCCGCCGCGGAGGTCATCATGACCCAGCTGCACGCGGGCGGCAAGTTCGAGAACACCAGCGACGACAATGCCTATAAGGTCTCGGGCGGTCTGCATGGCGTGGGCGTCTCGGTGGTGAACGCCCTGTCGGAATGGCTGGAGCTGACCATCTGGCGCGACGGGCAGGAACACTGGATGAAATTCGCCAATGGCGATGCCGTGGCCCCGCTCAAGGTGCTGGGTGACGCCCCGATCGCCGAGCGCGGCGGGCGCAAGGGCCAGCCCAAGAAGGGCACCCGCGTCACCTTCCTGGCCAGCGACGAAACCTTCAAGAATGTGCTGACCTATGATTTCGACAAGCTGGAGCATCGCTATCGCGAGCTCGCTTTCCTGAACTCGGGCGTGCGCATCCTGCTGCGCGACCTGCGCGGCGAAGAGGTCAAGGAGCATGACCTCTATTACGAGGGCGGCATCGGCGCCTTCGTGCGCTTCCTCGACCGCAACAAGCAGGCGCTGATCCCCGATCCCATCGCCATCCATTCCGAGCGCGACGGCATCGGCATCGATGTGGCGTTGGAGTGGAACGATTCCTACTACGAAAACGTCCTCTGCTTCACCAACAACATCCCGCAGCGCGATGGCGGCACCCATCTGGCCGCCTTCCGCGCGGCTTTGACGCGTACCCTGAACGGTTACGCCGAACGCTCGGGCCTGCTGAAGAAGGAAAAGGTCTCGCTTTCGGGCGAGGACATGCGCGAGGGCCTCACCGCCATCGTCTCGGTCAAGCTGCCCGATCCCAAGTTCAGCAGCCAGACCAAGGACAAGCTGGTCTCCTCCGAGGTCCGCCAGCCGCTCGAAGCCCTGATGGCCGACAAGATGAGCGAATGGCTGGAGGAAAACCCCGCCCACGCCAAGACCGTGATCCAGAAGGTGATCGACGCCGCCGCCGCCCGCGAAGCCGCCAAGCGCGCCCGCGAACTCACCCGCCGCAAGGGCGTGATGGACATCGCCAGCCTGCCCGGCAAGCTGGCCGATTGCCAGGAGCGCGATCCTTCCAAATGCGAACTCTTCCTGGTCGAGGGTGACTCGGCAGGTGGCTCGGCCAAGCAGGGCCGCGACCGCCACTATCAGGCGATCCTGCCGCTGAAGGGCAAAATCCTGAATGTGGAACGCGCCCGCTTCGACCGGATCATCAGCTCCAAGGAAGTCGGCACCCTCATTCAGGCGATGGGCACCGGCATCCGCGACGAGTTCAACCTCGACAAGCTGCGCTACCACAAGATCGTCATCATGACCGACGCCGACGTCGACGGCGCCCACATCCGCACCCTGCTGCTGACCTTCTTCCACCGCCAGATGCCCGACATCATCCGCGCCGGGCACCTCTTCATCGCCCAGCCGCCGCTCTACAAGGTGACCAAGGGCCGCAGCGAGGTCTATCTGAAGGACGCCGCCGCCTATGACCGCTATCTGATCGAGGCGGGCATCAACGGCCGCGTGCTGGAAGCCAGCGGCGGCGCGCGCAGCGGCCCCGATCTGGTCGAACTGGTCGAGCATGCCAGCCGCATGCGCAATCTGATGGCCTTCGCCCCCCGCCGCTACAACGCCGCCGTGATCGAGGCGCTGGCCCTGGGCGGCGCGCTGGAGCATGATCTGACCCCGGCGGAACGCGGCGAGGCCCTGCAGAAGGTGGCAGGCATCCTCAACATGGGCGACCGCGAGGCGAAATGGACCGCCGCCCTCACCGAGGATGGCCATGTCGAGATCCGCCGCTTGTGGCGCGGCGTGACCGATTATCACAAGATCGAGGCGCCCTTCCTCGTCAGCGCCGAAGCCCGCAAGCTGGCCAAGCTGGCCGCCGAGCAGGCCGAGGCCTATGGCAGTCCTGCCCGTCTGGTCCGCACCACCGCAGCCGCCGCCGAACCCGAAGCCGATGTGGCCGAGGATGAGGACGCTCCCGCCCGCGCCCGCCCGGCCAGCGGCAATGACACCATCACCCGCCCCAGCCAGCTGCTGGATGCGGTGCTGGAAGCCGGTCGCAAGGGCCTGTCGATCTCGCGCTACAAAGGCCTGGGCGAGATGAATGCCGAACAGCTCTGGGAAACCACGCTGGACCCCAACCACCGCGTGCTGCTGCAGGTGAAGGTGGAAGACGCCGACGTGACCGACGAGATCTTCACCCGCCTGATGGGCGACGTTGTGGAACCGCGCCGCGACTTTATTCAGGAAAATGCCCTGAACGTGGCGAATCTGGACGTTTGATCGCGGGTTTTGCAGAAGGTTAAAAGAGAAGATGCGAGGGCCATCGCCCTCGCGCTCCCTTTAGTGTCTTCGCTGCGTACAACCTATCTGTCGGGCACGCATTCCAAGCGCCGCAGGCTTTAAAGTTCGCAGGGCAGCGGGTGGAGCAAAACATCACTGCCTGCGACGCTCCAGCCAGCGCAGGTGGATAGTCTGACCGCCACGGTCGGGCGCCCCTGCCCCATCGCCGGGAGACGGAATGGGAGCGCGAGGGGGTAACCCCCTCGCATCTTCCTGCTTCCCCCCTTATATTGGCCGGCGCAGCGCGAAACAGCGCAGGGGGGACCGACAATCAAGGACGAGATCGAGATGAGTGAAGACAGCAAGCCCCAGCACCCCGATTACACCTCGGTGGAGGCCTATGTCGGCGCAGATCAGACCCATGGGGCGGAACCGCATGTGAAGGCCACCGTGGCGAACATTCCGTGGGATCAGCCCGCCACGATGATTGATCTGGAGGGCCGCACGCCGATCATCGGCGTGATCCGCGAATGCGCGCTGCATTTCTCGCTCTACAAACCGCATGCGCGGGAGCAGGCGCGTATCCTCCTGACCGTTCCTGTCCACCGCGAGGGCCGCAAGACCCGCACCTGGATTCTGGAGCCCGGCGAGATCGCCGCTCTGGCGCAGAGGCTGGCTGAAGAAGGCTAACGGCGCTCAGGCCGCGAAACCGGCCCCCGGCGGCCAGCCTTTGCCGGCCAGCCCCAGCACCATGAACAACGTGCCCATCTGGTCGGGGCTGACCAACCGTTCAAGCGCCCCGGCGATCTCCCCGGATCGCTCGGGCGAGGCTTTGGCCAGAGCCCCAGCCCGCTGCGCAATGCCCAGAGCGCCAAGGAAAGCCCCCTGCCCCACCGGCCCGGCGACCTGAGCGCCCGCCGCCTGCGCCGCAGCCATGGCGGCGGAAAAATCGACCAATGTGGTCAGGTCCGCCTCGCCGGGCGTGGCGAAAGGATCGGCGGCGGCATGGCCCTTCAGAGCCTGAAGCGTCGAGCCGGTCCGGGGCGCGGTGTAGCCATAATCGACCACCAGCCCCGCCCCGCCCTGCGCCGCCAGCATCCGGGCCAGTTCCCCCATCACCGCGCTCGCGGCGGGGGAGACCTCGACGATGGTCTGCGCATCGGCCTCGCGAAAGGCCTCGGGCACGGCAAGGTCCAGCGGCATGGTGCCCGCCATCGGCACGAAGCGGTCATCCTGCAGGCCCACCATCCGCTCGCGCCAGCCTTGCGGCGTTTTCACGATCTGGCGCACCGGCAGCGCATCGAGGAATTCATTGGCGACGATCAGCAGCGGCCTGTCCTCTGGCAGACTGCCCAGATCGTCATGCCACTGCGCGCCGGGCTCGGCGCGGGCCTGAGCCGCGCGCATGGTGGGCGATGTCTCGACGAAATGGACGCTGCCCGCCCAGCCGAAACGGCGCATCACACGCAGCGCATCGCGGGCCAGCGTGCCCCGCCCCGGCCCCAGCTCGACATAGGCCGCATCCACCGGGCTGCCAGCACGCGACCACACATCGGCCAGCCAGATGCCGACCATCTCGCCGAACATCTGGCTCACTTCGGGCGCGGTGGTGAAATCGCCATCCGCGCCCAGCGGATCGCGCGAGCCATAGTAATGGGCATTGGCCTGCCCCATCCACAGCGTCAGGCTGACCGGCCCCTGCAGGGCGATCAGCCGCGCCAGGCTCTGCTCCAGCGTCATATCAGCCGGCATCAGGCCACCACGGGCGCGCCTGCCGCCGAGCCCAGCGCCGGGCGGCGCAGCGCCCGCACCACCAGCACCAGCCCCAGCACGATCATCGGCATGCAGAGCCACTGGCCCATCGACATGCCGGTGGCATGGGCGAAATCCTCAAGCTGCTTGTCGGGCTCGCGGAAATATTCGACGCAGAAGCGCGCCACGCCATAGCCGCCCACGAAGATGCCGCTCAGCAGGCCGGGGCGCCAGCGCGCGCCGCTCTTCCAGAACAGCGGGATCAGGATCAGCGCCAGCGCCAGACCTTCCAGGGCCGCCTCGTAAAGCTGGCTGGGGTGGCGCGGCAGCGGGCCGCCATCGGGGAAGACCATCGCCCAGGCCACATCCGGCGTGGTGACGCGGCCCCACAGCTCGCCATTGATGAAGTTGGCGCAGCGCCCGAAAAACAGGCCGATCGGCGCGCAGGGGGCGATGTAATCGCTCACCCGCAGGAAGCTCAGGCCATTGGCGCGGCAGACCCAGGCGATGGCCACGATCACGCCGGTGAGGCCACCATGGAAGCTCATGCCGCCATCCCACAGCCGCACCAGCAGCAGCGGGCTGGTCAGCATCGCATGGTCATAGAACAGCGCATAGCCCAGGCGGCCGCCCAGAATGATGCCGATGGTGCACCAGAAGAACAGATCGTCGGCATGGCGCTGGGCCAGCGGAGCGCCGCCCGTGCGCAGCTCGCGCGTCAGATGCCAGTAGCCGAAGAGGATGCCCGCCAGATAGGCCAGCGAGTAATAGCGCAGGGTGAAGCCGAAATGGGTGGTCAGCGGCCCCAGTTCGATGCCGCGCTTGAGATGCAGATCGACCCATTGCAGGGGCTGATGGACGGCGCTGCCTGCGGTGGTAACGGCGTCGAGAACAAGATCGAGCGTCATGGAAATCGAAAATCCGCCTCTGTCCGGGGCCATAGGGTAGTACGGGATCAACCCGCCGCGCCGCGCCTTTTGGCATAGAGGAAGGCGCGATGATAGGTGGTTCCGCGCTAAGGGCCTGCTCGCTCACCGCTTCTTCATGCGATCACGCTATGCTGGCCGCTCGCAACAGGATAAGAGCCCCGTTCATGAACGACCTGCGCATCCCCAACCAGCGTGCCGTGATCGACCGGCGGGCGCTGACCGCCGCCATCGATGCGGAGGTGGCGGCCAAACCGCCCGCCGGGCAGCGGATGAAGGTGGTGGAAGCGCTGCGCGCCGCGCTGGCCCATGGCCGCGAGGAAATCGCCCGCCGGCTGGAAGAACGCCCGGCGGCGGGCCATGATGCGGCGGCGGCGCAAGCCTTTCTGGTCGACCAGCTGCTGCGGGTGATCCACGATCACGTCGTCAACGATGTCTATCCCTCGGGCCACCGCTCCAGCGGTGAGCGGCTGACGATCATGGCCGTGGGCGGCTATGGGCGCGGCGAGATGGCGCCGCATTCCGATGTCGACATCGCCTTCCTCACCCCCTCCAAGCAGACCCACTGGTGCGAGCAGGTGATCGAGGCCATGCTCTATTTCCTGTGGGATCTGGGGCTGAAAGTCGGCCATTCCAGCCGCAGCCTCGACGATATGGTCCGCATGGCCAAATCCGACATCACCATCTGCACCGCCCTGCTGGAGGGCCGCTATGTGTGGGGCGATCAGGAACTGTTCGAGGAAGCACGCCGCCGCTTCTTCGCCGAGGTGGTCGCGGGCACCGAAAGCAAATTCGTCGCTGAAAAGCTGGTGGAACGCAATGAGCGCCACAAAAGGCTGGGCGATTCGCGCTATGTGGTCGAGCCCAATGTGAAAGAGGGCAAGGGCGGCCTGCGCGATCTGCACACGCTCTACTGGATCGGCAAATACATCCACAAGGTGCGCTCTGTGGCGGAGCTGGTCGATGTCGGCCTGCTGACGCCCAAGGAATACCGCGATTTCCGCCGCGCCGAAAACTTCTTCTGGGCGGTGCGCTGCCACCTGCACGATCTGACCAACCGCGCCGAAGACCGCCTGACCTTCGACCTGCAACGCGCCGTGGCCGAGCGCATGAATTTCGCCGACCGCCCCGGCAAAAGCGCTGTCGAGCGTTTCATGCAATACTTCTTCCTTCAGGCCAAACAGGTGGGCAGCCTGACCGGCGTCTTCCTCGCCCAGCTTGAGGAGCAGAGCGCCAAGAAGCAGCGCAAGGGCCTGTTCGCGGGCTTTCGCGGGCGGCCCAAGACGGTGAAGGGCTTCAAGGTGTCCTCGGGCCGGATCGCCGCGCCCGACGATGGCTGGTTCGCCGCCGATCCCGTCCGCATGCTGGAGATCTTCGCCATCGCCGATGAACAGGCGCTGGAAATCCACCCCGAGACCATGCGTCTGCTCACCCGCGACTGCCGCCTGATCGATGCCGCCGTGCGACGCGAACCCCATGCCAACGCCCTGTTCATGAGCGTGCTGACCAGCCCGCGCGATCCCGAAACCGTGTTGCGCTGGATGAACGAGGCGGGCGTCTTCGGGCGCTTCGTGCCCGAGTTTGGCCGCGTCAATGCGCAGATGCAGTTCGACATGTACCACCACTATACGGTGGACGAGCACACCATCCGCGCCATCGGCCTGCTGGTGCGCATCGAAAAGGGCGAGCTCAAGCAGGATCATCCGCTCGCCACACTTCTGATGGGCAAGGTGCATTCGCGCCGCGCCACCTTCGTGGCCGTGCTGATGCATGACATCGCCAAGGGGCGCGGCGGTGACCACTCGATCCTGGGCGCCGAGATCGCCAAGCGCCTCTGCCCCCGCTTCGGCCTGAGCGAAGAGGAAACCGCGCTGGTCAGCTGGCTGGTGCGCCAGCATCTGATCATGAGCGCCACCGCCTTCAAGCGCGATCTGGCCGACTGGAAGACCATCACCGATTTCGTCTCGGTGGTGCAATCGCTGGAGCGGCTGCGCCAGCTCACCCTGCTGACCATCGTGGACATCCGCGCCGTCGGCCCCGGCGTGTGGAACAGCTGGAAGCGCCAGCTGCTGGCCGAACTCTACAATGCGGCGGAAGAGCGCCTGCGCCTCGGCTATGTCCAGAGCCACCGCGCCGAGCGTATCCAGGCCAAGAAACAGGCCGTCGCCGAGCGTATGGGTGACAGCGGCGCGATGGTCGAAAGCATGGGCAAGCTGATGGGCGATGCCTATTGGATCGCCGAGAGCGAGGAGGTGATTGCGCTCAATCTGGCCCAGCTGGATCAGGCCGCCGGAGAGCCGCTCTCCATCACCACCACCTATGATGCCGCGCTGGGCGCCACGCTGGTGATGGTGATCGCCGCCGACCACCCCGGCCTGTTCTACCGCATCGCCGGCGGCATCCATCTGGCGGGCGGCAACATCATCGACGCGCGCATCCACACCGCCAAGAACGGCACCGCCGTGGACAACTTCCTGGTGCAGGATCCGCTGGGCCGCCCCTTCTCGGAAGAAGGCCAGTTCGCGCGCCTCAAAACCATGATCGGCGATGCTTTGGCCAACCGCGTGCCGCTGGTGCCGCAGCTGGCCGCCCGCCCCCTCGCCCGGCCCCGCGCCGAGGCCTTCGAGGTCCGCCCGCGCGTGGAGTTCGACAACGATGCCTCCAACCGCTTCACCGTGGTGGAAATCTCGGCCCGAGACCGGCCCGCGCTGCTGAACCGCCTGGCCCGCGCTTTGTTCGAGGCGCGACTGATCGTGCATTCCGCGCATATCGCCACCTATGGCGAGCGGGCTATCGATACGTTCTATGTGACGGATCTGTTCGCCGGGAAAATCGATACGGCCAGCCGGTTGAAGTCGGTCGAAAAGCGCTTGCTGGAAGCGGCAAGCGAGGATGTGCCGGAAATAGCATAAAAGGGACAATGCGAGGGGGTTACCCCCTCGCGCTCCCATGACTGTCTACCTTGTGCACAACCTATCGGTCAGGCACGGATTCATGGCGCCGCAGGCAGAAACGGTAGCTGGTGCTGTCTTGGCAGATTTGATTGCCTGCGGCGCAGCGTGCTTGGCGCCTTGGCCGAACCCTGAGCGCCACGTGGACATCAAAGGGAGCGCGAGGGCGATGGCCCTCGCATGCCTCTTTTATACCTTCAAACGCTCAACCACCTGATCCTTCCCGATCAGCGGCAGCAGAGCCCCCATATCCGGCCCATGCTCCATGCCGGTGATGGCCTGACGCAGCGGCAGGAACAGTGCCTTGCCCTTGCGCCCGGTGGCCTCCTTCAGCGCGCCCGTCAGAGCGGCCCAGGGTGCGTCGGCCCAGTCCAGCCCGGCTGCCACGTCGGCGGCGGAAGTGAGAAAGGCGCGGGTTTCGTCATCGAAGTCAGGCGCGGTGATGGGGCCGGTGACGATGGACCACCAATCGGCAGCCTCTGCGATGGTCGAGAGGTTCGGGCGGATGGCCTCCCAACCCGCCGCATCGATCCCTGCAGGCAGGCTGACGGCCACGCGATCGAAGGGCAGGCGGTGGAGGATCGAGGCGTTCAGGCGCGCCAGCTCCGCCTCATCGAAGCGCGCCGGGGCGCGGCCGAAACGTGACAGGTCGAAGGCTGCGATCAGCTCCGCCAGAGACAGCGCCGGATCGACCGGATCGCTGGTGCCCAGGCGGGCCAGCAGAGCGATCACGGCCTCGGGCTCGATGCCCTGCTCACGCAGCTCGCCGATGCCCAGCGAGCCGAGGCGCTTGGAAAGCTTGCCCTCCGCGCCGGTCAACAGCGCTTCGTGGGCCAGAGCGGGCACGGGGGCGCCCATCGCCTCGAACATCTGCACCTGCACGGCGGAGTTGGTGACGTGATCCTCGCCGCGCAGGATCTGCGTGACGCCCATATCCACATCGTCGATCACCGAGGGCAGCATATAAAGCCACGATCCATCCGCGCGGCGCACCACCGGATCGGACATCTGCGCCGGATCGAAACGCTGGGGCCCGCGAATACCGTCCACCCATTCGATGGGCTTGTCGCGGTCCAGCAAAAAGCGCCAGTGCGGCGCCTCGCCAGCGGCGGCCTTGGCGGCGTGGTCCGCTTCGGTCAGATTCAGCGCGGCGCGATCGTAGATCGGCGGCAGGCCCCGGCCCAGCAGCACCTTGCGCTTCAGCTCCAGCTCCTGCGCGCTTTCATAGGCGCGGTAGACGCGGCCACCCTCGACCAGTTTCTGGAACTCGCGCTCATACAGCGCCGAGCGGGCCGACTGGCGTTCCTCGCCATCGTGGTTCAGGCCCAGCCAGGCCAGCGTGTCACGGATGGCGTCGACATAGCGCTCCTCGCTGCGAGCGGCGTCGGTGTCGTCGATGCGCAGCAGGAACCGCCCGCCCTTTTGTCGCGCCAGCATCCAGTTGTGCAAAGCGGTCCGGATGTTGCCGATATGCAGCAGGCCAGTGGGCGACGGGGCGAAGCGGGTTACGGTGGTCATCCGCGCGCTATAGGGACGGGAAGAAGGAAAGAGAAGATGCGAGGGCCATCGCCCTCGCGCTCCCTTTATTTGTCGGCGTGGGCGCTTCGGGTTCATCCTTGTGCCCAGTTTGCCGCGCCGCAGGCAGAAGGACAGGGCTCTCGCTGGCGGTGTGGCGCAAGCTATGTTGATTGCCTGCGGCGCGGCAACCTTGGCGCTTAAGCCGAACGAGATGCGCAACGTGGACATTAAAGGGAGCGCGAGGGCGATGGCCCTCGCATGTCTCTCTTCAAACCTTGCTTAAGCCGTCCGAAACGCCTGCGTAATCGGATACCTGCGATCCCGCCCGAAATTCCGCGTCCCCAGCTTCACGCCCGGAGGGGCCTGACGGCGCTTGTACTCGGCCAGATGGAGCAAACGCTCGATCCGCGACACGACCTCACGGTCGAAGCCTTCCTTCACCAGCTGATCGACGCTCTTTTCATGCTCGACGAGGCCGATCAGGATCGGGTCCAGCACATCGTAGGGCGGCAGCGAATCCGAATCCTTCTGGTCCGGGCGCAGTTCGGCGCTGGGCGGCTTGGAGATGATGTTCTCCGGCATCACCGGGCCGCTCGGGCCAAGGCCGATGCGCGGCTTGTTCTCGTTGCGCCATCTGGAGATGGCGAAAACCGTCAGCTTGTAGGCGTCCTTCAGCGGGTTGTAGCCGCCGTTCATATCGCCGTAGAGCGTGGCATAGCCCACGCTCATCTCGCTCTTGTTGCCGGTGGTGACGACCATCGGCCCGAATTTGTTGGAAAGGGCCATCAGCGTCACGCCGCGAATGCGGCTCTGCACGTTTTCCTCGGCCAGATCGGGGGCCTTGCCGGCGAAGGCGGGCCCCAGCATCTCGTCGAAGGCCTTGACGGCGGGGACGATGGGGATGGTGTCGTAACGCACGCCCAGCAGATGCGCGCATTGCGTGGCGTCCACCAGGCTTTCGGTGCTGGTGTAGCGGCTGGGCAGCATCACGCACCACACCTTGTCGGCGCCCAGCGCATCCACCGCGATGGCGGCGCACAGGGCCGAATCGATGCCTCCGGAAAGCCCCAGCACCACGCCGGGGAAGCGGTTGCGCGTGACGTAATCGCGCAGGGCCAGCACCATGGCGGAGTAGATGCTTTCCTCCTGCCCGACATGCTGGGCGATCTCGCCATGGTCGCAGCGCCAACCCTTGGCGGTTTTGGTCCAGCTGGTGAGCACCTCCTGCTCCTCCCAGTCGGTCATCTGCACGGGCAGGCTGCCGTCGCCATTGACCACGAAGCTGGCGCCATCGAACACCAGCTCGTCCTGCCCGCCCACGCGGTTCAGATAGGCCAGCGGCACGCCGGCGGCCACGGCGCGGCGCTTGGCGACGCCATCGATGCGCAGCGAATCCTTGTCGATCTCATAGGGGCTGCCGTTGACGCAGATGAAGATCTCCGCGCCGAAATCGGCCAGATGCTTGCAGACATTGGGGTGCCAGATGTCCTCGCAGATGGGCACGCCCAGCATGATGCCGCGGAAGATGATCGGCTCGGGCAGCGGGCCGGGCTGGAACAGGCGCATCTCGTCGAAGGTGCCGTAATTGGGCAGCTCATGCTTGAAGCGGATGGCCTGCACCTTGCCCTGATCGAGCAGCGCCACGCCATTGTGCAGCGCGCCGTCCTGCACGAAAACGCTGCCCACCAACATCGCCGGGCCCTTGGTGGCGGTGGCGGCGGCCAGCTTCTGAAGCTCTGCGGCGGCGCGCTCGATCAGCGCGGGCTTGAGGATCAGGTCTTCGGGCGGGTAGCCGATCAGCTGCAGCTCGGGGAACACGATCAGATCGGCCCCCTTGGCGGCGGCGCGCTCACGCGCGGCCAGCATGGCGGCGGCATTGCCGGCCAGATCGCCAACGGACTGATTCAACTGGGCGAGCGTGATCTTGAGTGTGTCGGGCATGATGGGTGACTGTGTAGGGAGGGATCGCCGGAGGGGCAAGAAGGAGGAAGGCAGAAGATGCGAGGGGGTTACCCCCTCGCGCTCCCATTCCGTCTCCCGGCGAAGCGGCAGTGGCGCCCGGTCCTTGTGTTTGACCTCTCGGTGGCTTGGGCTTCTTCCGCTGCGAGGGGGAGGTATTTGGCCTTTGACGGGGTAAGCCGAATGGATCAGCCTCTTCCCCATGCAGGCATGGGCCACCTTCTACGCCGTGATCGCCGGAGCCGCCGCCACACTGATGGGGCTGCTCTTCGTGGCCGTGTCGGTGACGGCGGGGGACGATTTTATCCGCCCTTTCTCCACCTCCCGCGCGCTGGCAGAGCAGGCGTTTCAGAATTACCTCGCTGTGTTGATGATCGCCTGCATCGCGCTGTTCCCCGATCAGAACCTTGCCGCCATTGGCGGAGCCTGTCTGGCGGTGGTGGCGGTGAAGATGCTCTGGGCGCTGGTGCGGCTGGTGCAGGCGATCCGCCACGGCACCGGCGAGATGCCGCTGCTTGCAACGCTGAGGCGCCATGTGATCTCGATCACCGGGCTGGGCCTGCTGGTCTGGGCCGCCGTGCCGCTCTCGCTGGGGCAGCGAAGCACGTTTCATACGCTGGCGGCGGGAGTGCTGGTGTTGTTGGGATCGTCAGCGACGGTGTCGTGGCAGTTGCTGCATTATCTGCTGCGGCACCGGGTGCGTCAGTAGAGTGGCTCTTCGCCTCAACTGCGCAGTGGTTGCTGCACCGTCAGCAAAGCGGTGAAATCAAGATCGGTGACCACCTGATCGGAATCTGTAAGCTGATAAACGCCCGGCTCGGCATAATCGATGGCATCGAGAATGGGAGCGATCGTGAAGCTCTGGCCATCGTCATGGCGACGCAGCACAATGCCAGCCTCACTGTCAGCACTCTCGACTGTGCCGAACACCTGCTCACGCCCGATCAGCGTGCCATCATGATCGAGATGCGTCAGCCCGATCAAAAGCGCACTGCCGATCAATTCCCCCGCGAAAGCCTCATCCCAATCATCTTCGCCGTCGATGCTTTCAAAACCTTCGTCCATACCCCCTCCTATCCCCAAAAAACAAAACCGCCGGAGGTTTCCCCCCGGCGGCTTCGTTACATCAGCAATCCGAAAGATGGATCAGCCGACCAGTTCTTCGGGCTTGAAGAAGTAGGCGATCTCGATCGCGGCGTTCTCTTCGCTGTCCGAACCGTGGACCGAGTTGGCTTCGATCGATTCGGCCAGTTCCTTGCGGATGGTGCCGGCGTCGGCGTTGGCGGGGTTGGTGGCGCCCATGATGTCGCGGTTGCGCTTCACGGCGTCTTCGCCTTCCAGCACCTGCACGACGACGGGGCCGCTGATCATGAACGAGACCAGATCACCGAAGAAGGGACGCTCGGCGTGGACGGCGTAGAAGCCCTCGGCCTGTTCCTTGCTCATCTGGATGCGCTTGGAGGCGACGACGCGCAGGCCGGCTTCTTCCAGCATCTTGGTGACGGCGCCGGTCAGGTTGCGGCGAGTGGCGTCGGGCTTGATGATCGAGAAGGTGCGGGTCACCGCCATGGGAAATTCCTTGCGAGGTTGGGCTGCAGAGCGGGCTGTAAAGCCCTGTTGCGCGGCCCCCTAGCCGGGATGCATCCATTTCGCAAGCGGTGTGGTGACGCTGTGCGACACCGGCACAGCGGTATGGGCCTAAGAGTCTGTTTGAAAA
>NZ_BCZE01000051.1 GCF_001598555.1 Novosphingobium rosa NBRC 15208
TAAAACGAGGCTGGTGCATGCCAAGAATATGCCCATGATCGACCCATGAGGATTTTCGATTCCATCGACCTGCGCCATCTGCGCGCACTCGACATGATCATGACCGAGTTGAGCATCACGCGCGCCGCCGAGAGGCTTGCCCTCACCCAGCCTGCAATCAGCAACTCGCTCGCCCGCCTGCGTGAGCATTTTGGCGATGAATTACTAGCTAAGCATGGCGCGCGGCTGGTGCTGACACCCTTTGCCCAGCGGCTGCAACCGGCTTTGCGGGCGTTGCTGGCGGATGCTCAGGCGCTGGTATCGGCCCGGCCTCATTTCGATCCTGCCCATGCCGAGCAGAATTTCATTCTGCTGGCCCCCGATCATCTGGCCTCCATCTTCCTGCCCGATGTGGTGCGGGAGGTGAGCAAATGCTCCCCACTCTCGCGCGTCACCTGCATGAACCCCAGCCCCGGCGCCTGGAAAATGCTGATGCATGGCGATGTCGATGTCACTGTCCAGCCGCTGTTCCAGCTGTTGCCCGACCACCTACACGACATGCTTTTTGCCGAGCCATGGGTCTATATCGCGCGGCGCGGCCATCCCATTGCCCGCCCCGGCGTCGATGAAGCCGTGCTGGCGGCGCTGCCTCAGGTGCGGGCGATCCTGCCGCGCGGCGAAACCACAGGGACGCAGCCTCAACGCGTTCAGGCGCAGATGAGTGCGGCGCTTATCCCCGCCGTGGTGGCCGCATCCGATCTGGTGGCCCGGGTGCCCGGCAGCCTCGCACAATTCCAGAAGCAGCGCTGTTCCAGCCCGCTCGAAGTCCTGCCGTGCAGCGATCCGGCGACGATGATCCACATGCAATGGCCCATCTGCAAAAACAGCGATCCGACATCGCGCTGGTTTCGCGATAAAATCGCCGAAACGCTGGAGCCATTTCGTCATCATTTCGCCTTTCCTCAAAACGAAAACGCCTGAAACGCTCTATAAACATCGTTTATGAAGCGCATCATAAACGATGATTTTGTTGGTCATCATCCTCGACCTACCACCCTCCTACCTGCCCGCACAGAGGCAGCACCAGAGGGGGTTCCATGGTCCATTCCAGACATTTTCGACGCCGGGCGCTGGCATTGCTCATCACCGGCACCTGCGCGCAGGCCTCGATCGCGCTGGCCCAGTCGGGCAGCGATGGCGCCGAGCCGCCCGCAGCCGGCGTGCAGGACATCATCGTCACCGCCATGCGCCACGCCGAAAGCATCAGCCGCGCGCCGCTGGCCATCACCGCCGTGAACAGCGAAGAGATGGCCCGCAAGGGCATCACCGATGCGTCCTCTTTGCAGGATTCGATCCCCAGCCTGCATGTGACCACGCTGGGTTCGGGCACCAACATCGCCATTCGCGGCATCGTCACCGTCAACCCCAATCCGCAGGGCGATCCGGCCGTGGCGATGAGCATCGATGACATCTATGTCGCCCGCCCCAATGCCGCCAACACCGATTTCCTCGATGTACAGCGCGTGGAGGTGCTGCGCGGACCGCAGGGTACGGTCTATGGCCGCAATGCCACGGGCGGGGCGATCAACGTCATCTCCAACGAGCCGGTGTTCCGGCAGGAAGGCCAGTTCTCTGCCGAACTGGGCAATTACAACGCCTCGCAGCTTCAGGCCGTGTTCAACACGCCCGTCAGCGAAAGCGTGGCCCTGCGCGGCGCGGTGTCATGGGACAAGCATGACGGCTACATCGCCAACCGCTGGAACGACAAGAATGATGTCTCGGCCAAATTGCGCGGGCTGGCGACGCTGGCGCCCAACCTCACCCTGCTGCTGAGCGGCTTTTACGATCATCACGGCGGACATGGCCCGGCTGATGTGCTCTATCCGTACGCCAACCCTGCCGACCCGCGCGCCACTGCGCCCTATCCGCAGGATTTCGGCCACCGCAATGCCGATTACTATGGCGGCAGCGGCAAATTAAGCCTCGATCTCGATACGCTCACCGTCACCTATATCGGCGCCTATACCGTCTATCACGAGCTTTCGGACATCGCCCAGCTCGGCTCGATTTCCAGCGCTTACTACAACGCGCGCCAGATGACCCATGATCTGCGTTTGGGTTCGAAAAACACCGCGAGGACCGGCGGCCAGTTCAGCTGGTTGGCCGGGCTCTATGTCTTCACCGAGAACCAGAACTATCGCAACAACATCGGCCAGCCACTGGTGCCGGGCACCTATGGCCCGCTACTGCTCCGCTCGGTGACCGACGAACCCCATATCGATGCACAATCTTATGCCGCCTATGCGCAGGGCACCTATGCGTTGACCGATAGACTAAGCCTCACCGGGGGACTGCGCTACACCCATGATCACAAGTCGCAGCAGGGACAGCAGGCGCTGACGGTGGGCGCCACCACCACGGTCCTGCCTGCCTCGGGCGCACGCAATTTCAACAATGCCAGCTTCCGTGCGGCGGCCGAATTCGACCTGACCCAGCGCATCATGACCTATGCCAGCGTCACCAGCGGCTATCATGCGGGCGCGCTGACCGAGGGCGTGGCGCCCTACAATTCCTACAATTCCGAAAAGCTGATGAGCTATGAAGGCGGCCTGCGCAGCCGTTTCGCGGGGGACCGGCTGCATCTCAACCTCACCGGCTATTACTACGATTACAGCAATTACCAGTCGCAGCAGATCCGCCCGCCCTTCTTCCCCACGCCTTTCAACGCCAGGAAGGTGCATGTCTATGGCGCTGAGGCCGAGGCGGTGATCGCCCCCACCCGCCATGACCAGCTGAGTTTCGGCATCGCCTATGAGGATGCCAAATTCATTGATTTCGCCGTACCCGCCGCCGTCTTCACCGGCGATGCCTCGGTCTACAACGCCGCGACGGGCTCCTATGTCTACAATGGCTATGATCTGCCCTTCGTCTCGCACTGGGCGGGCTCGGCATCATGGCGCCATACCGTGGATCTGAAAGACGGCGCCCATATCCGCGCCGACATCAGCACCAGTTGGCGCACCCATTTCCAGACCGCCGTCAACCGTTCGCCCCTCGCCCATGCCGATGGCTGGACCGCCAGCGACGCCGCGCTGACCTTCCAGCCCGCGCGGGGCGGGTTCGAATTCACACTCTTTGTGCGCAATCTGGAAAATGCGCTGCGGGTCACGCAATCCTCGATCATCGCCACCTCCACCTATCGCAGTTTCGAGGCGCCGCGCACCTATGGCGCGCGCGTCAACCTGCGCTTCTGATGCCCTCCATTTCGACAGGACCGATCATGCTGAAACAGCCTTCCCTGCTGGCCGTCATCACTGCTGCCATCCTTGCCGCCCCCCAAACCCATGCTAAGATCGTGGCACGTGACATTTTCATCCATATGGATCAGGCCGATCCCAGCCATAAGGAGGATGTGGGCAAGATCCATGAAGCGCGCATCTTCTATGATGACGCCGCCATCGATCCCGTCACTCATCATGTTGCGATCCTGCACCAGCAGCATACGCCGATGCATATCCCCTTTCATCCCGATGCCGCCGAAATGCCGGTGAGCAATGCCTGGCTCGATCTCGGCCACAAGCCCTACACCTATCATATGGCGGCCTCGCCCGCCGTACGCTTGAAACCGGATGGGACGCAGATGTGGAACCCCTATGCCATCCTGTTCGACGAGCAGAGCCACCGCATGACGATCCGTCGCCAATCGGACGGAGGGCTGGAGCTGTCAGGCCCCTACACCGTCAGCGATGAGGTGCTCTCGGGGCCAGAGATCGATTGGGTTATCACCGGCAAGGGGCCGCCCGCCAATGTCTCGGGCATGCCGCCGGAAATGCTGGGAGCGGCTGCGCCGGGGCTTCCTCCTGCGGGGCTTCCTCCTGCGGGGCTTCCCCCGGTCGGCATGGGTGGGCCTCCCAAGCCCGAACCGCTGCCTGCGCTGACGCCGCGCAAGGGTGGCCATCTGGTGGCCCTTAAGGTGACCGTCACCGTCGACCAGATCGCCCCCGAGGATAGCACCATGTACAAGCCCGGCCAGATCGACATCGCCCGTATCGTCTATGACAGCGCGCAAGTCGATCCGGTCACACACAGCGTGCCGCTGCTGGAAGAGGCCCATCTGATCGCCGGGCATTACCATGCCAACCGCATCACGGGCGCCTCGCAGTTGATGTTGGGGTCGCAGCCATACCGCCTGACCTATGCCTCGGCAGTCCATCACGGGCGCGATCTGGTCGTGCTTTTCGAAGGCGCGAGCAACCGGATGGCCATGCTGGCTCGCCCGGATTTTCACATGCTCATTGCGGGGCATTACGAAATCGACCCGCAACCTGTGCATTATGACCCCAAACACCCAGAAAACTGATATTATCTGGGAACCGAATTAACATCTGCTTTGCCTCGGTCGGGTGGTAAAAGGTGGCTAGGTACATTTTCTCTACGCAAGCCGCCTTTCCGGATGCCGCAACATCAACGACGATTGCCATCATTCATCGATCTGAAGATTGAACCCGTTTTTGCCAAGTGCGTGACACCATCCTGCGCCCACCTGCACTCGAGGCATCTTCCGATGTCAATTTGCGCCAGCGCATGAATCTTGCCATATCCAACTTGCCAGTGGCGATTGCGGCCCGCACGCTGCAATCAGGCTCGACATCATGCCCGCAATTGGAAAAGCGGCACTGGTGAGCCAGCAACAGGATGTCATCGAAGACCTCCTTGAGCCCCTCGGCCGCCTCGGAAAGATGAAGCTCGCGCATGCCGGGCGTATCCATCAGCCAGCCGCCCTGATCCAACCGGTGCATCTCCCGCACGGTGGTGGTGTGGCGCCCCTTGCCATCGCCTTCGCGCACCGCCTGCGTGACGATGCGTTGCGATCCGGTCAGCGTCTTGATCAGTGTCGATTTGCCCACGCCGGATGATCCCATCAGCGCAACCGTCTTGCCCTGGCCGCACCACGCCGCAAGGCGGCCAGCACTTGCCAGATCCTTGCCGTTGACGGCGATCACCTGTAGGTCGGTCTGCAAGGCGCGGGCCGCTTGGACGAATGTTTCCGGATCATCGGCCCGGTCAGCCTTGGTCAGCACGACCACCGGGGTCACCCCCGCCTCGCGCGTCATCACCAGATAGCGTTCAAGCCGGGCCAGATTGAAATCCTGATCGCACGACGCCACGATGAACAGCGTATCGACGTTGGCAGCGATAAGCTGCAGCTTGCGTTGATTGCCCGGTGTGCGGCGCGTGAACAGGCTGGCCCGCCGCAGGATGCGCGCGATCTGCGAGCTTGCCTCATCGATCAGCAGCCAGTCACCGACCGTCGCGTGCGAGTCTTCGCCCTGGGCCTGCGCAACATAAGGCGGGATTAGCCGTTCCGACACCGCGCCGGCGAGCAAGCCGCGCACGGCGATCTTGCCGCGGTGAACCGCCATGATACGGACTGGACACAGGCTTGCCCGATCGTCGGGCGAAAGCTGCGAACTGAAGAATGGCGTCCAGCCCAGTTCAATCAAACTTGCGTCCAGGCCGGAAACGAGCGGACGCACCATCGCGAAATCAGCCGTTGGTCTTGACAGTCTTGGCTTTTTCGGCGGGAGACTTTGCCAACTTCTTGCTGCGGGCGAGTGTCAGGGTGAGTGAGCGCTTGTGCCTCTTGTTGGCGGTGCGGATGTTGGACATGTTCGATCCTGTCTGCTGGGCATCAGCTGCCGCGTTAGCCCGATTGGCCTTCCGCAAAGCGCTGATGCCAGCCTCTTGCTCACGAAAAGCCATCGGTGACAAGGCGTGATCGCATTGACGTTACCGGTGCTCTTGCGGCCTTGCCTGCCGGGCACCTCATTGTGGCCATCTCGTTAAGTCCCATCAAGCACCCTGAACTCCCTCTTGTCCTGCGTGCAGAGCGGCAAAAGCAAGCGCAATCAGCGCAGCAAGCCCGCGCCGCGCAAGGCATCCGCAATCACGGCACCGACCGTTGCAGGTCTTGTCCCGGCCCATGAAGACGCACGCGCATCTGCGGCAGGTTCAAATGGCGCAGCACGGTCTGGATCGATACCGGTGTCTGCGGATGGGATACCATCCCCCAGATCCCAGAATTGCGCGATCTGGCGTGTGGAGGACAGGCCCACATCCAGCATGAAAGGACCGCTGGCTCCGCAGCCGCCGGGGCCAGTGGTGCGCAACGGCGTACCATGGCCCATACCAGCGATGTCATAGGCTTCCAGCACCGCTTCGCCCTCGGCATTGCTCCAGCGTTCATGCCGGATACCGCCAGTGACGATGCGCTGCGTCGGCTCATCCGGGAGCCCATGCACAATCCGCCAGGACGCCACGATCCTGTCCGCATTCGACGGCGCCACGGTCTGATCGGCGCTACCCTGCCAGACCGAGATACGCGGCCAGCGCCGCTTATGATCGGATGCATGGCGGATCGCGGCGGCCAGCTCCGCGTCGGACGGATAGCCATCGCCGCGCATCCGGGCAAAGGCATCGGTGACGGAACGCGCCGCCCCGAAAGGAAGGCCGGCGATGATGGCGCCGCCTGCGAAAACCTCGGGATAGGTCGCCAGCATGATGGACGCCATGGCCCCGCCCGCCGACAGCCCGGTGATGAAGATACGATCCGTGTCGATCCGGTGCCTGGCACGCATCGCCATAATCATCTGATGGATCGACAAGGCTTCACCCGATCCGCGCCGGGCGTCCACCGGGGAGAACCAGTTGAAACAGAGGTTGGGGTTGTTCGCGCGTTCCTGCTGGGGGAACAGCAGCGCAAAACCCAGTTCGTCGGCCAGTTGAGACCAGCCCGCCCCGTGATCGTAACCACCGGCTGTTTGCGTGCATCCATGCAGAACCACGACCAGCGGCGCACCGGCAACCATTCCGGCAGGCACATAAAAACGTGCCGACAAGGCGCCGGGGTTCGATCCGAAGTCGGTCAAATCACTGAGGCGATAAGCACCGATGCCCCCGGTTCCCGAGAGGCTGTTCGCGCTTAATCTGGCTATTTGCGCCGCAACAGAGCTTAATTGCACCATGATGGGTCTCCGGCGCCGACAGGGATCGGCACGCGCTCATATCGCACATGCAGCATGAATGATTGCTGCATCGCACAATAAACGAGCCGAGGCAATAAAGGCCGATGCGGGCCGGGTGGAAGCCGAAGATGGCATCGTTGCCGATGGGCGAGCGGAACAGCCAATGTATCAAACGCGCAGGACGCCACCAAAGGCAGGCCGGAAAGAAACAACCTTGCCTAGCATGAAAGCATCTTTATCAAGCCGTTACAGCCGGGCCAACAGCTCGCCTTTCTTGGCATTGAACTCCTCGGCCGTGATGATCTGCTTCTCGTGCAAACCAGCCAGCCGCTCGATACGCGAGAAAATTTCATCCGCCGACATGGCATGTCCCTCGCCACCGGAAAAATTTGCCGCCGGAGCAGGCGCGACCGGCGCAGGCGTGATGCCACCAGAAGGCGTGTTCTCCGGCACACTTGCCACACCGGGGGATATCTGAGGCAAATCGCTGAGCCTGACCAGCCCGTACTGGCTGGTAAAGGTGATCGACTGGCCGCCACCTTGAGCCTGTGAAAAGCCCGTGATCCAGTGGTCGCCCGTATCATAGACCGAAATATGTCCGCCCTGATCCAGCGCCAGACGGCGCGTTTCGGGAAAGACCGCGTAATGCAGGTCATTCTGCGATCCGGTGGAGGATGGCTGGCCCAGTTCCGCCGGCCATCGATGCCCAAAACCACCCCCGAATCCGTTCGAGGTGAAAAAACTGGCCCCGCCGCCCGACTGGCTCTGGCTTTGCACGGCAGGAGCGGCCGGAGGCATCGGCACCGGCGCGAAAGGCCAGTTGTTCTGCATGGCCATCGTGAGATCATTGCAGAGGCTGTCAACGCGATATTTCAACCCGTTGTTGAACATGTCGCCGATCATGATCATGCCACCCTGCGACCATTGCCCCATGCCGCCCAGTTCCCAATGATTGAACTGGGCCTGCCGCCCACCCCCGGCGGCCAAGGCCAGCAATAAGGACTGGACGGCATCGGCACTGAAACCATGGCGCACGGCGATGGCATCGACCATCTGTTGGCCATCCGGGGTGAGCATTTGCATGATGCGTTCCAGTCCGCTGGGTGTCCATGCGGTGGCGCACGGCAAAGCCAGGGCAGCCTAACAGATTAATCCTGCACTGGCATGCCGGCATCGCGAAAAACAGGCGTTTTCTCAGCGCATCAATCAGGCCATGTCCAAAGCGTCCTTACCGGTCACTCCAACCTGGCGCGCATAGCCGCCCTGTTCGAGCCCAAGGGACCAAAAGCTCACACCATAGCGCCCAGCGCTTCGACAAAAGTCCTGACCTTCAAGCTGGTCAACCGGCGCGAGTTCTGCAGCGCCCAAATCTCGACCTTGGGCCCGGCTTGCCTGCCCCATAGCCTCAGGCGCCCGGCGGCCAGATCCTCCCTGACCAACAGCGACGGCACAATAGCCACCCCTGCCCCGGCCAGAACGGCATCGCGGACCATCAGAAAGGAGGAGAATCGCAACCGGCCCTGCGGACGCAGCAGACCGATGCCGTGGCCGGTTTCGATGCGCCAGATGTCGCCATCCGCAGTGACCGGGTGAACCACCGCCGGAACGGCCTGCTCCTCCTCACCCAGCGTTACCGCCATGTCCGCCGGGCCGATCAGCAACCGGTCGTCCTCGACGATGCGCCGCCCGATCAGGCGCTCCTCCGGGTCGGGATCGACGCGGATCACGATGTCGTAATTGTCCTCCACCGGATCGACCTTGCGGTCCTCGGCAACGATCTCCACCTCGACTTGCGGATAGGCCGCAACAAATGCCGAAGCCGCTCGGGGCAACAGCACATGCGCAAGCACGATCGGCGCGCTGATGCGCAGCTTGCCGCGCGGCTCGGAAGCGCCGGCTGCGACGGCCTCGCGCGCCTCGGCGATCTCGGACAGCGGGCCTTGCGTGCGCTGGTGCAGTGCGCGCCCTTCATCGGTCAGCCGCAGGGTGTGCGAACCGCGATCAATCAGCCTGACGCCAAGGCTCGCTTCCAGTTCTGACACTTTGCGAGAGAGCGTGGCCTTGGAGCGCCCGGACTGGCGGCTGGCGCGCCCAAAGCCGCCATGGGTGGCGACCAGATTGAAGTCAGCGAGCGCGTGGAGATCCAAGCCCATGTTCCATTTTCAAGACGATATGTCTCGAATATGCCACCTTTCGATAAAAAATGAAACGCATACCTTGGCTCCATCGAAAATTGGATCAAACAAGGAGCGATCCCATGACCATACTGGTAACAGGCAGCACCGGCACCATCGGCACGCAGGTACTCCACTTTTTGCAAAGCCATCCTCAAGGGGCAGGCACCACCGTTCGCGCCCTCACCCGCTCGCCCGACACCGCGCGCTTGCCTGCCGGCATCACGGTCATCAAGGGCGATCTGTCGGATGTAGACAGCGTGCGGGCCGCCTTGAAGGGCGTCTCCACCTTGTTTCTGTTGGCCCCCAACGCCGCCGATGAACTGACGCAGGCCATGCTGGCCCTGAATGCCGCGCGCGATGCTGGGGTGAAGGGCATCGTCTACCTCTCGGTCTTCCAGGGCGAGGCCTATGCCGACGTCCCCCATTTCGCCAGCAAGGTGACGGTCGAGAGGATGACCCAGGCGCTGGGCCTGCCTGCCACCATCCTGCGCCCAGCCTATTTCATGCAGAACGATCTGCGCCAGAATGACGCGCTGCTGGGTGGCGGTGTCTATGGCATGCCGGTTGGTGCGAAAGGCATCTCGATGGTGGACATCCGCGACATTGGCGAGGCGGCGGCGAACGCTTTGCTGCGCCGCGAGCATACGGAGAGCCCCCTCCCCGGCGAAACCTATGAACTGGTTGGCCCGGAAGCCTTGACCGGCAACGATCTGGCTGCATTGTGGAGCAAGGTTCTGGCCCGCCCGATCAAGTATGGCGGCGATGATCTCGAAGCATTGGAACAGCGGCTCAAAGGCTTTGGCCCGGCCTGGCTGGCCTATGACATGGTGCTGATGATGCGCCGCTATCAGGGCGATGGCGCGGTGGCGAGTGCCAGCGACATCGCCCGCCTGACCGGGCTGCTGGGCCATCCGCCGCGCACCTACCAGGCCTTCGCCACGGACACCGCCGCAAGCTGGGCCCAAGCCTAAACCCTCTTCACACAAAGGATGACCCTTATAATGCGCATTCTCTTCATCGGCCAAAAGCCCGAAACCGTCGATTTCTCCGACCCTGCACTGCCGCCCGGCTTCGATGCCGCCAAGATCAACGCCGGCATCGCTATTGCTGTGCAAACGATCGAGGAACGCGGCTGGCAGGTCGATCCCTGCATGATCACCCCGGATGAAGCCGGACTGGCCCAGCTTGATCGCGCGTTGCGCACCCAGTCCTATAACTGCGTGGTGATCGGCGGCGGCCTGCGCTTGCCGCCCAAGAGCCTAGCCCTGTTCGAACAGGTGATCAACGCCGTCCACAAGGCCGCGCCCCAGGCCGCCATCGCCTTCAACACCCGGCCGGAAGACACGGCGCTGGCAGCCGCGCGGCAGATCGGGTGAGGCGCAAGCACCAGCGGAAATTCATCACAACATGCTCGCTGGCACCGCTCGCTGAAAACCGGCCATTGGGCGGTTCCAGTCATCTCTGGAATTGTTGCCTTTCATTCATCTCTTCCGAGATATCCTCCTGCAACTCCGGCGCGGTTCAGACCGCGCACCAATATGCATCGCTAGCGCACGGGTGATTACCCGCAGTCAAATGACCATCGGACACCAGAGATGCTGCCCCCCTCGCGAGAAACGCCTCTTGCGGCGGTTGCTGTTGCAGGCTTGAAGCCACGAACACCCGCCGGACCGGCAGTGGCAAAGAGCGATTTCACTGTCTAGCCGCTATATTTGGTCACCTTCACCCGCCGCACATCTATCGCGACACAGCGCAAGTGAACAAAATCGATCGGCGGCAAGACCCTTGTGGCAGCATAAACTCGATCAGGCACATTCGGAACTGGCCGCCACGGATCAACCGACAGCCAACCGCTGAATATCCACGCCAGCAGAAACGAGCCGCCCATCATCCCGGCGACATGATGCCAAAGCATCCAGCCGTCAAAAGGAGTCATTCGGCCGCGCTTGAACCGCCGCCGTCCCAGCCGCAAATGCAAAATGCTGATCCACATCCTCTAGACTTAGCTGGTACCGGATCAGACGCTTGCCTTTGTGTAAGCCGGATGGACCTGCTCGGGTTTGGCTTCATGCAAAGGTTGCTCCTTATGCAAATAGGCCGGTGCCTCAATCAGGATGAAAGCAATACGGCAAACCTGGTCGCTGACATTGCGCCATAGATGCTTTGTCCCACGCTGAACAATGATCCCGCCTTCGCAAATAGCTTTTTTGCGGCCATCCTCCAGCTCCAACTCGATCTCGCCTTTCAACACGATGCCATAATCGATGCTGTTGGTTCGATGCATCGGGCTTTCCTTGCCTGGCAACATGTCGGTGATGCGTATAACACTGCCACGCTCCAGCGTCAGACCGGTGGGGAGATCGCGACCGTCGCGCTCGTCATTGTTGTCGGCCGGAACAGTTTGGGTAGACCAGATCGTCAGGAAACTGGCATCGCCGGAGGCTATTAACCGTGTGGGTTGAACATCTTCAATCGTGAAGATCGCGCGGCCTTGATCGTCATGTCCCGTCACCACGCGCTGGATCGGCGGTAGGCCACTGTCGGAAAGAATAGAGCTCATGCTTTGACCACTCTCTGCTGTAAATTGTAGACGAGGTCGTAACCCCCGGTCACCCCGATCTCAAAAACCGCCCTGTCACCAAAGCGCTGGAAGGGCGGGCGCGGGGTCGGCACCCCCGGTATCTCCGATGCTTGCCAAGTTCGCCTCAGACTTCCGACATGCCGCCATCCACTGCCAGATCAACGCCATTGATGAAGCTGGCCTCGTCGCTGGCCAGAAACAGCACGGCCTGGGCAACGTCCTCGGCGCGGCCCAGCCTCCCCAACGGAATTCGAGACGACAACATCGCCTTCATGCCTGCGGCGGCCTCGGCATCCGGCGCCAAGGCGGCAAGACCTGGCGTGTCGGTCGGGCCGGGGCTGACGACATTGACCCGGATGCCTCGCTCCTTGAGATCGAGCAGCCAGTTGCGAGCAAGCGCGCGGACGGCCGCCTTGGCCGCGCTGTATAGGCAGAACCCCGGCGTGCCAGTGCGCGCCGTGATCGAAGACATCAACACGATAGAACCACCGTCGCGCATCATCGGCGCCATCTGTTGCACCAACAGCACCAGCCCCTTGACGTTGATCGCGAAGACGTCGTCGATATCAGCCTCCTCGATCGCCCCCAAGGGAATGAAGCTTCCCCCTCCGGCATTCGCAAAGAGGATATCCAGCCTACGGCGGCTTTCGGCCAGCGCGCTTTGCAGCAGTCGGATATCGTCAGCCTTGCTGGCATCGACCATCACAGGCACGATGTGCCCCGGATGAACCGCCGCCGCCGCATCGAGCGCCTCCCGGCTGCGGCCTGTGACAAACACAAACGCACCCTGTTCGGCTAGCGCAAGGGCCGTGGCCAGCCCGATCCCGCGCGTACCGCCAGTGACGAGGGCGACCTTGCCCGCGAAGCGATCACTCATCTCCAACCTCCCATCGATCCGCGCCTATTGCCCGACCGTGAAGCGGGCGCGCAGATGGCGCCCCTGTTCAAGCTCATCGGCCATGGCCACGGCATAATCCTCCATGGAGATCCAGCTCTTGCCCGATGCGTCGAAGAGCAGATCCTCCTGACCGATGCGATAGGTACCGCTGCGCACGCCCGGCTCGAAGATCCGCGAGGGCGAGATGAAGGTCCAGTCGAGCCCCTGCGTGGTCCTCAGAAAGTCGAGGAAATCGGAGCCCGCCCGGGCCTCCGGTTTCACGAATTCGGGAAAGCCCGGTCCGTCCATTTCACGCACGCCGGGCGTCACGAAGAGCGAGCCGGCGCCACCCACGGTGAGAAAGCGCGTGACGCCAGCGGCCAAGATCGCACCGACCATGCCGGGCAGGTCAGCCTCCTTGAACTTGACTGCACTGATCACCGCATCATGCCCGGCCACGGCAGCGGTCACCGCATCTGCATCGCTGGCGTCGAGCTGGTGCACCGCCACACCCTCATGGACGGGCACCTTGCCCGGCGTGCGGGCCAGAGCGGTGACATGGTGGCCACGCGCAACCAGCTCGCTCAGAATGCGTTGGCCGGCATTCCCGCCAGCACCGATAAGGGCAACTTTCATGGTATCTCCTTGTTGGTCAGTCCTTGGCGGCGGCTCAGCGCCCGGCCACCAGCCACAGCGTGTTGACCCGCCCCTGGCTGTCGGTTTCGTTCCAGCGTTCGCCCAAAGCGTGGAGCGTGAAGGGATAGCACCCTGCTCCCGCGAACAGTTCTCCTGCGCGCTCACTGTCGTAGCTACCGCTGCCATTGTCGGGTTGCAGGCAAAGCTGCGTGGCCCCACCCGGACGGCGCAGCTTGTAATGCCCCGTTCGCCCTTCGATCTGCCACGGGCCATCGATGCTAGGCATCTGCGGCTGCTGCCCTCGGTTGATCACCACGATGTAGCGGCCATCGGCCTCGAGCATCAACTGGCAGGTCGCCCCGGTAGCCGGGTCATGGCAAACAACCGAATTGGTGAGGTACACCGCTGGAACCGGCACAGCCGGTTGCGGGCCGGGCGCGGCAGGGCGGCCAAGCGGCGTATTGGCCTGCAGTGGCCCGCTGACCATGACCAGCAGACCAGCGATTGTCAGAAGCGCGCGCATCTCAGCGGTGTCCCTTCACCAGGAAGACCTTGTCGATACCGTTCTGACTGGGCATGGGATCGTCCTCCTCATACCAACTCTTCCCCGGCTGCGCAGCGGGAAGCGGATAGCACATGCCGGTATGGAAACGCGCTGCGATGGTCATGTGCAGCCGCTCCCTTTGCGCCGGGTCCAGCCCCTCCTCGCTTTCGTGGATGGTGCAGGTCGAGCGGAAATTCCTGATTGTGCAAATCACCCCGCCCTTGGGCATCGGCGGCGGTGGCTTCCCTGCCATGCCTGGCGGCGGGGCCATTGCCTCGGCGGGAATGACCATGTCGGACGTATCGTAGAACAGACAGATGGGCACCTTGCCATCGCGCCGTTTCGGCCCTCGCGTGTAATGACCCTTATGGATGCCGCTGGGGTCGATGTTGACCATGGTTCCATCGCGCTCCAGCCAGAGATGGCAGAGATCGTTGCCTGTCTGGCCGCCGGCGCAGATCATCGTGTTGCCGTAATAGCCAGCGAGGGGGTCAGTGGCACGCGCGGCATTGGCTGGAGCAGCCAGGACAGCAGCTCCCGTCATCGTCAGCAGAAAAAATGGCGCCCAGTGTGTCATCATGCCCTCTTGGTCAGGAAAAATGGAGCAGGGCTTTTGGCAGCCCTGCTCCCGAGGTTGATCCAGGCCGACTGGGTACGTGAGGCGTGGATCGAAGCTGGCGCCCAAGGATGGCGCGTGTCAGAACCGTGTGCTCAAGACCACGCCGAAAGTGCGCGGATCGGTCAGCCCCACCGACACGTCATTGGCGTAAATATTGCCAAATCCAATGTTGTGGGTGATGTATCGCTTGCCGGTGAAGTTACGGACATAGGCCGTCAGCGTGACCTTGCTGAGCGCCACCGTCACATCAAGATTTCCCACCACATGGCCCGGTTGCCGCGCCAGTGGTTCGGCCGCGATAGTCAGCGCGTTGAGCCCCATGATATCGAAGGCGCCGGTATAGACACCATTGATCCGCCCCGTCACCCGGGCATCGCCCCCAAGCTCGAGCGTATGCTCAAGGCTGGAGGAGACTGTCCATGGTGCCACGCCGGGGATCTCGTCCTTTACGAAGTTGGTGGCAAAAGGGTTGAGCGTGGTGTTCGGCTTGTTCACGAAGCGGGCATTGGTATAGCCTGCCGTGACCGTCAGGCGATCGTGGCGGGTTACTTGTAGTGCACTGTCCAGTTCAAACCCGTACATGCGCGCGGGCGATTGCATGAACACATTGTTGGGCTCGGAATTGACAATGCCGGCATTGACGTTGGTGGAAATCTGATAGCCTGTGTATTTGTTGTAATAGGCCGACGCATTGAACGTCAGTGCTCCTTTCAGGAAGCGGTTCTTCGTGCCCGCCTCGAAGGAGGTCAGCGTCTGCTGGTCATAGGGCGTGGCCAGCGGCTGGTTGTTTACCGTCGTCACCCGCACGTCTCCGGGCAGAAAACCGGTGGCAACCAGTCCATAGACCATATTGCGCGCACCTAGATCATGCTCGATCCTCCCCTTGAACGTGACATTGTTGAAGGTGCGCAAACCGTCATTACCCCGCAACGAAGCTGTCACCAGCGCTTCAGGCAAACCAAAGGCAGGGGAAAAGGGTGGCAAGGTCTGGCCGCCGGTGTTGACGGTGTAATCCTCGGTGGTCTGCACCTGCGTGCTGTCATAGCGGATGCCCGCGGTAATCCGCGTCCTGTCGCCCAGCGGAATGGTGGTCTGCCCAAAGACGCCCAGATCGCGGGTGGTCTTGTCCATTGTAAATTTGAACAGATGGCCGCCCGAAGCCGTGCTGAACGTGTCGTTCGAATTTTGCAGACGGTTGCGGTAATAGATCACCCCACCAATCCAGGTGATCTTTGCCCCTGGACCGGAGGCAATGTGCAATTCGTGCGAGGTCGTGTGATAGAGCGGGATGTCGACATTGCTCTGCACCGGCGCGGCGCCGGGGGGGCCGGCCACGGCATAGGTCACCGTCGAGTTGCGATAGGTCTGGTATGATCCCAGATAGCTAACCACCGCGCCGCCCACGCTCCAATTGATTGTGCCGTTGACCTGATCGCCACGGGACGAGGCCGGCGAAATCGGAAAGGACGAGGCGATCACCGTCTTTGGGCCAGTGTAGGTCGAGGTGCAGGTCGCACCCGACACCAGGCAATAGCCCGAAGCAATGTTGTCGAACTGCACACCGCCCGAATAAACGGTGGCGTTCTGATGGGCATAAGCAAGTGTCGTGTCGAGCGTGTCGGTCGGCTTGAAGAGCAGCTTGGCGCGGCCGTCAGTGATGTGCCGACGGCCCTGCCCTTCCTTGGAATCATAGCCATCGCCGGAAAGATCCTGGCCCGAAACACGCAGGGCCAACTTGTCGCCCAGTGGCACGTTCACCGCGCCCTGGACGCGAAACAGGTTGTCCGTGCCATATTCGCCGGTCAGATTGCCGCTGAAGACGCCGAGCGTGGGATTGACTGTACTTATGCTGACCACGCCCGCCGTGGCGCTGCGGCCATAGAGCGTGCCCTGCGGCCCGCGCAGCACCTCCACGCGCTCGATATCATAGGTGCCGCCAAATCCCTCGAACACGCCGTCAACATAGACCGCCGTGCCCGAAGGATTGATACCCGGCCCATTATTCTGGTCGGAGGCAAGGCCGCGCATGACGATATAGGTGCCCGCCGCTGGCCCTAGAATATTGGTCTGCGTAGCATCAGACAGCCCCGGCACGTCTTCCAGCATCTGGCGCAGCGTCACCTTACCCTGCTTCAGCAAATCGGCGCCATTACGCACAGAGATCGACGCCGCCGCCTTCTGCAGGCTTTCCGACCGGCGCTGGGCCGTGACGATGATTTCCGGGATCGGCCCGTTTTCGGTGATAGCCGCCCCTTCATCCGGTTTCGTCGCCTGAGCGTGGAGGCTGGCAGGAACCAGCGCAACCATGGCGCAAGCGAAAGTATGTAGCTTGCTCAATCAACCCTCCCTTTATTTTTTCGGGCCTTCGAAAGGCCTCTTTATTTCCGGGAAACCATCGACAATTGGCGCAAATTGGTCAAATTTGTTTTATGAACTCCCAGAATTCAAAAATTAAACACTCAACAAGACCTTTAAAGCGTACAACAAAGGCCGCCCCCAAACGCGAAATCCGGCGCTGATCCTTCTTCAGCGCAGTCCTGACACTATTGGCGGGAGAGGCCTTCCACCACATCGCCCTCCCGGCCCGAAAGCCGCGATGGCAATTGCACCGTTGCGCGGCCCGCCTCGTCGATCTCGCCGGTAATGGTTTCCGACCACCACGCCAACTCGACCAGAAAACGCCCGTTCTCGACATATTTACGCGTCACCTGCGACTTGATGAGATAGATGTCGCCGGTCAGTGGATGGGTCGTCACCCTGCGCCCGTTGGCGGCAGGTACACCGGCCAGGAAATCGATGGCATGCGGGTCGCCCGGAAAATTCACGCCTGTTGTCGCAATCGCCTCGGGGCCCATGATGCCCCATTGGATGCTGCGCAGCCAACCTTGGTCGCCCATCCAGTTGGTGATGTGCCGGATCGCGAAATCGCGCCCCATGTAATTGACCAGAGGCGTGCGCCCCTCGCCATCAGCATGGATCTGGGTGGTGTCAAACCCATCGGTGCCGGTCTCGTTGCCTGCCGCATCTGTCGGCGGCGCGGGCACCATCACCGCGCGGTCTTTTGCCCGGTAGAGGCCATCGGCCCCGCGCGTCAGCGTGGCGCGGAGCGCGGGGTCCATGATCTCGCGCTTCATCGTGCGGCTGCCGCCCTTGCCCTGGCCCCATGGCCTCACCGGCAACACGCTGGACAACACCGGCCCGTCAAGTGTCCAGGCGGGCGTCTCCCCCACTTTCACATCCTCCCAGAACAGAGGCTGGGCGCCGCGCGCATGTTCCTTCGCCCAGATCGAGCGGATAAAGGTCCAGTCGTCATCTGTGTAGGTGTGCGGCTTGCGCACATCCCAGTTAGGACCGATCCAGAAAGCCTTGAAGGGCAAATTGTCGACAAGCCCCCGATCATTCTGGATGCGGATGTTTTCCACCACCCGGAAGGTCACCTCATTCACCTTCTCGCCGCGCTGGTTGTAGACGCTGCCGCGTGATTCGATCGCCACGCTGCGATAGGTGGCGCCCTGCGGCGGGGTCAGGTCGGTCAGGTCGCGACCGTCCATCACCAGATAGAGCGTATCACCCGGATAGATCGGCTTCAGACTGGTGACCTGATGGTTGAGCTGTGTGACCATCAGCTTGTGCTTGATGGCCGGTGGATAGGGCACCATGAAGGTGTCGTCATTGGTGCCGAAGGTGGGATAGGCTAGGATGTCGGCATAGCCCAGAGCGCGCGCATAAGCCGCGTCATTGCGCAGCGCACTGTCGGGGTCATACTTGTGGTTGTAGTAACGCACCCAAGGCTCGGTCACCTTGATCGCCGGGCCGATGCCGGGCGTACCGGGCGGCAGGGTGCCCGCCACCAATTGCTGGACATCGACCGGTCCGCGCGCCTTCAACGCCGCATTGGACACCAGATAGGCATCGACCAACGGCTTTTCCAGCGGTGTATAGACGCCTGGGTAAAGCGTCAGATAGGCCGTTTCCGGCACGGCATCGCCCACCGGCACAGACATCGTCCCGGCCCACAGTGGCGCCCCTGCCGAAAGCCCGGCCCCCATCGTCAGCAGCGACAGGCGTAGCGCTATCGCCACCCTGCGCTTGAAGGATGTTGTCATGGTTGTCCTTCCTCCCGATTTTCCGCTCATTTCGACTTGGCCGGCGGTGGCGGCATGCCCACAACGCGTCCGTTCGCCAGCGTAAAGGATTCAAACGATCCCCCCGGCTTGCCGTTGTTCATGGGGTGGAATTTCACCCGCACCTTGTCCCCGGGGGCCAGCGCGGTCTTGGCAATGCCCCAGCGCATCAATTCGCCCGGTGCCGCGCCTTCGAATCCCCAGGGCGTCACTGTTCCGTCGGGGTTGAGCACCTTGACCCAGATCCATACATGCGGGTTGGCCCATTCGATCGCATAGATCGTGCCGGAAATTTCCTTTTCGGCGCGAATGTCAAACTGGGCGAAACTGTGATGGGCAAGCGCCGGGGTCGGCATGAGGGCGGGCACAAAGGCCGCACAGGCGGCCACAGCCACGGTCAATGTCTTCACCATAGGCTCCTGTTATTTGTCCATGGGCGGAGGCGTGAGGTCGATCTGGTCGCCCTTGTCCCGCAGGTTTTCGAAGCAATTGTCGAAGGCGATCTGGTCGAGATGCGAATAGGTACGCGTGTAAATCCAGGGTTTCGCGAACATCATCGGATTGTTGACGATGGTGCGAACCTCCAGTTTTTCGGGGCCGATCCGCCTTATCCGCTCAAGCACATGCGTGCCTGCAGCCTGCGGCAGCCCCATGTAGATCTCGGATTTGGGCAGGATCGCCACCGTGTCAACGACCAGCGTGTCCCCCTCCCAATGGCCGATGGATTCACCGGGAAATTTGAGGTCCGGGTCCTTGCTGTGGCCGCGCCCATCGGTCATGATCCGGCGGATTTCGCCCGAGGAAGACTGGATCGTCACCCGCCCGGGGGTGAAGAGATATTCAAACGCCAGCGGCGTCGTCATCATGCCCGGCATTCCATCGGGCTGGCACTGACGAGCGTTGTTTTGCACACCACCGGCGGGCCCATGGCCATCGTTGGCCGCGCCATTTGCGCGCTGATAGGCCGCCCATTTGGGCTGGAGCCGGGGGGTGCCGGGATCGGTGTCCGAAACCTGCGTGCTGGCTTTCACCGTCTTGGCGAAACTTTCCTCGTCCAGCGCCCAGGCTCCGCTCCAATCGGGCAGCTTCTTGATGGAATCATAATCCCGCCCCTGCTCGCCTTCGGGTTTGGAGGCGTCCCAGCCCTGCTGCGCGGCATCGGGCCCCGGTGCGATGGGGTCTCCCTTGTGCCAGAAAGGCGCCACCAGCACAGGCGCCGGTGCATTGCCTTGCGCCAGCACCGCCGAAGCCCCCAGCGTCAGGGCAACCGCCAGCCCCGCGCCGCTCAAGCGCAGTATCTCTCGTTTCCGAGGCATGTCCTTCTCCCATTCGGACGGTTGTCAGCACTTCTCATTAAAATGCTGGTCCGCGTTCCGGTTTTCAGTTTTTTGCAGTTCCGCAATGATTGCGCGTTCGGGCCCTTGTCAGGCGACGGGCCGCATCGAAGGGGGCGGCGAGAAAGGCGCCCCCTCCGCAGCAAAGGTTGCAAACGCAGCGTCTTCGGTGGCCAAGGCACGCTGCACCGCGGGCCAGTTCCTCATCGCTTCTGCATGAGCCCTCAGCGCGGGGAAGGGACCTGCATCGAAATCGGCACCCACCGCCGTGTCCCACAGCCAGAACGCAAAGGCATCCACCACCGACCATGCCTCGCCCAGCATCCAGCGCTGCCCGGCAAGGCGGGTTTCAAGCACGCCAAAGGCCTCCTGCAGCGCCGCCTCGGCCCGCGACCAAACGGCGCTGCTGTGCTCAGGCCCGGCGATGATCTCCGGCACGCGCAGCCGCGTCACAAGAGGATGCAATGTCGCTGCGCAAAGCGCCAGATCCGCCCAATTCCGCGCCGTGACAAGCGGATCACCTGCCTGTGGCATCAGCCCGGCCTGCGGCGCCAGCGCATAGAGATAGCCGATGATCGCCATATTTTCGGTCAAGGGTTGGCCATCGACCACCAACACCGGCACCTTACCAAGCGGATGGCGCGCCCGATGGTCCGGTTGCTTGTGCTCACCCCGGAAGAAGCGGACGACCTGCGTGGAAAAGGGCACTCCCGCCTGTTCCAGCGCGATCAGCGCAACACGCGCGCAGGTGCCCGGGAAATAATAGAGTTCCATGGATGGCATTGATCTGCTCCTCGATCCCGGCGCGACAGTGCGGCGCGGCATCCGAAGGATCAAATCGATCCTGCGAAGGCCTATCCTTTGGATTATCAACTTGTCCGCGCAGGCAGTTTCGCGATTGCAGGCATTGGCGGCCCGGGAGGCCCAATCCTATAACAAGATCGCAGGAGACAGACGGATGCAGGGAGCAACACCGGAGGCCGGGCGCCAAGCCGGCTTCTTGCAGGGGATCAGCCTGCTTTTTCCCATCACGCTTTCAGTTATGGGAGCACTGTTCGTAGCGCCCGTGGCTCCGCGCATGATCGAAAGCTTTACCGATGGCAATCCGGATAAGATCGGTCAGGTCGCGCCGCTGGTCGAACTGATCATCACCATCCCCTCGCTCTGCGTGGCACTGTTTTCCCCCTTTGCGGGGGCGCTTGGGGACCGGTTAGGGCGACGGCGGCTGCTGATGCTCTCCATGGCCATCTACATTGTGCTGGGCGTCGCACCCTATGCGCTGGACGACCTGCGCGCGATTCTGGCAACGCGCGTCCTGCTCGGCGTGGTCGAGGCTATGCTGATGACGCTTTCGACCACGCTGATCGGCGATTTCTTCCAGGGCAACGCGCGCAACCGCTGGCTGGCGGCACAGACTGGCACGGCTTCGCTCTCCGCCATCGTGGTCATCATGGTGGCGGGCGCGGTGGGCCAGTCGGACTGGCACAAGGTCTTCCTGCTGTATCTCATCCCCGCCCTGTTCCTCACCATGGTCGCCCTGTTCACCTGGGAGCCGGCGCAAAGCAGCCATTTGCGCGATCCCGGCCGGCATATGGGTTGGAGTGACCTGCCGTGGCGGTCCTTCGGGCCGATCTGCCTGATCACTTTGTTCGGATCGGTGATGTTCTATGCCGTACAAATCAAGCTGCCCTCCGGCTTGCAGGAACTGGGGGTCGTGCTGCCTGGTGGCGATTACGATGCGGCGCGCGGGGCGGGGCTGACTGCACTGGCCAGCCTGTTCGTACCGGTAGGCACAGTGTGCTTCTGGATCATCTCGCCCCGGTCCGGTCTGCGCACCCAGTTTCTGGTAGAATTCTCGATCATGGGCGCAGGGTTTGTCGCCATGGGGCATGCGCATGATCCCCTGAGCTTCGCGCTATGGGCCGGCGTCAACCAGATCGGCGCGGGGATGCTGCTGCCAACGCTGCTCACCTGCGCCGTGCATAGCCTACCCTTCGAACTGCGGGGGCGCGGCTCGGGCCTGTGGGGGGCCACCTTCGCGCTGGGCCAGTTTGCCTGCAACAATCTCGCGGTGCCGCTGGCCTCGTTGGTGGCAGGAACGATGATCGCGCGCTTCCAACTCTTCGGCTTCCTGTGTCTGGGGGCGGCATGCCTCGCGCTGGTGGCCTGCCTGACGCTCCGGCGGGATTAAGAAACAGGCAGCCGACACAGGGCCACCAGCCCGCTCACATCGCCATTGCGCAGCATCAGATCACCCCCATGATTGCGCGCAATGGCCCGGGCGATGGCCAGCCCGAGGCCAATCCCCCCGGTGTCGCCATTGCGCGAAACATCGCCCCGCACGAAAGGTTGCAGCACAGTCTCCAATTGGTCCTCGGGCAGGCCGGGGCCATCGTCGACCACGCGAATCAGCGCGCTATCCTCCTCGCGGGTCAGGCTCAGCCGGGCCAGCGTGCCATAACGGATGGCATTGTCGATCAGATTGGTGAACAGCCGCTCGAGCGAGAGCGGATCGCCCACCATTGCCAGTTTAGGCGCCGCCTGAACCTCGACATCGGCACCCAGCAAGACATACTTGCCCGCCACCTCAGTCAGCAGCGCCCCCAGATCCACGACCTCGGACCTCGAGGAGACCGAGGTGCCCTTCACGAAGGCCAGCGTGTCGGCAATCATGGTACGCATATGGGCCACATCGCCCTGCACCTGAATGCGCAAGGGTTCCGCGGCCTCTTCCATGGTGAAGGCGATACGCGCCAAAGGCGTGCGCAGGTCATGTGCGATGGCCGCGATCATGGCGGTGCGCTCATTGACATATTGGCCGATGCGCGAATGCATCTGGTTGAGCGCAGCCCCAGCAAGGCGCAATTCACGCGCGCCCTCCACGGGAAAATCGGGTTCGGCCGCGCCTTCGCGCAGCCGGTCGGCCGCAGCGGCAAAACGGCGCAGCGTACGTCCCAAGCCGCGTGAGTAGAACCAGCCCAGCGGCAGCGACAGCAACGTCGATCCCGCGAACCACAGCAGCAACCGCATCCGCCATGCAAACAAAGCCGGCTCATCCTGCCGCTGCAAGATACGCCACGCCCTGCCATCAAAGCAGAAAGCCTGGACATTGCCGATCAGCAGCGGATCGACCATGCCCGTGGCGCCGGCCCGCGAATGGCCCACCACGCGCTCAGCATAGATCTGGACGGCGGCGGTCGGCAGGTGAATGCTGGCAGCCACCTGTGCCTCAATTGCGGGCGGGACCCGATCCCGACGCCGCGCGGCAGGCGACCCATGCTCATAGGACACCCCATAGAGCCCCTCGCTCAGCCGCTCCGGATCGGAGGCTCGCAGCAGGTCGATGATGGCCGAAACGGTAAGATACGAAGGACGCGGCGGTGGCAGGCTGACAACAATCGCCACTGACACCGCCTGTGACAGCACCAGCGCCGCCAGCAAAAGAGCAGCGACCTGGGCAAACAGCGAACGAAAGCCCGGTAAACTCATTTGGGAGAAGGCGCCACGGTGAGCATATACCCCTCGCTGCGAACGGTACGGATCGGGCAGCAAGGCACCATCTTCTTGCGCAGTCGGCTGATCGCCACATCCACCACGCGGTCGAAGACATCGCTCTGATAGCCATGGGTGGCGTTGATCAGCTGGTCGCGACTGAGCACCTGGCGGGGCCGGGAAATGAGTGCGGTCAGAACGCGGAATTCGCTGTCAGTCAGGCTGACTGGCTCTTCGGCCTCCCGCGTGATCGTGCGTGCAACCAGATCGACCTCCCAATCGTCGAGATAGAGGCATTGCGGCCCGGTCTGGGATTGCACATGCCCCCGGCGCAGCACGGCGCGGATGCGCGCCAGCAACTCGCGCGGGTTGCAGGGCTTGGCGACATAATCGTCCGCCCCCACCTCCAGCCCGATGATCCGGTCGCTGCCCTCGCCCATGGCCGAAAGCATGATGATCGGCGGGCGCTCATCCTTCCAACGGCGGATGATGGCCAAACCGTCCTCGCCCGGCAGCATCAGGTCCAGGACCACCAGATCGATCCGTTCACCACCGCGCAAAGCGCGATCCGCCTCCGAACCGCTGCCCGCTGTGGTCACCCTGAAGCCGTTCTTTTCCAGAAACTGGGCAATGCCCCGGCGCAGGGCGCTGTCATCGTCCACCACCAGAATATGCTGCGTCCGGTTCCCGCTCATGTGCTTGTCCTTCCACCGGCACGGGCTTTGTCCGGGAGACCGCGCCTCTGACGCGTGCCGCAAGGCTGCCCATGTCCTCATCCTCGTCCGATTCCCGGATGCAGCCTAGATGCCGGGGCTGCAATCTGAATTTCAATTCCGCAACAAACCGCCATCAGATGGTCGATTCCCGCTTTTACCCCTGATGACAACAAGGGGCCGACAGGGCTTCGCAGGACGAGGATGTCATGAACGGTCGCTTGGACGGCAAGATTGCCGTGGTCACAGGTATTGGCGCTGGTATTGGCAAGGGCTGCGCACTGCATTTCGCGCGTGAAGGCGCGATGGTTTACGGCTGCGATATCGATCTGGATGCCGCGCGTGCGACTGTCGATGAGGCGGGCGCTGGGTCCATCCATGCCCGCCGTGTCGATCTGACACGCGAGGATGAGGTCGCCGACTGGTTCACAGCCATCGCTCGGGAGGTTCAGGGTATCGACGCGCTGATCAATGCCGCCGCCGCCGCCATCTTCGCTCCGGTCGAGACCATGCGTTATCATGACTGGACCTTCACCCTGAAGGCCGAGCTCGATAATGTGTTCCTGTGTTGCCGTGCAGCATGGCCGCTGTTGAAAGAACGCGGGGGCGCAATCGTCAACTTCGCCTCCGCCAATGCCTATGTCACCCTGCCCGGGTCCTATGCTGCCGCCCATTGCGCCGGCAAGGGCGGCGTTCTGGCGCTCACTCGCCAGCTCGCTGCCGAGGGTGCCCCCCACGGCATCCGCGCCAACAGCATCTCGCCTGGCCCCATTCTCACCGCCGCCACAAGGGACGTGTTCCTCGCGCCCGAAATGAACGCGACGGTGCTGCGGGGGCTGATGATCAAGCGGCTCGGCCAGCCTGAAGACATCGCCCGTGCGGCGCTGTTTCTGGCGAGTTGCGAGGCCAGTTTCATCACCGCCGCCGACCTGCGCGTTGATGGTGGCGCTACCGCCCTCTAGAAAGGACACCCCATGACTTTGACCTTCGGCTTCCACCATGGCGGCATCAGCGTCCCCGATCTCGACGCGACCATTGAATGGTATGGCAAGGTGCTCGGCTTCACCCTCGAGCGTCGCTTCCCCATTCCCTCGATCCCGGCGCAGGTGGCAATCATTCGGAATGGCGACCTGCGCATGGAAATCTTCGAAGTGCCTGGCGCCGAGGCCCTGCCTCAGGACCGCCGCCAACCCGACACCGATAACCGCACACACGGCAACAAGCATGTCTCCTTCGTCATCGAGGATGTCGAGGCCTTTGGCGCCGAACTCGAAAGGCGCGGGGCCGACATCGTGTGGATCAAGCGCATGCAGCATGGCGCCAACATCTTCATCCGCGACAATGCCGGCAATCTCATCGAATTCGTCGAAGAGCCCATGCCCACCGGCGTGGCCGGTCGGCTCTGACCATGAGTGTCGTGCTGGATCAGCTCTATGCCTCACCGCTCAGCACGTCGATCCGCGATGCGGGCTTCATCATCCCTGCGGTGCAGAGTGTGCATATCCTGAGCATTGGCCTGCTCTTCGGCGGGGCACTGATCTGCGACCTCAAGGTGCTGGGCGTATGGGGCGTACCTGAACCATTGGCGCTGGTCTATCGCCGGTTCCAGCCTTGGATGATGGCCGCCTTGGGTGCATTGTTGCTCTCGGGGCTGGTGAACGCCATCGGCGAGCCCGTGCGCGTGTTTGGCAACCGTATCTTCTGGCTGAAGATGGCGCTGCTGCTGGTGGCCTGCGGGCTTACCGCACTGCTTGGGCGCGCCATGCGTCAGAACCAGGCCCCGATTTCTCAGATCAGTCGTGTCATGGCCCTGCTTTCGATCCTGCTCTGGGTTGCCATCATCATCTGCGGAAGGTGGATTGCCTATGTTGCCCCCTGATCCCGGCCCGCTTGCCTTCCTGTTCAACTGGCTTTCCGGCACAAGCTGGGCTTCGGCGATTGCCGAGGGCGCACTGTTGTTCCCCTGGATCGAGACGGTCCATGTCCTGTGCCTCACGCTGGTGTTCGGTACCATCGCGGTGGTCGATCTGCGTCTGCTGGGCTGGCAATCCACCCATCGTCCGGTGCGCGTGCTGGAACGCGAGCTGGTGCCAGTGACCTGGGCGGCCTTCGCCGGGGCGGCGCTCACGGGCTTCCTGCTCTTTGCCTCGAGCGCGGGAAAATATGCCGCCAATCCGATGTTCCAGGCCAAGATGCTGCTGCTCGCGCTGGCCGGGGTCAACATGGCCGTGTTCAATTTCGGCATTGGTCGTTCGGTGGGCCGCTGGGGCGATGATATCCGGCCGCCATTGGCCGCGCGCGTGGCCGGCGGCCTGTCGTTGATCTTGTGGACCGCCATCATCGTCGTGGCGCGGTGGATCGGTTTCAGCAGCTAGATCATTCAAACAAGGAGCCAGGCCGTCATGCGCTGTGAACGTCTTGACCTCAACCTGCTCGTCGCGCTCGACGCCTTGCTCAGTGAAAAGAGCGTGGCGCGCGCTGCGGATCGCATCTGCCTCAGCCCCTCGGCCACCAGCAATGTGCTCAGCCGGCTGCGCGATTATTTCCAGGACGAACTGCTGGTGCTGAAAGGTCGGCACATGGTGCTAACCCACCGTGGCGAGGAACTGATCGAGCCTGTGCGCACAGTGCTCAATCTGGTCAAAACGACCATCGCTGCCAAACCTGAGTTCATCGCCGACCAGAGCGAACGCGAGATCACCATCATGGCCTCGGACTATGTCGGCGAGGTTCTGCTGGCACGGGCCATGCCCTATCTCGAACAGTTGGCCCCAAGGATGAGCTTATCGATCCAGGCGATCCATGATCGTCCCATGCAAATGCTGGAACAGGGGGCAATTGACTTGCTCATCACCCTGGAGTCCTCGTTCTCGCATGACCATCCGAGCCGGACACTGTATTCCGACGATTACGTGGTGATGGGATGGCATGGAAACCCCTTTCTCGCCGAGGGTTTGAGCGAGGAGGCCTATTATTCGCTCGGCCATGTCACAACACAGTTCGGCCTATCGCGCATGCCTGCCTTTGAGGAGGAATTGCTACGCAATCGCGCGCGCGCGCGCAGGGTGGAGGTAGTGGCGCCCTCTTTCCTTTCGGTTCCCTTCATGCTCCTGGGGTCGAACCGTATTGCCACCATCTACCGCCGCCTGGCAGAGGATGTCGCCAACTGGCTGCCGATCAAGATCGTGCCTGTCCCTTTCGCCATGCCGGCCGTGAGCGTTGGAGTACAATGGCATAGGTCCAATGAGCGCGATCCGGCTCTTCTATGGGTTATGGATGAGTTGGCACGCCACGTAACCTTGAGTGGGGATGGCCTTGGCGCCACGCGGTCATCGGAATGGCTGGTGCCAAAAAACAGTCCGCGCCCCCAACCCGATCATCCCCTTGAAAATCAGTGTGCGCATTGATGCGGAAAAGTCACCGATAATAGGAAAATCTGGCCGTGAAGAGGCAGGCGCGGATAGCTTTCCATGTGGTAACACCCGCTGCGGTGCTACTGATGATCGCAGGCTCGCTATGGTGGCGCCATGGGGTATCCGCGCGCCAGATCGCCATGCTGCGGTCCGATCCCGAGCAAGTACTTGCCGATCCCGTGCTGCGCAACCATGCACTGGCCGACGGGCGCAAAGTCTTCCTCACCCATTGCACCTCCTGCCATGGAGCCGCTGGCAAGGGCGACCCCAGTAAGGCCATGCCCGACCTCACCGACAAGGATTTCCTCTATGGCCGAGGCAGGGTCGGCGAGATCGAGCAGATCGTGCTCCATGGGATCCGCGCGGGCGACAGCAAAGGCCGGGACCTGGCCGAAATGCCCGGTTTCGCCAAAGCCGAGCCGTACACGCGCGAAAAGCTTCCCTCGCTCACCCCAGCCCAGATCAGCGACATCGTGGGTTTTCTGCGCGCGGCCAATGGGAACGGTGGCTATGACCTGGCGCGCATCGGGCGCGGCCACAAGCTGTTCTCCACCAATGGCGCCTGCTGGGACTGCCACGCCAGTGACGGGGCGGGCGATGCGGCCGTGGGTGCGCCGAACCTGATCGATGGTGTTTGGCTGAAGGGCAACGGCAGCGAAGCCGACCTCACCGACATCATCGAACATGGCATGGCCGGGATCAGTCCCGCCTTCCAGCATAGCATCTCCGCCTATGACGCGCGCGCCGTGGCCGTTTACACCGCTTCGCTGCACCCTTCCGTCCGAGCACCCTCATGACCGACACACCCAGACTGGACGATCTTCACAGCCATTCCGAGAAACGCACACTGATCTTCTGCGCGGCGGGTGCAGTGCTGGGGCTGGTGGTAGCAGGCACCGGCCTATTCACCGCGCAAGGCACCCGCATCGCCGGCGTCCCGCCCGAGGATGTCGCCACAGTGAACCAGGTGCCAATCCTGATGAGCGACTATGTCACTGCGCTGCAGGCGAGCGAAAGCGTGGGGCTCGACAAGGCGAGCCCGGCACAGAAGCGTAAGGTCCTCGGTCAGATGATCCGCGAGGAGCTGTATGTGCAGCGGGGGGTGGAGCTTGGGCTGCAGAACGATGTCATCGAGGTGCGTCAGGCACTGGTAAGCGCAGTAGAGGGGCAGCAGGCGGTGGACGCCGCCTCGACCCAGCCCGACGATGCCACACTGCGCGACCAATACAATCGCCATATCGACAAATATACCGGTGATGGTCTGCTAACGGTGAGTGACTTCATCGCGCCGGACATGGTGCGGGCGCAGGCGGCAGTCGCCACCCTTCGCGCCGGGGGGCATCCCTCAGGCGTGAAGCCCAGCGACAAGGTGGCCGATGGCGAGGAGTTCTACTTCGCCGCACGCATCCATCTGGGCGACAGACTCTTTGAAACCGCAAAGGCGCTCAGGTCCGGGCAGGTGTCCGCCCCCATCCAACTGCCCGATGGCGTGCATGTGCTGCTGGTCAAGAGTAACATCGCCCCCGTCGTCACCCCCTTCGAGCAGGCGCGGGACCGCGTACTGACCGACTACCGCAGCGACAAGGTGAGCCGCATGCAGGCCGGTGCCGATGCCTATCTGCGCAAGCGCGCCGATGTCCAGATCGCGCCAGGGTTCGAATGAGCATGGATTTCTGGACATGGCTGAGCGCCTCGCTGCTGGCCTGCGCGATGATGGCCAGCCCCGCGTTGGCTCATACACGCTCGGAATCACACACGACCTGGACAATCGACGGGCGGATCGTGCGCATGAACATCACCGCGCCTGATATGGAGATGGCGCGCATCGACAATGGCAAGCGCCCGGCTGATCGCCAGATCCTTACCTATCTCACCCCGCGCATCGGCGTACTGAGTGGCAAGAACGCCTGCCTGGTAGCCGCGCCGCCGCGCGTGGTGCTGGCCGCCACAGGCTTTCGCCGCGCTGAATTCGCTTTTGACTGCCCGACTGACGCCGACATGCATCTTCGCTTCGAAGGCTTTTTCGACCTCATCTCCACCCATATCGACCTCGCGCAGATCCAGTTCAACAATGGCGATTTCGTCGAGCAGCTCTTCAGCAATGACGCCCAGGAGATCGACGTCACCCGCAGCAGGGGTGGCGAACTGGCAGGAGCCAGTTTCTTCCGCTTCGTGCAGATGGGCATTATGCACATCTTCACTGGCGTCGACCATATGAGCTTCCTGCTCGGCCTGGTGCTGATCTCGCGCAGGCTGCGCGATCTGATCTTCGTGGTGACGGGATTTACCATCGGCCACAGCCTCACGCTGGGTCTGGCGGTGACAGGTCTCATTCGCCCGCATGCCGAGTTCATCGACGCGCTGGTAGCCTTGACCATCGCGCTCATCGGCGTGGAAAACCTCGTCGTCACGCTGAAAAGGCCAGACAAGCTGGCGATCATTTCTGGCTTCGTACTCCTCTTGATGGGCTTCCTGCGGCTGGCCGGAATTGGCGTACTTCCGCCGCTGCTCCTCATTGGTGGGGCACTCTTCACCACCTGTTACCTCATGATCTCGGGCCATTTGCACGACACGGGGCGGCTGCGCATGGTGGTCACCACCGTTTTTGGACTGATCCACGGCTTCGGATTTGCCGCTGACCTCCTCGAAAGCCGATTGCCCAGGGAAAAACTCGCCGAAATCCTCGTCGGATTTAACCTCGGGGTCGAAATGGCTCAGCTCACCGTGGTTCTCATGGTCACCGGCGGCGTCTTGACGGCCCGCCGTCTCAGGATTGCGACGCCGCGTGCCATCACGGTCGATACGCTAGCTTCCGCCCTCGTTGCCATCGGCATGTTCTGGTTCATCGTTCGAAGCCTGGCCTGACTGCATGGCCCCCGCGTGCGCCAAGCCGAACCCTGTCTCCAACCCGCTCGACACCCAGTTCGCTTTGACCTGGGAACCGGGAAACCTGTCCATAAAAGGTCGCGCTTGTGTCCATCTGCTCCGTCAGCGATCGGGAGGCCACCCCTCGATTTTTCAGATCGGTTATTATCGCCAGAAGGTTGGTCAGTGATCGTCCGACACGGCCGAGCTTCCAAACGACCAGGGTGTCGCCGGCCTTCAGGCCGGGGCGATCATCCCGGGCGCCCGATGCCTTGTCGGATGGAAATGGCGCGAAGACACCACAGCAGCATCATTCACCCCGATATCTCACTGCCTTATAGCCGGAGGCCCAGAAAAGGCTTGTGGCGCAGTTTTCATACGCACTTCAAGCTATCCGCCTGTGCGCCTCCTCCCCTTATCCAAGCAGCTTGCTGTCCGTGCGCGAACCGGTATCCTGACTGGAACAAAGCGATTGGGGGGGGATAATGGCCACACTCGACGGTCAGGTCATCGGCGCGCTCTATGCGGCAGTCGACGACCCAGCATGCTGGGTCAGACTGATGGATTTGTTGCGGCGACAGTTTGGTGTCGAAAGCGTTGCCGCGCAGCTGCTGGAGACCGAGCGGGACATGTTGCTGCCGGTGTGGGGCACCCGCGACAGCCACTCGGAGCGCCTTGGACCGTTGCATGATTCATGGGCAAACAGCCCTGCAAATCCCCGCTTTCGTCGTCCGCTCACCCCGCCATCCAAGCTGGAAATCGACAGTGACGAACGGTGTGGCGACCTGTCTGTTCAGGATCGTCGTATGCTGTTCGATGGCCTGGCGCGCTGTGGTCTGGGCCCTGCCTTCTGGTTGAGCCAGCAAATGGAGGACGGCCGTAATTTCACGCTGATCTTTCATCGCGTTGCTGATGACCGGCGCGATATGGCCGATAGCGATGAAATGCTGCTGAACGCGCTGGCACCCCATTTCCGGCAGGCAATGCGGCTATGGACGCGGCTGTCGACATCGGAAGCCCGCGCCGGGCTGGCCGAACGAGCCAATGATGCCATGATGACCGCGATGGTCGCCTGCGATCGCCATCTGCGCGTCCATTGGAGCAATGCCGAAGCCAGGGCGATGTTCGCCACACCGTCTATGCTGCACCTGCGCGACGGGCATCTGTGCGCCCCTTCCCGAACCGATCATGAGCGCTTGCTGGCGCTGGTTCAGGGGCGCTGCGATCATACCGTCATGGCGATCGGCGGCATCGATCGCCCCGCCCTGCATATCCGCGCCCGCCCTGCCGCCTTTCTGGCTGAACGTCCTGCCCTGCCTCGCGATCTGGTTCTGCTGGTGATGACGCGGCCCGATCTCGCGGTGCGCTATGCCCCAGGCGATCTTGCCATGCTTTTCGGCCTGACCATGACCGAAGCCACGCTGGCCGCCAGCCTGGCCGCCGGAGGCAGCGTCAGCGATTTCGCGACATCGCGCGGGATCGCCGAAGGGACAGCCCGCCTGCATCTCAAGCGCGTGCTGGCCAAGACCGGCACCGGCCGTCAATCGGAGCTGGTGCGACGCATCTGCCGTTCGGTCGCCGATGGAAAGATTGTTTTATGACATAGCATATACCATTCGGGGGACGCGCCCCTTCCCGGCTTCCTTCATGGCTTGCTCTGTCAGGTCGGGATCGACGCGGACGGCGCAAGCCCCTCGCTTAGACCTCCCGACTGATCGACCGTCTCAACGGCGGCATGCGGGGAGGGAACCATGAAACACCACATCATCCATCTGTCGGCGGTCTCGGGACTGGCACTTGCCATACCTGCGCTGACCACGCCTGCTCTGGCCCAGGACGCCAAACAGGCTGACACGCCCAGCCAGGGCGAGATCATCGTCACCGCCACCCGCCGCGCCGAGGCGCTCAGCAAGGTGCCGCTGTCAGTCACCGCCCTGGGGCAGGCCGCACTGGACAATCGTGGGATCAAGGACATCTCGGGCCTGGTGCGCCAGACGCCCGGCATCCAGTTCGATCCCAACGGCTTCGGCAACCAGACCAACATCGCCATTCGCGGCGTCAGCTCGACAGTGGGCGCGGCCACCACCGGCGTCTACATCGACGATACGCCAATCCAGAGCCGCGTCGTCGGCTATTCTTCCACCAATGCTTTCCCCGCCGTCTTCGACCTTGCCCGTGTCGAGGTGCTGCGCGGGCCGCAGGGCACTCTGTTCGGCGCAGGGTCGGAAGGCGGCACGGTGCGCTTCATCACCACCCAGCCCAGCCTGAACGACATCCATGTCTATGCCCGCGGCGAGACCTCCGCCACGCAGGGCGGCGCCGTCTCCGGCGAGATCGGCGCTTCGGTCACCGGCCCGCTGGTGCGCGACAGGCTGGGGCTGGCCGCCACGCTGTGGTATCGCCACGACGGCGGATGGGTGGACCGCCAGAACGCCAATCCTCTGCTGAGCGGCCAGCCGGTGCTGCATAATGTCAACTCCGGCGATACGCTGGTCGGGCGCTTCGCGCTGAAATGGGCGGCGAGCGACGGGCTGACGATCACGCCCTCGCTGTTCTATCAGCGCCGCACTCTGAACGACAGCAGCACCTATTGGGAGAGCCTTTCCAACCCATCACAGGGCCAGTTCCTGAGCGGTCAGCCCAATGCCTCGCCCGACCGGGATCGCTTCCTGCTGCCCGCGCTCAACATCACAGGCGATCTGGGCGGGGTACAGATCATCAACAACACCTCCTACTACATCCGCGATCAAAGCGCGCAGATCGATTATTCCACCGTCTGGCCCGCCGTCTTCGATGGCACGCCCTGGGTCTCGGCGCGCTACAATGCGCTGGCGCATATGGCCAATGACCAGCGCACCTTCACCCAGGAATTGCGGGCGCAATCGACGAAGAAGGATGCCCGCCTGTCATGGGTGCTGGGCGTGTTCTATTCCAAATCGGTCCAGCATTTCTCCGAGGATGTTCAGGACCCCTATTTCGCCGATATCTTTGGCGGCGTCCCACCAGAGGTGGTGCTGGGCACGCCTCTGGTGGGTGGCACCTCCTCGCTGGCGGGCGCCGGGCGCGGCGCGGACGAGCAGATCGCCGGCTTCGCCGATGGCACCTTTGCCATCACGCCCAAGCTGAAAGCCAGCGCTGGCCTGCGGGTTGCCCATACCAAGTTCAGCGGCAATTCGCTGTTTCAAGGGCCGGTCTCGGGCTATCAGTTGCAGCCCTCGCAGTCGGTGAGCGAAAGCCCGGTCACCCCCAAATTCGGCCTCGACTGGCAGGCCAGCCCCGCCGTGATGCTCTATGTCAGCGCCGCCAAGGGCTATCGCATCGGCGGCACCAATGCGCCGGTGCCGCAAGCGGTCTGCGGCGCCGATCTCGCGGGCTATGGCTTTACCTCCGTGCCGAACATCTACAAGTCGGACAGCCTGTGGAGCTACGAGGCCGGGGCCAAGGGCCGGGTCGGGCGCGCCGTCACCTTTGCCGCCAGCGCCTTCCGCGTCGACTGGAGCGATATCCAGCAGGATGTCTATCTCCAGCATTGCGGGGCGCATTTCACCGCCAATCTCGGTCAGGCACGCAGCACCGGCTTCGACCTGCAGGCGACGGTGAAGATCGCCAAGGGGTTCTCGCTGGACGGCACGCTCAGCTACACCTCGGCCCATTTCACGCAGAATGTGGCAGGCGGCGCACTGGCGACCACCGCCGACCATCTCGAAACCCATCCCTGGACGGCCAGCATCGGTGGCAGTTACGAAAGGCCGATCGCCACCGGCTCGCTCTATCTGCGCGGCGATTATCAATACAAGAGCGCCGGCCCCATGACCGCCACCACCGATCCGGCCACCAATTCCTACGATCCGGGCGCGCTGCGCACGGCGGCCTTCCAATTCGCCAGCCTGCGTCTGGGGTGGCGGCATGAGGCCGTCGATGTCTCCGCCTTTGTCGACAATCTCACCAACGATCACGCCGTGCTGTCCCGCTCGATCGGGGTGGTGGGCGTGGGCTCCTATCAGTCGATCACATCGCGTCCGCGCACTTTCGGCCTGACCGTGCTGCTGCGCAAATAAGCCTCTTCCCAACAAGGATTTTCCATGTCGTTTGCCCGATCCCCTCTGACGCGCGTCCTGGCTCTTGCACTGGCGCTGTCGCCCATCGCACCGCTATGCGCCCAGACCGCCCCCAGCCATGTTCTGCCCGATGGCACCGTGCCCCCTGCCCTTGCGGCGGCGCGCATGCATATGCTCGAAGCGCCCGAGAACATGCTGACCTTCCACAATATGGACCAGCTGTTCCAGACCCGCGTGGTGCCGCGCTCCGGCCCGATCGCCCCGCTGGCCCATGCCGATGCTCCGCTGCCCAAGGCCACCATTCGCGGGCAGACCATGAGCGAGGATGCCTGGGAGGATCTGACCTACACCTCGGCTTTTCTGGTGATGCGCGATGGCAAGATCCTGCATGAAAGCTATCGCAACAACACCGACGAGCGGACCCATTTCATCTCCTTCTCGATGGCCAAGACCTTCACCTCGATGCTGGTGGGCATCGCCGTGGCGCAAGGCGCGATCCATTCCATCGACGATCCCGCTACGCTCTACGTGCCCGAACTGAAGGGATCGGGCTATGATGGCGTGACCATCCGGCAGTTGCTGCAGATGCGCTCGGGCACCGATTACGAGGAGCGCTACGATTTCGGCGCGAGCCCTAGCATCGCCGCGCAAATCTTCCTCAACGCCATCGTCGCCAACAAGGAGCGCTTTGCCGATATGGCCCCGCGCATGAAGCGCAAACTCGCGCCGGGCAGCCATTTCAACTATTCCACGCTGGATACCTCGGTGCTGGGCTGGGTGCTGGAGCGCGCCACAAAACGCCCGCTGGCCGATTTCACCGCGCACTATCTCTGGCAGCCACTCGGCACCGAGTCTTATGGCTTCTGGCTGGCCGACGGGGGCCCAGGCGTCGGGCGTGAACTCAACGGCATGGCCTATAATGCCACCCTGCGCGACTTTGCCCGCTTTGGACAGATGATGCTCGATTCCGGACGCTTCAACGGGCGGCAGATCGTGCCGGCAGATTGGATGAAGCAGGCCACCACCATGACTCCCAATGCCGATCCCGGCACCCCGCCTCCGCCGGCCAGCGTGACCAATCCCTTCGCGCGGTCAGGCTATGGCTATCAGATCTGGAAGCTGGATGACACCGGCGCCTTCACCGCGCTGGGGTTGCAGGGGCAATTCATCTATGTCCATCCCGCGACCCGCACCGTAATCGTCAAGCTCAGCTTCTTCCCCGAGGAAGGCTCGCCCAAAAGCGATGCGGCGCTGGAGGACACGCTGGCCTATTTCCGGACCTTGACCGAGTGGAAGGCGAAATGATCACCCGGCGATATGGGTTGGGCTGCGCCGCCGCCATGGCGGCGCTGACCATCGCCGCGGCAGCCCAGGCTCAGGCCCCGGTGCCGGTCCATCAGGCAGCCACCCCGCCCGATGAGATGAGCCCGCCGGTCAAGCACCAGCCCACCTTCTTCGCGCGCCGCCTGACCGGCTATCTGCCCGCGCGAGACGGCACACAGTTGCGCTACAGCGTGCTGCTGCCCAAAGGCGAAGGGCCGTTCCCGGTGATCGTCAACTATTCGGGTTACGACCCCGGATCGATCGGCGGGGCAGTCTATCTGGATGACAACACCGCCATGTCGGTCAATCTCGACCGCGCGCTGGTGGCGGCTGGCTATGCCGTGATCGGCATCAATGCGCGCGGCACAGCCTGTTCGGAAGGGCAGTTCGAATTCCTCGCCCGGTCCTACGGCGAGGACGGGCACGATGCGGTGGAATGGATTGCGACCCAGCCATGGTCCAATGGCGCGGTGGGCATGGCCAACTGGTCATGGGCGGGCATGTCGCAACTGGCCACCGCCGCCGAGCAGCCACCGCATTTGAAGGCCATCGCGCCGGGCATGCCACTGGGCGATGCGCGGCTGGACAGCTGGTATCCAGGCGGCGTGCCAGCGCCGGGCTTTGTCGATGGCTGGTGGAATTATCTCCACTCGCGCTGGAATTCGGCGAAGACCAGCGCGCGGGCGGAGGGCGACCAGCGCTGTCTGGCCCAAATCGCGCGCAACGAACAGACCGCCGAGGCCAACCGCCTGCCTTCGGTGCTGATCCGCCATCCCCTGCGCGACGATTATATCGAGATCCGCAATCTGGCCGCCCGCACGCATCGGATCACGGTGCCCACCTTCTCGATGGAGGTCTTTCAGGACGAGGCGGTGATTTCCCGCATGGGCTATTTTCAGGAGACGCTCGATCCCGCGCGCCTCTGGTATCTCCAGACCAATGGCGTGCATGATCTCTATGCCTCGACCCGCTTTCGCCAGCAGTTGATCGCCTTCTTCGACCATTTCGTAAAGGGCAAGGCAAACGGTTTCGAGGCCACGCCCCATGTGCAGGTCTGGATCGAAGGCGCGCTGAAGGGACCAAGCGAGGGCGCGTTTGAGAACTTCACACCCGCGCTCACCTTGACCCATGCCAGCTTCCCGATGCCTGTCACGCCTCTGGCCTTTGCCCTCTCCACCAATGGTCGATTGGTGGCGGGCAGCGGCGAGGGCCAGCCGGATGGTTTCGACTATCCCTTGCGCGGCCCCGCCGTGAACCATGAATTCGGCCAAGACAGCTGGGAACCGCTAAGATCCGGCTGGCGGCATGGCACGCTGGCCTATACCAGCCCGGCCTTCGACCATGATGTGGTGGCCTATGGCCCGGCGAGCGCCGATCTCTGGGTGACCGCCAGCACCGCTGATGCAGACCTTCAGGTCACGCTGACCGAGCTGCGCCCCGATGGGCAGGAGATGTTCCTCCAGCGCGGATGGCTGCGCCTGTCGGATCGCGCGCAGAACCCGGCGAAATCCACGCCGCTGCGCCCATGGCCGCTGGACCGCCCCGAAACCATGGCGGCAATGGTGCCGGGCGAGCCGGCGCTGGCGCGGATCGAGGTGCAGAAATTCGCCCATGCCTTCCGCAAGGGATCTCACCTGCGGCTGTGGATCGATACGCCCAGCCAGTATGGCGGTTTTCTCTTCGCGCCCCAGTCGGTGCCGGCCCGGATCGAGGTCCTGCATGACGCGCAGCATCCCTCCCGCCTGTTGATCGGCACTGTGCCGGGCATTGCGGTTCCCGCTCCATGGCCGGTCTGCGGCACCATTCTGCACCAACCGTGCCGCCCGGACCCGCTTGGGCAAGCGGAATAATTCGCAAGGAAATCAAAATATGACCCTTTCTCGTCGCACTGCGCTGGGCTTGATCGGCGCGACCGTACCACTGGCCACCGTGCCAAGCCGCTTGGCGGCCACGCCCCCGCTGGACCATGAACCCACGGTTCCCGGTCTGCCTGCGGGAGGCAGGCCCAGGATCTACGATACCGTTGGGCTGGAATGGGTGATGGACATCCTGCCCTTCTGCAGCGAACCGGAATTGATGGGCCCCAAGGAGGATCAGACCACGGCCGACGGCGATCGCAACGAGGTCTGGCCGATCATTGGCGGGACCTTTCGGGGACGCGGCATTCAAGGCACAGTCATTGCCGGGGGCGGCGACTTTCCGGTGGTGCGCCCGGACGGGGTGGTTATCGTCGATGCGCTGTATCGGCTCAAGACGGATGACGGTTATGAAGTCATCATCCACAACAAGGGGCTTGGGTATAGCGAGAGCAAATACCGCCTCCTGCCCACTTTCAATGTGTCCGGTAAAAAATATGCCTGGCTGCGCGAATCCGCCTTTGTCGCCACCTTGACCTATCCGGTCCCACCGGAGGTCAAAGCGCCCGATCTGGGACCGAAAGCCAATGGTCGCCTGATTCAGGTGTTCCGCCTGACCTAATACATCGACTGAATTCCCGGCGCAAAAGCATCATGGAATGTGGAGAGCCCGACCACCATTCCCTCATGATGCTTTTGTCCTGCCGGTTGCCAACTGGCCTCCCTGTGCGAGGCAGCTGGAACGCCAGAACCAATCGCTAAGGGAAATGGCACTCCTGCTTCCCGTTGAACTGGTTGCCAAGTGACCAAGCTGCGCTCGCCGGGCGGGAATCCGGTTTCGTGTCGGCTCCTTCAAATTTCGGTTTCCAGGGCCTATTCAGCTTTGAGCACCGTGAGCGCAGTTTCAACCCGACGCGTGATGCTCATCTTGATGCCGTCACGCTTGGGCACCGCCCGTCATAAGGGTATGCGCTCACCCACTTGCCGCTCAGCGCGGCAGCACCCTCAGCAGGATGCGGGCACCGGCCGTCGGCGGCACACGGCCATCGAGCAGCGCATTCTGATTGATCATCTGGCCATAAAATTCACTGGTCCGCCCACCATCCACGCCAACATTGCTGGCTTCGATCGTCGCACCTGCATAGGCGCCCTTGGTGTTGGTGAGCAGAACCACATCGGCGCGGCCAAGGTTGGCCTGGTCTGCGGTCGAGTAGGTCACCACCGAAAGGCCAGCGTTCGCGGTCAGCGCGAATTTATTGTCGCGGCGGAAAGCATTGACGGCCTTCTGGTTCATCAGCAGGAAGATCAAGGATCCGCCCTCGCCGCCGATCTGCAGCCCGGCGCTCAGGCCGCCGAAGTTGAAGAATGCGGGCGAGGTCCAGTTCGTGCCATGGCGCACCGTCACAACGCCGGCGCCGCCCTTGCCCCCGATGATAAAGCCGGCCTTACCGTATTCCGGCACGATATACATGCCACGCGCATGGCGCATGATGCCGGCCTTGCCCTGATCGCGCTGAAACTCGACCGCGACCGAGGCGGCCTTGTCGACCAGCTTTTGCGGGCCATGCGCCTGGTCGCTGTTCGCGCTGGGTGCGCGCGCCCGCGCCAGCGCCGGACCAACCAGTGCCAGAGTCGCCATGGCGGCGCAGCCAAGGATGGTCGCTGTGATCGATCGCTTCGTCATGATGGGTACGTCCTTGCAGGTCTGGAGCTTGCGGTCTGCCACGGCAGTCAGCCCGGCCTCATTCCAAATCAAGAGGCATGGGTGTTGTTCCTTAATGCTTTGACCAAGGCGCCCGAACGCTCCCCACATAAAATCCTTCCTGCGATGCACCCATTCCCGATCAGGCACATTCTCCCAAACGGACACAGCTTCGGGAAAACCCTCATGGCCGCCAGATCACTGCCGTTCGAGACGCAGGAACCATCATCGAAGGGCCAGGCGAAGGCCGCGCTGCAATCCCTCAATTTCTTCATGGCCGATATGCAGGCAGGCATCGGCCCGTTTCTGGGGGTTTTTCTGCAGCAGCGTGGATGGACCTCCGGTCCCATCGGCACGGTGATGACCGCCGGGGGCGTGGCCGGCATGATCATGACGGTCCCCGCCGGCGCCTTCATCGACCATACCGAAAAAAAGCGGCTGGTGGTGATCGTCACCGGCATCTGCACCGTGCTGGCCTCCTTTCTCATCCTGTTTTCGCAATCGGCGCCGGTCGTGACCGTCAGCCAGATCGCCACGGCAATCGCCGGGGCGGCCATCGGCCCGGCAGTGACCGGTATGACGCTGGGCATCGTGCGGCAGAGCGGCTTCAACGCGCAAAACGGTCGCAATCAGGCCTGGAATCACACCGGCAATATGGTGGGAGCAGGCCTGTCGGGCTATCTGGGCTGGCGCTTTGGCATGGTGGCGATCTTCTACCTGGCCGCGGTCTTCGGCGTGCTGGCCATCGCCTCGGTTCTGGCGATCCCCGAGCGCGCCATCGACCATCGCGCTGCCCGTGGCCTGGAGGCAAAGGATGCCGGTGACGATCAGGCACAGGGCTTCCGCATGCTGCTCGGCAACCGCCCGATGCTGATCCTGGCGGCGGCGCTGGCCTGCTTCCATCTGGGCAATGGCGCCATGCTGCCGCTTTATGGGCTGGCGGTGGTGGGGGCGGGCAAAGGCGATCCGGCCATGTTCGTCGCACAGACCGTGGTGGTGGCGCAGGCGGTGATGATCGTCGCGGCCCTGCTGGCGATGCGCATGGCTGCCGGGCGCGGCTATTGGCTGGTTCTGCTGATCTCCTTTGCCGCCCTGCCGCTGCGGGGACTGCTGGCGGGCAGCGTCATCGAGAATTGGGGCGTCTGGCCGGTGCAGGCGCTCGACGGCGTGGGCGCCGGATTGCAGAGCGTGGCGGTACCGGGCCTGGTCGCCTGCCTGCTGGGCGGCACGGGGCGCGTCAACGTCGGGCAAGGCGCGGTGATGACGGTGCAGGGAATTGGGGCCGCGCTCAGCCCGGCGATTGGTGGCTGGCTGGCGCAGGAGCTGGGCTATCGCGTGGCCTTTTACGTGCTGGGCAGCTTTGCGGTGGTCAGTGTGGGGCTGTGGCTGGGCTTTGCCGGGATCTTGCGCCCGGCCTGCGGCGGCACGGACCAGCATTGATGGAGTGGGGCCCCGGCGCTGTCTGGCTGATCTGTGGCGTGGCCACCGCAGGGGTGATCGCGCGCCCCTTCCGCTGGCCCGAGGCGATCTGGGCGGCAGGCGGCGCGCTGCTGCTCGTACTGCTCGGGCTGATGCCAGTCGGGGCGGCGCTGGGCGCGATCGGCAAGGGGCTGGACGTCTACCTCTTCCTTATCGGGATGATGCTGCTGAGCGAAACCGCGCGCGAGCACGGGTTGTTCGACTGGGTGGCCGCCACCGCCGCCATCCACGCCAGAGGCAGCCCGGCGCGCCTGTTCCTGCTGGTCTATCTCGCCGGGATCGTCACCACCACCTTCCTGTCGAACGACGCCACCGCCGTGGTGCTGACCCCGGCTGTCTTTGCCGCAGCGCGCAAGGCAAGGGCCGATCCCCTGCCCGCGCTGTTCGCCTGCGCGCTGGTGGCCAATGCGGCCAGCTTTGTGCTGCCCATTTCCAACCCGGCCAATCTGGTGCTGTATGGCGGCGCGATGCCACCGCTGGGCCAATGGTTCGGCTCTTTCGCCCTGCCCTCGCTGGCTGCCATCGCCGTCACCTTCGCGATGCTCCGCTGGGCGGAACGGCGCAGGCTTGCGGGCCATTGTGCCAGCGACCTCACGCGCGAACCGCTCTCGCGCTGCGGCAAGGCGGCCATGGTCGGGATCGGCGCCACGGCGGTGCTGCTGATGGTCATGTCCGCCACCGACCGGCCCCTGGGCTGGCCGACCTGTCTTGCCGGTATGGCCACGGCGCTGGCGGTCTGCGGGATGGCACGGCAGTCACCGGCCAAGGTTGCGCGCTGCGTGGCCTGGGGCGTGTTGCCGCTGGTCGCCGGGCTGTTCGTGCTGGTCGAGGCTCTGGACCGCACTGGCGGCATCGCCCTTGTCGCCCGCGCCATGGGCCGCGCCTCGGCTGATCCGGCATGGGCTGCGGCGCTTTGCGGGACCGTCCTGGCTTTCGCGTCCAATCTGATGAACAACCTGCCTGCCGGGCTGATTGCCAGCATGGCGGCGATGCAGGCCCATCCGCCACGGCTGGTGGTCGATGCGCTGCTGATTGGTGTCGATCTGGGCCCGAACCTCTCGGTCACGGGTTCGCTCGCCACCATCCTCTGGCTACAGGCGATCCGTCGTGAGGGTGAGGATGTGGGCTTTTGGCCATTCCTGAAGACAGGCACCGTGACGATGATCCCGGCGCTTGCCACAGCTCTGGCGATACGGATCCTGATCGGTTGAGTTTGAGGGATCACCTCAGATGACCGGTCTCGTGCGCTGCCTGCCGTGAAGCGCCATCCAAGGCCGCCCCGCCCTTTCGGCTATGGATTGCGCTTGTATTTCCAGGCCTTCGTGGTTTTCGGTGGCGATCCGAGCTCTGGGTTCAGGCCTCACGATCCATGAGAGGCTGGCGAAGATCTGCCGTCCCACGCCGATAAGCCATGCCTGTCAATGCCGTCTCCTAGACCTCCCGCACACCCTCGCGCCACGGCACCAGCACATTGCTCTCTTAACGGATGACAGCCGGCGAGATATCTCGCCAGCTGGCCATCATGTCCTATCGCGATGTGTCTATCGCCACCACCGGCAGCTCAAGGGCGCTTGCCTGTGCCGGCGCGTGATAAATGCGGATCGTCGCCTTGCGGTAATCCTCCGGTTTGGCATCGAACATATTGGGCACGAAGCTTTGGGGATTGCGATCATACAGCGGGAACCAGCTGGACTGGATCTGCACCATGATGCGGTGCCCGGGCAGGAACACATGGTTCACATTGGGCAGCGTCAGGCGATAGGTCAGCGCCGCATTGGGCGTAATAGGCTTGGCCTGCGAAAAGCCCTCGCGATAGCGGCCACGCAAAATGTCCATCGCGATGGGCAGTTGATAGCCGCCCATCTCGGGCTTTTCGGGCACCTCGTCAGGATAGAGGTCAATCAGCTTGACCACGAAATCACCATCGCTGCCCGTGGTTGAAGCGACAAGATCGGCAACCGGCGCGCCCGCCAGCGCGAGCGGTGCCTCCAGCGGCTCGGTCTGGTATGTCAGCACGTCGGGCCGATCGGAAAAGGCGCGCTGATCATCGACCAGCCATTGCCGCCATGTCGATCCCGGCGCATCCGTGCCGCGAATGGGGCGCTGGCGATAGGGAATGGGCTTGGCCGGGTCGGAGATATAATCATCCGCTCCCTCGGCCGTTGGCGCGGCGAAGGACAGCGTACCATTCTCGCGCAGGTAGAGCTTGCGGCTCGGAGTGCCGCAACCGCTGTCGCAAGCCACCGGCCAGCTTGGCAGGCGCTGCCATTCATTCGTGCCGGTCTGGAAGGCGGTGACGGGCGCGATCTGCGCAGGCTGCCCGCCGCTCTTGAGATAGCCGTCGAGGAAAGGGATCAGCACATGCTGGCGAAACCATGTGCCCGTATCCGACTGGAACCGGATTGCGCCGAGGCTGTCTCCCGCCCCTGACCAGCCGCCATGCGCCCAGGGCCCCAGCGCCAGATGGTTAAGGTGGTTCGGATCATGTTTGCTGACCGCCTCGAAAGCCGCCACCGCGCCATACATATCCTCCTGATCCCACAGGCTGCCGATCCACAGGGTGGGGACGGTCTGCGGCTGTTTGGGAAGGATCGTCTCCAGTGCCTGCCCCTGCCAATAGGTGTCATAGGCGGGGTGATCGTGCAGGTCCCTCACGAAGGGGATCTGGTCGAGCCCGCGGCTCTTGACGAAGCCGCTGGCCGAACCGGCACGCAGGAAGGTGTCGTAATCGTCATAGGCGCTGCGCCACAGGTCGCCGGCGCTGCCGCGCGCCGTATCCTGGCCGAAATAATAATCATAGCCGGTCATCCGGAAGGCGCCGCCGTGAAAATCGTCGTCATTCATCCAGGTGTTGATGACCGGGTTCATCGGCGACGCAGCCTTGAGCGCGGGATGCGGATGAACCAGCGCCATCGCGGCCATCATCCCGTCATAGCTGGTGCCGATGATGCCGACGCGGCCATTGGCTTCCTTCACATGTTTGCTCAGCCAGTCGATCGTATCGAAGGCATCGGTGGCATGGTCCACTTTGGTGCCATTGAGCGGGCCGATCAGCGGGCGCTCGTTCACATACTCGCCCTTGGAGCCATATTTGCCGCGAATGTCTTCAACGGCAAGGATGTAACCGGCTGTCAGAAACTCGGCATAGGCTGGATTGACCAGCATGGCGCCGTGACTGCTTTCCTGGCGGCTGGTCATCTTCTCGGCGCCATAGGGCGTGCGGTCCAGAAGAATGGGCGCATCATGCGCGGCCTTGGGCACGATCAGCACCATATGCAGCGCCACGCCATCGCGCATCTTCACATCGACCTCGCGCCGATCGTAATCGAAGGTTGAGGTGACCGGCGTGAATTTGGCCGGGATACCGTTCGGCAAGGTCTGGGCATGGCCCACCGCCCCGAGCATCAACGCCACACTGCTCATCAGCAACCCGATGATACGCATAAATTCCATGTCCCTTTGCTATGCTGATCAGGTGGCACACCCCTGGCATTTCGAACAGGTCTTTGTTGGGAAGACATGGGCTCAGACCATGCAAGAAACCTGGCGGTGATCATCGCTTCCCATTGCAAACAGCCCTGCGCCTGGCGGACCAGAGGAGCGGGATGATGCGAGACTTGAAGGGAAAAGGCATGGCACCCGTCGATGGCGCGGCGGCCCGCCAGGGCATCGATCATGATGCGGCCCTCACTCCGCCCAAAGGAGTCCCGTGACTCTCCTGGAGAAATTCTCCAAGGTGGAAACCATGAGTGCCTGTTGAGCGTTCGACCCTCAGGCATCGTCTGCACGGTGCAGGCTGGAGACAAGTGACGTGCCGGATGTGACGATACCTGTTGAATTGGAAAATTTTTTCGAGAATTCGCCCATCGCCCTGACCCTGGCCTCACCTGCAGATGATACCCCGCTGGTTCTCATCAACCGCCGATTTCTCGAACTCACCGGCTATGCGCGGCAGGATCTGCTCCATCGCAATTGCCGGGTGCTGCAACGCGATGCCGACGACCGCGAGGCGCGTGCCAAACTGCGCGCTTTTCTTGCCGACGATACGATCGCCAATGTCCGCACACCCATCATCAATTTCAAGAAGAATGGCACGCCCTTCGTCAACCTGCTCTACATGTCGCGGCTGAGGGCACTGTCTGGCGAGACCCGCTTCATCTTCGCCTCGCAATTCGACATAAGCCGCGCCCAGCCCGAGCGCCTGCAGGCCTATGACCAGGATCTGGGCCAGACGCTGACCCGCCTCAGCCCTGTGGTGGCCGAAAGCGGCATCATCGTCGAGGGCACGCTGACCACCGTGGCCAACTCGGCCCATGCCATCGCCCAGGCCAAGCTGATCCTTGCCAATCTTGACGACAGTTCCATCCTGTGACCTCAACCGACACATGTGCAAAAGACGGTCAGGACGCTGAAACGCGCAGGGTGCCGATCGTGGGCATCGGCGCCTCGGCGGGCGGGCTTGAGGCCTTGCGCGACATGCTTGCGGCGGCCAGTCCGCCCACCAACATGGCCTTCGTCATCGTCCAGCACCTCGATCCCAATTACGAGAGCATGCTGGCCCAGTTGCTCGACCGCGCCGGACCGCTCGATGTGCTGCAATGCGAGGGCGGCGAGGCGCTGGAGCCCGATCATGTCTACATCATCCCGCCGGGCCGCGGGCTGGCGCTGCATGACGGCAAGCTGCAGCTGACCGATTTCGCGCAACCACGGGGTCTGCGCCGCCCCATCGACGATTTCTTCGTCTCGCTGGCCACCGACCAGCAGGCCAACTCTGCCTGCGTCATCCTCTCGGGCACCGGCGCCGATGGATCGACCGGGCTGCGCGCCATCAAGGAACATGGCGGGGTCTGCGTCGTGCAGGAGCCGGGCAGCGCCAAATATGACGGCATGCCGCTGGCGGCCGTAGGCACGGGGCTGGTCGATTACGTCAAGCAGCCAGGCGAGATCCTCGATTGCCTCGGCGCCTTCTTCGGGCGCAGCGCGGGCGATGCTCAGGAGGATGAGGCCGAACTCGTCGCCGATCATGTCGATGATCTGTGCCACACGCTGCGCGGGGCCATCGGCCACGATTTCTCGGGCTACAAGCGTTCGACGCTGATCCGCCGGGTCGAGCGGCGCATGCATGTGCTCAACATCGGCTCGGGCCGTGCCTATCTCCAGCGCGTGCGCTCCGATGCCGCAGAATGCGAGGCGCTGTTCCGCGACCTGCTCATCAACGTCACCCGCTTCTTCCGCGACCCCGAAATGTTCGAGGCCCTGCGCATCAAGGTGGTCGAGCCGCTGCTGCGCCAGAGCGATGGCGAAGATATCCGCGTGTGGATTCCGGGCTGCTCCAGCGGCGAGGAAGCCTACAGCATCGCCATGCTTTTCGCCGAAGCGGCGCGAGGGATGGATCTGGTCAATCCGGTCCAGATCTTCGCCAGCGACATCGACGAGCAGATGCTCAACATCGCCCGCGAAGGCAGCTATCCCGCCGCCGCGCTGGCCGACATTCCCGCCCCCTTGCGCGAACGCTGGACCATCCCCCACGGCGAGCGTTTCTCGATCTCGGGCCAGATCCGCGACCTGATCCGCTTCTCGAACCACAGTGTGGTGAAGGATCCGCCCTTCTCGCGCATCGATCTGGTGTCCTGCCGTAACCTGCTGATCTATTTCGATGACCGCTTGCAGCAATCGGTCATGCCGATCCTGCATTATGCGCTGCGCCCTGGCGGCTTCCTGTTTCTGGGCCCCTCGGAAAGCATCGGACGCTTCGACCACCTGTTCCCCGCCATCGATCACCACGCCCGCATCTTCGAGCGCAGCCCCGGCAGCCCTGCCTATCCCATCGATCTTCCCGGCGTCGAGCGCACCGCAAGGCGCCGCGATGACCCTGCCCGCCGCACCGCCGAGCGCAAACACGCCGATCCGGCCATCGCGGTCCAGCGTCTGGCCGAGCGCTACAGCCCGCCCTCGATGGTGGTCAATCTGGATGGCGCGGTGCTCTCCGCCTTCGGCAAGCTCAGCCGTTACTTCGACTTCCCGGTCACGCGGGCGGGCGGGTCGAATGCCATCTCGCTGGCCAAACCCGGGCTGCGCGACGTGCTGGGCACACTGATGCGGCAGGCGCGTGACAGCAACAAGCGCGTGGTCGCCCGCCAGATCGATGTCGTCACCGACTATGGCACCCAGCCCATCGAGGCGGTGTGCGAACCGCTGCCCGATGGCACGCTGCTGGTGGTGTTCCATGACCGCGGCGCCTTCCAGCCCTTCGAAGACCCCGATCTCACCGAGATCGAGAGCGGCGACGACCATATGGAGGCGCTGGAAGAGGAATTGCGCCTCACCCGCCACAAGCTGCGCACCGCGGTCGAGGAGCTGGAAACGGCCAATGAGGAGCTGAAAAGCTCCAACGAAGAAATGATGTCGATGAATGAGGAGCTGCAATCGACCAATGAGGAGCTTTCGACCGTCAATGACGAGTTGAAGAGCAAGGTCGACCAGCTCACCGTGGCCAATGCCGATCTGCGCAATTTCTTCGAATCCACCGAACTGGCCGTCATCGTGCTGGACAAGGCGCTGCGTATCCGCAGCTTCACCGATGCCGCCACGCGCATCTTCCCGCTCCAGCCCGCCGATCGCGGGCGCCTGCTGGCCGATGTCGCCAGCAAGCTGGAGGATGCCGACTATCTGGCCGATGCCCGCGCCGTGGCCGACAGCGGAGAGCAGATGCAGCGCCGCGTGCGCACGCGCGACGGCGCACGCACGCTGGCCCTGCGCGTGCTGCCCTATCGTACCCAGCATGGTACGGTGGATGGCGCCACGCTGGTGCTGACCGACATCACCGAAGCGCTCTCGATGGCGCGCGATCTGGCCGATGAGCGCGAGCGTCTGGGCCTGGCCATCAAGGCGGGCGGCATCGGCATCTGGGAATATTGCGCCGACACCCGAGAGCTGGTGCTGGATGCAACCAGCCGCACGATGCTGGGCCTGCCGGAGAATGGCGATCTCCATCTCGACGATGCACTGGACAAGATCGTTCCCGACGATCGCAGGCTCGTCAAGGATGGCCTGCGCATTGCGGCGGAGCGCAACGAGGATTTCGACGCCAGTTTCCGCCTTGAGACGCAAGACGGGCCGCGCCACATCAAGACCTTTGGCCGCCCCATCGCCGGATCACGCCCCAAGCGGCTGGTGGGCACCACCATCGATATGACAGAGGAATACACGGTCGCCGAAACCCGCGCGCTGATGCTGCGCGAGATGAACCACCGGGTGAAGAACCTCTTTGCCATCGTCAGCGCGATGATCTCGGCGGTGGGGCGCTCGCACAGCGATGTGCGCACCTACAGCGAGGATCTGCGCGAGCGGATCGCCGCGCTGGGCCGCGCCCATTCGCTCGCCGCGCCATCGGGAGACCAGCAGTCGATCCCGCTGCGTGACCTGCTGGACACCACGCTGGCCCCCTATCGCGAACATGCCCCCATTGAACTGAACGGTCCGGATTTGTTGATCGACCGCAACTGCCTGTCCTCCCTTGCGCTGATCTTCCATGAATGGACGACCAACGCCGCCAAATATGGCGTGCTTGACGGCAAGGATGGCACGCTGCGCGTCACATGGTCGCACACAGGCCATGGGATCCTGCTCGAATGGTCCGAAGAGAGCGATAGTCCTATCCATGTCAAGGAAGCCACCGGCTTCGGCACGGTTCTGGTCACCGCCTCGGCCCGGCAGATCAAGGCTGAATTAACCCGCCAGATCGACAGCCACCGTTTTTCCCTGACCATGCGTCTCCCTCTTTCGGTGATCCACACGTGACCAAAACCATCATGATTGTCGAGGATGAGCTGCTTGTTGCACTCGATGTCCAGGACATTGTCGAGGATGTGGGCCTCGCGGTCGACGGGCCTTATGAGACGGTGAGCAGCACGCTGGCCGCGCTGGATGAGACGCTGCCCGATTGCGCCATCCTCGATGTGCGCCTGCTGGACAATGAGGTCTTTCCCGCCGCCGACCGGCTGCGCGACGAAGGCATTCCGCTGATCTTCCATTCAGCCCATGCCGATGAAGCGCAGCTCAAGACGCGCTATCCCGCCGCGCAGATCTGCGCGAAACCCAGCTCACCCTCGGAACTGCGAAGGGCCTTGCACAGGGCCGTCGGCGGCGAGATCGGCTGAACTTTCGCCAAAGGATGGCGGGAAGACCATGGCTCGAACCGCCTTTTCCCGGCTGCTTATGACTTATATCGAGAACACGGAATCGGTTTGAATGGCTCATGTCCTGATCATTGAGGATGAGATCCTTATCGCGTTGGATCTTGCAGAGCAGCTTGAGGATCACGGTGCGTTCTCTTTCGCATTCGCGAGCTCGGAAGAACGGGCGCTCGCCGCTGCGAAGGAAAGACGGCCGGATGTGATCACCTGTGATGTCACCCTGGCTCAAGGTTTCGGTCCGCGGGCGATCAAGGCGATCCATGAAGAGGTGGGCCCGATCCCCACGATCTTCGTGACGGGAACACCCGATGACACGCTGATGGCCTATCAGCCCTGCGTGATCCTGCACAAGCCGGTTGACCAGACCGCTCTCGTCGAAGCCTTTCGAACGTTCAAGCGAGCCCGCTAAGCAGCACTCACGCAACAGATTGGTTGCTCCATCCGCAGATTTCTGCGAGGTTCAATGTGCTTAAAATTTGAAATAACCCGACCTTATTTACGTTTATACCGCCACCGGCTCGATCACCGTTTCGGACAAGGCGGCGCCTTTATGCTGAAGGAACAGGCGAAACTCGGGTTGCGTGATGGCCGCAGGCCGCACATCAAGCATCACGCGCCAGCGCTTTGCCGCGCCAACCACAGGATAAGCCGCCTGAGCCAGAACAGCGGCGGCAGGCAGGTTTGTCACCGCCGCAACCCCGCTTGAGCGGTCCAGCCCGGCAAGGCTTTCTCCCTCGAAATCGAACACCAGCTTATGCGTGTCCTGCCGCGCAGCCGCGCCGGGTATGCCGCCCGCGCCGTTCCATTGATCGACAAGGCGAGCGCCCGCAGCCGAAGATGGATCGTGCGACGTCCAGCGCAGCCGATAGCGCCATTCGTGATATCCGCCCGCGCGGGCCGGCGTATCGCTGACCCAGAAGGCGGTGACGTTGTCGGTGGTTTCGGAATCGGTCGGAAACTCATAGAGCATCACCGCGCCTGGCCCCCAATCGCCGATCGGCTCCACCCAGAGGCTGGGGCGCCGGTCATAGAAGGCGCCATCATCCTGATAGTCGGTGAAGCGGCGATCCCGCTGCATCAGGCCGAAGCCGCGCGGATTGGTGACGGAAAAGGCATTGGTGCGTGGATGGCGGGGGTTGCGCAGCGGGCGCCACAGATGCTCGCCATTGGCCGCAACGATGGCCAGACCATCGGAATCGTGAATTTCCGGGCGCCAGTCCGGCGTCCGGTCGGGTGAGGTCTGATCATACCAGAACATGCTGGAGGAAGGGGCGATGCCAAGCCGCTTGATGTCCTTGCGCATGGCAAAGACAGCCGTCACATCCTGCACCACTCCGTCGGGCCCGGTGCTGTTGTCAAAGCGCATGGCGCCCACCAGACTGGGCCCGTCGATCAGCCCATAGACGCGCATGGCGCTATCGCTCAGCGTCTCGATCCAGAACTCGGTGAAGGCCGGGAACTCTTCCTCGCTGGCCAGCGCCGTATCGACCGCGATCCCCCTTGCCGAGATGCCATATTGGTTCTGCGCGCCTGCGGTCCGGAAATAGGATGCGCCCATGAAGGACAGCCAGTCGCCCTCGGCGCGGGCGTTGAGCACGCGAAAACCGGCCGGTCTGGCCTCGGCACCCCCGGCGAACAAGCCTTTGCTCGACAGCAAAGGGCGCGCCTGTCCGCCCTGCAGGACATTCAGCTTCACAGGGGCGGGCGCATAGCGGTTGACCGGCAGCAGGCGGACCGTGCCCGTCAGCGGCGTCGCAGGGCCATAGATGAGCTTTCCTGCGGCATCGAAATCAATGTCATGCGCACCGGGCGTGGATGCCGCTGCCTCATAGGGTTTGGCCGCCAGCCTGCGCACAAGGGCCGTCAGCTCCTCCCAGGAAAAGCTTTGCGGCGGGCCAAAACGCGTGGGGGCGGTGTCGCCAACAGCGGCGGTCGCTATGCCCGCCAGTGACGCGAAGGACAGGCCTGCGATGCCGCCGCAAATGTCGCGGCGGGAAAAGGCGGACAAGGCAGATGGCCCGGCAGGGGCACCAGGGTCGATGCAGTCGTCGGGAACAGGGCTGGCCATGGTTCTTCTCCTGACAGATCACAGAAGAGATCGCCTGCGCGCAAGTTCCAGACCGGTGTCTGGGCATCCGCTTTGGCGTCACCATAACATCAGCTCAACGAAAGGCTGCGGAACCTCACCCTTTCAGCGCTGTTCGGAAACACAGCCTGTCCAGGCGCCGCTCCCGGTTTTCTGATGCATGGATTTCCAGCCAAGTCCGATGTCATGCATTCGAACCGACGATTGTTTCCCAAACCACGGCAAGTGCCCAACCGAGTCACGGATAGACCATGGTCACCTCCCCACAAGGGCCACCTTCACCCGCCAACCTTCGGATCGGCATTGTCGGCACCGGACCGACCGCGCTCTACACCCTTCAGGCTCTGCTCGAAAGCGATCAACCCTGCGACATCCATCTCTATGAGGCGGGAGAAAAAACCGGTCCGGGCGTCCCCTTCAGCACCGATCATGCCACCATGCCGATGCTGGCCAACATCGCCGGGATCGAGCTTCCGCCCTTGTGCGAAACGCTGAACGGCTGGGCCAAACGCCAGAGCATCGAACGCCTCGCCGCCTGGGGCATCGCGGATAGCGCGGATGACAATCGCGCATTTTTCCCGCGTCTGGTGCTGGGTGCCTATTTTGCCGACCAGTTCGATCTGCTGCTCGCCCATCATCTCGGACCACATAGGGTGACCGTCCATCGCTCCCACCGGGTCACCGATGTCGCGGCCTTCCCGGATGGGGTGCGCATCGCATGGGACACGAAGGGCAAGCAAGGCACAGATTGGCTGGACAGGCTGGTGATTGCCACCGGCTATGGTTCCCACGGCCCGGCCCAGCCGCCTCGCGCGCCTGCTGGCGCCGAGAACATCGGCCTCCTGGGCAGTTCACTGAGCGCGATCGATGCCGTGGTGACACTGGCTCTGCGGCATGGCGATTTCGTCGAGACCGCGCAAGGCCTGGCCTATCGGGGCGACACCGGCTGGCAGGTGACCATGCTCTCGCGCAGCGGCCTGCTGCCCGAGGCGGATTTCTGGTTTCCCTTTCCGCTCGAACCGCTCGATCTCTTCACCGATCGAGCGTTGGCGCAGGTGCTGCAAGGCTGCGATGGCGATCTGGACCGGATCTTCGCGCTGTTCGCCCGCCAACTGCGCGATCTCGATCCAGCCTATGCCGACAGCATCGATCTGGACAGCGCAACCGCCGATAGCTTTGCCGACCGCTATTTCGCCCAAAGGCGGAGCATCGATCCCTTCCTCCACGCACGTGTCAATCTCGCCGAAGCGCGCAGCAGCCATCGCCAGCGCCGCACTCAGGGCTGGCGCTATGCCATTTTGCGGATGCATGAGCCCTTTGGCCGCATCGTTCCTCGGCTGTCGCCCACAGACCTCAAGCGGTTCGAAACCGGCATCAAGCGCTGCTTCACAGACAATTATGCGGCCGTGCCCCATCTTTCCATCGACCGCCTGCTGGCCTTGCAGGAGGCGGGCAGGCTGCAGATCGAAAGGCTCGGCCCGAGCTATGGTCTGAGCGACCGGGGCGACCAGGGCTGGCAAATCCAGATTGGCGAGCGCTCGCTGCAATTTGACAGCCTGATCGACGCGCGCGGGCAGCAACCGCTGGGGCTGGATCTCTTCCCCTTTCCCACCTTGCGGCTGCAACTCTGTGCCCGGGCCAGAGACCAGGGGCTGGACTGGAATGACGGGCTTCCTCCCAGCGAGGATCTGGTGATCGTCCCTGACGATCCCGCGCTCGGGCGCGTTCACTGCCTTGCGCTCCCCTTTCTGCTCAAGCGACACCCCTTTGTTCAGGGCCTGTGCGAAAGCGCCGCCATGGGACGAAGCACGGCAACGGCCCTGCTGCGGACCACTGACCAGAAGCCGGACCTGCCCGAGGACACGAGGCGGCAGGTCAGCCATTATCTCGCCACGCTGGACACCACCTGCCCCGTCTATTGCGGCGACGAAGCGGCAATTCGCGCGATCCATCTGCCAAAGAGGCCGGTGGTGGAGCCGGTTGCATAAACGCTCTGCCACCCTGAACCGGGAGGGCTATGCCGGATATGGCCCGGCCACGGCGGGGCAAAGGCGCGGCGCAGCCCATCAGGCGTCGCTGAAACGCAACGCCTCATCTGAAGCCCCTGTTTATTGCGCGACGAGCGGAGCATGCATTGCAGGCACAGCGATCGATCGACGGGGCAGACCATGACCCAAGACAACACCAGTGCCGAGGGATTTCACGATCCGCATTTCCCGCCGATGCGCATCATCGGATCGGATGAAGCGGGCCTGTCCGTGGCCCGGCAAGCCTATCTCAGGGCGATGCGGGCCGGTGTCGCCGAAACCCGCAAGCAGGGCGGCGAACCGGATTACGATGTTCTGGCCGAAGTAGCCTCCGATATTGCGCAAGAAGCCTATGATGCCTTTGCGGGCCGATAACAGCCCTGCCTGAGGCTTGTCAGGCCGCTGATCTGTTCGTACCTCAGCATCAGTCTGCCGGCGTTTCGCTTTCGACAGTTGTCTCGCTCCCGGTATCATCGCGGCTGGCATTGCGCCGTTCTGAGATCATATCATTGGGCTCATCGGGCGCCATATCGCTGTCACCGGGGCGATGCGGGGGCAGGTGATGGCCCTCCTGCCCGGCTTCGGAGAAGGGCTTGGCCTCCTCCCCCGCCCGGCCTTGCCGCGCATCGGCATCATTGGCCTGCTGGGCATCCACCCGGATCGTGGACGATCCTTCCTGCTGCTCCACAGGCTTCACAAGATGTTCGGCGGGCCCAACCGAGGTGTCACTCATGATCTCTCTCCTGTCAGAGGCAATGATCGGCGGGAGTCCGATGTTCCGCCCGCGCCCTCAGCGCAGCTTGCGCGAAGCCCATATGATCGCGGCCATACGCCGGGCAGCCTTCAGGGGCGCTTCGCGCTCACCCGCCAGACGGCGTTGCCCACATCGTCGGCCACCAGCAACGCGCCACGCGTGTCCATCGCCACGCCCACCGGGCGGCCATGCACCGTGTTGTTACGGTCGAGGAAGCCCGTCAGCACATCCACCGGCTTGGCGACCGGCCGCCCATTGGCAAATCCGACAAACACCACGCGATAACCGTTGAAGGGATCGCGATCCCAACTGCCATGCTCACCCACGAAGGCGCCGTTGCGCATCGTGTCAGGCAGCAGGGCGCCATTGTTGGCAAAGGCCAGTCCCAGCGGCGCGACATGCGATCCCAGCGCATAATCGGGCACCAGCGCGCTCGCCACCAGATCGGGCCGTGTCGGCTTCACGCGCGGATCGACATGCCTGCCGTAATAGCTGTAGGGCCAGCCATAAAAGCCCCCGGGCCGCAGCGAGGTGATGTAGTCGGGCACCAGATTGGGGCCGAGTTCGTCGCGCTCATTGACGGCGGCCCAGACGGCATGGCTCTGCGGCTCGATGGCCACGGCAGCGGGGTTGCGCAGGCCCCCGGCATAGAGCTTCCAGGCGCCGCTCGCCCGGTCGATTTCCCAGACAGCGGCGCGGTTCAGCTCGGCGCCAATGCCGTTTTCGGTGATGTTGCTGTTCGATCCCACACCGACATAAAGCTTGCTGCCATCCGGGCTGGCGACAAGGCTCTTGGTCCAGTGATGGTTGATCGGCCCGCCGGGCAGATCGACCAGCTTCTGGCCCGGCGCGGTGATCCGCGTGTCTCCGGTGACATAGGGAAAGCGGATCAGCGCATCGGCATTGGCGACATAGAGATCGTTGCCCACCAGCGCCACGCCGAAGGGCGAGTTGAGCTTATCGAGAAACACACTGCGCTGCTCATACTTGCCATCGCCATCGGCGTCGCGCAGCAGGGTGATGCGGTTGGCGGACTTGGCCTTGGCCCCCGCCGAGCCCTGCACCAGTCCCATAATGATCTCCTTGGGGCGGAAGACCGGTGCCTGCGGACCGTTGCTTTCCACCACCAGCACATCGCCGTTTGGCAGAGGATAGACCTGTCGCGGATGCTCCAGCCCTGTGGCCAGCGCCTGCACCTGCAGGCCCGGCGCAGGCGTGGGCATGGCATTGCCCCAGGGCATCACCTTGCCCACCTTCATCGGCGGCATCAGATATTGCTGCTGATCGGGCAGTTGCGGGTTGGGGCCGGTCTGCGCATCGGGGCTGGCGGCGGGCCCATCGCAAGCGGAGAGAGCCAGCAGCGCGGCGAAGGAAAGCGCGCGCTTCACCGACCGAACTCCAACGCCTGCATGGTCTGTCGCGTGCCCAGCCAGCTGGTCACCAGCACCAACACGGCAGTCAGCAGCGAGAGCAGAATGCCCCAGGGCATCACCGAGGTATAGGCATCGCGGCTGTGCACAAAGGCGTTGAGCAGCGCCAGCAGCATCACCAGCCCATTGCCCAGCCCGTGCCACCACCCCGCCCGTGGCCGCCGCATCCGCCGGCTGCTGAAGAAATCGACCAGCCCGGCAATCCCGGTCAGCACGCCCATCACCAGTCCGGCCACGATCAGCCAGGCCGAGAAATTGGCCCATTGCATCTCATAGCTCGCCAGATAGGCCCAGTCGGTCAGAAAAGCGCCGGTAAAGCAGGCGATGGGATAGGCCGAGAGGATCACATGCAGCGGATAGCTGGCCGGAAAAACCGGGCCGATCGCCTCGGGGCGACGGGCTTGAGGAAAGGCGGGATCAGGGGCGGTTGCCACAGGCGCGTTCCTTTTTTGACGATGCGGGGCCGCTTGGCCACCCGGCCTGATCGGGCCGTTCTTTCCGATACAGTCCGGCCGCGGGGATGTTCCGCCGCCGCTGGCGCCCGTTATCCATCGAAGCGGCGGATTTTTGCGACGAAAAGCACGCGCCCTTCCCTGCTCTGGCGCGTTTCCCCTGCGCCACACCGGCAACAGGAGCATGTCATGGCCAATCTCGACCAGATCAAGGAACATATGGACATCATCGGCGCCGACGGCGTGCATGTCGGCACGGTCGACCGGATCGAGGGCGACCGCATCAAGCTGACCAAGGCCGAGAGCGGGTCGCACAGCGGGCACCATCACTATATTTCCGGCGGGCTGGTGGCCGAGGTCGAGGGGGACACGGTGCGCCTTTCGGCCAACGCCGATGTCGCCGTGACCTTCGAGGAAGAAAAGGATGGCGAGGGCATCTAAGCCCGACCGTTGGGAATTGGATGGCCGTGGGGCGATGTCTTGGCCCCGCGGCCATCCGCCTATGCAGGCCTATTCCGCTTCCAGCCCGCGCGGCACGATGGTCAATTGCTGCACCACCGTGCACCTTGGCTGGGTCAGCAGATCATGCACGCCCGCCGCGATGCCCTTGCGCCCGTGAAGGCTGGTGCGCCGCGTATGCGCATCGGAGAGATCGATGGTGGCCATGGGGCTCCTTGACAGGGGTTTCTCTTCGGGAATGGCCGCCTGGTCCTGGTGTTTCACGCCGGTCACCGCTGCATCAGGGAACCTCGGGCCTGCCTGTCTCTTCGCAACAGGAAGACGTTTCCCCCGCCCGGATCACTGTGCTCCACGGATTGCCGCGCCGGGCCAGCTTATGAAAGTTGCCTTCCATGGATCTATCTTGTGACGTCGCCATCATCGGCGCCGGCACCGCAGGCCTGTCCGCCGAGCGCAGCGCCCGCCGAGCCGGGGCGCGCGCGCTCATCATCGATCCTGCGTTTTCCGGCACGACCTGCGCCAATGTCGGCTGCATGCCCTCCAAGCTGCTGATCGCGGCGGCGGATGCAGCCTATGCGGTGCGGCAGGCGCCGTTGTTCGGCATTGCCGCCAGCGCGCAGGTCAGCGGCCATGGCGTGATGCAGCGCCTGCGCCGCGAGCGCGACCGCTTCGCCGAAGCCACGCGCGAGGAGATCGCCAAAATCCCCGCCAGCAGCATGTTGCGCGGCACAGCCCGCTTCGCCGATGCGCGCACGCTGCTGATCGACGATGGCACCCGCGTCACGGCCACAGCCATCGTGATCGCCACCGGCTCGCGACCGGCCATGCCTGAGAGTTTCGCCGCGCTGGGCGATCTGGCGCTGACCAATGAGACGCTGTTCGAACTGGAGACCCTGCCCGAAACGCTGGCGGTGATCGGCGCCGGGCCGCTGGGGCTGGAACTGGCGCAGGCCATGGCCCGGCTGCGCGTCAAGGTGACCTTGCTGGATGAGGGCACCAGGCTGGCCGGTCTGGAGGACAAGGCGATCGCCAACCGCTTGAGCGATGTGCTGCGGCAGGAGATGGCGGTGGTCAATGGCGTCAAGATCACGGCGCGGATCAGCGAGGGCAAGGCCCGTTTGCGCTGGACGGGCCGCACATCGGGCGAAGGCCTGTTCGACAAGGTGCTGGTGGCAACGGGCCGCCCGCCCGCGCTCGATGGCCTCGATCTGGGCACGACCGGGTTGGCGCTCGACAAGCATGGCGTGCCCGTCTTCGACCCCGCCACGGCGCAATGCGGCGAGAGCGCGATCTTTATCGCCGGCGATGCCGATGCCGAGCGTTCGGTGCTTCATGAGGCTTCGACGCAGGGAGCCATCGCCGGTTACAATGCGGCGCGCTTTCCCGATGTGACGCCGGGCCGCCACAATATTCCCTTCTCGATCATGTTCACCGATCCCGCTCTGGCCAAGGTCGGGCAGATTCAGGGCGAGGATCTCGTCGTCGGCACCGCCGATTACAGCGATCAGGGGCGGGCGCGGATCGAAGCCAAGGCGGTGGGGCTGGCCCATCTTCACGCGGATCGCGCCAGCGGGAAGCTGCTGGGCGCGATCCTGCTGTGCCCCGGGGCGGAGCATCTGGCGCATCTGCTGGCCTGGTCCATCGAGAGTGGATTCACCGCCAGCGCTTTGCTGGAACGCCCCTTCTATCACCCCACGCTGGAAGAAGGGCTGAAGCCTGCGCTGCGCATGATCTGCAAGGCGGTGGGCAACGAGGCGCCGGGCCGCAGCGATGAAGGGCATCCCTCCGGCGGCTGATGGCCGGATATTTCAAGCTTCGGGAAGGGAAAGAGCATGACCGAGACGATCACGCGCCTGTTCGATACCCCCGCCCTCGCCCGACAAGCCGCCGGCGAGCTGGAGCGGGTGGGGGTGCTGCGCGAGGCGATCAGCATCATCGCGCCGGGGCCGGAACTGCATGGCCGGGATGCTCTGCTTGCTGCCCTCACGCGCGCGGGTATCGATCCGCAAGAGGCGCAGCCCCTTGCCGAGGCCGTGCATCGCGGCGGTGCCGTGATCCGCGTCAATGTGGCTCAGGACCGGCTGGCGGAGGCCTGTGCCGCGCTGGACAGCGTGCCCTTCATCACCCTTCAGCCCAAGCGCGCATCCTATCAAATCAGCGGAACAAGCCCCGCCGCCGATGACGCCACGCCGCCCGATGAGCAGGCCATCAGCCATGATCGGGCCCGGTAGAAGCCGCTAATCCAGCATCTCCGGACGAAAAAGCCCGCGGCGGCTGATCACCTTGCCCGAAACCATAAAGCTGCCATCGCCCCGGTAATGCAGGGTCTCGGGATGTTTCGGCGTGGGGGCGACATGCGCCTTCACCACCTCGAAGACAAAGAAGTTGAGGCTATCGACCAGCGCCGCTTCATGCAGGCGGCATTCAAAGCAGGCGTGGCATTCGGCAATCAGGGGCGCTGCCACCCTGTCGGCCTTGAGCGGCGTCAGGCCGAAATGGGCAAATTTGTCGATCTGCGCGCCTGTCGTGTTGCCGATGCCCACCACAATGTCGGTCAGGGCGGTGGTCGGCAGGTTGATGACGCATTCTGCGCTGTCGCGGATCAGCGAAAAGCTGTGATTGCCCGCCGAGATCATCAGACCAACCAGCGAGGGCGAAAACTCCAGCACCGTATGCCAGCCCAGCGTCATGACATTGCGCTGCTCGCCCAGCGCCGAGGAAACCAGCACGATTGGCCCGGGCTCAAGATAGCGCCGCACCTGACTGACCGGGAAGTCCTTCTTGACCGGATGTTTCAACGCCCACTTCCCCCAGTTTCGGTTGCTGATGGATCGTGTGAAGCCGGGGATGGGTCCGGACAGGCCCTTCTTTTATCGACCCCACAAACGGGGCGGGCAAAGCCGATCACATCAACATAAATCAGCGTAATTTCGGGCCACTTCCGCAATCCCTTGCTGTCTATCTCCGGTGCCAAGGCCCCGGAACTGCGCAACCTGCAGGTCGACCATCTGGAGCTGATGCGGCGGCAAGAAAGGGGGGCTTCACCCTTCCCGCTTCACGATATATAAAATCCATAAAAATCAGCGAAAAAACCATGACAACACCTTCAATTCCATGATTTTTCTTGCAGACGCACACCAAAACCCGGGCCAAAACCCCGGCGAAATCGTTGTCACGAAAGGCATCGCAAACCGTCCCGGGCTATCAAAGGACACACATGAACCAGCCGACCGCAAACCCCGGCCATCACACCCCGCAAGGCCGCCTGCTGCCCATGGTGATCGGCGCTACCGGCGTGGTGTTCGGCGATATCGGCACCAGCCCGCTCTACACGATGAAGACGGTGCTGCAGCTGGGCGGCGGCAGGGTGGATGCGGTGTCGGTGCTGGGCGTGCTCTCGCTGCTGTTCTGGACCCTGGTGATCGTTGCCACCGTCAAATATGTCACCATCGCCATGCGGATCGACAATGATGGCGAGGGCGGCATTCTCGCCCTGATGGCGCTGCTGGGCACCAAAACGCACAAGCGCCCCGCCATCGTCGCGCTCGGGCTTTTCGGCGCGGCGCTGATCTATGGCGACGGGGCGATCACCCCGGCGATTTCCGTGCTGTCCGCGCTGGAAGGGCTGAAATCCGCCACGCCTGCCATCGCGCCTCACATCCTGTTGCTGGCCGTCGGCATCCTGCTGGTGCTGTTTCTGCTCCAACCGCTGGGCACGGCGCGGATCGGCCATGCCTTCGGCCCGGTGATGCTGCTGTGGTTCGCCACCATCGCCGTGCTGGGGCTGGCCAGCCTGATCCACCATCCCGGCGTGCTGTCCGCGATCAATCCGTTGCATGGGCTGCGCTATCTGCTCGGTCATGGCTGGCAGGGTTTCATGCTGCTGGGCGGCGTGTTCCTCTGCGTCACCGGGGCCGAGGCGCTCTATGCCGATATGAGCCATTTCGGTGCTGGGCCGATCCGCCTCGCGTGGAGCTGGCTGATCTTCCCCAGCCTGATCCTCAACTATGCGGGGCAGGCCGCGCTGCTGCTCGATGGGCAGCCGGTGGGCGATAACATCTTCTACGCCCTGTGCCCCCCGTCCCTGCTGCTGCCGTTGATCGTGCTGGCCACGCTGGCCACCATCATTGCCAGCCAGTCGATCATCACCGGCGCCTTTTCCATGACGCGGCAGGCGATCCAGCTGGGCTGGCTGCCGCGCGTCACCATCCGCCAGACCTCGGCGGAGGGCTATGGGCAGATCTATGTCGGCTCGGTCAACTGGTTGCTGGCGCTGGCGACCATCGGCATCACCCTCTATTTCCGCCATTCGGACAATCTGGCCGCCGCCTATGGCATCGCCGTCTCGATGACGATGCTGATGACCACCGCCCTGCTCTATCTGGCGATGTGCGAGATCTGGGGCTGGTCGCGGTTGCGCGCGGGCGCCGTCGCGGGCCTGCTGCTGCTGGTCGATGGCAGCTTCTTCGCGGCCAATTCGGTCAAGCTGCTGGAGGGCGGCTATGTGCCGCTGCTGCTGGCCGCTCTGGTCTATCTGGTGATGTGGCTCTGGCATGGCGGGATCGGCGCCATGCGCGAGGCGGTGCACCACGGCGCGAAGCCGCTGGCCGAACTGGACGCCATGCTGGCAAAGCCCGGCATCGCCCGCGTGTCCGGCACGGCGGTGTTTCTCACCCATACCACGCAGGATATTCCGCCCATCCTGTTGTGGCACGTCCGCCAGAACCGGGTGCTGCGCGAGCATGTGATCATCCTGCGCGTCGAGATCGCGCAGGTGCCCTGGGTCAGCCGGGAGGAGGGCATGACCATCGAGCGCCTCGCCCCCGCCATGTGGCGCATCTCCGCGCTCTATGGCTTTATGGAGAGCCCCGATGCGCCCGACACCATCGCCCGCTGCCCCGAAGAGATCAGGCCCGCCGACCCCGGCGATGTGACCTATTATATCGAGCATGGCTCCCCCGTCCCGCGCGAGGACAGGCCGCGGCTGGCGGCATGGCGGCGGCGGCCCTTCACCTTCATGGCCCGCAACAGCGACCGGATCAGCCGCCACCTGAACCTGCCGCCCGAGCAGACGGTGGAGATCGAACGCGCCGTGGCGATCTGAATGCATTGTCGGGAAGGATCATCCCGGGCCTCACGCCGTTACGCATGTGCCACGCAGCTGTCTCCCGGGTAAACGTTCGCTTCCGCTTCCGTTCACAGCCCGGGGCGCTTGATGCGTTCCATCGATGCCGATCCTGCGGAGCAGACTGCCATGTCCTTACGCAATCCTCGCCTTGCCCCCGCCGCCCTGACCAGCGTGCTGTCGCTCGCGCTGGTGCTTGGGGGTTGCCAGAAGGCCCCGGACGGCGCTGCCAGTGCGGACAGCGCCATGGCCGCGCCCGCCCTGCCCGCCACGCTGCCGATGACAAACGCCCCGGCCCAGCAGGTGACGCTTGCCCCTGCGGCCACCGCCCTGCCCCGCGCCCAACCGCTGCGCACCGTGCGCGTTGCCGACCCGCGATCGGCCTATGCCTATGCTGATCAGGCCAGTTACGTCTCGCAATCGCTGGGCGAGGCGCCGCCCGATTACAGCTTCAGCTACGACAATGTGAGCCCCTGGGCATGGCAGGGCTATGACGGCTCACGCACCTTCGTCGAGCCGGTCGCGGGCGGCTATCGCACCTATTACTATCGCGCCGGGGCCGAGCAGCCCTATTTCGTTCGCGATCCCGACTATGGCTATGGCTATGATGGCGACCAGCTTGCGGCGATCTACGGGCCGGACGGGGCGCTGATCCCCTATGACAGCTACGGCCCGCGGGAGGCCTATGCGGCGGCCTATCTCTGGCGCGCACGACGCATGTACGAAGCCTCGCGCGAGAGGCAGGCCATCTCCGCCGCGGACTGGGCAGCGCGGCAAAATTCGATCATCGCGGCCCGCGAACAATGGGCTGCCAACCGCGACCGACAAGCGGACTGGGCTGCCTATCACGCGCAGGAAGCGGCGCAGGAAAGCCGCTATTGGGCCCAGGAAGCCCAGCGCCGCGCGGAAGACCAGCAGCGCTTCGACCAGTGGCATGAGCAGGATTTCCGCACCCCGCCACCCCCGCGCGCAATCCCGCCACACTGGCAACAGGCAAACTGGGCGCAGGACAGCGCGCGCTATGCCCCCGTCGTGGCAGCGGCAGTGGCTGGGGGCGCGGCGGCTGCGCTGCTGGCACGCCATCATCAGAATGCGGCCCCACAGCACCCGCCCATGCCGCCACAGCCCGTGGCCCAACCCGCGCGCCCCGCACCCGCGCCACCCGCAGTTCGGCCCGAGCGGCAGATGCAGCCTGGTCCCATGCCCCATGCTCCCTGGCAGGGGCACGTAAACCGCCCCCCTGCTCCCCACGAGCAAACCCCGGCCATCCATCACAGCCCCGTTCCGCCGCAGCCGCCGAGAGCCATGGCGCCCCAGCGTCCCAACAGTCCGCGGCCTGAAGCGCGAGTTCCGGGGGCTGAGGTGCACCAAGCCAGGCATGCCTTCCCTCCCATGAGGCCGCCCGAACCGAGCGTCACGGTCCACAGAGGCAATCAAGGCATCCCGCAAGAGCATCCTGTTGCGCCGCGCGTGCCGATCCATGGCGGGGCACCTTCCGCGCCCATGACACATCCTGCCCGTCCACCTGAGACTCGTCCGGCACCCGCCATGATGCCGAGCCCCGCGCCAGCGCCACAGCCACAGCACCATGAGGGCGGCGGGCAGCAGGGCGGCGCTCACCCCGAAGGTAGGCATGCTGGGGGCGGGGAACACCATGGCCACCCCTGATTGAGGAATAGCCTGCGCTGACAAAGTTGCCCTTAAACACCCCAAATCGGCTCCCTGAAACCTACCGGCCGTTCAGAAATTTCCGGTGACGGGCGATCTTGCTCTTCAATTGCCCGGCCTGTCTCGACGATCCTTCGCTCTGTTGAAGCTTGAATGCGATCCATGGGCAGGCAGGCAACGATTGCCTCCGTCGCGTATTAAAAGACCATAAAACACGATCGAGGATGACCATGGCCCAGCCTTTTCCAGCATACTCCTCGATCCCTGCCCACCATCGTTTGGTCCCTGCAGCATGAACCTCT
>NZ_BCZE01000052.1 GCF_001598555.1 Novosphingobium rosa NBRC 15208
CCCGGTTTGCCGCGCCGCAGGCAGAAGTTTTAAAGCCTGCGGCGCCTTGAGTTGAGCAGGTGGCCAGTCTGGGCGACGCGATACGGCACCACCGCCCTGGCGTCGGAAGACGTTATGGGAGCGCGAGGGGGTAACCCCCTCGCATTGTCTTTTGCCTGCTTAATTCGCCCAAGGCTCCAAAACGCACCCGGCCCCCGGCTTCAACGTCGCCGTCTGGCGCGACAGCACCAACACCCGCGCCGTCACGCTTTTGGCCGTTTCGTCGCTGGAGATGGTGACCATCCCCATGCCCGACTCGAAATCGTCGCGGCACTGGTTCAGCGGACGCCCCTCGATAAAGTGGCACGCGCAGGCCACCCGCGCCCCCACCGATGCCCCCGCCACCGCATTGCCGTGAACGGAGGGCCAGAACCAAGCCAGCACCGCCAGACCGATCACCAGAAGCAGGCCGATGATTCGCCCCGTCCAGCCGCGCCACAGCTTCGTGACATCGGGGCGCCATTGGCTCAGGCGGCGCAGGATACGGGCGATCTGGGCCATCGGGGTGATATGTCTGGGCTTTATGGTTGCCATTGGCTCTGGCCTTGCGCATGGGGTGGGGCCCATGGTGATGCGCCCTCGATCTTGGATGTCCCTTATCGCGCCGCTGGCGCTGCTGCCAGCCCTGATGGCATGCCATTCACAGGGCCAGCCCCCCTTGCCGCCCGAAGCGCTTGCGGCGGTGAACGATCACCCCGGCGCCCCGCGCGAGCCGCTGGCCCGCGCCGTGGACGCCTTGTTCACCGAGCGCGATCTGGGCGAAACCCGCGCGTTGCTGGTGATGTACAAGGGCCGCATCGTGGCGGAGCGCTATGCCCCCGGCTATGGTCCGGACACCCGGCTGATCGGCTGGTCGATGTCGAAAAGCGTGACGGGCGTGCTGGTCGGCCTGCTGGTGGCCGATGGGCGGCTGCGGCTGGATGAGGCGATTCCCGTGCCCGCATGGCAACGCCCCGGCGACCCGCGCGGCGAGATCACCTTGCGCCAGCTGCTGCAGATGCGTTCCGGCCTGCGCCATCGCGAATCGGGCGATCCGGTGCGCGATACCGACACCGTCCGCATGCTCTTCACCGATGGGCGCGACGATATGGCCGCCTATGCCGAGGCCCAGCCGCTGGAGCATGAGCCCGGCAGCACATGGGTCTATTCCACCGCGACGGCGATCATCCTCTCCGACATCGCCACCCGCGCCCTGACCGACAGCCGCGATCCGCGCATCCGCCGCGAGACCATGGCCGATTACCTCCACACCCGCCTGTTCGAGCCTTTGGGCATGCGCTCGGCGGTGGCCGAGTACGACGCGGCGGGCACGCTGGAGGGCGGCAGCATGATCCACGCCACCGCGCGCGACTGGGCCAAGTTCGGCGAGTTCCTGCGTCTGGGCGGCACCGTGCAGGGCGCCCGCATCGTGCCCAGCGACTGGGTGAGCTTCATGACCACGCCTTCGCCGCGCAATCCGGGCTATGGCGCGCAGATCTGGCTGAACCGCCCGCAGGTGGATGGGCATAGCGAGCTGCTTCCCGGCCGCGCGCCCAAGAGCATGTTCGCGGCGATCGGGCATCTGGGGCAGTATATTCTCGTCTTGCCCGATCAGCAGCTGACGGTGGTGCGGCTGGGCAAATCCTCCACTCAGGAGCGGGTGCCCCTGATGTCCCGGTTGGGGGATATCGTGGCGCTTTATGTCGGGTCTGAGGGTTGAAGAAGGTCTGAAGGGTAGAATGCGAGGGTCATAACCCTCGCGCTCCCTTTCATGTCTGCGTTGCGCTTCGGGTTCGGCGGCAGAGCAAGGTTGCTGCGCCGCAGGCATGAAGGTTAAAGCCTGCTGCGCTTTCGGTGGCGCAGGTGGAGAGCCTGAGCGCAAGGATCGGGTGCCGTTGCCGTTTCGTCGGAAGACGTTCTGGGAGCGCGAGGGGGTAACCCCCTCGCATTTCTGCCTTCAAATCCCCTTCAAAATATCCTCGGCCATCTCTCCCTCTTCATCCACATGCCCTTCCGGATCGGGATGAATCAGGATTTCCACATCGGGGAAATGCGCTTTCAGCTTGGCCTCGATCTCGTCCATCACCTTATGGGCGTGAGTCACCGTCATCTGGCCATCCACCCACACATGGAACTGCACGAAATCCTGATTGCCGCTGGTGCGGGTGCGCAGATCATGGACGCCGCGCAGCTCGGGATGCATGGCCAGCACCTCGACGAAGCGGGCCTTTTTGTCCTCGGGCCATTCGTGGTCCATCAGCTGCTCGATGGCTTCCTGACTGGCTTTCCATGCGCCCCAGCCCAGCCACAGGGCGATGCCGAGGCCGAACAGCGGATCGGCGCGGGTGAAACCGGCATATTGGTCCAGCGCCAGCGCGACGATCACCGCGATGTTGAGGATCAGGTCCGACTGATAGTGCAGATGGTCGGTGGCAATCGCGATGGAGCGGGTTTGGGCCAGCACATGGCGCTGCCACGCCAGCAGGGCCAGCGTGCCGACAATCGCCACCGCCGAAACGAGGATGCCCTCTCCGGCCTCTCCGGTTCGCCCGCCCGCGATCAGCTGCTGCACCGAATGAATCGCCAGCACCACGGCGGACACGCCGATCAGCACCACCTGAAACAGGGCGGAAAGCGCCTCGGCCTTGCCATGGCCGAAGCGGTGGTTGTCGTCCGCCGGTTGCCCGGCCACCCAGACGCCGGCCAGCGTCGCCACCGAAGCCACCAGATCGAGCGCCGTATCGGCCAGACTGCCCAGCATCGCCGCGGAGCCGGTGCTCCATGCGCCATAGCCCTTGATCGCCACCAGCACGCTGGCCATGGTGATCGAGGCCAGCGCGGCGCTGCGGTTCAGCGCTGCGGAATCATGCGTGCCGCTCACGGATAGAGCAGCGTGCTGGTCCAGCCGGTTCCCACACGGGTGAAGCGGCGGCGTTCGTGGAGGCGGAAGGCGCGGTCCATCCAGAATTCGATCGCGGTGGGGGCCAGGCAGAAGCCGGTCCAGTGGGGCGGGCGGGGCACGGGGCCGATCAGATGGCGCGCGGTCACCTTGGCGATGTCGGCAAGGAAGGTGGCGCGCGAGGGCAGCGGCGCGGACTGGTCGCTGGCCAGCGCGCCCAGCTGCGAATCGCGGCTGCGGCTGGCGAAATAGGCGTCGGCCATGGCGTCTGGCACCTGGGTGATGGTGCCCTCGATGCGGATCTGGCGGCGCAGGCTCTTCCAGTGGAACAGCATCGCGGCCTTGGGGTTGGCCAGCAGCTCGCCGCCCTTGCGGCTGTGGGTGTTGGTGTAGAAGACGAAGCCGCCATCCGGCCCCAGCAGGTCCGGCCCGTGATCCTTCAGCAGCACCATGCGCACAGAGGGAAAGCCATCGGGCGTGGCGGTGGCCAGCGCCACGGCTTCGGGATCGGCGGGTTCGCGCTCCGCGGCCAGGGCGAACCACTGGTCGAACAGGGCGAAGGGGTTGTCCTGCGCGATTTCCTCGTGCTGCTGGCTGGCGTCCACGCTGTGTCTTCCTGTTGCGGCGGAGCCCCCGGCGCCCACCTGTAGGGCGGGTTCCCCGCCCTTGAAGCCTCGCATTAAACGGGTGGCCCCGGCATGAAAAGGCAGAAAGGCCCATTCCTGAACGCACTATCTTGCAGCTTGGCGCTCACGCTCCTAGCTAGGGCTTTATGGCAAAAGACCCTTACGCAACGCTGGGCGTGGCCCGCAACGCCAGCGAGAAGGACATCAAGTCCGCCTATCGCAAGCTGGCCAAAGAGCTGCACCCGGACACCAACAAGGACAATCCGCGCGCCGCGGAGCGGTTCAGTGACGTCACCTCCGCCTATGATCTGCTGTCCGACAAGGACAAGCGCGCCCGTTTCGACCGGGGCGAGATCGATGGCGACGGCAATCCGGCCTATGGCGGCTTCGGCGGCGGCGGTGGCGGCGGCCATGGCGGTTTCCGCCCCGAGGACTTTGGCGGCTTCGGTGGTTTCGGCGCCGGGGCCGAAGGCGTCGATCTGGGCAGCATGTTCGATGGGCTGTTCGGCGGGCGCGGTGGTTTCGGTGGTGGCGGGGCCGGTTTCGGCGGGGCGCAGCAGCGTCAGGCGCCGCGCGGCGGGAATATGGCCTATCGTCTGGCCGTTTCGCTGCCCGATGCCGCGCTGGGCACCAGCCAGCGGCTGACGCTGTCGGACGGCAAGCCCATCGATGTGAAGCTGCCCAAGGGCGTGGAAGAAGGGATGCAGATCCGCCTTGCGGGCAAGGGCCAGCAGGGCCCGGGCGGCTATGGCGACGCCATCATCACCGTCACCATCCAGCCCCACCCCTGGTTCAAGCGCGATGGCGATAATGTGCTGCTCGACCTGCCTGTGTCGCTGGCCGAGGCCATCGCGGGCGCCAAGGTGAAGGTGCCCACGGTGGAGGGCGCGGTGGTGCTGACGGTGGCGCCCGGTTCTTCCTCGGGCCGCGTGCTGCGCCTGAAGGGCAAGGGCTTCACCCGCAAGGATGGCACGCGTGGCGATCAGCTGGTGCGACTGGACATCGCCCTGCCCGCCGCCGACAGCCCGGCGGCGCAGGATCTGGCCGCAAGGCTGGAAGGCTGGGCCGACCCGCAGGAACCGCGAGCCCGCTTCGGGCTTTAAAACCGGTATGACCCCGCGCAACGACACCTCCGATACCGGCAGCGATGTTCGTGGTGGGGGCGGTAACGGGGCCAGTAACGGGGGGCGCTCGCTGTCGGATCACCTGCAATCGGTGGAGCGTCGCGTCGGCCCCACCGGCATGGAGGTGATCCGCCGCGTGGTGACCGGCGTGTGGAATGACGGCTTCATCCATGCCGGCAATCTTGCCTATATGACGATGCTGACGCTGTTCCCCTTCTTCATCGTCATGTCCGCCGTCTTCTCGATGATCGGCGAGCAGCGGGAACGGGCCGCCTCCGTCCATGCCTTCATGACCGCTCTGCCCCATGTGGTGCGTCAGGCGCTGGAGCCGGTGGCCAGCGGCGTGATCGAGGCGCGCAAGGGCTGGCTGCTGTGGGCGGGCGGTCTGGTGGCGCTGTGGACCGTCTCCAGCCTGATCGAGACCATCCGCGATATTCTGCGCCGCGCCTATGGCATGCAGGCCACGCAGCCCTTCTGGCGCTATCGCCTGTTGGGTGGAGGGCTGGTGATGCTGGCGGTGGTGCTGCTGCTGGTCTCGCTCTATCTGCAGGTGGCGATGGATGCCAGCGCCTCCATCGTGACCGAGCGGCTTACCCCGCTGGCGCAGCATGGGCTCCGGCTGGTGCAGATGCCGATTGCCCGTCTGCTGCCCGCCGTCATCCTCTTCGGCGCGATGTATCTGCTGTTCTACATGCTGGCGCCCGGCCATTACCGCCGCAGCACCTATCCCAAATGGCCCGGCGCCGCGCTGGTCACCCTGTGGTGGGGCGTGGTCAGCACCGTGCTGCCCGTGCTGCTGCGAGTGTTGCTTAAATACGACCTTACCTACGGCAGCCTTGCCGGCGTGATGATCTCGCTTTTCTTTTTCTGGCTCGTCGGCTTAGGGATCGTTACAGGAGCCGAGTTGAACGCGGCGCTGGCCTTGCCGGCAGAGCGCGACATGATCGGACAGTCAGACGACCGCGCCCGGCGCGGCCAATAGAATGCAGGGAAGATTAAGAATGAGCGGATTGATGCAGGGCAAGCGCGGCCTGATCATGGGGCTGGCCAATGACAAGTCGCTGGCATGGGGCATCGCCAAGAAGCTGCACGAACAAGGGGCCGATCTGGCCTTCTCCTACCAGGGCGATGCCCTGGCCAAGCGCGTGCGCCCGCTGGCCGAACAGCTGGGCAGCGATTTCCTGATCGATTGCGACGTGGCCGACATGGACGCGCTGGACACGGCCTTCGACGAGCTGAAGGCCCGCTGGGAGACGATCGATTTCGTCGTCCACGCCATCGGCTTCTCGGACAAGACCCAGCTGCGCGGGCGTTACTATGACACCACGCTCGACAACTTCCTGATGACGATGAACATCTCGGCCTACTCGCTGGTCGCCGTGACCAAGCGCGCGCGTGAGATGATGCCCAATGGCGGCTCGATCCTGACGCTGACCTATTACGGCGCCGAGAAGGTCGTGCCCCACTACAATGTGATGGGCGTGGCCAAGGCCGCTCTGGAAACCAGCGTGAAGTATCTGGCCAATGATTGCGGGCCGGAGAACATCCGCGTCAACGCGATTTCCGCCGGGCCGATCCAGACGCTGGCCGCGCGCGGCATCGGCGATTTCTCCTACATCATGAAGTGGAATGAGCTGAACTCGCCGCTGCGTCGCAATGTGACGATCGAGGATGTGGGTGGATCGGCGCTGTATTTCCTGTCGGATCTGGCCTCGGGCGTGACCGGCGAGATCCATCATGTCGACGCCGGATACAATCTGGTGGGCATGAAGCAGGAAGATGCTCCGGATATTTCGCTGATTTAAAGCGTTTAAGGGAAGGTGCGAGGGGGTTACCCCCTCGCGCTCCCATGACGTCTCCCGACGAAAAGGCAGCGGTTCCCCATTGTTGCACCACGGCTCTTCGGCAGCAACATTATGTCGCTTTCCGTCGCTATGGTTCCTGCTACAATTTAACGCGATGACCACGCCCTATCATCCGCCGGTGAAGCGCTCGGTCGAGATTGCCGGGCACAAGACCTCGATCAGCCTCGAGCCCCTGTTCTGGGAATGGCTGCGCCGCGAAGCCCATGATCTGGGCCTGCCCCTCAACGCTCTGGTCGCCCGCATCGATGCCGAACGCATCGCCGCGCCCCGACCCCCCGGCCTCGCCGGAGCCGTGCGCCTGTGGCTGGCGCAACGCGCCGTTGCGAAGATGAGCGATAGCGCCGTGCCTGATTTCAACCCCGTTCAGTTGATCGACGGCACATAGCGCCTCATCAGGCGTTGCCTCACAAAGCATTCGCCCCGCACGATATTTTTGAGGAGGAGAAACCCCATGAAGTCTCTGGTTCCCGCCCTTGCCGCCGCCGTGCTGATCCTGCCCGTCCTTGCCACGGACGCCGATGCGCGCCCAGCGCACCGCCAGCGCGTCTACAAGGTCTGCCGCCATTCGAGCGGCACCACCGGTCTGGTCGCGGGCGGCGTGGCTGGCGCCGTGGTGGGCGGCAAGGTGATCGGCGGTGGTGTGGCCGGGCCGCTGGTTGGCGCGGCAGCGGGCGCTCTGGGTGGCCGCGCCATCGACCGTTCGATGACGGCCAAGAAGCGTTGCCGTTATTATCGTCGATAACGGTTTGAGGATTATTAAGGTGCGAGGGGGTTACCCCCTCGCGCTCCCATAACGTCTTCCGACGAGAGGGCAGCGGCATACGATTGGCGCGCCCAGCCTCTCCACCTGCGTAACGAAAAGGCGCCGCAGGCATGAAGCCCCCGGCGCCTTTATCTCGTTTGAAAGCCTGCGGCGCAGCGACCTCAGCGCTTCGGCCGAACCCTTGGCGCAACGCAGACATGAAAGGGAGCGCGAGGGTTATGACCCTCGCACTGATCCTTTTATCCCTTAATCGCTGCCAACCCGCTCGATATCCGCGCCGAGCAGGGCCAGCTTCTCCTCCAACCGCTCATAACCGCGATCAAGGTGATAGATGCGCGACACCTGCGTCTCGCCCTCGGCGGCGAGGCCGGCGATGATCAGGCTCATGGAGGCGCGCAGATCGGTGGCCATCACCTGGGCACCGGTCAGCTTGGGCACGCCCTGCACGATGGCGGTGCGGCCCTGCGTCGAGATGTTGGCGCCCATGCGGGCCAGTTCGGGCACATGCATGTAGCGATTCTCGAAGATGGTCTCGGTCAGCACGCTGGTGCCTTCGGCGCGGCAGAGCATGGCCATCAGCTGCGCCTGCATATCGGTGGCGAAGCCGGGATAGGGCGCGGTGGAAAGCGTAACGGGCCGCAGCGGACCATCGGCGGCGACCTTGATGCCCCCGGCCACGCCCTCGACATGCACGCCGGCATCGCGCAGGGCCTGAAGGGTGCTTTCCATCTCCTCGATGCGGGCGCCCTTCAGCTCCACCTCACCGCCGGTGATGGCGGCGGCGCAGGCGTAGGAGCCGGCCTCGATGCGGTCCGGCATCACCATATAGGTTGCGCCATGCAGGCGGCTGACACCATGGATGGTGAGGTCCGAGCTGCCGATGCCCTCGATCTGCGCGCCCATGGCGACCAGCAGGTTGCAGAGGTCGACGATCTCGGGCTCACGCGCGGCATTGTGCAGGATGCAGGTGCCGCTGGCCAGCGCGGCGGCCATCAGCGCGTTCTCGGTGGCGCCCACGGAGACCACGGGGAAGGTGTAGCGCCCGCCGGGCAACCCGCCATCGGGGGCGATCGCGCGGACGTAGCCGGCGGTCAATTCGATCGTCGCGCCAAAGGCTTCCAGCGCTTTCAGGTGCAAATCGATGGGGCGGTTGCCGATGGCGCAGCCACCGGGCAGCGAAACCGTCGCCTCACCGGCGCGGGCCAGCAGCGGGCCCAGCACCAGAATCGAGGCGCGCATCTTGCGGACCAGCTCATAGGGCGCGGTGGTGGCGGTCAGGCGCGTGGCGGCCAGGGTCATCACCCGCCCGAAATCCTCGGGGCGGCTGCCCGCGATGGTGGTGGAGACACCGAACTGGTTCAGCAGATGCTGGAACGAATCGATGTCCGCCAGACGCGGCAGATTGCGCAGCGTCAGCGGTTCGTCCGTCAGCAGCGCGCAGGGCAGCAGGGTCAGAGCCGAATTCTTGGCGCCCGAAACGGGCACCGCGCCCGACAGGCGTTTTTGCCCGTGAATGATGATCTTGTCCATTTCGGCCCTTTAGCTTGTTTGCTTGCCGCCCGCAAATGCCCAACAACCATCGCAAGCCAGACACATCTTCGCGCTGAAATGCTTGCGCTGCATCGCAGCATCCGATTTAACACGTAATACACATTCATGTGGCAGCAGGGGTTTCATGACCAGCCAAGCATCGATCAAGCCCGTACGCAAAGCCGTTTTTCCGGTCGCAGGACTGGGCACGCGCTTTCTTCCCGCCACCAAGGCAATCCCGAAGGAAATGCTGCCGATCATCGATCGCCCGCTGATCCAATACGCCGTCGATGAGGCGCGCGAGGCGGGCATCGAGCAACTGATCTTCGTGACCGGCCGCGGCAAGACCGCCATCGTCGAGCATTTCGATACCGCTTTCGAACTCGAAGCCACCATGACCGGTCGCGGCAAGTCGCTGACGCCGCTGGAGCCTTCGCGCATTCAGCCGGGCAACCTCGTCACCGTGCGCCAGCAGGTGCCGCTGGGCCTGGGCCATGCCATCTGGTGCGCGCGCGCCATCATCGGCAACGATCCCTTCGCCATCTTCCTGCCCGACGAGCTGATGATCGGCGAGCCGGGCTGCATGAAGCAGATGGTCGATGCCTATAACAAGGTCGGCGGCAACTTCGTCAGCGTGCTGGAAGTGCCGCATGACGAGGTGTCCTCCTATGGCGTGATCGCCCCGGGCGCCAAGCCCGAAGGCTTCGATGGCGCGCTGACCGAGGTGAAGGGCCTCGTCGAGAAGCCCAAGAAGGAAGAGGCGCCCTCGAACCTGATCGTTTCGGGCCGCTACATCCTGCAGCCCGAGGTGATCGACATCCTCACCACGCAGGAAAAGGGCGCGGGCGGCGAGATCCAGCTGACCGACGCCATGGCCAAGCTGATCGGTAACCAGGCCTTCCATGCCGTGACCTTCGGCGGCAAGCGCTACGACTGCGGTTCGAAGACGGGCTTTGTCGAGGCGACGCTGGCTCTGGCCCTTGAGCGCCCGGATATGGCCGATGAGGTCCGCGCTGTGGCGAAGCGGTTGCTGGGGCTGTAATCGCCCTTTCGGCTTTGCAGCATCGATACGGAAAAGGGGGGGCTTCGGCTCCCCTTTTTGGTTTTGGGGTTCCGTTAAAAAGGACGGTTGAAGGGAAGTAAGAAAATGCGAGGGGGTTACCCCCTCGCGCTCCCATAACGTCTTCCGACGAGAGGGTAGGGGCGCCGAAGCGGTGGCGCCCAGCTTCTCCACCTGCACAAGGCGCCGCAGGCAGTGGAATCGTTGCGGAGGGCTGTGCCGGGGATTTTCAAGCCTGCGGCGCAGCGACATTAGTTCTGTGGCCGAACCCGAAGCGCGCCGAGGACATTAAAGGGAGCGCGAGGGTTATGACCCTCGCATTTTCCCTTCTTGAGAACCCCACAAAAACAAAGAGCGACTGTTTCCAGCCGCTCTTTGCCGCATCCTCTCCAAGATGCTGTTGCCTTGGGGGCTCTTGCCCCTTCTCAGGCCGTTTTATTCGTCGTCAGCTTCGTCGTGAGCGCCATGGTCCGCGATCTTCTCGGCGGAGGCCAGCGTGGTCATGTCGGCCACGCCGCCCTGCATGAAGGGGATCGGGTTCACGGCAGAACCTTCGACGCGCACTTCGTAATGCAGGTGGGGGCCGGTCGAGCGACCGGTGGTGCCCACGAAACCAATGATATCGCCCTTGTGAACGGCCTGCCCGGCCACCACGTTCAGGCGCGAAAGGTGGCCATAGCGCGTTTCGATCGAGCCGCCATGCTCCAGATCGATGCACAGGCCATAGCCGCCGAACCAGTCGGCGCGGCCCACAACGCCGTCAGCCGTGGCGTGAACGGGGGTGCCGACGGGGTTGGCCAGATCGACGCCGGTGTGAGCGCGGCGACCGCCCAGAACGGGGTGCCAGCGCAGGCCAAAGTTGCTGGTCATGCGCAGATTGTCGACGGGCATGCGCGAGGGGATCGAAACCTTGTGGTTCATGCCGACAAGGTTGTTGCTGCCGAAACCGGGGATCGAGGTCGAGGTGGCGACGGCGGGGCGGGCGAATTCGGTGGTCTGGCCGCTGCGGTCCATCTGGCGCCAGCTGGCGAAGAGCTGGCGGAATTCGGTGTCGCCCTTGTCGGCCTGAGCCGTGACGGGCTGTGCGGTGCGGAGGGGAGCGGCGATATCGGCGTTGGCGCTGTTGGCCAAGGCGGGCGTCGCCAGCAGAGATGCGATGGAGGCGGCGGTAAGCGCGCCAGAACGCATCGTCTTGAGAACCATTTTAGCGATCACCCGTCACACACCTTGAACTGCTTTGGCACGCCGATCCCGTTTGGCGCGACAAAAATGACCCATACCGCAAGCCGAACACCTGCGGCGCTGTTTCTTGGAGTTTGGTCGGAACCCCCCGCCAACTCGTTTGTATGGTTAGCGTGACCGATTCCTAAACCGCAAGCGCCATATACATTTCGCGCGGTAAACCGGCAGCATCGCGCGCCGAGTCGTTGAACGGTGGCTTAACGGAACCCCGGAAATAGCGCCCAACCAGCATCTGCCAGCATGATTCGAGCCCCATGCCTTGTGCGTCGCACCATGCCTTGAGGTGAATCACCCCACAGCGCACATGGCGAATTTCATCCGCAAGAATACGTGTAAGGATGCGCGCGCCGGTCAAATCGCCGCTGGCCGCCACGCGCTCCAGCGTCGCCGGAGTCACATCCAGCCCACGCGCTTCAAGCACCATCGGCACCACCGCCAGCCGCGCCGCAACATCGTGCCGCGTGGCATCCGCCGCTTCCCACAGGCCATCATGCGCGGGCAGATCGCCATAGGTCGCGCCCATGCTGGCCAGATGGCGCTGGATGATCGCGAAATGCAGCGCTTCGTCAGCGGCCACGCGCAGAAAGTCTGAGGTGAAGGCCTCGCCCATCTGCGCGCCGAACCGGCCCGCCATATCCAGAGCCAGATCGATCGCCACAAATTCGATATGCGCAATGGCGTGCCACAGCGCGATCCGGCCCTTTTCGGACCCGCCCTTGCGGCGCTTGGGCATGCGGCCCGGGGGCAGCAGTTCGGGCTGGTCAGGCCGGGCCGGGCGTTCCGGCATTGCGTTTGGAAACTCGAACGCCAGCCGCCCCAGGCGCCAGTCGCGCGCCACCTTGCGCGTCGCCATCAATTTGGCGCGCGGGTCGGCGGTGGACAGGGCGGCGTGGATCGCATCGCCTAGAGTGGGTTGAGTCATGGTTTTGCGGGTAGAGGGAAGAAACAGGAAAAGAAAGATGCGAGGGTCATCACCCTCGCGCTCCCTTTACTGTCTACGTTGCGCATCGGGTTCGGCCTTGCGCCCGGATTGCCGCGCCGCAGGCTTTCAATCACCAGCGCAGTCCGGCGTTCAAATCATGCCTGCCTGCGGCGCTTTGGCGGTGCAGGTGGAGAGGCTGGACGCCACGATGCGGAACCACGACCGCATCGTCGGGAGACGTAAAGGGAGCGCGAGGGGGTAACCCCCTCGCATCTTCCCTTCTTACTTCCCCTGCACGGCCTTCAAAACTTCTTCCGCATGGCCTTTGACCTTCACCTTGTTCCAGACCTGCTCGATCCGGCCATCAGACCCTACCAGATAGGTGGTGCGAACCATGCCCATATAGGTGCGGCCATAGTTCACCTTCTCGGTCCAGATCCCCAGCGCATCGGACAAGCCGCCCTCTTCCGCATCGCTGGCCAGAGGCGCCGTCAGCCCGTGCTTTTCGGCGAACTTCACATGCTTCTTGGGCGGATCCTTGGAAACGCCCAGCAGCGCCGCGCCCGCCGCCTCGAACTGGGCGGCCAGCTCCGAGAAATCCTTGTTCTCGGTGGTGCAGCCGGGGGTATCGTCCTTGGGGTAGAAGAAGACGACCAGCTTGCGTCCGGCGAAATCCGAGGGACGCAGGGTGGAGCCATCGGGGGCGGTCAGGGCGATATCGGGGAAGGCGTCGCCGGGGCCGGGCAGATCAGTCATGGGGTTCGATCTCCAGAGTTTCGCCAAAGATGCCGCGCCAGGCGGCGGCGGTGTCGCTGCGCGCCTGTTGCATGGCTTCGGTCAACGCCTGCCAATCGCGCAGGTTGCAGGCTGTGGCAAGCGCCATGCGGGCGGCCTCGCCGGGGAGCTGGGCATCCGGCGCGATCAGGCGAGAGGCCACCAGCAGCCGCGCCATGGCGGCATGGGCCTGCGCCAGTTCGGGGGGCAGCAGGCCGGCCTCGATCAGCCCGGCCAACGCCTCGCCAAGGCGCGGCGTCAGGGCCTTGCCCTCCCGCAATTGCAGCGTGTGGATCAGGAACTCCACATCGACCAGACCGCCGCGCAGCAGCTTCATATCGACGGGCCCGCGCGGCTGCTTGTGCTCGGCCATCTTCTGGCGCATCGCCAGAATATCGGCGGTCAGCGTCGGCGCGGGCGGGCGGGTCAGCACGCCATGGATGATGCCGGAAAGCCTTGCGCGCGCTTCGTCCGATCCGAACAATGGCCGGGCGCGACACAGGGCCATATGCTCCCAGGTCCAGGCCTGTTCGCGCTGATAGATCGCGAAACTCTCGAAGCTGACGGCGAGCGGGCCTTGGGTGCCTTGCGGGCGCAGGCGGGTGTCCACCTCATAGAGCGCGCCTTCCGCCGTGGGCACGGAGAGCGCCGCGCTGATCCGCTGCGCCAGCCGGTTGAAATAGAGCGTGGCGCCCAGTGGGCGGCGCCCGTCGCTTTCGGCGGCATAATCGCCGGTGAAGAGATAGACGATGTCGAGATCGCTGGCGTGAGTCAGTGCCTCGCCGCCCAGACGGCCAAGGCCGAGAATCACCAGTTCGGCCCCGGCGATGCGGCCATGGACAGCCTCGAACTCGGCGATGGTGGCGTCGGCCAGCACCTGAATCGCGGCCTGCGCTACATGGGAGAGCGAGGCGGCGATGGCGAAGGGATCATGCGCGCCCTCGATCAGCTGCACGCCAAGCGCGAAGCGGCGCTCGCCCACCTTGCGGCGCACGCGGTCGAGGATGCGCTGGTAATCGTCGCCCGCCTCGCTGGAGGAGAAGTCGGCGATCAGCGAGTCCACCCCGCCGGGCAGGTTGAGCGCGCTGGCATCGATCAGCGTGTCGAGCAGATCGGCGCGGCGCGCCAGCTCCTCGGCCAGCGGCGGGGCCAGCGCCAGAATCCGCGCCAGCGCATCGAGCAGGGCGGGCCGCGCCTCCAGCAGGCGGAAGAGATTGACCGCGCTGGGCAGGCTGGCGATCAGGCGCTCCCAGCGGTTAAAGGCCTTGTCGGGCTCAGGCGCCTTGGCCAGAGCGGAGAGCAAACGCGGCTGCACCGCATCGAGCGCCGCCAGCGCGGCCTCGGAGCGCAGGGCGCGCATCGTCCCGCCGCGCCAGCCGTCGATCCGCGCGGCGAGGCCTGCCGGATCGCTGAAGCCCAGCGCGGCAAGGCTGGATTCCAGCGCCAGACCGATGGGGGCCTCCACCGCGCCGCCGCCACCGCCGAGGCCTCGGCCAACCGGGCTGCCCGCCTCGATCAGGGCATCGTAGCGGGTGCCGACGGTTTCGGTGATGTCGCGCAGTTCCGCGATCAGCGCCGCGCCATCGGGCAGGCCATCCAGCTTTGCCACGGCATCGATGGCGGCCATATCGCGCGGCAGGGCATGGGTCTGCAGATCGCTGACCATCTGCAGGCGATGCTCGATGGTGCGCAGGCGATCATAAGAATCGCCCAGAATTTGTGCATCGCCCGAATCGATGATCCCCGCCGCCGCCAGAGCATCCAGCGCCGCGCGCGTGCCCCTTTCCCGCAGCGCGGGATTGCGGCCGCCGTGAATCAGCTGATGGCCCTGCGCGAAGAACTCCACCTCGCGGATGCCGCCGCGCGCGCGCTTCAGATCGAAGCCGGGGCCCACGATCGAAACCTTGCCATGTTCGGCGCGGATGCGGCGGGTGAGGCGGCCGATCTCGGCAATGGCGCCGAAATCGAGGCTCTTGCGCCAGACGAAGGGGCGGATTTGCGCCAGAAACTGCTCGCCCAGCGGCACATCGCCCGAGGCCGAGCGCGCGCGGATAAAGGCGGCGCGCTCCCACGCCAGCGCGCTGCTCTCATAATGGCTGAGCGCGGCATCGGCGGAGATCGCCAGCGGGCTGACCTCGCTGGCCGGGCGCAGCCGCAGATCGACACGGAAGACATAACCCTCGCCATCCATATGCGAGAGGATGCGCACGATCTGCCGCGCATAATTCTGCGCCGCCTCGCCGGGGTCTTCACGCGGGCGGCGGGGCAGGGTCTCGGGATCGAAGAGCAGAATCGGATCGATATCGGAGGAATAGTTCAGTTCCTTCGCGCCATGCTTGCCCAGCGCCAGCGCGAACATGCCCGCAGGCCGCGCATCGGGCACGCGGGTGGTGATCGCATGGTTGATCGCCGCATCCAGCGACAGGTCGGCCAGAGCGGATAGCTCCCCCGTCACCCGGGCCAGCGGGAACGCTCCGGCCAGATCGCCGATTCCCAACGCCAGGGCCGTCGCCAGCCGCCGCCGCCGTAGCGCTGCCGGCACATCGGGCGCGCCTTCTCCGGCCAGTGCCGCCGCCGCCAGAGCGCCTTCGCCATCTCCGGCTTCAAGCAGCGCGGCAATATCGGGCAGGCGGTCCAAGGCGCGGGAAAGAAAGGGGCTGAAGGCTTGGGCGCGCTCAAGGGCGCCGGTCCAGTCAGGGGAAAATTCAGGCATTCACGCATCCACTCTCAATCGCTTTGCCCGGTTCATGCTCCGCCCTGTCTCCACGTGCAAGGGTCTGGCATGGGATGCGATCAGCGGCTATGGGCCCGCCCATGACCCAATGGCGCTTCCCCCCCGAATGGCACATGCAGGACTGGCTGTGGATCGGCTTCCCGCATGATGGCGATGAATGGCCCGGCTTCCTTGAGCAGGCCCAGGTGCAGATGGCGGCCTTCGCCAGCGCGGTGGCCGAAAGCGGCCAGCAGGTCCGCCTGCTGGTCCGCAACGAGGCCAATGAGGCCCGCGCCCGCGCCCTGTGCAGCGAAAAGGTGCAGATCGAGCGCCGCACCTATGGCGACGTCTGGCTGCGTGACACCGGCCCGCTGGTGATGACCAATTCCGCTGGCGGCCGCATCGCCAAGCGCTTTGGCTTCAACGGCTGGGGCGGCAAATATCTGATGGACGGCGACCAGACCATCGGCGCCGAAATCGCCGCCGACGCCGGGCTGGAGATCGAAACCGCCGACTGGATCCTTGAAGGCGGCGCCATCGATGCGGACGGCACCGGTCTGGTCGTCACCACCGAGCAGTGCCTGCTCAACCCCAATCGCAACCCGCATCTGTCGCGCGAAGACCTTGAAATGCGCCTGCAGCGTGACCTCGGCTTCAACCGCGTGCTGTGGCTGGGCGAAGGCCTGATCAACGATCACACCGACGGCCATGTCGACAACCTTGCCCGCTTCGTGGCCCACAATGTGCTGGCCCTGCCCAAGGCCACCGGCGAGAATGACCCCAACGCCCATATCTACGCCGATGCCCGCGCCCGCGCGGAAGGCGCCGGCGTGGTGGTGAAGAGCATCCCCTCGCCGGGCCGCGTCGAGCGCGATGGCCGCATCGAGCCCGCCAGCTATATGAACTTCGCCATCACCTCGCGCCTTGTTGTGGTGCCCATCTACGGCACGCCGCATGACGCGGACGGCGTGGCCGCCATCGCGGAACTCTTCCCCGGCCGCGACACGGTGGGCATCATGGCCGATGCGATTCTGGCGGGCGGCGGCTCCTTCCACTGCTCCAGCCAGCAGATGCCGCGCATTTAACGCTTTCTTATCAGGTCGAGGCCCATGGTGATCCCATGAGCTTCAACCTCTCACGCCTCAACGCCGACGCCCTGATCGAGGGCCTGCGCGCTGCTGTCGTGCTGGGTTGCGCCGCCGCCCTGGCCTTTGCCGGGCTGGCCGCGCACGCCTGAAGCCGCAGACTTAGACGGAGGGCCAGCGCGGAAGCTCCCACATTTTCCGCGCTGGCCTGATTTTTTCAGAAATTAAGGAAAATGCGAGGGGGTTACCCCCTCGCGCTCCCATGCCGTCTTCCGACGCAAGGGCGGTTGTGCCCTATCGTGGTGCGCGAACTCTCCACCAGCGCAGCGAAAAGGCGCCGCAGGCAGGAAGCCCCGGCGCCTTTCCTATCGTTTATGCCTGCGGCGCAGCGACCTGGCTCTATGGCCGAACCCGATGCGCAACGCAGACATGTAAAGGGAGCGCGAGGGTGATGACCCTCGCACTTAACCCTTTTGACCCCTTAATACATATGCTGCCCGCCATTGAGCGACAGGGTGGAGCCGGTCACGAACCCGGCATCCTCGGCGCAGAGGAACGCCACGGCGCGCGCGATTTCCTTGGCCTGCCCCAGACGCCCAACCGGAATCTTGGCGACGATCTTTTCCAGCACGGCCTCAGGCACGGCGGCAACCATATCGGTGTCGATATAGCCCGGCGCGATGGCGTTGACGGTGACGCCGAACTTGGCGCCTTCCTGCGCTAGGGCCTTGGTGAAGCCATGGATGCCCGATTTGGCAGCGGCATAGTTGACCTGACCGTACTGCCCGGCCTGACCGTTGATCGAGCCGATGTTGACGATGCGGCCCCATTTGCGATCACGCATGCCGGGGAAGGTGGCCTTGGCCATGTTGAAGCAACCGCCGAGGTTGATGCGCATCACCTCGTTCCAGTCGTCGAAGCTCATCTTGTGCAGCACGGCGTCGCGGGTGATGCCGGCGTTGTTGACCACCACATCGACGGGGCCGAGGTCGGCCTCCACCTTCTTCACGCCTTCCAGCGTGGCGTCATGATCGCCCACGTCCCATTTGTAAGCCGCGATGCCGGTGGCGTCGGTGAAGGCCTTGGCCTTCTCGTCATTGCCTGCGTAATTGGCTGCGACCGTGTAACCCAGATCCTTGAGCGCGAGGCTGATTGCCTTGCCGATGCCGCGCGTGCCGCCCGTGACGATGGCGATTCTGGTCATAAAGTCTCCCAATGCGTGAAGCGTGATCGACGTCCCGGCCCAGGGCGAGTGAGGTGGGCGGGCGGGCGACAGAGGGTCGCCTCATCTGTGATCCTAGATCAGTGGCGCGGTGAATCAATAACCGATTCACGCCGGGAAACAAATTGTTGAATATTGCAACTATTTGACATTGCAGTGCAAAATAAAGAACTTCGCACCTGCAGCATGGGGATGTGTGTTCCCATCCGGTTTGTTTTAAAACCGGAATTGCGTTCCGACATAGACGGCCTGGCTGTCAGACTTGCCGTCGGGCGACATGCTTTTTATCCGGTCGCGATCCTGCGAGTAGCGCACGCCTGCTGTCACATCGAAATTGCGGGAGACGCGGTAGCTGCCGCCGACATCCACGCTCTGCTCGCCAAGCGTTTCCAGCGTGCGGGGCGCGCGCCCGGCCCGCTCCTTGTCGTCCAGCTGCACGTGAGGGGCCAGACGCGAGACGGTGGCCGCCGCCGAATTGTCCGCCTGCGTATAGGCGGAGAGGTCGGGCATCTCGGCGCCGCGCCGGGAATCGCGCGCGATATCCTTGGGCAGATCCTTGGGCAGGGTGAAATTGGCGCTGGCCGGGGTGAAGCCCTGATAGCCATGCGCCAGACCCAGATTGTAGGCGGTGGAGGCCAGATGCAGCACCGGCGGCGTGGGCGCGGAATAGGCCGGGCTGCGGATGGCGGGCCCGCGCACCACGATGGCATGGGCGGTGGCTTCATCCACGCGCACCGCCACCGTCACCGAGCGGTCGGGGCGGGCGGAGAGGCCTGCGGGCGTATAACGGAACAGCGGCGGGCCGCCGGAACGCGATGCCAGCGCACGGGTCAGATGCGGGTCGGTCTGCGCCGGGGCAAAGCCGCCGCCGCTCTGTTTCAGCACGCTCTGGTTGATGCCCAGGCCGGGCAGGGCGGCTTCCAGCTTGCTGGAATAGGCCAGCACGGCGCTGGGCAGCGCCAGCACGAAGACGGCGATGCCCATCACCAGCGCGGGAGACGAGCTGTTGCCCTCCAGCCTGCTGCCTGCGGGGAGTCGTGTCTGCATGGTGGCCATGGACGAGGGGCCCGAACCTTCTTTCATGAAAACGAAAGGCGAATCTTGAACGTAAAAGCGCGTGCTGCGCGCGATGCCGTAGATCTGCGCTATAGCTGCACATCATGGCATCGCCAAGCTGAACCCATGATGGCCGGGAAAGGTCCACAGGGCCGATATTCAGCACAGGTTCACGGCTGGAAAGGCGAGAAGGCGGTGCGGCCCCCGCTGCCGGGGCTTGCCGCCGGGGCGGGGGCAGCTATAGAGGCCAGAACGCCTGCGCGCTGACATGACGCAAATGTCGGCGCGTTCGGCATGTATGGCGGGCGGGTCTACGGCCGGTTGCAAGGATTTGGTATGACGACGGGATTGGTGGAAGTGAAGAAAGCTGGTCGCGCGTCGCGTGCGGGCCTGCGCGCCGCAGTTGTGGCGCTGGGCGTTCTGGCGCTGGCTGGTTGCAGCCATGGTCCGCTGCATATCAAGCATCACCGTGCCCGTCCGGGCCGTCTGGCCCTGCCGCCCACGAATGTGACGACGATCGGCGTCAACAGCTTCCTGTGGCGCGCCAGCCTCGACGTGCTCAGCTTCATGCCGCTGGTGCAGACCGACAGCAATGGCGGCGTGATCGTGACCGACTGGTATTCCAACCCCAGCAACCCCGGTGAGCGCATGAAGGTCACCGTGACCATTCTGGACAAGGATCTGCGGTCTGACGCGCTGCGCGTGGCCGCCAGCCGTCAGGTCAACCAGGGCGGGGCCTGGGTGGATGCGCCGGTGAAGGCCGCCACCGTGCAGCAGCTGGAAGATGTGATCCTGACCAAGGCGCGCGATCTGCGCCGTGGCACCATTCAGCAGTAATTTCGCCGGTTACCGCCTCTTCCCCGCCCGTCGCTGTTTCGCGTGAGGCGGAAAGGGGCGGGCGGCATGAAGGAAGAAGCAGTTACCATGAGCGAGCGTTTCGAAGCCAACACCGCTGACACCCATTGGCAGCGCGTGTGGGACGAGGCCCAGTCCTTCAAGGCCGACGACAGCTCGCCCAAGCCGCGCAGCTATGTGCTTGAGATGTTTCCCTATCCTTCGGGGCGCATCCATATCGGCCATGTGCGCAACTACACGATGGGCGATGTGCTGGCCCGTTACAAGCGGATGCAGGGCTTCGAGGTGCTGCACCCCATGGGCTGGGATGCTTTCGGCATGCCCGCCGAGAATGCCGCCATGGAAAAGGGCGTCCACCCCGGCGGTTGGACCCGCGACAACATCGCCAACATGAAGGCGCAGTTGAAGCGCCTGGGCTTCGCGCTCGACTGGAGCCGCGAGCTGGCGACCTGTGAGCCCGACTATTACGGGCAGGAGCAGGCGCTGTTCCTCGATCTCTACGCTGCTGGTTTGGTCTACCGCAAGGAATCGACGGTCAACTGGGACCCGATCGACCAGACCGTGCTGGCCAACGAACAGGTGATCGACGGGCGCGGCTGGCGCAGCGGCGCGATGGTCGAGAAGCGCAAGCTGTCGCAGTGGTTCCTGAAGATCACTGATTTCGCCGATGAACTGCTCGAAGGTCTGGGCTCGCTGGAGCATTGGCCCGAGAAGGTGAAGCTGATGCAGGAGAACTGGATCGGCAAATCGCAGGGCCTGCAGTTCAGCTTCCACCTCTCGAATGGCGCCGGGCTGGATGTTTACACCACCCGCCCGGACACAATCTTTGGCGCCAGCTTTGTCGCCGTGGCCGCCGATCACCCGGTGGCGCAGGGCGTGGCCGAGCATAATGCCGAAGCCGCCGCCTTCATCGAGCTGTGCAAGCAGGGCGGCACCACCGCCGCCGAGCTGGAAACCGCCGAAAAGCTGGGCTTCGACACCGGCATCACCGCGCGCCATCCCTTCACCGGGGCCGAGCTGCCGGTCTTCATCGCCAATTTCGTGCTGATGGAATATGGCACCGGCGCCGTGATGGCCGTGCCGGGCCATGACCAGCGCGATTTCGAATTCGCCACCAAATACAGCCTGCCGATCCTGCGCGTCGTCGCCGCCAGGGCCGAGGAGGCCGACAAGCCCTTCGGTAAGGAAGCCGAGGCCGGTGACGGCATTCTGGTGAACTCGGACTTCCTCAACGGCCTGTCGGTGGCCGAAGCCAAGAAGGCGATCATCGCGCGCATCGAGGCCAATGGCTCGGGCGAGGGCAAGACTGTGTGGCGCCTGCGCGACTGGGGCGTTTCGCGCCAGCGCTATTGGGGCACGCCGATCCCCTTCATCCATTGCGAGATCTGCGGCGTGGTCCCCGTGCCCAAGAAGCAGCTGCCCGTGGTGCTGCCCGAGGATGTGGATTTCGCCACGCCCGGCAATCCGCTGGCGCGTCACGCCACCTGGAAGCATGTCGATTGCCCGCAATGCGGCCATGCGGCGCGGCGCGAGACCGATACGCTGGACACCTTCGTGGACTCCAGCTGGTACTTCCTGCGCTTCGCCAGCCAGCCGAGCGATGCGCCCTTCGATCCGGCCGAGATCGCCCGCTGGTTGCCGGTCGGCCAGTATATCGGCGGTATCGAGCATGCGATCCTGCATCTGCTCTACGCCCGTTTCTGGACTCGCGCCCTCTCGCGCATCAGCAAGATCGAGGTGAAGGAGCCCTTCGCCAGCCTGTTCACGCAGGGCATGGTGACGCATGAGACCTACAGCCGCGTCGATCCCGCCAATGGCCAGCCCGTGTGGTTCAGCCCCCGCGAGGTGGAGCGCAGCGGCGAGGGCGCCACGCTGAAATCCGATGGCGGCGCGGTGGAGATTGGCCGCGTCATCAAGATGTCGAAGTCGAAGAAGAACGTGGTCGATCCCGATGAGATCGTCGCCACTTACGGCGCCGATGCGATCCGCTGGTTCATGCTCTCCGACAGCCCGCCCGAGCGCGATCTGCCCTGGAGCGAGGCCGGCATCGAGGGCTGCGCCCGCTTCGTGCAGCGCCTGTGGCGACTGTTCGGCCAGTATGACGCCAGCGCCTCGGGCGAGGACAAGGCGGTGGAGCGCAAGATCCACCAGACCGTCCATGCCGCCGCGCAGGACATTGAATCGCTGGGCTTCAACAAGGCCGTGGCGCGCATCTACGAGCTGACCGGCGCGGTGGAAAAGGCGGCGCCCAGCGCCAGCCGCAACAATGGCATCAAGGCCGTGCTGCTGCTGATCGCCCCGATGATGCCGCATCTGGCCGAAGAGGCCTGGGCCAAGATTGGCGAGGGCCTGATTGCCGATGCCGCCTGGCCCGAAGTCGATCCGGCGCTGCTGGTCGATGATGAGGTCACCGTGGCCATTCAGGTCAAGGGCAAGCTGCGCGACACCGTCACCGTCGCCAAGGGCACCTCCAAGGAGGAGCTGGAAAGGCTGGCGCGGGCGTCGGAAAAGGTGCAGCGTGCGCTGGAAGGCGCCGAGATCAAGAAGGTGATCGTGGTGCCCGACCGTCTCGTCAATCTGGTGGCCTGAACCTTATGAAGCGCTTTCTGGCTCTCGCCCTGATCGCCGCGCCGCTGCTTAGCGGCTGCGGGCTGCATCCGCTCTATGAGGGGGGCAGCCATGCGGCGGTCTCGCAGGGGCTCGACGATGTCGATGTGCCGGCGATTCCGGGGCAGAAGGGCTGGCTGATGCGCAACGCGCTTGAGGACCGGATGCACCCCACCGGCAACCGTGAGGGCGCCAAGCGCTTCCGCCTCGATGTGCGGCTGGATGACAAGCTGGAGGGCCTTGGCCTGCTGGCCAACGATTCGGTGGGCCGCGAAAGGCGCACCCTGCGCGCGCGCTATCAGCTGGTGGACACCGCCACGGGCGAGATCCTGCTCGATGCCACCGCCGGTTCGGATGCGGGCATCGATGTGGTTTCCAGCGAATATGCCACCGTGGCCGCCGAGCAGAGCGCTTTGGAGAACCTGACCCGCGTGGTGGCCGATCGTATCGTCACCTCGCTGGCGGTGCGGCTGCGCAAGGGCGATATCGAGGCTGATCCCAAGCCCGCCAACAACGCTTCAGACCCCAAGCGCTGAGCGCGCGATGAAGCTGACGCAGAAGGATTTTCCTGCTCAAGCCGCCCGCGCGGTGCGTGATTGCAGCGTGTTCTTCTTCTGCGGTTCGGATGAAGCGAGCGTGCAGGATGCCGCCACGCGCATCCTGCACCTGCTGCCCGACCCCGGCGAAAGGGTGGAGTTCACCGGCGCGGAGCTGCGCCGCGACACCGCGCGGCTGGGGGACGAGGCTCGTTCCACCTCTTTGTTCGGAGACCGGCGCTACCTCTGGGTCCGCGCCTCGGGCGATGAGGCGCATGATGCGCTGGAGGTGCTGGTGGGCGGCGAGCGGCTCTGGCCGGTGATCGTTCAGGCACCTGGCGCCACCGACAAGGGCAAATGCGCGAAGCTGCTGGAAAAGCGCGACGACGCCGTGGTGGCCATGTTCTATCCGCCCGATCTGCGTTCCGTCACCGCATCGGTACGCGGCATGGCCAGCGCGGCGGGTCTGCGCATGGCCAATGACCTTGCCGAGCGAATCGCCGCCGCCAGCGGGCTGGATACGCGCCTTGCTCAGTCCGAAGTCACCAAACTGGCACTTTTTCTCGACGCCAGCCCGGAAAGGCCGCGTGACGCCGATATGGCCTCCTTCGCCGCCATTGGCGCTACCACCGAGGATGACGGGCTTAATCCCATCGTCAACGCCGTGCTGGGCGGCGATGTGGCGCGGCTGGGTGGCGAACTGAAGCGCATGGGTGAGATCGGTCTTAACCCCGTTGGTGTATTGCTGGCGGTGGAGCGCCGCGCTTCGCAATTGGCGGGCCTTGCCGCCCGCATGGGGCCGCAGGGTGATGCCCGCAGCTTTATCGAGGGTGAAAAGGCCGCCCGCCGCGTCTTCTGGAAGGATGCTGATGATTTAACGCGACAATTATCGCGCTGGCATGGTCCCACTTTGGAACGTTTGGTCGACAGGCTGCTGATTCTTCACCGCCAATTGTTAACGAACAGTCAGCAAGCAGATCTGCTTTTGGCCCAGGGTTTGGCTGAAATAACAAGGGCTGCCGCGCGAAAGCGATGAATTGCTTTGTAGCTGCGACATGAGTTTACAACTCTGTCAGATGCGTCTTGCTGCAGCGCAATGAAACCAGTAGTGTTCCTTATGAGCAGCCGGGGGGCAAGTTCACCCTTATCTTTCAGCTGCCGACATGCTTTCCCCCTACCGGCAGGAGCGATCATGTCTGGAGCCACGATCAAGATGAACGCACCTGTCGCACGTCTGGGAGGTTCGCTGCGCAAGCGGGCGAAGGCGCGTGCCCGCGCCGCCCGCATGCCCTTGATGCCATCGCTCCAGCGCCGCCGCCTGCAATGCTACGGCCTGCTGATGGTGGCCGATATGGCCGCGCTCTTCGTGGGCTTCGCGCTCACCGGCTTTGCCTATAACGCGCGCGCCGGGCTGATCGAATCGCTGATGCTGGCCCAGCTGGTGCTGCCCGTCTTCCTGACCGTGGCGCTCTACAACGACGGCTATTCGATCAAGTCGCTGCGCAGCACCGAAAGAAGCGTGACCTCCGCGCTGATGGCGCTGATGGTCTCGGCGGCGGTGGTGCTGTTCATCACCTTCTATGCGCGCAGCACGGCGGATTATTCGCGAACCGGCTTTACGCTCGGCGTGCTGGCCAGCGTGCTGACTCTGGGCTGGGAGCGTCTGCAGATGCGCCGCGTGGTGCGCTGGCGCTGCGGCTCCTCGGTCATCAACGAGCTGGTGATCGACGACGATGGCCCCGCCATAAGCGTGCCCGGCGCCTATCACGTCTCCGCCCGCAGCTTCAACCTCGAGCCCTCGCTGAGCGACCCCGCCGCGCTGGACCGCATCGGTCTGGTGATGCGCAACGCCGACCGCGTGATCGTCAGCGCCCCGGCCGAGCGCCGCGTGGAATGGAGCATCATCCTGAAAGGCGCCAATGTCGCGGGCGAGGTCATCGATGACAGCGTGATGCGTCTGGGCGCCAATGGCGCGCGCATCGCCGCCGGTCATGGGGTGTTGCAGGTCTCGGTGGGCCCGCTGGGGCTGCGCAGCCGCATCACGAAGCGCCTGCTGGACCTTTCCATCGCCGGTGCGGCTGTGCTGGCGCTTTCGCCCCTGCTGCTGGCCGTGGCGCTGGCGATCAAGCTGGAGGACGGCGGCCCGGTCTTCTTCTTCCAGCGCCGTGTGGGGCGCGGCAACCGCTTCTTCCCGATCATGAAGTTCCGCTCGATGACGGAGAACAAGGTCGGCAAGGATGGCGGGCAGTCGGCCTCCAAGGATGACAAGCGCATCACCCGCATCGGCAAGCTGATCCGCTCGACCTCGATCGACGAGCTGCCCCAGCTGTTCAACGTGCTGCGCGGGGACATGAGCCTTGTCGGCCCGCGTCCCCACGCCACCGGCTCGCTGGCGGGCGACAAGCTGTTCTGGGAAGTGGACGTGCGCTACTGGCAGCGCCATGCGCTGAAGCCGGGCCTGACCGGGCTGGCGCAGATCCGCGGCCTGCGCGGGGCGACGGACCGGGAAGAAGATCTCTCCGGCCGGTTGAACGCCGACCTTGAGTATCTGGCGGGCTGGTCGCTGTGGCGCGATATGTGGATCATCGTGGCGACCTTCCGGGTGTTGGTGCACGATAAGGCTTATTGAGCTTTTTCCGGATTTAAGAAGAAGAGAAGATGCGAGGGCCATCGCCCTCGCGCTCCCTTTCGTGTCTGCGTTGCGTTTTGACCTATCGGTTGTGCGCGCATTGACAGGGGGGGCTGGGGTTTGGAGCGCCACGGCAGCGTATTTCTCTGGATCGGTTGCCTGCGGCGCTTCTGGATGCGCGGGCTTCGCGTGATGGCTGCGGCTTATCAGCAACTCCAGAAGCGGCCATTCCGGATCCGACAACATTGCGGACATGGGCGAAGCGTTTTAACCTGTAGCTATGCAACTAAAACACTTCGTTTTCGCCATTATCGGACTGGCCGTAGTTTCGACCGGCAGCATAGTTGGCTATCAGAACGGTTATCGGTGGGGGCTGCATAAAGGGCAAATAGAGGGCCTTCAAGCTGGCAGGGATCGTTTTGACCAAGAATGGAGCGGCAGCAAAGGTGATCCTTATTTTGCTACTCAGATCAAAGACGCCAAGGCTCGGTGGAATGCCAAAAATGGCGTTCCGTCAAATCGTGCAGATGGGGGGCGGGTGCCGATCCTCATGGCTTTCCCTGACCAAAACTGTATTCAGTTGAAACTGGCTTCAGGCAGTGTCGGAGGCGAGCCTATTTACTGCTATAAAGGAAATTCCACGGACTTGATGAAAGAATATAGCGACGTGGAATGACGTCCGCTTCCCTCAACTTAACGGCCATACACCGCTGCGAAGCAGCTTTAACAACGCCACGCCGCGTCCTGACCTAAGGTTGATGCTTCAGCGCAACGCCGACAATAAAGGGATCGCAAAGGGCGATGGCCCTTTGCCCGCCGGAGGCATCAAACCCCTTCCAAAAAATCAAACCAAAGCCAACCGGTCCCCATCCGCACGCTGGAAGCTGTCGACATCGGCGGCCTCCCACCAGCGGCGCAGTTGGGGGTCTTCGCTGCCCGCCACGAGTTCTCCGGGCCGGGCGAAGGCGTAGATTTCGTCCAGCTGGCGCATTTCGGCGACATTGATCCTCTGTCGCAGATGCGAGGGGCGCAGATCGGAAGGGCTGTTGAGCCCGCTCGCCACGATGATCTCGTGCAGGGCCCGTAACGTGGTGCCGTGGAAGCGTGCCACACGCTCGGCCTTTTCGGGCACCACCAGCCCGCGCTGGCGGGCTGCCGACTGCGTGGCGATCCCGGTCGGGCAATTGCCGGTGTGGCACTTCAGTGACTGGATGCAGCCGATCGAGAACATGAAGGCACGCGCGGCGTTGCACCAGTCGGCGCCCAGCGCGGCGTTCACCGCGATGGAGGCGCCGGAGGTGACCTTGCCGCTGGCCGCCAGCCTCACCTGTCCCTTCAATCCCGCGCCGACCAATGCGTTGCGGGCCAGTACCAGCCCCTCACGCAAGGGCATGCCCATCTTGTCGGAGAGTTCCTTGGGGGCGGCGCCGGTGCCACCCTCGGCGCCGTCGATCACCATGAAGTCCAGCGTGATGCCGGTGGCCAGCATCGCCTTGGAAATGGCGAACAGCTCATGCGGCAGGCCGACGCACAGCTTGATCCCCACCGGCTTGCCGCCGGAGAGGTCACGCAGTTTCGCGGCGAATTCCACCAGTTCGCGCGGGGTGGAAAAGGCGCTGTGGCGGGGGGGCGAGACGCAATCCTCGCCCATGGGCACGCCGCGCGTGCTGGCGATTTCGGGCGTCACCTTGGCGGCGGGCAGCACGCCGCCATGGCCGGGCTTGGCGCCTTGGGAAAGCTTCAGCTCGATCATCTTGACGGAGGGATGCGCCGCATGGTCGGCGAACATCACCGGGTCGAAATGGCCGGATTTGTCGCGGCAGCCGAAATAGCCCGAGGCCACCTGCCAGCACACATCCCCGCCATGCTTCAAATGATAGGGCGACATCGAACCTTCGCCCGTATCATGATAGCAGCCCGCCAGCTTGGCCCCGAGATTCAAAGCCTCAATGGCATGGGCGCCAAGGGCCCCGAAGCTCATCGCCGAAACATTCAGGCGCGAGGCGGAATAGGGCACTTTGCACTGATCGGAGCCCACCATCACCCGCATATCGGGATTGGCATCGGGGTTGGGGGCCATGGAGTGGGCCAGCCATTCGTACTCGTCGGAATAAACGTCCAGCTGGGTGCCGAAGGGGTGGGCGTCCGCCGTGCCATGGGCGCGGGCATAGACCAGATCGCGCTCCTCATGGGTGAAGGGGCGGCCATCGAGGTCACCCTCGACCAGATAGGCGCGCGAGAAGGGGCGCAGCGATTCAAACAGCCAGCGGAAGCGCGCCGCGCCGGGATAGTTGCGCCGCAGGCTGTGCGAGCGCTGGGTCAGATCCGCCAGCGCCAGAGCCAGCATCGGCAGGCCCGCCACCAGCAACCACAGCCAGTCGTTCGATCCCGAAACGATCTTGCCGGTTACGCCGCCAGCGCACAGCACAGCCCCGGCCCATAGCACGACATTGCGCCGCCATGGCTCATCACGAAACAGCGCCATGGCGAGCGGAATCGGGGCACGGCCTGGGGTTGGCGTGGCGGCATCGGTCATCGCAGTCTCCACCCCCGGCGGGTTTGGAGCGGGTCGCCGGGTTTAGGCGGTTAGGTCGCGCTTGTGCCGTGCCATGTAAAGCAAAATTGGCCCCCTCTCCGACCATGGGATGGGGAGGGGAACAAAGGTCCAGAGATCAGAATCCGACATGCAGCCGCGCGCCCAGCACATTGGCGGGGCCACGGTCGCGGTTGTAGCCGGGATTGGCGATATGCTGGAAATCGATCGTCGCGCTGGCCCAGCTGACGGGGCGATAGGTGTAATAAGCTTCCAGAATGCGCTCGTCGCCGGGGTGAGGCAGGGCGCCATCGCCCACCAGCACGCCGATGCCGCCCGCCGCCAGATAACGCTGGAAATCACGCGAGATGCCGTTGTTCACAAAGGCCAGCGCGACATTGTCCTGCGCGCGGCCCCAGCCCTTGCCCTTCAGCGAACCACCCACGGCGATTGTGCGATCGATATCGGTGAAATCATAGGTCTCGATGGCGCCATTGGTGGTGCCTGCGCGCAGAAAGACGCCCAGATTGGCGGTGAGGCTCTGCTCGGCATTCATCGAGACGCCTGCGCGGTTCTGCATGCGCCGCACCGGGGCCAGATCGACATCGCCGCCGGTGGCGCGGGCCAGCGCCACGGCATCGTTGTACCGCGCGAACATGCCCCGGTTGCGGAAGCCCGTCACGCGGATCACGCCGGGCTGGCCCAGCAGCGTGTGGCGATGCTCGATCTCGGCCACGATCTCGTTCTGGCGCAGGTTGGTGCCCAGCTCTTCGCCATTGGGAATCTTCGAGAGGGTGAAGAGACCGCCACGCAGCGTCCAGTCGCCCTGATACCACTCGACAGCCGCGCCATAGGTGTAGCCCCAGGCGTTGGCGGCGTAATCGAAGCTGCCGGTGTCCACCACCGACCAGTTGAGGAAATCGCCGCGCGGATCATGGGCGTAGCTGTTGGTGTCGAACACATCGCCCACGCCGATCTTGCCCGCCGTGATGACGATGCGATTCTGCGTGGTGGTGGTGCGCAGCTGGTTGGCGGCGGCATCCAGCGTCAACGCCTTGCCGCCGAGCGCGATGGTCTGGCGCAGGAACAGGCGCTGCAGCTTGAAGTAAGGGTTGCTCTTGCCGACCTTATAGGCCTCGGCGCTGGGGAAGCCGCCCGCGCCCAGCGTGTTGGAGAGGCCGAAACCCTGATCGATCTCCGGGTTCACCCAGAGTTCCGCGCCCTTCCATGGGCGCACGCCCAGATAGAGCGTGGCGTCCACGGTTTCCTCGGTGTCGTGCGGGTGCAGGCTGTTGTCGCCGGTGTAGGGCGAGGCAAAGCCCTTCACGCCCTGCACCACCAGAGTCGACTGGGCATGCACGGCATAGGTCTGATCGGGCTTGGCGTCAGCTGACTGGTCCGAAGCGGCGGCATCGGCCGTTTGAGCAGCGGCAAAAGGCACCGGCAGCGCGCCCAGAAGGCCGAGCGAAACAAGAGGACGCAGGATCGAAAAGGCCATGGAAATCTCCCCCAGCGGCGCTTGGCATGAAAATATGACAGTTCCGACAGCAGCCTCACCGTGGATTTGCAGGGAAGCAGCGTAAGGGCCCATCTGATCGGCGTCGCCATATACCCTAGGGGAGTATAGTATCAACTCTCTTGTCGGCTCTTTCGTCGCGGCAAGGCGGATGCCGCCGGCGAGCCGGAGTCTGGCTCCGTTCCGGTGGCATCACCATGCGGCGCAGGCGCGGCGCCTGCTCTATGCTGCGCGCGGAAAGGGGCGGCATGTATGGTGATGGCGATCTTCTGGCTGCTGTGGGGCATCGCGGCGGTGGGCTCCCTGCGCTGGATCATCTATCTGTTCTTCGCCGGCATCGCCTTTGGCGCCACCAACACGCTGCCCGGCGGGGTGAATCTGCTGCCCGCCACGGCCTGCGTGCCGTTGCTGGTGTGGCGCGTGCTGCGGGCGGGGGATCGGTTGGGGGGCCAGCCGGGGCAGGTGGTGGACGCCATGCTCAACTGGCGGGTGCTGGGCCTGCTGACGGCCTACAGCCTGATCGCGCTGGTGGTGACCTGCACCGCGCCGCGCCTGTTTGCGGGCGTGCCCATTGTGGAGCTGAACACGCTGCGTCCCGGGCGGCTGCATTTTGGCCCCACCAACATCACCCAGATCTGCTACATGCTCGGCAGCTATGGCATCACTTTGGCCACCTGCGTCATGGTGCAGAGCCGCGAAGGCCGCCGCCTGCTGGCCGAGGGGCTGCAGGTCGGCGCGCTGGCGCTGATCGTCACCGGCACGGCGGACGCCACGGTGGGCAGCGCGCCGCTCTCCGTGTTCAAGACGGCGAAATACGGCCTGATCCTCGATGCTTCCTTCGACGATATCGGCATGCGCCGCGTGGTCGGCGTTTTCAGCGAGGCTTCGGCCTATGGCGCGGCGACTCTCGCGCTCGCCGCCTGCCTGATCTTTATCCGCCCCGCGCGCGAGTTCGGCGGTCTGCTGGCCATGCTGGATATCGTGCTGGGGCTGGGGCTGGAGTTGATGACCTATCTCTCCACCTCCAGCGGCGCGGTGGCGGGGCTGGGGCTGATGGTGGCGGCGCAGCTGTGGTTCATGCTCTCCTCCTCCATCGCCAGCGCCGACCGGGGCGAGCGCGGGCAGGCCCAGATCGAGGTGCTGGCCGCGCTGGTGGTGATGGCGGCGGTGGCGGCCTATCTGATCATGGCGCCTGATATTCTGGGCAAGCTCTATGATGTGATCGACCGGCTGGTGCTCAAGAAGGGGGAGAGCGCCTCCTACATCGAGCGCAGCGGCTGGACGCGCGACACCTTCCGCGCCGTGATGCTGACATGGGGCTATGGGATCGGCGCCGGGGCTTCGCGCGCGTCGAACTGGGGGGTGGCGGTGCTGGCGGCATCGGGCGCGGTGGGGGCGGCAATGATGGGCGGTTTCTTTATGCGCTGCATGCTGGCGCGGCTTCCCGTTGCCGGGTCGGGCGTGCCATTGGCGACGATGGGGCGGGGCGGGCGCTACGCGCTGGCGGTGGCGATGATCCCGGCGATGGGATCGGCCACCACCGCCGATTATGGCGCGGTGATCGCGGTGATTCTGGCGGTGGCCGCCGCCGCGCCGCTGGCGGCGGAAGAGGGCGATGAACTGCCCCGGTTTCCGCATCCCCGCATGGGGCCTGCGGGGGCGCCTGCCGGACCGGGGCGATGGCGTTCTGCCCCGGTCTTTTTGAATGGGGCGGTGCTTCCGGCGCCTGACTTTGCGGCTTCATCCTCTCAACCGGCGCTGCCCCTGCCCGCCGGGGCCGAGCCTGCTGTCATGCAGGAGATCATCGCTCCTGAACAGGCAGCCTCGGTCGATCAGCCCTTGCGCTTGTCCTGACAGCCGCCGCTCCCGCCTGCGCCTGCTCGCAATGCATAGACATGGACATAGCTCACCCGCAGCAAGGAAGGGTCAGGCGTATGATCGATTGGATAGCCTGATCCCAGCGCCAGATTGACCAGCGGGAACATCGGCCTTGTCAATTCGGGGGGCGTGGGTTGCTGCCAGACGGGCCGACGATCGAGGTAATAGGTGACCGTCTCGGGCAAAACAGCGATGCCATAGGTGTGAAAGCCTTGCTCCAGCGCCCCCTCCGGCACCGGAATCGCCTTGTTGCCTCCCATCGGCTTGTTGCCATGCCAGACCAGCAGCCCCGTCTGAAACGCCTTGGGGTTGTGTCCGTAATATTCGATGGCATCCAGCTCCACCGAAGCCGTGCCGTCATCGACCTTATGCAGCGTCTGCAACCAGAAGGCGGGCCATGTGCCCGGCCCCTTCGGCAACTGCATCCGCGCCTCAAAATAGCCATAGCGCACGCCATGCCCGCGCCCCTGAGCATCCCCCGCCGCGATCAGCCCTGAGTGCCAACGCCCATCCTTGCCTTTGCGCGCCGTGATCTTCAACTCGCCCTTATCGACGGAGAACGGTCCCTCTGGCCCGGGATCGCTGAAAGCGGCATCGCCGAAGTCGCCGTTCCATGGCGTATGCGCGATCCAGTCGGCTTGCTCCAGACTGCGCGGGGCGATGCGGAGGTTCCGGAAATCCTCCATGAAGAAGGGGCAGAACTGCGAGAGGTCCAGCGCCCGAATGTCGGCAGCGGGCGCCGGGGCGATGAGTGCGGAGCCCGCCAGTGCGATTCCCAATGCGCGGATCATGATCGCCTTACCTCCGTCGCGATCATAGGACAGAGAAGAAGGGGAGGGTGAGGATCTGGGTCGGTTTTGGAGGAAGTCAGGAAGAGGAAAAAGCGAGGGGGTTACCCCCTCGCGCTCCCGGAACGTCTTCCGACGAGAGGGCAGGAGTGCCGAATTGTAGCGCCCAGCCTCTCCACCTGCGCAAGGGATAGCGCCGCAGGCAGGCTCCCTATGATCCCAAAGCCGCGCCGGGCGTTTTCAAGCCTGCGGCGCTGCAAGCTTAGCCCTATGGTCGAACCCGAAGCGCAAGGTAGACACTCAAGGGAGCGCGAGGGTTATGACCCTCGTATTTCTCCTTTTTCATCCCCTTCAAACCCCCAAAACAAACCCATTCCACCCCTTCACCGTGCGAATCACGAAGCTGGAATGCATCGCGCTCACCCCCGGAAGCCGCGCCAGACATTCCCGATGCAGTCGATCGAAATCCGCCATATCGCGCGCCGCTGTGCGCAGGCGATAATCCGCCGTGCCCGACAGCAGATGGCATTCAAGGATATCGGGAAAATCATCCACGGCGCGCTCGAAACGCTCCATGGCCTCGCGGCTCTGGCTGACGAGGGTGATGTCGATCAGCACATGCAGGCCGATGCCGACCTTGGCCGCATCCACCCGCGCCCCATAGCCGCGGATGATGCCTGAATCCTCCAGCGCCTTGATGCGGCGGTGGCAGGCGGAGGGGGAAAGGCCGATCTTTTCCGCCAGCACGGCGATGGAGGCCTGGGAGTCGGCCTGAAGCGCCTCCAGCAGGCGGCTATCGATACGATCCATGGTGAAAAATCCTGCCTAACGCTACAGGCAAGGATAAAATCCCGGAATTTACCCTGCAATGGGAAAAATTTCGGAAAACATGGCGGGGTGGGGCGTTTAGTCTGGGCTCAACAGACAGCTTGGGAGAGCACCATGATCGTCGGCACCGTCAAGGAAATCAAAAACCACGAATATCGCGTCGGCCTCACGCCCGAGAGCGTGCATGAGCTGACCGCGCATGGCCATCGCGTGCTGGTGGAAAGCGGAGCGGGTCTGGGCATCGGCGCCAGCGATGAGGCCTACGGGGAGGCGGGGGCCGAACTGCTCGCCAGCGCCGCCGACATCTTCGCCACGGCGGAGATGATCGTGAAGGTCAAGGAGCCTCAGCCCGTCGAGCGCACCATGCTGCGCGAGGGACAGATCCTATACACCTATCTCCATCTCGCCCCCGATCCCGAGCAGACCAAGGATCTGGTCAGGTCGGGCGCGGTGTGCATCGCCTATGAAACCGTGACGGATGAGTTTGGCGGCCTGCCGCTGCTGAAACCCATGAGTCAGGTGGCCGGGCGCATGTCGATCCAGGCCGGGGCCACCGCGCTGGAGAAGGCCCATGGCGGTCGCGGCGTGCTGCTGGGCGGCGTGCCGGGCGTGCTGCCGGGCAAGGTTGTGGTGATCGGCGGCGGTGTCGTGGGCTTCAACGCGGCGCAGATGGCGGTCGGCATGGGCGCGGATGTGACGATCCTCGACCGCAGCACGGTGGTGCTGGAGAAGCTGGCCACGCATTTCGGGGCCAGCGCCAAGACGCTCTATGCCAGCCGCGCCAATCTGGCGGCTTCTGTGGCTCAGGCCGATCTGGTGATCGGCGCGGTGCTGGTGCCCGGCGCCGCCGCGCCCAAGCTGGTGAGCCGCGCCATGCTCTCCACCATGCAGAGCGGCGCGGTGCTGGTGGATGTGGCCATCGATCAGGGCGGCTGTTTCGAGACCAGCCACGCCACCACCCATGCCGAGCCGACCTATGTCGTCGATGGCATCGTGCATTATGCCGTGGCCAACATGCCGGGCGCCGTGGCGCGCACCAGCACCTATGCGCTCAACAACGCCACGCTGCCGCATGCGCTTTCCATTGCCAACCTTGGCTGGAAGGAAGCGTTGAAGCGCGACAGGCATCTGCTGGCGGGCCTGAACGTCTGGGCCGGCAAGGTCACCTATGAGGCCGTCGCGCGCGATCTGGGCTATGAGCCCACCGCGCCGGAAGCCGCTTTGGCCTGAAACCACTGTCATTCGGGGTTGATGCGTGCAGCATTGGCCCCCATCTTGGGCGCGGGGCATGACAGGCCCCGCGCTTTGGAAAGATGACCGAATGACCGCTGCCAATCCCCTGCTCGCCCAGACTGACCTGCCCGCTTACTGCGATATCCGGCCCGAGCATGTCGTCCCCGCTGTCGAGCAGGCGATTGCCGATCACAAACAGGCCATGGCCGATCTGGCGGCGAAAGCGGGCGATCCCGGCCTGCTGGCGGCCAAGGCGCAGGCTGATATCGCGCTGGGCCGGGTGTGGGGCGTGGTCGAGCATCTGCTGATGGTCGCCAACACGCCCGAACTGCGCGCCGCCCATGCCGAGGGCCAGCCGCTGATCGATGCCCATTACACCGCCGTCGGGCAGGATCGCGGGCTTTACGAGGCGCTGGCCGCTATCGATCCCGATGCGCTGGACAGCGGCGAGCAGCGCGCCCTGAAGCTGGCCCTGCAGGCGTTTGAACTCTCCGGCGTGGCGCTGGAAGGGCAGGCGCGCGAGGATTTCGCCGCCAACCGCGTCGAGCAGGGGCGGCTGGAAACCGAATTTTCCAACGCCGTGCTGGATGCCACTCAGGCGTGGCATCTCGAAATCCACGATGAGGCCCGTCTGGCCGGCCTTGCCGAGGCCGATCGCGCCGGGATGGAAGCCGCCGCCCGCGCCGCCGGGCAGGAGGCTGGCTGGCGCGTCACCTTGCATGCACCCAGCGTGATGGCGGTGTTGTCGCACGCCGATGATCGCGCGCTGCGTCAGGAGGTCTACACCGCCTGGAACACCCGCGCCTCCGATCAGGGCCCCAATGCGGGCCAGTTCGACAACAGCCCGCGCATCGCCGAAATCCTTGAGCGGCGCGGGCGTTCCGCGCTGGCGCTGGGCTTTGCCGATCCGGTGGCGGTTTCGCTCTCCACCAAGATGGCGCGCGATGCCGATGAGGTGGAGCAGTTCCTCTCCGGTCTGGCGGGCGCGGCGCGCCCCCGCGCGAAAGCCGAACTGGACGATCTGGCCGCCTTCGCGCGCGATCATCTGGGGCTGCCGGATCTGCAGCCCTGGGATGTGTCATGGGTGGGCGAGGCGGTGCGTAAGCAGCGCCACGCCCTCGATACTGCCGAGATTCGCCGCTACCTGCCGCTGCCCCGCGTGCTGGAGGCGCTGTTCGGACTGGTGCATGAGCTGTTCGGGGTGGAGGTGCGCGCCGCCGATGGGGCGCCGGTCTGGCATCCCGATGTGCGGCACTTCACATTGCATCGCGCCAATAATCCTGGGGGCGTGGAGCAGCCCGTCGCCGCGCTCTACGCCGATTTCTACGCGCGTGAGGGCAAGCGCGGCGGGGCGTGGATGGATGTCTGCCGGGTGCGCCGCCGTGAGGGTGGCGCTCTGGTGACGCCGGTGGCCTATCTCATCACCAATTTCGCGCCGCCGGTGGGGGGCAAGCCCGCCACCTTGCAGCACAATGATATGGTCACGCTGTTCCACGAGATGGGCCACTGCCTGCACCACCTGCTGAGCGAGGTCGATCTGGCCAGCATCGGCGGCATTTCCGGCGTCGAATGGGATGCTGTCGAGCTGCCCAGCCAGTTCCTCGAAAACTTCGCCTGGGAACCGGCGACGCTCAAGGCCGCCAGCAGCCATGACGAAACTGGCGAGCCGCTGAGCGACGCTTGGATCACCCGCATGCTGGGCGCGCGCAAGTTCCTCGGCGCGATGGGTCTGGTGCGTCAGGTGGAGTTCGCCCTCTTCGATCTGGCGATCCACCGCGCGGCGGGCGGCGACAATGCTCCCGATCCGATGGCGGTGCTGAAAGATGTGCGCAGCCGCGTCTCGGTGATCGATTTCCCGGCATGGCACCGCTTCCCCAACAGCTTCACGCATATTTTCGCGGGCGGCTATGCTTCGGGTTACTACTCCTATCTCTGGGCCGAGCGCCTCTCCGCCGACGCCTATGCCGCCTTCGAGGAAGCGCCCGAGAACCGCCACGCGCTGGGCGAGAAATTCCGCCTGCAGGTGCTGTCGCGCGGGGGCACGCGCGATGCGCTGGTCAACTTCATCGCCTTCCGCGGCCGCGAGCCCGACAATGAGGCCCTGCTGGAAAGCTGGGGCGTGGCCGCCTGACCGCTTAAGGGACACGGGGGACAGAATGGACGAGGCGCGGATCGTCTCGGTGGTGCAGGCCTCTTCGGCGCTGCTGCCCTATCTCGATATGGGCGGGTTGGCGGTGTTCGCCGCATCCGGCGCCCTGACAGCGGCCAAGGCGCGCCAGACGCTGGTGACGGCGATGTATTTCGCCGCTGTCACCGGCGTGGGCGGCGGCACCTTGCGCGATCTGCTGATCGGCGCGCCGGTGTTCTGGATGCATGCCTCCTTGCCGATCAGCATCTGCCTGTTCACGGCGCTGGCGGTCTGGTTCACGCCCTATCGCTGGTGGCCGATCCAGGCGCTGGACTGGCTCGATGGCTTCGGGCTGGCGGCCTACGCCGTGTTCGGCGCGGCCAAGGCGCTGGCATGGGGGATTTCGCCCTTGCCTGCCGCGATCATGGGGGTCGTTTCGGCCTCGATGGGCGGGATTTTCCGCGATCTGCTGGCGGGCGTGCCCTCGATCGTCATCAGGCCGGAGATCTATGTGACAGCGGCGGCCTGCGCGGCGGGTGGCTATGTGGTGCTGATCTGGGCGGGGGTGGATGGCAAGCTGGCCTCCGGGCTGGCCTTTGCGGCGGGCGTGGGCCTGCGCGGCGCGGCGATCCACTGGAAACTGGCGTTGCCTGCTTATCGCAGGTGAGAAGATAAAGGGACAATGCGAGGGTGTTACACCCTCGCGCTCCCATCAATGTCTGCGTCGCGCGTGAACGAAGCCTCTGTTGCGTGTTCAAAAAGCCGCAGGCTGTAACATTTTCATCACATCTCTTGCCTTCAGATCGCCTGCCTGCGGCGCACCATGTTGCGCAGGTGGAGAGGCTGGGCGCTGCGTTTCGCAGCCACTGCCGCTGCGTCGGAAGACGTTTCAGGAGTGCGAGGGGATAACCCTCTCGTCCTTAATTTCCTTGGATTTTTCTGCCCACATTCTTCCTGCAAGCCAGCCTTCCTCCCACCCTAGAGAAAATATCTACCAATTCACTAGACAAACTTCGTCACGCCGCTCTACGACCTCATCCCGACGCACCCCTTGCGCGAATTCCGTATTGTAAACGCTGTTACGATTTGGAAAGCGAAAGCTCCTAGGGCATTTAAGCAGGAATTGGTCGCAAATCAGAGATAAAAAGCAGCAATCGAACATCGGGCCAGGGAGGCCTGAACCAGATGGTCGGCCCCATAACCACCGGGCGGCCCCTATCATGAGGTTGACACGACAATGACATCCACCCGCTATCTCACCTCCATCAGCCTTGCGGCGCTGGCGCTGGGCGCCCCCGCTCTGGCTTTCGCGCAGGACACCGCCGCCGACGCCAACGATACCGCCAAGGACATCGTCGTGACCGGCACGCGCGTCGCAGGCCGCACCAAGCTCGATTCCACCGCGCCCGTCGATGTGTTCAGCGGCGCCAGCCTGCAGCAGCAGGCCACGCCGCAGCTGGCCACCGCCATCGCCAACATCGCCCCATCGATCGACTTCCCGCGCCCGTCGAACACCGACGGCACCGACGCCATCCGCCCCGCCACGCTGCGCGGCATGTCGCCTGATCAGACGCTGGTGCTGGTCAATGGCGTGCGCGCTCACGCTTCGGCGCTGGTCAATCTGAATGGCTCGGTGGGCCGCGGTTCGCAGGCGGTCGATCTCAACACCTTCCCCACCGTCGCGTTGGACGGCCTTGAGGTGCTGCGTGACGGCGCTTCGGCCCAGTATGGTTCGGACGCGATCGCGGGCGTGGTCAATCTGAAGCTGCGTCAGGCCGATCACGGCGGCGGCGCCAATGTCAGCTATGGCCTGTTCGCCACCAACTTCACCGGCATCTACGGCAAGCATACGGTGACGGGCGAGCCCAGCATCGACGTGTCCGGCTGGCAGGGTTTCAAGCTGGGCGAGGGCGGCTTCCTGACCGTTTCGGGCGACTATCAGCACACCAGCGCCACCAACCGCGCCGACAATGATCCGCGCGTCGCGGGCAATCCTGTCACCGCGCGCACGGGCGATCCGAACGTGTATCAGGGCAGCGGCTTCGCCAATTTCGGCAAGCAGCTGAGCGATGTGTGGAGCCTTTATGGCTGGGCCGGTTATCAGTATCGCAACACCAGCTCGGCGGCCTCGCCACGCCTGCTCAGCGCTTATTCCAGCGCTGCCTATTCGGGCATCAGCTCGATCTATCCCAATGGCTTCCTTCCGCTGATCAACACGCATTCCAAGGATCTGAACACGGCCCTTGGCGTGAAGGGCGAGGTTGCCGGCTGGTCGGTTGACGCCAAGGTCAGCTATGGCCGCAACAAGATCGATTTCTGGACCCGCAATTCGGTCAACTACACCTATGGCGCGGGCAGCCAGACCAACTTCTACGACGGCTCGCTGACCTATGATCAGTGGGTGGGTGGCGTCGATGTCGCCAAGAAGTTCGATGTTCTCAATGGCCTGAACGTGGCCTGGGGCGTCGAGGGCCGCCGCGAGGGTTACAAGATCGGCCAGGGCGAGCCTGCTTCCTACAACTCGGGCGGGGTGAACAACACCGTGGGCCTGGGGGCGCAGGGCTTCTCGGGCTTCAAGAACACCGATCAGGTCAATGCCCATCGCTCGAACGTGTCGGGTTACATCGATCTGGACCAGCAGGTGAGCGAGAAGCTGCGTCTGGGCGCCGCCGGCCGCTTCGAGCATTATTCGGACTTCGGCGACACGGCCACGTGGAAGGCCTCGGGCCGCTATGACTTCAGCCATGCCTTTGCGCTGCGCAGCACGATTTCATCCGGTTTCCGCGCGCCCTCGCTGGGCCAGCAGTATTTCACCTCGACCGCCTATGTGCTTTCGACCGGCCCGGTGACCATCGGCGGCGTGACCTATCCGATCAACACGCCGCTGCCCACGGGCACCTATTCCTCCACCAGCGCGATCGGCAAGGCGCTGGGCGGCCAGCCGCTGCGTCCGGAAAAGTCGATCAACTATTCGGCGGGCGCGGTCTTCCGCCTCGGCGGGCTTGACCTGACGGTGGACGGCTACCTGATCAAGGTGCGCGACGCGATCACCCTGTCGGAGAATCTGAGCATCAGCAATCCGGCTGTCGCCGCTGTTCTGGCGGGCACGGGTGTCAGCTCGGCGCGCTTCTTCATCAATGGCGTTCACACCACCACGCAGGGCATCGATGCCATTGCGCATTACAAGCATCGCACCGAAAGCTTCGGCATCTTCGACCTGACGGTGGCGGGCAACGTCAACAAGATCAACGTCGATTCGATCCCCACCAACACGGCGACGCTGACCAATCCGCCCCCGCTGCTGCTGCGCAACCGCATCCAGACCATCACGCGCGGCACGCCGGGCGAGAAGATCAGCGGCACGCTGGACTGGAGCAAGGGCAAGATCGGCGCCACGGCGCGCGTGACCTATTACGGCAATGTGGTGAACCCCAGCTCGAGCGACGCCTCGCTTGACGCGCCGACCGGCCCCCGCGCGATCACCGATCTGGAGCTGCGTTACCAGCCCACCGATACGGCGCTCAACCTGGCGATCGGCGCGAACAATCTGTTCGACGTCTATCCCCGCATCAATCCGGCCACGGTCAACACCAATGGTTCGGCCACCTACTCGGCCTACACCCCCTGGGGCGTGAACGGGCGTTACCTCTATGTGCGTGCCAGCGTGAAGTGGTGATCTGAACCCTTCGCTTCGGCGTGAAAAGAAGGCGGCGGGGCTGAAAGGCTCCGCCGCTTTTTTGCATCTGCGTTATGAGCGGTGCGAATAGGCCAGCTTTGCGGCGCCACAGATTTCCTGATTAACTCTACTTCTAAGGTTGAGAATAGACAGGTGCCGAGGGGTGCAACGGGGAATCGCCGGAAAGCGCCCGTTTCGCACAGATGCAACAGGGAGCCTTTCATGAAGTTTCGAGCGAGCCTGCTGGCTGGCGGCGTTGTGGCCGCGCTGATCGCCACACCCGTTCTGGCCGATGACGCCGCCGCGCCAGCCGGGGCCAAGGCCGGTGAACCCCAGACCACCTCGGCGGGCACGGGGGCAAGCGATGGCAGCGAGATCCTCGTCACCGCGCGCCACCGCAGCGAAAGCAGCCAGGCGATTCCCTTGGCGATCTCGGTGGTGGGCGGCGACCATATCGACAACACCGGCGCCTTCAATGTGGGCCGCCTGCAGCAGCTGACGCCGACGCTTCAGTTCTATTCGTCCAACCCGCGCAATTCGGCGGCCAATGTGCGCGGCCTTGGCGCGCCGTTCGGCCTCACCAATGACGGCATCGAGCAGGGCGTGGGCATCTACATCGACGATGTCTACTACAGCCGCGCGGCGTCGAGCACCTTCGACTTCCTCGACGTGCAGCAGATCGAGGTGCTGCGCGGCCCGCAGGGCACGCTCTATGGCAAGAACACCACCGCGGGCGCGATCAGCATCACCAGCCGCGCGCCCACCTTCAATCTGGAAGGGCGCGGCGAGGTCTCGATCGGCAATTACGGCTTCAAGCAGGCCAAGGCGGCGATCTCCGGGCCTCTGTCGGACACGCTGGCCGCGCGCATCGCCATTTCCGAAACCAGCCGCAACGGCACGGTTTACAATGTGAAGACCCAGCAGGGCATCGATTCGCAAGACAACCTTGGCCTGCGCGCGCAGCTGCTGTGGCGCCCCTCCAGCCGCGTCGATGTGACTCTGGCGGGCGATTTCAACCGGCAGAACCCGATCTGCTGCTCCACCGTCTATTACGGCTATGGGCCCACGCAGCGCGCCACCGCGCGCCAGTTCCCGGCGCTGGCCAAGGCGCTGAACTACACGCCGCCCTCGACCAACCCCTATGACCGCCTGACCGATCTCGACAGTCCGCTGTTCGCCAAGAACAAGACCGGCGGCGTCTCGCTGCGCGTCAAGGCGCAGCTGGGTGACGGCACGCTGACCAGCATCACCGCCTGGCGCTTCTGGGACTGGAACCCCTCGAACGACCGCGACTACACCGGCCTGCCGATCACCACGCTGAGCCAGAACCCCAGCCAGCAGAACCAGTACACGCAGGAGGTGCGCTACGGTCTGCAAAAGCGCAAATATGACGTGCAGATCGGCGTCTTCGCCTTCAACCAGGCGATCCATACCGAGGGCACGCAGCAGCAGGGCAGCGCTGCCAGCACCTATCTGCTGTCTTCGGCGCAGATCGCGGCGGCCTGCCCCACCGGCTCGGCGGCGGGTTGCTCGACGGCGATCCTCAATGGCCTCACCTCCAGCAATGACATCCGCCTGAACAACACCAGCCTTGCGCTTTACGGCCAGGCGACCTGGCATGTGACCGACCGCTTCGACATTCAGCCGGGCGCGCGCCTCAATTACGACAAGAAGAACGGCTGGTACAACGCCACCGTCACCAATGGCGCGGGGCAGCCGGTGGTCTATTCCGCCACGCCCACGGCCACGCAATCGGCCCAGCTGGGCGTGCTGGCGCCCCAGCAGTTCGCGCCGCGCTTTTCCGCGTGGAACTTCAGCTATGACATCACCGCCACTTACCGCGTGGCGCAGGACATCCGCGTCTACGCCACCTATGCCAAGAGCTTCAAATCGGGCGGCATCAATCTGAACGGCGTGCCGGCGGACGCCAATGGCAACCCGCTGCTGGCCGCCGCCACGGTGAAGCCGGAATCGGTCCATCATCTGGAAGCGGGCATCAAGACCCAGTTCCTCGACCGCAAGGCGACGGTCAATCTGGCCGCCTTCCGCACCACCATCGACAATTATCAGGCCCAGGTGACCAATGGCGCGCTGGGCGTGCTGCGCGGCTATCTCGCCAATGCCGAGCAGGTGCGCACGCAGGGCTTCGAGGCCGATGCCTCCTATCGCCCCAGCGCGCGCTTCAACGTCTATGGCAATAGCGCCTTCACCGATGCCAAATACACCAAGTTCACCGCCGCGCCCTGCCCGCCCGAGCTGTCGGGCGGCACCACGGTGGCGGCGGGGCAGGTGGCAGGTGCGCCGGGTGTGGCCGGTGCTTTGAGCCCGGCCTCGTGCAATATTTCGGGGCAGCGCCTGCCGGGCGTGTCGCGCTGGTCCTTCAGTTGGGGCGGGGAATACAATGTGCCCGCCAAGCTGCTGGGCAAGGATGGCGAGGTGTACTTCGGTTATGACGGGTCGTACCGCTCGAACTTCTCGTCCAACCCCTCGGCTTCGATCTACACCTGGGTGAATGGCTATTCGCTGCACAATTTCCGCGTCGGTTTCCGCGTGCAGCACGGGCTGGATATCTCGGGCTGGGTGCGCAACGCCACCGGCACCAACTATATCCAGCAGCTGACCGTCACCAGCGGCAACACCGGGCTGATCGCGGCGCAGCTGGGCGATCCGCGCACCTATGGCGGCACGATCCGCGTGCAATTCTGATTTTTGAAAATCCGGCGAAAGAGCCGGCACCGCAGCAGCGATGTGCAGAGAACCGGGCGCGGCGTGAAAACACGCCGTGCCCTTTCCATTTCCAGCTTGCTGGCCTACATTGCCCCAATGGCTGTTTATTTTCATGAAGAAGACCTGCCCGCCGACGTGTTGAAGCCGGGCATCATCGCTGTCGACACCGAGACCATGGGCCTTATCACCCGTCGCGATCGCCTCTGCCTGGTGCAGATCAGCGACGGCGGCGGTGACGAGCATCTGGTGCGCTTCGGCCCGAACAGCAGCTATGACGCGCCCAATCTCAAGGCCGTGCTGGCCGATCCGGAACGCCTGAAGCTCTATCACTTCGCCCGTTTCGACATTGCCGCCATCCAGCACTACCTTGGCGTGAATGCCGCGCCCGCCTTCTGCACCAAGATCGCCAGCAAGCTGGTGCGCACCTACACCGACCGCCATGGCCTGAAGGATCTGGTGCGCGAGCTGCTGGGCAAGGAAATCTCCAAGCAGCAGCAGTCGAGCGACTGGGGCGGCGCCGAGCTGTCGGACGCGCAGCGTGACTATGCCGCCAGCGACGTGCGCTATCTGCACGCCTGCCACACCATTCTGGTCGAGCGTCTGGCGCGCGAGAACCGCACCGCCATCGCCCAGGCCTGTTTCGACTTCCTGCCCGCGCGCGCCGCGCTCGATCTGGCGGGCTGGGAAGATCACGACATCTTCAGCCACGAAGCCGCCTGAGCGCAGCCATGACCCTCTCCAAGCGCCAGATTCATGACAAAAGGCGGGCCATGGCGCTGCCCGGCTGCAAGCGAGAGCTGCTGCTGGGCTCGCTGGGGCGCTTTCTGCCCGGCGCGGCGGGGGTGGTGGTGGCCGTCATGGTGATCTGGCCGATCTTCCCGCACAATTCGGTCAGCTTCCTGCTCGACCGTAACAAGGTGCAGGTGACCGAGAACCGCATGCTGATCCAGCGCGCGGCCTATCGCGGCAATGACAATCGCGGGCGGCCTTTCGAGCTCTCCGCCGCTGACGCCGTGCAGCATTCGGCGCAGGATTCGCTGGTGCGGATGAATGAGCTGATCGGCACCATCGCGCTGACCGACGGCCCGGCAAGGCTGGAGGCCAGGCAGGGCAATTTCGACATCTCGCGCGATCAGCTGAGCGTGCCGGGGCAGGTCCGCTTCCAGCATCAGGGCGGCTATGACATGCACGCCAATCAGGTGCTGATCGATGTGCGCCACCAGACGGTGGAGAGCAAGGGCAAGGCGGAGGGCCTCATTCCCTCGGGCAATTTCTCGGGCGACAAGCTCTATGCCGATCTCGATCAGCACACGATCCGGCTGGAAGGCCATGCCCGCCTGCGCATGACGCCGGGCAAGACGATGCAGAGCGCTCAGTCCGATCTGAAGGGGCCTTCCCAGAACGCGCCGCAGCCCCTGCCCCCGCAATCCACGCCCACACCGGGCAACCAGCACTGATGCCAGCACTGATCGCCGCCCGTTTCATAAATATCGCCGCGCGCCGCTTCACGGCCCGGCACGGTTAGGCTAGACGGCCCCCATGCGCATGCCTTTGTCCGGATCGAATCTTTCCCGCTCTCTGATGCTCGGCGGTGCCGTTGCGGCCTGTCTGGCTGTCGGCACGGCGCATAGCGCCAGCGGGCTGGGCAGCCACAACAGCAACGCCCCGGTCAATTACGAGGCGGACCGCATCGATCTGGACGACAAGGCCAATCATGTCGTGCTGTCGGGCCATGTCATCATCACCCAGGCCGAACTGAAGATGACCGCGGCGCGCACGCTGGTGGATTACACCAACAACAATGGCTCGCTGAAGATCAAGCTGATCAACTCGACGGGCGGTGTCGTCGTCACGCGCAACAATGAGAGCGCGGTGGGCGATGTCGGCACCTATGATTTCGATCGCCGGGTGATCGTGATGTCGGGCAATGTCACGCTGCGCCGGGGCACCGATGTGTCGCATGGCGCGCGGCTGGTGGTGGACTTGAACACCGGCCTGTCGAACTTCGTGGGCGGCGCGGCGCGCCCCGGCGCGGTCAACGGGCCCACCCCGGGCCGTGTCACCGGCAGCTTCTCCGTGCCCGAGAAGAAGAAGGACGCCGCTTCTTCGGACAGCAGCCAGTAAGCCTTTTCAGACGGCTTCCTCTTCCACAGGCTCCACATCCGCCGAGACCGTCATGGTCTGGCCCGCGCCGCCGTGGAACACGCCGTCCAGCGGAGCGACATCGCCGTAATCACGGCCCATGGCCACCACGATATGGTCGGTGGTGGCCAAGGTGGCATTGGTGGGGTCCAGCCCCACCCAGCCCAGATCGGGGCCGCACCACAAAGCCACCCAGGCATGCATCATATCGGCGCCCACCAGCCGGGGCATGCCGGGCGGCGGAATGGTGCGCAGATAGCCGCTGACATAGGCGGCGGGCAGGCCGATGGCGCGCAAGGCGCAGATCATCACATGGGTGAAATCCTGGCACACGCCCCGCCGCGCCCGAAACGCCTCGATCGGCGGCAGATCGGGGCTGGTTGAGGCGGCATCGAAGGTGAACTCCTCATGCAGCGCCCGCATCAGCGCCATGGCGCCCTGCATCACCGGCGTGTCATCGGCCAGCCACTGGCGACCCCATGCGCCGATCTCGCCGGGCCAGATCGCGGCAATGGGCGAGGCGAAGAGATAGGACGCCGGGCTGCCCGGCCCCACCGCAGGCCAGTTCATCGCCATGGCCCGCACCTGCGCGATGGAAGGGCTGGGGGCCTGCGCCCGGTCGAAGGCGGGCGGCTGCACCCTTGCGCGAAAACGGCTGGTGATCGATAGCCTGGTGATCGGATCGCGCAGCGTCAGCCGGGTCTCATTGGCCAGCCATGGGCTGCTTTTCTGGCGAATGTCAGCGGGGGCGGGGCTGACATCCAGCCGATACTCGGTGATCGTCTGCCCCGGCCAGTCGATGGGGCGCAGCCGCAGGTTGAAGCGGGCGAGGCGCACCAGATTGCTGTAGAACAGCGTGGTGGTGTGAGTGACATTGTAGATCATGACAGCAGCGCCCCCTGCTGGCGCGGCGCGACCGTCTCATTGGGCAGGAAATAGCGTTCCGAAATCCGGTCCGACAGGCTGAGCAACTGGATCTCAATGGCATGCAGCGTGCCGCTGTCCACATCGGCGATGGCCTGCGCCTGCAAGGGCGCGAGGATGGCGCGGGCATCCAGCAAGGTCTGCTCGGGCAGATTGCGGTCATCGAGCGGCGGCAGGCCGGAGATGCGCTGCACCAAAGCCTCGACCTGAAAGGCCAGAGATCGCGGATTGTCCGGATCGAGCAGCACCAGATCCAGCACCTGCAAGGGCGCGGCCCCGCTCAGATAGCGCGAGCGATAGGTGATCTGGCTGTCGCACAGCTCCAGCAGCACATTGAGCCCCTCCTGCCCCGATGCCTGCAGGCCCCGTGTCACCCGGCAGATCGAAAGGGCCCGCTCGATCCGGCGGCCCATATCGATAAAGGCATGGGCGGGCCCGCGCATCATATTCTCCGCGATCAGGCCGGAGAGGGCGCTGAGGCGTTCCAGCAGCTCCTCGATCACCTCCAGCATGGTCTGGGGGTGATGATCGCGCAGGGCGGGCATGGGGCGGCTGGCGATCAGCCAGAAGTCACGCGCGAAGCGCTGGCGCAGGGCGCGGCCAGTGTTCTGCAACTGGCGGATCAGCGAGGGGATGCCGCCGGGCAGATCGCCTTCGGTCAGGGCGTCCGCGCAGATATCCAGCGTGGCCTCGCTCATGCCCTGAGCGCGCACCGCGCCGCCCGCATGCAGCAGGTTGATGAGCACGCCACCCACGCCTGCCTGATGGGCGCTGGCATCGGCCTCGATCGAGCCGCCCAGCAGGGCGCGCAGCAGGCGCAGGGTGAATTCGGTGCGTTCCGCATAGCGGGTGAACCAGAAGAGATTGTCCGCTGACTGGCTGGCCAGAATCGCGCCGCCGCGCACCACGCCGGGCGCATCCAGCATGGTGTGGCCGATGGAGGACTGTTTCTGCACGTCGGCGATGCAGACATCGGCGGAGAGATCCCCGGTGCCGATCAGCGCCGGGGTTTCATCATCGCCGGGCAGGATGCGGGCGAAACCGCCGGGCATCACCTTCCAGCGGCCCTGCCCGTCACGCGCGGCAAAGACGCGCAGCGAGAAGGGGCGCGGCACCAGTTGCTGTTCGACCAGCGTGGGCGTCTGCCCCAGCGCCAGCAGTGTCTGCACCACATAATCCATCGGGCGCTGGCGCATCGCCGCCAGCAGCGCGGCGCGGCGCTCCGGCGTCAGCGAGGCGCCCACCACCGGCTGGCGGCCCAGCCCTTCGGCGCTGCCAAAAGCCGGGGCGATCAGCAGATCGTCGAGGTGTTTTTTGGCATGGGCCAGCGCCCCATCCTGCCCGCACCACCAGCCCGGCACGCTTTTGAGCAGCGCGCTCTGCCCCAGCAGCAGCGGGCAGAGCCGCTCCATCTGCATGGCCATGGCGCGGCTTTCCACCACCTCGGCGCCGGGCCAGTTGGCCACCACCGCGCCGCCGGGCAGCGTCGCCATCAGATCGGGGACGCCCAGCGTGGAGCGCACATCGAAGCTGAGCGGATCGAGCGCATTGGTGTCGATCCAGCGCCACAGCGCGTCCACCCGCTTGGGCCCCGCGATGGTGCGCACGAAGAGACGGTCCTGATTGACCACCAGATCGCGGCCCTCCACCAGCGGAAAGCCCAGATAGCGTGCCAGATGGGCCTGCTCGGAATAGGACTGGTTGAGGCGGCCCGGCGTCAGCAAGGCGATGCGCGGGCGGTCGCGCTGGCAGTCACGCGCCAGGCCTTCACGCAGGGCGGAGAAGAACCCCGCCTGCCGCCGCGCATGGATATCGCCCAGCAGCGATCCGGTGGCGCGCGAAAAGGCCAGCCGGTTTTCAAGCGCGTAGCCGATGCCGGTGGCCAGCCGCACCCGGTCCGACAGCACGCACCATTGCCCATCCGGACCACGCGTCAGATCCATGGCGCAAACATGCAGCCAATGGCCCGAAGGCGGCGCCATCCCCGGCATCTTGCGCGCAAAGTAAGGGCTGCCGGTCAGGATCGGGGCGGGCAGATGGCGCTTGGCCACCAACTGGCCGTGCCCATAGATGTCGCCGATCAGCCGTTCGAGCAGATCGGCGCGCTGGATCACTCCCGCCTCGATGGCCCCCCATTCCTCGCCGCCGATGATCAGCGGCATGGGGGTGAGCGGCCAGTCCCGCTCGGCCTCGTCGCCCGCGACGCGGAAGGTGAGGCCCATATCGCGGATCTGGCGGGCGATCTGCTCCTGCACGCCTCCGCTCTGGTCGCCCAGCGCGGCAAGGCCTCGCGCCATCGTGTGCCAATGGGCAGCGGTCTGCGGCGAGGCAGCGGCATAAAGGTCGCTGGCCGCGCCGGAGGGCTGATAGGAACTCAGCCAATCCGGTGCGGCAGGCAGGGCGCGGCTGCGCGGCATTGCTAGAGCCCGGGCGCCGAACCCACCGGGCCGCGCCTCAGATCCAGCGAGAAGGGGAATTCGCCCGGCAATTCCTGAGGCGGCACGGGCAGCGGGCCGGGCGTGTGGCCATGCTCCCAGAAGCGGGCCTTGCGGCGCGCCTCGGCCTCATAGGCGTTGATCGGGGCGGTGTCGTAACTGCGCCCGCCCGGATGCGCGACATGATAGACGCAGCCGCCCAGAGAGCGTCCGTTCCACGTATCGAGCACATCGAAGGTGAGCGGGGCATGCGGCGGCATCAGCGGATGCAGGCAATCCGGCGGCCACCAGGCCTTGAAGCGCACGCCGCCCACTGCCTCGCCCGGCTGGCCGGTGGGGGCGAGCGGCACGCGGCGCCCGTTGCAGGTGATGACATGGCGGCCCGGCACCAGCCCGCTGGCCTTGACCTGAAGGCGTTCCGTGGAGCTGTCCACAAAGCGCACCGTGCCGCCGATGGCGCCGGTTTCGCCCAGCACATTCCATGGCTCCAGCGCGTGGGAAATGTCCACATGCACCCCGCCCGCATGGATCGAGCCATGGGTGGGGAAGCGGAACTGGCGCTGCGCCTCGAACCATGCCGGATCGAAATCATAGCCGCCCGCGCGCAGGTCATTCAAAACGTCGAGGAAATCCTCCCAGACGAAATGGGGCAGCATGAATTTGTCATGCAGCGTGGTGCCCCAGCGCACCAGAGCGCCCTCCACCGGCTGGCGCCAGAACATCGCGGCCAGCGCGCGGATCAGCAATTGCTGGGCGAGGCTCATGCGTGGTTCGGGCGGCATCTCGAAGCCGCGGAATTCGATCAGGCCAAGGCGCCCGGTGGGGCCATCGGGGCTGAAGAACTTGTCGATGCAGATTTCGGTGCGATGGGTGTTGCCCGTCACATCGACCAGACTGTTGCGCAGCAGGCGATCCGTCACCCAGGCCAAGGGCTGGGGCTGATCGGGGCCGGGGATCTGGGCGAGGGCGATCTCCAGCTCATAGAGGCCGTCATGACGCGCCTCATCGATGCGCGGGGCCTGACTCGTCGGGCCGATGAAGAGGCCGGAGAAGAGATAGGACAGCGCTGGATGCCGCTGCCAGTAGATCACGAAGCTTTTGAGCAGATCGGGGCGGCGGATAAAGGGCGAATCGAGCAAGGACGGCCCGCCCAGCACGATATGATTGCCCCCGCCGGTGCCCACCGCGCGGCCATCGACCATGAATTTGTCAGCCGTGAGGCCCACCTCGCGCGCGGCCTGATACAGCGTTTCGGTGATCTCCACCTGCTCGCGCCAGCTGGTGGCGGGGTGAATGTTGACCTCCACCACGCCGGGATCGGGGGTGATCTTGAGCACCACCAGACGCGGATCGGCAGGCGGGGGATAGCCCTCGATGCGGACGGGGGTGCGGGTTTCTTCCGCCACAGCCTCGATGGCCGCGATGAGGTCGAGATAATCCTCAAGGAAAGCCACCGGGGGCAGGAAGACAGAGACGTAATGGCCATCGGGGCCATTGTGCGGTTCCACCGTGATGGCGGTGCGCACCGTGCCCTCGATGTTGCTGATCGCCTGTTCGTTGCGATGCTGTGGCGGGGATGGCGTGGCCGAGGCGATCGAAGCCTGTGGCGCTCCGCGTTCCGCCACCCGCTCGGCCAGCCTGGCGCGGAAATCGGGCAGGGGCTCGCGTTCCTCGGCGGTGTCCTGCGGGTTGATGTAGGGATAGTTGGCGGCGGGCACGAAAGGCAGCGAGCCCAAAGGCAGGCGGTAGCCCAGCGAGGAATCGCCCGGCACCGCGTAAAGCACCCCGCGCCTCAGGCGCCAATGCTCGCTCATCCAGCGGGGGGCGGTGTTCTGCGACTGCCAGCGCTGGATCGGCAGGGCATGGCCGATGGCTGTGGTCAGCCCGCGCTGGAAGGTGCGCATGAAACGGGCGCGGGCCTCGGGATCGTCGATCTCGGGCGAGAGGGGATCGGTGTTGTCGGGCAATTGCGCTTCCCGCACGATCCATTCGACGGCATCCTCATAAACCGGCATGGCGTAATCGGGCGAGACGCCCAGCTTGCGCGCCGTGGCCGAGAGGAAATCCCGCGCGGTTTCGACCGTGATCGGATTGTCGGCCTTCTCGCCCGGCAGGGGCTGCCCGGCGATCAGGCTGGCATCGCGCCACACCGGCTGGCCGTCGCGCCGCCAATAGAGCGAATAGCCCCAGCGCGGCAGGCTCTCCCCGGGATACCATTTGCCCTGGCCGTGATGCAGCAGCGAGGTGGGCGCGAAAGCCTCGCGCAGCTTGCGGATCAGCCGGTCGGCATAGCCCGCCTTGGTGGGGCCCACGGCATCGGCGTTCCATTCCGGCGCGTCGAAATCGCTGTCGGCGATAAAGGTCGGCTCGCCGCCCATGGTGAGGCGCATGTCCTGCGCGCTGATATCGGCATCCACCCGGTCGCCCAGCGCCAGCAGCGCCTCCCAGCGGGCATCGGTGAAGGGCTTGGTGATGCGCACCGCTTCCTGAATGCGGTGGACGCTCATCTCGAAATGGAAATCGACCTCGGCGGGCTCGGCCATGCCCACCACCGGCGCGGCGGAGCGGTAATGCGGCGTGGCGGCCAGCGGAATATGGCCCTCTCCGGCCAGCATGCCCGAGGTGGCGTCCATGCCGATCCAGCCCGCGCCGGGCACATAGACTTCGGCCCAGGCGTGCAGATCGCAGACATCCTGAGCGACGCCCTTCGGCCCTTCCACCGGAATCACATCGGGGGTCAGCTGGATCGAATAGCCCGAGACGAAACGCGCGGCAAAGCCCAGGCGGCGCAGCAATTGCACCAGCAGCCAGGCCGAATCCCGACATGACCCGCTGGCTTCCTTCAGCGTTTCCTCTGGCGTCTGCACGCCCGGCTCCATGCGGATGACGTAATTGACGGCGGCGTTCACCGCCTGATTGACCGCCACCAGAAAATCGATGGTGCGCTCATCCTTCACCGTGGCGAAGCGCTGGTAGAGCGTATCGAACAGCTTGCCCTGCGGTTCGATCTCGAAATAGGCGGCCAGATCCTCGGCAAGGTCCTCGGCATAGGTGAAGGGGAAGGTTTCGGCATACTCCTCGACGAAGAAGTCGAAGGGGTTGATGACGGCCAGCTCGGCCAGCAGGTCCACCTCCACCCCGAAATGATCGACCGGATCGGGGAAGACGATGCGCGCCTGCCAGTTGCCGTGCGGGTCCTGCTGCCAGTTGAGGAAGTGGTTGGCCGGGCTGATCTTCAGCGAGTAATTCGGCACTGCCGTGCGGCTGTGCGGCGCCGGTCTCAGCCGGATGACCTGCGGCCCCAGCCGGATCGGGCGATCGTAATTGTAGCGGGTGAGGTGGTGGAGCCCTGCTTTAATCATACCGCGAGTGTGCGGCAATCAATGGTGCATCGCAACACGGAAATTGGAGGACAAGGGGCGGTGTTCCGCCCCTTGTCTTACGCCAGCGCGAGGGGCACAGTCCCGGGCTTCGCGTCACCGTCATCGCCATCATCCGGCGTCGCCACCACATCGACCGGCGGCGCCTGAAAATAGCCGCGCGCGGCCATGGCGGCGCCGGTCTTTTCGCAAGAGGTGATGCTGATGAGCCATGGCGCGGTGAGCAGCCCGAGGGTCAGCGGCGAGAGCCACAAGGCCGTCACCGGGTCGATCCAGGCTGTGGCGGCAAACAGAATGCCCAGCAGGATATGGTCGCGCAGATCGGGCAGGATGGTGCGCAGGGGGATGCGCTGTGCCTCGCGGTTCTGGGTGTGCCAGCCGCTCGGGATGCCCAGCACCAGACTGACCAGCGCCTTGACCTGCATCACCATCGAGACCGGCGCCAGCAGCATGGCCAGCAGAATATCCAGCAGCACCGATTTGATGCTGCGCCCCGCCCCGCCAAAGCTGGCGCGGCGCTCCCTGTCGGCCAGCATCCAGATCAGCCCCATCAGCTTGGGGCCGAACAGCAGCACCACCGTCAGCCACAGCACGCCCGGAGGCGCGGCCTGAGGCAGGCTCTGATCGCGCGAGGCGGTCACCTGCAGAATGGTGGTCAGCAGCAGCAGCAGCCAGCCCGGCGAGGTGAGATAGGCCGAAGCCCCGATCACCAGATGCAACCGGCTGGCCATGGAAAGCCCCGAGGCCCCCAGCAGCCGCAGATGCTGCAGGTTGCCCTGCATCCAGCGCCGGTCACGGATGGCGTGATCGACGATGGTGGGCGGAAATTCCTCATAGCTGCCCGCGATCATCACCATATGCACCGCCCAGCCGCGGCGGCGCAGCAGCGCCGATTCCACCATGTCATGGCTGAGGATATGGCCGCCGAAGGGGGGCTTGCCCGGCAGTTCGGGCAAGCCGCAGCTTTCGGCGAAGGCGCGGGTGCGCAAAATGGCGTTATGGCCCCAGAAATTGGCCTCCGATCCCGACCACCACAGCAGCCCCGCCGAGGCGATCGGCCCATAGGCCTCGCTGGCGAAACGCATCCAGCGCTGGAACAGGGTCTGGGCGTTGGTGATCATCGGCACGGTCTGCAGCAGGCCGAGCGAGGGCCGCGCCTCCATGATCGAGGCGAGGCCGACGATGGTCTCGCCGCTCATCAGGCTGTCGGCGTCGAGCACCAGCATCGATTCATAGGCCCCGCCGAAGCGGCGCACCCATTCGGCGATGTTGCCGGGCTTGCGCGCGATGTTCTTTTCGCGGCGGCGATAATAGAGCGGGATCGGCGATTTCGCGGCCATGGCGGCCCAGGCGGCCTCTTCGCGCTTGCCGTGCAATTCATTGGAATCGCTCAGCACGAAGAAATCGACAGCCTCGCCGCCGCCCGCCGCCGCGATGGAATGGACCATGGCGCGCACGCGGCCAAAAACGTCATCCACGCTCTCATTGTAGACCGGCATCAGCACGGCGGTGCGCTTGGTGAGCGGCGTCAGCACGCGGGGCACGGGAGCAAAGCCGGGATGCGCGCCGCTCATCAGTTGCAAAAAGCCGAAGGTGGAGGACACGAAACCGAAGGCGACCCAACTGAACAGCGGCACAAAGAACAGCAGCAACAGCACGTCGAACACATCCAGCCCGTCGCGCGAGAAGGCGGCGCGGATCTCGCTGGAGGCGGCCAGCGCCAGCACGGCGGTCAGCGCGATCAGCAGCAGGCGCTTGACCACCAGCCCCTGCGGGCGGGTGGCCACTTCACGCACGGCGGGCGGCACGCCGTCGAGCCGCTGGATCGGCATATCCAGCGGCGCCTCGGCGGGCAGGTTGGGGTGAAGCGTGGTCATGGCAATTTCGCCGTGGCGATCACCGTCTCGCTCAGGGCGCCGCCGGCGCGCTTGAGGAAGAGGCGGAACTCGGGATGCGGCAGATCGGCGTGGCGCACGTCCATCGTCACGCGCCAGATGTTCTTCTGGCCGCCCACCGGGCCGACAGACATCAGCAGCACGGCCTTGGCGGGAATGTCCGTCTGCGCCTCGACATGGCTGTCACGGGTGAGACCCGCAAGAATGTCGCCTTCAAAATCGAACACATAGCGGGTGACGCCCTTGATCTCGTCCTGACCCGGCACACCACCGGGTCCAACTCTAAACGCAGTACACAGGGCATTGTTTCCATGCGCCGGTTCCTGCGAGCTCCAGGTCAGGCGATAGGCCAGATCGCGGCGCTGCCCGGCCCTGGCGGGGGTGTCGCTCAGCCAATAGGCGCAGACATTGTCCACCGTCTCGGAAATCGAGGGGAAGGAATAGAGCGCCACCGCGCCCGGACCCCAGTCGCCCTTCGGCTCCACCCAGAGCGAGGGGCGGCGGTGGTAATAGCTCATATCATCCTGATAATGATCGAAGTCCTGATCGCGCTGCAACAGGCCGAAGCCCTTCACATGATCGGCGCGCATGGCATTGGTCACCGGGGGGGTGTGAGTCAGTTCCGGGTTGACCAGCGGGTGCCAGATATGCTCGCCGGTGCCCGTCACGATGGCCAGGCCATCGCTGTCATGCACCTCGGGGCGCCAGTCGCCGCGCTTGTCGCCCTCGCCATAGAGATACATGCTGGTCATGGGCGCCAGCCCCAGCCGCTCGATATCGCGGCGCAGGAAGAGCGTGGCGGTCACATCCTGAATACCCGCCTCCGCCGTGCGGGTGGTTTCGATGCGATAGGCGCCGGTCAGCGAGGGCCCATCGAGCAGGGCGTAGACGACGAGCCCGTCTTCGCCCTTGCCCTCGAACCAGAAGTCGGTGAACTCGGGGAATTCTTCCGGCCCGGCACCGCCAGTGTTGATGCTGATGCCGCGCGCCGAAAGGCCGAACTGATCATGCGCGCCCGCCGCGCGGAAGTAGGAGCCGCCCAGAAAGGCCAGCCAGTCGGCATGGCCATCGGCCCACATCACGCGGAAACCGGCCGCTTCGCCATCCGCACCGCCGCCGAACAGCCCCTTCATATCGGTGAGCGTGCGCGACTGCCCGTTCTCGACAATGCTGATCCCCACGGCCTGCGGGGCGATGCCGGTGCGGGTGGGCAGCAGGCGGACATGGCCGGGAAGCTCCTCGGCCTGACCATAGGTGAGGCGGACATGGGTGTCGAAATCGGGCACCGCCAGCTTCGAGGCGGGGCGTTCGACAAAGGGCCTGCGGGCATTGGCCTGCGCTCGGGCGACAAGGCGGTCCCAGGAGAAAGGCGTGGCAGGGCCGAAGCGTCCGGCAGGCGCGGCAAGCAGCGCACCCGGTGCAGTCAGAGCCGCGACAAAGGCGGAAATCAGGCCGGTCGCCTCGCGCCGAGAGAGGGAAGTCCGGGGCGAAAACGGGGGCTTGGTCATAATCGATATCATCCGCGTAACGCGCCCAAGGCGCGGCTCAAGGTTTCGCGGGCGATGTTGCTGTCGCCTGCGGTTTCCCCCCCGTTTGATTTTTTTCCGGTGCGTGGCGCCAGCCGGTGATGATCTGTTCGCCCGGTTGCAAGCCGGTGGCGATGACTTCGGTATGCTGGCCGTCGCTGACCCCAACGGCGACAGGCACCTGCCGGGGCTGCTGATGCTGCGCCAGCACATAGACGCTGCCGCCCGGACGCTTGCCCTCCGGCGCGAAGGTCAGCGCCGCATTGGGCACCAGCAGCACGCCCTGGCGCGCGGGCAGATCGATGTCCACCGTCACCGGCATGCCGGGTTTGAGCGGCGCGGCGGGCGCGTCCAGCGTGAAGACGGCGAATTGCTTGCCATCGCCCGGGCCCGGATCGAGCCGATCCAGCGTGGCGCTGCGGGGCCCGTCGCTGAGCGCCGGGGCCAGCACGCGGGCATGGGCATGGACGGCCAGACGCTGGGCCTGCGCGGCATCGAGCGACACGGCCACGGTCAGCCTGTCGATGTTGGGGGCCAGCGTGAAGAGCGGGGCGCCAGCCTGCACGCCCTGCCCGGGCGCGATCATGCGGGCCACCACGACCCCTGCGGCAGGCGCAGAGATCGCGCTGCCCGCCAGCTTGGCCTGCGCCACCTTGACCTTGGCCTGCGCCGCCGAGAGCGCGGATTGGGCCGTGCTCGCCGCGATGCTGGCGCGGCCCATATCGGCGCGAGCGCCCTGCATCTCGTTGAGCGAGGGCACGCGGCCCTGCGACTTGCGCCACACCGCCTCATAGCGCGCCAGCTTGATCTGGGCCTCGCTCAGCGAGAGCTTGGCGCGGTCGACATCGCCCTGCGCCTGCATCTTCTGCGCCTGAGCCGCGGTCTGCTCGGCCAGCAGCGAGGCATTGTCCATGGTGACCAGCAACTGCCCGGCGGCCACGGGGCCCTGCGCCGGGCCGGGCACGCTCTGCACCGCGCCGTCGCTGGTGGCGGTGATCGCCACCTCGCCCACGGCATGCAGCGTGCCCTCGCCCGAGATCACCGGGGTGATGTCCCCGCGCTCCACAGGCGAGCTGTAATAGGCCAGATCCGGCCCGTTGACGAAGCGCCCCAGCAGCACGAAGGCGACCGCCAGCGCCACCACGATGGCGCCGACGCTGAGCCAGTGATACAGCTCGCGATGGGGCCGGGCCCCCAGAAATGCGTCGAGTTCAGGGCTGGACACAGACCGTCACACCTTCAGTCGGCGCAGGGGCCAGATCGGCATCGTGCCAGCCCAGGCCCTGCGCGGACCACAGGCGGACGGCAGCGGCGGCGGCGGCGGCGCGGGCATCGATCTGCCCTTCCTGCGCGGCCAGCACGGCGGCTTCGGCGACATAGAGCATCGAAAAGGTCTCGGTTCCGCTGCGATAGCCCAGACGGGCATCGGTGACGGTGCGGGTGGCGGTCGCCTCCGCCTTGGCGAGCGGGGCGAGGCGCAGGGTGGCCGTATCCAGCGCGCCGCTGGCGTCATGAATTTCCGCATCGGCGCGGATCTGCGCGGCGCGCCAGGCTGCCACGGCGTTTTTTGCCCGCGCGTCGGCGGTGATCTTGGGATCGCCCTTCTTGCCAGCGGCCGGTTTGGCCGGGGCTTCGGGGGCGGGGCCGGTTGCATCTTCGGGCGCCTTGGCGGCGCTATCGATGGCGTCTTGCTCGACCTTGTGGCGGGTGAGATTGCTGGTCAGCCGCAGTTCGAGCCCGCGCAGATCGGCGCGATGGCTGCGATCATTGGCGGGCCTGGCGGCGAGGGCGGGCAGGTGGCCCTCATTGCCCAATTGTCCGCGCAGATCGTCGGGCAGGGCGTGAATCAGGCGGGCCAGCGTGCCGATGGCCTCGTTCAGCTTGTTGCGGGCCGCTTCCACCGAGGCAGTGTCCAGCCCGGTCATCACATCGGCCATATCGCCGTCCATCGCGGGGACGAGGCCGGCTTCCTTGCGGAAATGGGCGATCTCGCCATTGTCGCGCAGGGGATCGGTGGCCTTCACGCGCACGGCGAGGCGTTCCTGCCAGCGGCGGGCCTCGATGTAGGCAAGGGCAATCCGCTCGGCCAGATGGTTGCGGGCATCGGCATAGGCATAGGCCTGAGCGCGCCGCGCCGTGTCGTCATCCTGGGCGATCAGATGCGTCAGGCGGTTGCGCAGGCCGGGCGCATGGGCCTTGTCCACGCTCTGGGTGAGGTCGAAGGCCTGGCAGATCAGCACCGGATCATGCGCCAGACCCTGCTCGATCAGCTGGGCCAGCAGCGGATCGCCCGCGCCTTTCCACCAGGGCAGGGCCTCGTCGGGCATGGTCGGCGCGGTTTCGGAAACCAGGCGCAGCGGTGGGGATTCGGGGTGGCCGCTCATGCAACCGGCACAGGCAAAGGCCAGTGTGAGCACCAGGTTCCGCACAGCAAGGCGCGACCGATCCATGGGGGGGAAGGCTGTCGTCACAGGCCCCCTGCTAGCAAAAAAACGCGGCAAGGCAATCGCATCGCGTCATATTGATACAGTTGAGAGGCCGGTGACGGCCTTATCGTCGGGCTTTTGTGCTTTTGTGCGATGCGGCGGCGCATGCCGCTGGCCCGTGCAGGAGCAGAAAATGATCAGATCGGGCAGCGGCATCGATATCCTTTCCGCCGCCCTTGGGAGAGCGGCCTAGTGCAGCGTGGCGCGGCGCGGTTGCAGGCTGCGATACAGGATATAAAGCATCCGCACCGTCGCCAGCGCGACCAGCACGCCCATCGTATCGGCGGCCCAATCCCGCCAGTCGCAATCGCGCTGCAGGCCGGGAGACCCTTGAACCACCTCGATCATAGCGCCCAGAAACGACAATCGTTCCAGCACCCGCCATCCGGACATGCGCGGAAAGCCCAGACGGGCGGCCACGGCCAGCGCGCCAAAGGCCAGAAAATGCTCGATCTTGTCGCCATAAGGCAGGTCATCCAGCTCGACATGCGGCGGCGACGGCATCAGCGTGAGGTACAGGACCGTGGCCAGCAGCAGAAGGAACATGCCACGCGAGGGTTTGTCGATCGTCATGAAACACCGGCAGGAGGGGCTGATCGGCGGGTGATGGACGAATTCCTTTCACCGCCATGCGCTTTTTGCAGGGAAATCTTACAAGGGGAAGGCATAAGGGGATGCGTAATTGCACGTAAAAAGGGCGGCATTTGCATGCCGCCCCCCGTGTTTTTCGCCGCTGAAGCGCCAACCCGTTAAGGTTAACGGCGCCAGCCGCCGTGCGGGCCGCCACGCCAGCCCGGACCACCGCGCCAGCCGCCATGACGGGGGCCGTACCAGGTGCGGTAGTAGAAGTCGTGATAGGGATAGGGGCGGTAGACCCAGCTGTTGTCGATAAAGACCCAGGGGCGATACCAGTCCGGCGCGGCGTAGTAATAGCCTGCGGGCTGGTAACCCCATTCCGGAGCGCCGCCGCGCGTCACATAACCGGGAGGGCAACCGGGGCTGGTCGCGCCGCCGCTGGAGCTGGCCACCGCCGCACCGCCGACCGCGCCGACAGCCGCACCGGCGAAGACGCCCGCGCCACGGTCATGCCGACCGCCAAGCGCGCCGCCGATGATGGCGCCCAGAATGCCGCCGACCGCCGCGCCGCCCGCGACATTGCCGTGCGATTTGACGCAATTGTCACGCGCCCACATCTCAGCGTTCTGGGCATAGCGCTGGTCGGCCATCTGCTGCGCGGCCAGATCGCTGGGCGCGGCATAGCCCGGAGGCGGCGGGGGCGGACGGGTGCCGTCATAGCCGCCGGGGGCGACGGGCTCGGGCGGCGGGTTCTGATACTGGCCGCCCTGATTGGGATAGCCCTGGTTCGGGTACTGACCCTGATACTGGCCATTGTAGCCGCCGTTGGGGTCACCCTGATACTGGCCCTGATATTGCCCCTGGTACTGGCCGTTCGGGTATTGCCCATTGGGGTACTGGCCCGAGGGATATTGCTGGGACTGGTCGGGATAGCCGTAGGAACCATCCTGCGCAGAGGCAAGGCCGGCCGCCAGAGGGCTTGCCGCCATCGCCAGCACACCACCGGCAAGCACGATCTTGCGCATGCTTTTCAGCTTGGCGCCTGATGAAGGGGTCATGGGACAACTCTCCAAAGCCTGTAGGGCGAAAACGGTTCTACAGAACCAAAGTTTCTATGCTGATATGTTTAGGATCACCATGCTGAACGCAGTCTGACCCCCATGTTATTTTGTGTTTTGCCAGCGGGGCTTGCTGCCCCTGCCGAGGGGCCTGCCCAAAGAGCCTTGCACGCCCGCACTGACGCGCCAGCAACGGGCCGACAAGTGAACTTGCGTGAGCCAGAAGGGCTGCTCAGACGGGGCGGAACGGGGCGCGCTTCCATTATGGTTCAAAAATATGGATTGTGAAATCCTGAATGGCTTCTTGCTGATTGGATGATTCGGTTTTTCTTGATCCATTTTGGTTTCATATATTTCCGGAAAATTCCGTAATGGCCTTTCCGGCCATGCGCCCTTTGCACGCATAGCTATGCATGAACCATTTTTCTGCGGTGTAGCGAGCAAATTCTGCGCTGATTTCCGGCAATTGCCGAGTTTGTTGCGCTTTGTGCAATCACCTGAACGGCAAACACAATTGAGCGCTGCGGCGCAGTTCCATATGCTGCAATGCAACAGATAAGGATGCTGAAGGCAATCTCACCTTCGAAGCAGGCCTTCGACTTAAAGGGAAATTGCCATGTTCAAGACTGTTTTTGCCGCTGCCGCTCTCTTCGCCCTTCCCGCCGTCGCCTCGGCTGAAGCTGCTCCCAAGCAGACCTTCTCGTATGACGGCGTCGACTACGCCTACACCGTCGAGACCAAGGGCGACGTCCGCATCCTGAAGGGCACCGCTGACAAGGGTTCGGTCCCCTTCGAACTGCGCGTTGCCAAGGGCGGCGTGTCGGGCTTCATCGACAACGCTCCTGTCTCGTTCTCGCTGCGCGACGTGCAGCCGCTGAACGCCAAGCTGCTGGTCGCCGCCCGCTAAGGCTGGGCGCTTCCTTCAAAGCGTTTGAAAAGGCCGGATGGGATCGCCCCGTCGGGCCTTTTTCTTTGTGCAGTTTGAAAGGTTTGATGGCCTCCGGCGGGCAAAGGGCCATCGCCCTTTGCAATCCCTTTGCTGTCTGCCTTGCGCCACGGGTTCAGGGTGGGGCTTAAGCCGCTTTGAGCGCACAGGTCTGATTGGCGGAGCCTTGAAGGCCTGCTAACGCATACTAATGCGATCCATTCTCATATATATCATTGCGGCTCTGGCGGAGATCGCCGGCTGCTTTTCCTTCTGGGCATGGCTGCGCATGGGAAAATCTCCATGGTGGCTGGTGCCCGGTTGCGGCTCACTCCTTGTCTTCGCTTACGCTTTGACCCTTGTGGAAACCGCAGACGCGGGCAGAGCCTATGCCGCATATGGTGGCATCTATATCTGCTCGGCCCTGATCTGGCTCTGGCTGGCGGAAGGTGTCCGCCCTGACCGATGGGACATCGGTGGCGCAGCCATATGCCTGATCGGCGCCGCCGTTATCCTCTTCGCGCCACACCGCGCCTAGGCGCAACGAAGAGGCAGGGCGCAAGGATCGGGCGCCACGCCCCTCTCGCCGGAAGACGTTATGGGAGCGCGAGGGCGTAACGCCCTCGCACCTGTCTTTCTTCCTTACTCCGCAGCCGGAATATAAAGATCCCCGGCTTCCCGATACCGGGCGGACATTTCCTCCATCCCCTTCTCGGCATCCTCGGCGGCGATAAACGCGCCCGGCTCCTGATTCTGCTTGGCGGCGAAATCGCGCACCTCCTGCGTGATCTTCATCGAGCAGAACTTGGGCCCGCACATCGAGCAGAAATGTGCGGTTTTGGCGCCCTCGGCGGGCAGGGTCTGGTCGTGATAGGCCTCGGCGGTGTCGGGGTCCAACGACAGGTTGAACTGATCGCGCCAGCGGAACTCGAAGCGCGCGCGCGAAAGGGCATCGTCGCGCATCTTCGCGGCGGGATGCCCCTTGGCCAGATCGGCGGCATGGGCGGCCAGCTTGTAGGTCACCACGCCGACCTTCACGTCATCGCGATCCGGCAGGCCGAGGTGCTCCTTGGGCGTAACGTAGCAAAGCATCGCCGTGCCGAACCAGCCGATCATCGCCGCGCCGATGCCGCTGGTGATATGGTCATACCCCGGCGCGATATCGGTGACGAGCGGCCCGAGCGTGTAGAAAGGCGCCTCGCCGCAGGCTTCCAGCTGCTTGTCCATGTTCTGCTTGATCTTGTGCATCGGCACATGGCCGGGGCCCTCGATCATCACCTGCACGTCCTGCGCCCAGGCGCGCTTGGTCAGCTCGCCCAGCGTGTAGAGTTCGGCGAATTGCGCCTCGTCATTGGCGTCGGCGATGGAGCCGGGGCGCAGCCCGTCGCCCAGCGAATAGGCGATGTCATAGGCTTTCATGATCTCGGTGATCTCGTCGAAACGCTCGTAAAGGAACGATTCCTTGTGATGCGCCAGACACCATTTCGCCATGATCGAGCCGCCACGGGACACGATTCCGGTGACTCGCTTCGCCGTCAGCGGGATGAAGGGCAGGCGCACGCCCGCATGGATGGTGAAATAATCGACGCCCTGCTCGGCCTGCTCGATCAGCGTGTCGCGGAAGATCTCCCAGGTCAGATCCTCGGCGATGCCGCCCACCTTCTCCAGCGCCTGATAGATCGGCACGGTGCCGATGGGTACGGGGCTGTTGCGGATGATCCACTCGCGCGTGTCATGGATATTGCGCCCGGTCGACAGGTCCATAACCGTATCGGCACCATGGCGGATCGACCAGACCATCTTGTCGACCTCGCTGGCGACATCCGAGGCCACCGCCGAATTGCCGATGTTGGCGTTGATCTTGACCAGAAAATTGCGGCCGATCGCCATGGGCTCGGTTTCGGGGTGGTTGATGTTGTTGGGGATGATCGCCCGCCCGCGCGCCACTTCCTCCCGCACGAACTCGCCGGTGACGAAATCGGGGATGGAGGCGCCCCAATCCTGCCCGTCACGCACCAAAGCATCCTTCAGCGCCGCACGCCCCAGATTCTCGCGCGCCGCCACATACTCCATTTCAGGCGTGACGATGCCCCGGCGAGCATAATGCATCTGGCTGACATTGGCCCCCGGCCGGGCGCGCAGAGGTCTGCGAACCGGATTGGGAAACGCCGGCACGCCGCCGCTGCGATCCGGGCCAAGCTGGCCGTTGTCCTCGGGCTTGATGGCGCGGGCCTCGTAATCCTCCACATCGCCGCGCGCCAGAATCCAGTCGCGGCGCAGCAGCGGCAGGCCGGCCTGAATGTCGATCTGCGCCTTGGGATCGGTGTAGGGACCGGATGTGTCGTAAACCCGCACCGGAGCCTCGCCGCTGCCCGGCTCCAGCGTGATCTCACGCATCGCGACGCGCACATCGGTGCCCGGCACGGGAACATGGATCTTGCGGCTGCCCCTGATGGGCCCAGTGGTGACGTTGAACTGGCCCCCCTTGGGAGCCTCCAGCTTCGAATCGATATCGGCCATGCGCTTTGCCTCTTCCTCAAAGAGCGTGGCGTGAGGAAAAAGGTGCCCGGAACACGGAAGAATCGCATGGATCCGCCGCCGGGTACTCCCTCCCTACGCCCGCATTAACGGGGTCAGGTTCAGCGGGTCGTGGGGCGCAAAGCCCACCTCTCAGCCTATGCAGGCTCCCCGGGGAAACTGGGCGCAGGTTAGAAGCAGCAAGGGGGATTGTCCAGAAAGAGAAGATGCGAGGGTCATAACCCTCGCGCTCCCTTTCGTGTCCACGTGGGGGCATAAGGTTCGGCCTTGCGCCCAGATTGCCGCACCGCAGGCAGGAATGGATGGTTTGAGAGCCTGCGGCGCCTTAGGTCGCGCAGGTGGACAGTCTGGGCGCAAAGATAGGGGACCACCACCCTCTCGCCGGGAGACGGAA
>NZ_BCZE01000053.1 GCF_001598555.1 Novosphingobium rosa NBRC 15208
CGGTGCTGGCAACCATGATGATCTCGTTTCCTCACGCTTGGCCCGGCCTCTTGCCCTTGCCGTGTGGCCGACCTTGTGCGTCAGGCGGGCGGCCAGCACAACCGGCAGCTTGCCCCTTGCGATTCCTTGCCTTGCTCGACCAAAGCCGACTTCGTGCCCGGGAAAAAACCGTGTATGACAAGCCGATGACCGGCCAGATTCACGAGTCAAACACCATCGCGCCCCAGCCCAAGGTTTCGGCGCGCCCACGCTCTGCCCGCGCGGGCCGGATCGAGAGCGCGGTGAGCGCCGCCCAGCCCCGGCGCCGCGATGCCGTGCAACGGCGTGAGGCGCTGATCAGCGCCGCGGCGGAATGTTTCGAGACGCGCGGCTATTCGGTGCCGCTGGAGGAAATCGCCGATCTGGCAGGCGTCGGTCGCGGCACGCTCTACCGCAATTTCCGCGACCGCGTGGCGCTGGCGCTGGCCATTTTCGAGCGCGAGATCGACGATCTGAACCCCGATCATGAACGCAATCTGCCGCTGGATCAGGCCTTGCGCTCCATGGTGTTTCGCGGCGCGCGCATGTCCTCGCTCTTCACCCGCATGGCCGCCGAGGTGGAGCTGACCGATGCCCAGCTCGCCGATTTCAAGGCGCTGGGCCAGCGCGCTCAGGTGGCGATGGAGCCGCTGGTCCGCCGCGCCCATGCCGCCGGCCAATTGCGCAAGGACATCGGCCCGCCCGAGGTGCTGACCGCCGTGCGCATGCTGGGCGCCCTGTGCAAGACGATCAAATCCGACGAGGATATGGAGGCCCATATCGATCTGGGCCTCAATCTGCTGATGAAGGGTTTGGGGCCGCGCTGAAGCTTATGCCTGCCAGCGCCTAGTCATGCCAACCCAGGCCCAGAGCCTTGTTCACCGCAATAAAGTCCAGCGTCAGATCGGCATTGGCCTGCGCCAGCGAGAGCCCGGCCTGAAGGCGCGCATTCTCACGCCCGATCTGCTCCAGCCCCGAGGCCGTGCCCGCCGCGACACGCTGCGCGCCCAAGGCCTCGTCACGCTGCGCCGCGGCCTCGCCCTGCGCCAGATGCGCCAGACGCTGGCGCGCCGCGCCAAAGCGCGACAGGCTGCTCTCGGCATCCTCCAGAGCTTTGAGCACAGCGCTGCGGTATTGCGCCTCGGCGGTGTCGCGCTGGGCTTCGGACTGGCGCAGCACGGCATGGGCCTTGCCCCAATCCAGCCCCGACCATTTCAGCTGAGGCAACAGGCCCCACGCTCCCATCGAGGGATCGACCAGATCGCCCAGCTTGCTGCCGCCCAGCCCCAGAATGCCGGTAAAGCTGATGTTCGGCAGCAGCTTGGCCTTGTTGACGCCGATCTGCGCCGTGCTGGCGGCCAGCGCCCTTTCGGCCACGCGCACATCGGGCCGCTGCGCGATCAGCCGCGCCGGATCGCCGATGGCCACCTGAGCGGGCAGCGTGGGGATCGGCTGCGCCGCGCCAAGCTGCGCGTCCAGCGCGCCGGGCGCCTGGCCGGTCAGCACCGCCAGCTGGTTCATCGCCACCTCGGCCTGGGCCTGCAAGGGCGCGCCCTGCGCCAGCGTGGATTGCAGATCGGCTTGCGCGCGCTCGACATCCTGCTGGGTGGCGGTGCCCGCGGCCTGCCGCTGTTTCGTCAGATCCAGCGCATGGCTCTGGCGTTCGGCCAGCGCCACCAGCAGCGCCTTGCGGGTCTGGGCATCGCGCAAGTTGACATAGGCCTGCGCCACCTGCGCCGAAAGGCTGACCTGCGTATCGGCAAGGCTGGCCTGCCGCTGGCCGATGGTGGCGCGCGCCGCCTCATTGTTGCGGCGGTCCGCGCCCCACAGATCGGGCTCCCATGAGGCGGTCGCGCCCAGATTGTAGAAGGTGAAACTGGTGCGGTCGCCGCTGCCGCTGATCGGCGGAATGTCGAGATGAGCCGCCATGAAGCTGGGCGCCACGGTGGGCAGACCTGCCGCCTGGCGCTGGCGCAGAATGGCGCTCGCCTCACGGATGCGGGCCTGCGCCTCATCGATGGAGGGGTTATGCGCCAGCGCCGCGTCGATCAGCGCGGAAAGCTGGGGGTCGTTCAGGGGCTCCCACCAGCGGGCCAGAGCCGGGCCTGACGTGACCGCATCATCGCCGCGCGCAAAGGCCGGATTGGCCAGAGCGGCGGAAGATTTGGGCGGCCCGGCATAGTTCGGCCCCACAGTGCAAGCGGTTAATCCCAGCGGCAGAACCATGGCGAAAGGAAGGAAACGCATTGTCATGACGGGCCTCAATGCATCGGCGCGCTGGGCGCGGCATCGCTGGGGAAAGGGCGAAGGAACAGGACCAGCGGCAGCACGATCAGCGTGCCGACCCCCATGATCCAGAAGATATCGTTGAAGGTCATCACCAGCGCCTGCGCCTGAATCTGCTGCTCCAGTTGAGGCACGGCGCGGGTGATCCCGCCCAGCGAGGCCACCTTGGCCTGCACCAGATGGCCATTGGCGTTGAGCGTTTCCTCGATGCGGCGGGCGTGGAACCATGAGCGCTGATCCTGCACGATGGCGATGCCCGCCAGCGCGAAGCTGCCCCCCAGATTCCGGAAGGCGTTGAACAACCCCGAGGCATCGCCCGAATCCTCACGCGAGACCGAGCGCACGCAGGCCTGACTCAGGAACAGCATGCCCAGAATCTGCCCGAAACCGCGCATCAGCTGCGAGGCGACAAAATCCCCGCCATCCGAAACAATGGTGAGATCGGTGTCGAACAGCGCCGAGGTGCCCATGATCAGCAACCCCGTCGCCACCGCGATCCGCACATCGATGCGTTTTAGCAGGATCGGCACGATGGCCATCATGAACAGGCTGGGGATGCCCGAAAGCAGCACGATCTTGCCCGATTGCAAGGCGTTATAGCCCGAAATCAGCGCCAGAAACTGCGGGATCGCATAGGAGGTGCCATAAAGCACCACGCCCAGCACGATGCCCATCAGCGCCACCGCCCCGAACTGCCGGTCAGCCAGTAGCCGCAGTTTGATGACCGGGCGTTTCGCCGTGAACTGGCCGATGGCGATGCTGATAAAACCGGTGGCCGAGACCACCGCCATCCAGCGGATCACATCCGAGGCGAACCATTGCTCACGCTGGCCCTCTTCCAGCAGCACGGTCAACCCGCCCAGTCCCAGCGCCAGCCCGAGGATGCCGAACCAGTCGGCCTCCTTGAACTGGTCGAGATGGCTCTTTTCATGCGGCAGGCCGATGATCAGCAGCGCCAGCAACGCAATGCAGACCGGCAGGTTGAGGAAAAAGGCATAGTGCCAACTGACATTCTCCGTCAGCCAGCCCCCGATCAAGGGCCCCATCACCGGCCCCATGATCGCCGTAACGCCAAAGGCGGCGATGCCGATGGGTTGCTGGCTGCGCGGCAAACGCATGGCAATGATGGTCTGCGCGGTGGGGATCAGCGCCCCGCCGGTAAAGCCCTGCCCCACGCGGCCGATGATCATCTGCGGCAGCGTGCCCGCCATGCCGCACATCATCGAAAAGAGCGTAAAAAGACTCGCGGCGATCAGCAGAAAGGTGCGCAGCCCCAGCACCCGCTGGAACCATGCGGCCAGCGGGATGATGACGATTTCCGCCACCAGATAGCTGGTCGCCACCCAGGTGCCCTCGGTGCCGGACGCGCCGATTTCGCCCTGAATGGTGGGCAGCGCGGAGTTGACGATCGAAATGTCGAGCGTCGCCATCAGCGCGCCCAGGGTGCCCGCCGCCACGGCGAGCCATGCGGTCAGATCCGCCTTTTCGGGCGGCGGCGGCGGATGGGGCAGGTCGCCGACCATGGCTTAGCGCGCCTCATCCTTGGCAGCTTTGGTGTTGACGATGGTCGTCACCGACAGGCCCGGCACCAGCAGGCGGCGGGTGGCGGCATCGGCATCGATGCGGATGCGCACCGGCACGCGCTGCACGATCTTGGTGAAATTGCCCGTGGCATTGCTGGGCGGGATCAGCGAGAACTGCGCCCCCGTGCCCGGCGCCATGCTTTCCACCGTGCCATTGACGGCGCGGCCACCCAGCGCATCGACCTTGATCTTCACCGGCTGACCGGGGCGCATCAGCTCTAGCTGGGTTTCCTTGAAATTGGCGGTGACGTAGATCTTGCTCAGCGGCACCAGCGTCATCAGGCGGGTGCCCGCCTGCACATACTGGCCCGGGGTGACGGTCTTGTCGCCGATGCGGCCATCCTCGCTGGCGCGGATCAGCGTGGCGTCGACATCGACATTCGCCGCCGCCAGCTGAGCCTTGCCGCCCGCGCCCTGCGCCTTGGCCTGCTCGATCTGCGCCTGAAGCGAGGCGATCTTGCGCTGCTGGCCCAGAATGGCGGCCTGCTGCGCGCGCACCTGCGCCGCCGACTGCTGGGCATTGCTGCGCAATTGCGCCAGCTGCTGGCCCTGTTCCGCGCCGCTGGCCACCAGCGGCGTGTAGCGGCGCACCTGCTCGGCATCATAGGCGGCCTTGGCCTGCGCCACGACCAGCTGCGCGCGCGCCTGCTCGATGGCGGCTTCCTGCTCGCCTATCCCGGCCTTGGCGCTAGCGATCAGCGCATCGGCCACCTCGATCTGCGCCGAGGCCTGCGAGGATTTCGCCTGGAAATCGCGGGCATCGATGCGCACCAGCGGCGTGCCCGCCTTCACATCCTGATTGTCCGTCACCAGCACCTGGGCGACGTAACCGGCGATGCGCGGCGAGACGACCACCGAATCGACCTGAATCGTCGCGTCATTGGTGTCTTCGAGATATTTGCCGGTGGTTTCGTAATTGACCAGCCAGATGCCGCCGCCAACCAGCGCCGTCACGCCCAGAACCGAGAGAATCAGCCGCGCACGGCCCGCCTTGGCCGGCGTTTCGGCCTCCTCGGGGGCAGGGGTCTGGGCGGGGGAGGAAGGCTCGCTCATCGCTCTCTCTCAATCTCTTGGCAGCAGTGTGGCAGGCCGTGTCCTTCGGCCATGGGCATCCGCAGGAGCGGCTGACCGGACGCACCCATAAACGGACACTTTGTCCGCTTCCACCAAAAAATGCATAGGAGCACGAAAAGAGGGCGCGCAGGCGCAAGGGTTTGGCAGGGGCAGGATGCCCCCTGCTCAAACCTCCAAGCGGTTGTTTTGATCCCGCGAAAGGCGGTGTCAGCCTTGCGCCTCGGCCAGTTCGCGCACGAGCAGGGCGACGAGATCTGCGGCGGGCAAGGCACGCGCCAGCGGAGCCCCCTGCCCGGCCCATTGCGCGGCAAAACCGCTTTCGCCTTGCGCCTTGGCGGCGGCGTTCAAGGCTTTTCCGGCGTCATAGGTGCGGGGGTAATCGGGAGGCTGCAGCCCACCCAGCGTGGCCTCCAAAGCGGTAAAGCGGTTGGGCAAACTGCGCGCGATCCGGCCCGAGATCAGCCTTGTGAACACAGTATGCCCCGCCCCCGGCCCGGCCAGAGCCGCGCGAAACGCCGCATCGGCGGCGCTTTCCGGGCAGGGCACGAAAGCGGTGCCCAGTTGCGCGGCGACAGCGCCCAGCTTCAGCGCGGCGGCGATCCCCGCGCCATCCATGATCCCGCCCGCCGCGATCACCGGCAAGCGCCCCTGTGCCACCAGCAGCCGGGTCAGCGCCAGCGTGCCGAGCCGGTCGTCCTGCGCGCGGGGATCGAAGATGCCGCGATGGCCACCCGCCTCGATGCCCTGCGCCACCACCGCATCGACGCCGGCATCGGCCACCGCCAGCGCCTCGGCGGGGCTGGTGGCGCAGGCCAGAAGCACGATGCCCGCCGCTTTCAGCGCCGCGATCGCTTCCGCCGAGGGCAGGCCGAAATGGAAGCTGACCACCGAGGGGCGCGCCTCCAGCAGCAGGGCCAGCATGGCGGGATCGTCGGCAAAGCTGGTGTAGATGGTGGAAAGCTGCGCGGGCGGCTGCGCGCCGAACTCCGCAAAACCGGGGGCCAGAGCCTGCAGCCACGCCGCCTCCCGCGCGGGATCGGCCTGCGGCGTGGCATGGACGAAGAGATTGACGTTGAACGGCCGCCTGGTCAGCGCGCGGGCCTTGGCGATCATCGCGCTGGCGCCCGCGGCATCGGTCGCGCCCACCGCAATCGAGCCCAGAGCGCTCGCGTTGCTGACCGCCGCCGCCATCTCCGGCGTGGAAACACCGGCCATCGGCGCCTGCACCAGAGGAAGCGTCACGCCAAGCTGATCGAGGAAACTCATGGGCCATCCTTTCCTGCGGCAGTCTTTTTTCCTGCCTAGCCCGCCCCCGGCAAGGCAGCAATTGGACAGAGGTCGATCCCCACCTTCAAGAAAGCCGCATTTCCCGCTATGGGCGCGCCATGACCGAGCCCCTGCTGACCGTTGCCGCACTCTATCAGTTCGCGCCCTTTGCCGATTGCGCCGCCCTGCGCGCGCCCTTGCAGGCGCTGTGCGACGAACAAGGCATCAAGGGCACGCTGCTGCTGGCGCCGGAGGGGATCAACGGCACCGTCGCGGGCGCGGATCAGGCCATCGCGCATCTGCTGCAGCATATCCGCGCCCTTCCGGGCTGCGCCGGGCTGGATGTGAAGTTCTCCACCGCGCCCGCCATGCCCTTTCACCGCATGAAGGTGCGCATCAAGCGCGAGATCGTCACCATGGGCCAGCCCGACATCGATCCGCTGGCCAGCGTGGGCACCTATGTCGAGCCGCGGGACTGGAACGCGCTGATCGCCGATCCCGGCACCATCGTGATCGACACGCGCAACGATTACGAAGTGGCCGTGGGCACTTTCGCGGGCGCCATCGATCCGCAGACCCGCAGCTTCAGCGAATTTCCCGCATGGTTCCGGCAGCAGCGCGAAAAGCTGCTGGGCGCCGTTCAAACTGGGGGCAAACCGCCCAAGGTGGCGATGTTCTGCACCGGCGGCATCCGCTGCGAAAAATCCACCGCCTTCCTGAAAGCCGAAGGGGTGGAGGAAGTCTATCACCTCAAGGGCGGCATCCTCAACTATCTGGAACAGGTGCCGGAAACCGACAGCCTGTGGCAAGGCGAATGCTTCGTCTTCGACCAGCGCGTCACCATCGGCCACGGGCTGGCGCAGGGCAGCCACCTGCTCTGCCACGCCTGCCGCCGCCCGATCACGCAGGACGACACCGCCTCGCCGCTCTATGAGGAGGGCGTCAGCTGCCCGGCCTGCCACGGCGAGCGCACCGATGCCCAGCGCGCCTCCTACCGCGAAAGGCACAAGCAGGAGGCGCTGGCCGCCCGGCGCGGGGAGGCCCATCTGGGCGCGCGCCACGATCTGCGCCACGGAAGCGACATGCCCTCCTGATAGCTCCATGCCTGCGCTGCAAAAAACCGATGGCCGGATCGCGCTCTGATGCGTTCCTCTCTCGTTGGTTCACGGCAAGGAGGAACAGGCATGAGCGTTGAACATAAGGTCGCGGTGCTGGTCGGCAGCCTGCGCAAGGAGTCGATCAACCGCAAGCTGGCTCACGCCTTCATCGAGCTGGCGCCCGCCGAACTGCAGCTCTCCATCGTGGAGATCGGCGACCTGCCGCTCTACAATCAGGATCTGGACGACACACCCCCCGCCCCATGGACCCGCTTCCGCGACGAGATCGCGCAGGCCCGCGGCGTGCTGTTCATCACCCCCGAATACAACCGCTCGGTGCCCGGCGTGCTGAAGAACGCCATCGACATCGGCTCGCGCCCCTATGGCCACAGCGTGTGGAACGGCAAGCCCGGCGCGGTGATCACCGCCTCGCCCGGCGGGATCGGCGGCTTTGGCGCCAACCACCATCTGCGCCAGTCCCTGGTCTTCCTCAACGTGCCCGCCATGCAGCAGCCCGAGGCCTATCTGGGCCATGCCGACCAGTTGCTCGACGCGCAGGGCAAGGTCAGCAGCGAGGGCAACCGCAAGTTCCTCACCAGCATCATCGAGGCCTTCGCGCACTGGGTGGACATCCACCACTACTGAGCATCGTGCGAAAAAGTGGGCGCCGGTTTTTCGCAAAAACGATGCGACAACAAAAATCTGGGGCGATGCATGTTTCATGCATCATGCATCCCCCAGCCGGAACAAGCGGGGTCGATGGCTCGTTGTCCTTGCATGAAACCCGGCTTTTGGGCGCGATGCCCTTTACCGCCATAAAAAGGGAACGAGCCATGCCCCGCCAGATCGATCCAACCGAAGAAGACAACAGCGAACAGCGCGACGAAGGCCAGGCACAGGATGTCGCCCAGGACGCCCTCGAGCGCCAGACAGGCCTCTATGAGGACAGCGGCAAGGGCGACGAAAACGATCCCACCGAGATCCTGCCCGACGACGTGCCCGATCTGATCGACACCATGAACCAGATGATCAGCAGCGGCCAGATCGACAATGGCGCTTATGCCGGTGAGCCCGTCCATGACGACGAGGAAGGGTTTCTGGGCAACACCGATAGCGATGAGGATGATGAGTAGGCGATTGAAGGGAGAGACGATGCGAGGGCCATAAGCGTGCGCTTGTCGCACGCGACGAGCGTTGGCGCCCTCGCGCTCCCTTTAAGGCCTGCCCTGCGTACAACCCATCCGGCTGGCCATCGGCTGGATGCGCGTTCACAGGGTTTCCGGACCTGCTTGCTGGCGTTCCGGCCGAGGAGGAATGGCTCAATCCTGCCGCACATCGCCGACCAGAGCCCCCGTCATGCCGACAAGCTGCTGCGCCGTGGTGCGAAAGACATGCGCCGGGGAACCGGCCGCCGCCCAGAGCGGATCGAGCGACAGCAGGTCGCGGTCAATCACCGTGGTCACCTCACCGATATGGCCGACCGGCGCGACGCCTCCCACCGCAAAGCCCGTCTGTGCCCGCACCCATTCGGGATCGGCGTTTTTGACAGGCTGGCCCGTGATCGCGGCGACTTTTTTCCTGTCGATGCGGTTGGTCCCCGAAGCGATCACCAGCACCACATCGTCTCCGGCGCGAAAGACGATGGATTTCGCGATCTGCGCCACACAGCAATCGATGGCTCTGGCCGCATCCGCCGCACTATGCGTGCCGGCTGGAAATTCGACGATGGTGTCGTCATGCCCCGCCCTGAGCAAGGCCTGGCGCACGGCATCGATCATGCTGGTTCCTCCATACGAAAGCGATTGCAGAGGGTTATAACCCTTTGCCCGCCGGAGGCATCCTATTTCGCCGCTGACAAGACAAGCCGGATGATCGCCACCATCCCGCCGCAACTGCGGTTCTCCAGGGCGACCTCGGCGCGGAACAGCTTGGCCTGAGCCCGCGCGATGGTCAGCCCCAGACCGGTGCCGCCCGTGGCGCGCGACCGGCTCTGCTCCCCGCGCGCGAAGGGCTGGAACATGCGCTCCAGATCGCCTTCGGGGATGCCGGGGCCTTCGTCGGAGATGCGGATTTCCAGCTGCCCGGGCGCGGCGATGCAGTCGATCCGCGCCGATCCGCCATAGTTCACGGCATTCTCGACCAGATTGGTGACGCAGCGGGTCATGGCGTCGATCTTGATGGGGATGGCGAGGCCACAGGTCTTGCCGATCTCCACCTCGGCGCCCAGCTCCATGGCGTCCTCGGCGATACTGGCCAGCAGGGAATCGATGTCCACGGTGGACCATGGCTCGCGGTTGTCGGAGCTGCGGGCCAGATCGAGGCCGTCGCGCACGATGGACTGCATGATCGTCAGATCGGCGCTGAGCTGCGCACGGATCGCGGTGTCCGCCACCTCGTCCAGCCGCAGTTGCAGGCGGGTGAGCGGGGTTTGCAGATCGTGGCTGATGGCGGCCAGCATGCCGGTGCGCTCGCGGTGCCCCTCGCTGACGCGCTGCTGCATCAGATTGAAGGTGGCGATGGCTGTGCGCACCTCGCTGGGGCCGGTTTCGGCGAGCAGATGCGGTTCCTCGCCCAGCGAAAAGGCCTCGGTGGCGCGGGTCAGCTGGCGCAGCGGGCGGATGGCGACATAGGCCGCCAGCGTGGCCAGCAAAGCGCTCAGCACCACGATCAGCGCCAGATAGAGCGGATCATACAGCGTCTGACTGACGTTGAGATAGCGCGGCAGCACCACAGCCAGCATGCGCGGATGCCCGCGCGGGTCATCGAACCGCACCAGCCAGCAGGTCGGCACGCCGGGCCAGACGAACTGCATCTCCGGATCGTTGCGGTTACGCGGGAAGCAGTATTCATTGGGCTTGGCCTGCGCCAGAGCATGGGCGCGGGGGCCCAGCCGCGTGACCAGCAACTGGGTCAGCCGGGGGCTGGGCCGGTCGATGGTCCAGCCGGGTTGAGGCGTGAGGATATGGCGCACAAGGCCCGCCGCCAGCAGCTTCTCGGTGTCCTCGGGCCGCGCGCCCAGCTGGTTGGAGATGTCCTCCACCGTGGAGGCCACGCTGGCCATGCGCAGATCGTTGAGATTGCGGCGGTGCGCCTCCTGCGCCACCATCAGCGCGGCGGTGGCGACCAGCGCCATGCCGCCGGTCAGCAGCAGCACCATCCGCCCGGCCAGCGAGGCCCAGAGGCGCGAGGCCCAGAAGCGGGCCCCCCCATCCCTGAAAGCCCTCAGGCCCATTCAAAGCTGACGGTGCTGGCGAAGACATAACCCTCATTGCGCACGGTGACGATCAGGCCCTCATCCGCCCCTGCCGCCACCAGCTTCTGGCGCAGGCGGCTGATCTGCAGCACGATCGAGCGGTCCACCGCCACCGTCGCCTTGCGCTCGGGCAGCAGCAGTTCTTTCGACAGCACGCGGTTGGGCATCTCGATAAAGCGCTCGAGCAGGCGGAATTCGGCGGAAGAGAGGATCACCAGATGGCCATCGGGCGCCACCAGCCGCCGCCCGATCAGATCGAGCCGCCAGTTGCCAAAGATCGCATAACGCGCCCCGCGCGGACGCCCCCCGGCGGGCATGGCGGCAAAACGGTGCAGCAGCTTGCGCACGCGGGCCAGCAGCTCGCGGAAATCAAAGGGTTTGGTGAGGTAATCGTCGGCGCCCAGTTCAAGGCCCAGCACGCGGTCGCTGGTGCTGTCACGCGCCGTGACCATGATGATCGCCCCGGCATAGCCCTGCGCCCGCAATTGCGCGCACAGCGCCAGCCCGTCGCCATCGGGCAGGTTCAAGTCCAGCACGATCAGGTCGATCTGCTGGCTGCCCACGATCTGGCGCACCTGCGCCACATTGCCCGCCGTGCTGACATGGAAATGCTCACGCCCGAAGCGCTGGGCCATCATGCCGCGGATATCCTCATCGTCATCGGCGACGAGAATGCTCTCTCCCTGTTGTTCGGCACCTTCCTGCATGCTTGGCCTATAACCCGCCTGCGCCAAGCCTGTCACGCCGCGCCCCCGGCTTTGAGATGTTTTGAGACATTTCAAGATGCGCCGCAATATGCCGAGACGCACTGATCCTAGGCCCCATCGCCGCGCGCGCCTAGCCTGACGGCACGATGACAAAGCCACACCTCCATCCCAGCCGCCTGATCCCGGAAACCCGCGCATGACCGAATACAGCGAAGAAGCCCCTTCCCGTGAGCGGCGCCAGCGCCGCATCATCTTCGGCGCGCTGGGGGTGGTGGCGCTGGGCCTGCTGGGCTGGGGCATCTTCCACAAGAAGGCCGATGCGCCCAAGCCCGCCACCGCCATCCCCGTCACCACCGACAAGGCGGCGGTGCGCGACATGGCGATCAACATCGCGGCGCTGGGCGCGGCGCAGGCCTGGACCAGCGACACGATCTTCGCGCAGGTCAGTGGCCGGTTGCTGAAGGTGAACTTCACCGAAGGCACGATGGTGCAAAAGGGCCAGGTGCTGGCCGAGGTCGACCCCGCCCCCTATCAGGCCGTGCTGACCCAGGCTTTGGGCACGCTGCACCGCGACGAGGCCATTCTGGCCGGCGCCGAGCGCAACCTCACCCGCTATCAGCACCTTGTCGCCACCGAAAGCATCGCCCGCCAGACCGCCGAGGATCAGGCCGCCACCGTCGCCCAGGACAAGGGCACGGTGGAGTATGACAAGGGCGTGGTCGCCGCCGCGCAGGTCAATCTGCGCTGGTGCCATATTGTCTCGCCCGTCACGGGGCGGGCGGGTGTGCGTCTGGTCGATCCGGGCAATCTGGTGAGCGCCAGCGGCTCGACGGCCAGTGCGCAGGCCACGGCCTCGGCCACCAGCAATGCCTCGGCCACGTCCTCCAGCGGAAGCGGCATCGTGGTCATCAACCAGCTTGAGCCTATCGCCGTGACATTCACCGTGCCCGAGGGCCAGTTCGAGCATCTGGTGCAGGCCTCGCAGGGCTTCACCAAACCGCTGAGCGTGCAGGCCTTTGCGCAGGAAAGCGGACAGCTGCTCGACACCGGCCAGTTGACCATTGCCGACAACAAGGTCGATCCCGCCACCGGCACCGTGGCGATGAAAGCGCGCTTCACCAATGCGGGCAAGCATCTGTGGCCCGGGCAATTCGTCAATGTGAAGCTGGCCAGCCAGACGCTGAGCCATGTGACGGTGATCCCCAACGCGGCGGTCAACCGTGGGCCCAAGGGCAGCTTCGTCTTTATCGTGGGGCCTGACGGCAAGGCCCATATGCATGCCACCCAGATCATCGGCAGCGATGGCGGCTTTACGGCGGTGAAGGGCGGCGTCAACGCGGGTGACACGGTGGTGACCGACGGGCAGATGATCCTGAGGGACGGCTCCGCCGTGCGCGTCGCTCATGCGCCTGCCGGGCAGCCCTCCGCGCTGCAGGGTGGCGCATGAGCATCTCGCGCCCCTTCATCCAAAGGCCGGTGGCGACCACGCTGCTGGCCGCCGCCATCCTGCTGGTCGGCATCGTCGCCTATTTCAGCCTGCCGGTCGCGGCGCTGCCCAGCGTGGATTTTCCCACGCTGCAGGTCAGCACCAGCCTGCCCGGCGCCAGTCCCACCACCATGGCGTCGAACGTCGCCACCCCGCTGGAGCGGCAATTCGCGCTGATCCCGGGCATTTCGCAGATGACCTCGGTCAGCTCGCTGGGCTCCACCAGCATCACGCTGCAGTTCCAGCTCAACCAGAGCATCGACAGCGATTTCATGCAGGTGCAGGCCGCCATCAACGCCGCCAGCGCCCAGCTGCCATCGAACCTGCCCGCCCAGCCCACCATCCGCAAGGTCAACCCCGCAGACGCGCCGATCATGGTGCTGACGATGACCTCGGACACGCTGCCGCTCGATCAGGTGGACAATTACGCCGATGTGATCCTTTCGCAGCAGGTTTCCAGCATTCAGGGCGTCGGTCTGGTCACCATCGGCGGGCAGCAGAAGCCCGCGGTGCGCATCCAGCTCGACCCGGCCAGGGTGGCGGCGCGCGGGCTCCAGATCGACAGCGTGCGCGCCAAGCTGGTGGCCTCCACCACCAATGCGCCCAAGGGCTCGATCAATGGCGCGCAGCAGGGGCTGACGGTCTACGCCAATGACCAGATCCTCGACGCCAAGGGCTGGCAGAATCTGGTGGTGGGCTATTCCGGCGGCAAGGCCGTGCATCTTTCGGACATCGGCAGCGCCGAGCCGGGGGTGGAGAACAACCAGATCGGCGCCTGGACCTTCCCGGGCAAGGCCAACACCGATCCCACCTTCAAGGCCAATCAGGGCATTCTACTCGTCATCTACAAGCAGCCGGGCGCCAATGTGATCCAGACCGTGCAGGCCATCCGCGATGCCCTGCCGCGCCTGAAGGCCAACATCCCGCCGGGCATCAATGTTTCGGTGCTGCGCGATTCCACCCAGACCATTCAGGCCTCGGTGAAGGATGTGGAGCAGACCCTGCTCATCACCATCGCGCTGGTGGTGGCGGTGATCTTCGTCTTCCTGCTCGATATCCGCGCCACGCTGATCCCCAGCGCGGTGATCCCGCTGGCTCTGCTGGGCGCCGCCGCCGGGCTCTATGTGCTGGGCGACAGTCTCGATAACCTGTCCCTGATGGCGCTCTCCATCGCGGTGGGCTTCGTGGTGGATGACGCCATCGTGATGGTCGAGGTGATCTGGCAGCATATGGAGCATGGCGCCAAGCCGCTGGAGGCCGCTCTGGCCGGCGCCGGCGAGGTGGGCTTCACCATTCTCTCGATCACCGCCTCGCTGATCGCGGTGTTCACGCCGCTGATGTTCATGGGCGGCGTGGTCGGCCTGTTCATGCATGAGTTTGCGGTCGCGCTCAGCACCGCCGTGCTGATGTCGATGGTGCTGACGCTGACGCTGACGCCGATGCTTTGCGCGCAGTTCCTCAAGAACCCACATCCGCCCACGCACCGCGTCACCAAATGGCTGGAGAGCAGCTTCAAGCGCATGGACCGCGCCTATGCCCGCGCGCTCGACCGGATCATGCATCATCGCCTGATCACGCTGATCGTCTTCCTCATCACCATCGGCATCGCGGTGGCGCTTTATGCCACGGCCAACACCGGCTTCTTTCCGCAGCAGGACACCGGCTTCCTCTCGGGGGTGATGCTCACCTCGCAGGATGCCGCTTTCGGCAAGACGAAGGACAAGATCCAGCAGGTGGGCAAGATCATCGGCGCCGATCCCGATGTGGCCGGGCTGGGGCTCTTCGTGGGCAATGGCAGCGCCAATCAGGCCAATCTGATGATCGCGCTCAAGCCCAAGGATTCCGGGCGCGAGGCCACCGCCGATCAGATCATCGCCCGCCTGCGCCCCAAGCTAGCGCAATTGGTGGGGGTGCAGACCTTCCTTCAGGCCACGCAGGACATCAATGTCGGCGGGCGTGCGGGGCAGGCGCAGTATCAGTACACGCTGTCCGATTCCGATCTGGATGAGCTGAACGAATGGGCGCCCAAGATGGTGGCCGCCATGCAGAAGCTGCCCGAGCTGAAGGATGTCAGCTCCGACCAGCAGAGCAAGGGCGGTTCGCTCAACCTCACCATCGACCGCGATGCGGCGGCGCGCTTCGGCCTGTCGCCCACCGATGTCGACACCGCCATCTATGAGATGATCGGCCAGGACGAGGTGGCGCAGTACTACACCCAGCAGAACGCCTATCATATCGTGATCGAGGGGCCCCCCAAGCTGCAGCAGACGCCTGACATTCTGAACTCGCTCTACATCCTGTCGTCCAGCACCGGGAAGACTGTGCCGCTCTCCTCCTTCGTGAAGGCGACGCAATCGGGCAGCAGCAGCGTGACGGTGAACCACCAGAGCGAATTCCCCGCCGCCACTTTGTCCTTCAACCTGTCGCCGGGCGTCTCCTTGAGTCAGGCCACGGCGGCGGTGGAGAAGGTGCGCGAGGATCTGGGTGCCCCGGTGACGCTGAACGGCAATTTCCAGGGCAATGCGCAGGCCTTCAAGCAGTCGCTTTCCAGCGAGCCGGTGCTGATCGCCGCCGCGCTGATCGCGGTCTATGTGATCCTGGGCGTGCTCTATGAGAGCTTTATCCACCCGATCACCATCCTCTCCACTCTGCCCTCGGCGGGCGTGGGGGCGCTGCTGGCGCTGCGCCTTGCGGGGCAGGATCTCAATGTGATCGGCATCATCGCCATCATCCTGCTGATCGGCATCGTGAAGAAGAACGGCATCATGATCGTGGACGTGGCCATGCGGCTGGAGCGCGAGGAAAACCTTTCCGCCGAAGATGCGGCGGTGAAAGCCTCGGTCCAGCGACTGCGCCCGATTCTGATGACCACGGCCGCCGCCGCGTTGGGCGGCGTGCCGATGATCCTGATGAGCGGCACGGGCTCCGAATTCCGACAGCCGCTGGGCTATGCCATCGTGGGCGGCCTGCTGGTGAGCCAGATCCTGACCTTGTTCACCACCCCGGTGGTCTACACCTATCTGGACCGCCTGCGCAGCGGCCACAGCCAGCATGGGGATGCCCCCCGGCCCGAGGATGGCCAGCATGAGGAGGTGGCCCCGGCATGACCTACTTGCGTAAAACCATCGCCGCCCTGCTGGCTGTCACCGCTTTGTCGGGCTGCGCCGTGGGGCCCAACTACCACCGCCCCGAAGCTCCGGTTGCGCCCAAGTTCAAGGAAGCCGAAGGCTGGACCCCCAGCCAGCCAGCCGACGGGATCGACCGGGGCGCCTGGTGGTCGATGTTCAACGACGCCACGCTGGATCAGCTGGAGCGGCAGGTCGCCACCTCCAACCAGACGGTCAAGCAGTATGAGGCGGCCTACCGGCAGGCTCAGGCGACAACCTCGGCGGCCAAGGCTTCGTTCTTCCCCACCGTGGGCGCCACGGCGGATGCACAGAAAAGCCATGCGCCCAGCACGGCCAACCCCGGCCATGGCGTGACGACCACCACCTACAGCGGCGCGCTGGAAGCCAGCTGGGTGCCCGATCTGTGGGGCAAGGTGCGCCGCACGGTGGAAAGCGACAAAGCTCTGGCCCAAGCCAGCGCCGCCGATCTGGCCAATGCGCAACTGGTGGCGCAAGCCACGCTGGCGCAGGACTATTTCGAGCTGCGCGTGCTGGACGAGCAGGCCAGCGTCTGGCGCGACACCATCGCCGATTACCAGAAGTTCCTCGACCTGACCCAGAACCAGTTCAAGGAAGGCACTGCCGCCAAATCCGCTGTCATCACCGCGCAGACGCAATTGTATGGCGCTCAGGCCTCGCTGGTGGACATTGGCGTCAAGCGCGCCGCCATGGAGCATGCCATTGCCATGCTGGTGGGCGTAACCCCCGCGCAGCTGACCATCACCCCTGCCCCGCTCAATCATGCGGTGCCGGTGGCGCCGGTCAGCGTGGCCTCCACCCTGCTGCAGCGGCGGCCCGACATCGCGGCATCCGAAAGGCGCATGGCCTCCTCCAATGCGCTGATCGGCGTGGCGGTTTCAGCCTATTTCCCCGATCTGACGCTGTCCGGTCAGGGCGGCACGCAGGGCTCCACCTTGGGCAGTCTGTTCAGCGCCGCCACCAGCCTGTGGTCCTTCGGCGGGCAGCTGACCGAGACGCTGCTCGATTTCGGCGCGCGCAAGGCGCAGGTGCGCGGCGCCCGCGCCGCCTATGACGAAAGCGTCGCCAGCTACCGCCAGACAGTGCTGACGGCGTTTCAGGGCGTGGAGGATGAACTCGCCGCGCTGCGCGTCTACAGCCAAGAGGAGGATGTGCTGCTGCACACGCAGGCTTCCGCGCGGGAAGCGGTGCGGCTCGATCTCAACCAGTATAAGGAAGGCACGGTGGATTACACCACCGTCATCACCGCTCAGGCCACAGAGCGCGCGGCCTCGCAGAATGTGCTGAGCGTGCTGCAGCAGCGGCTTCAGGCCAGCGTGCTGCTGGTCGAGGATCTAGGCGGCGGCTGGGATGCGAAGGATCTGCCCAAAGGCTGATCCGATGACGGAGCCTTTCCCCCGAAAGGCTCCGTTCCATCACACGATCAGGAGGTTTTCACCTTCCCATTGGTGGGCAGAGCCACGACCTTCTGCGAGGCATCATCCCGGCCACAGGCATCCAGCGCGGTGGTGAACTCATTGAGCCACCACATCACATCGCGGCGCTGCACATCCTCCATCATGATGGTCCAGCGGCGCTTGCGCTCCTCCAGCGGCATCACCAGCGCCTGAAGCATGGCGTCGGACAGTTCCTCGGCGCTGTGTGGGTTGACGAGGATCGCCTCTGTCATTTGCGAGGCCGCCCCGGCAAAGCGCGAGAGGATCAGCACGCCGGGATCGGCCGGATCCTGCGCCGCGATATACTCCTTGGCCACCAGATTCATGCCGTCCATCAAGGGCGTCACCAGACCGATGCGGCTGGCGCGATAGACGCCGGCAAGCATATCGCGCGCATAGGCCTGATTCACATAGCGGATCGGCACCCAGTCCAGTCCGGCGTAAGCGCCATTGATGCGCCCCGCCAGCCCTTCCAGCGTGGTGCGGATGCGCTGATAGCTTTCCACCGCCCCGCGCGAGGGCGGTGCGATCTGCAGCAGCACCACCTCCTTGCGTTCCTCGGGATGTTCGGTGAGGAAGCGTTCGTAACCGAGGAAACGCTCCTCCAGCCCCTTGGAATAGTCGAGGCGGTCCACGCCCACCATCAGGGCGCGGCCCACGGCGCTGTCCTTCACGCGGCGGAAGGTGGTGCGCGCGGTGCCGCTGGCGGCCAGATCGGCGAATTCGCGTGCGTCGATCCCCACCGGGCAGGCGATGAGTTTCAGCGTGCGCCCGTTCAGCGTGGCGGTGAAATCATCGCTGATCGTGCCGCCCAGCTCCTCGCGCACGAAATCGCAGAAGCTTTCCAGCCATTCCTGCGTGTGAAAGCCCATCAGATCATAGGCGAAGAGCATCTCCACCATCTCGCGCGCCTCGGGCAGGGTCATCAGCAGCTTGCGCGGCGGCCAGGGGATGTGGAGGAAAAAGCCGATGCGGTTGGTCACGCCGCGATCGCGCAGATCGGCGCCCAGCGGCAGCATGTGATAATCCTGCACCCAGACCGAATCCTCCGCCTCGATCAGCGGCAGCACGGTTTCGGCGAAACGCTCGTTCACCCGGCGATAGCCGCCGGCAAAGCTGCGTTCGTACTCGGCCAGATCGATGCGGTAATGGAACAGCGGCCACAGGGTGCGGTTGGCGTAGCCGTTGTAATATTCCTCGATGTCCTGATCTTCCAGATCGATGGTGGCGGTGCGCACATCATCCTCGATATGGAAGTTGATATGGCCGGTGAACTGATCGGTGCGCCCCCCCGACCAGCCGAACCAGATGCCGCCATTTTCGCGCAGCGCCGCCATCAGCGCCACGGCAAGGCCGCCAGCGGCGCCTCCGCCAGCACTGACACGATTGGAAATGACGATCAAACGACTCAACGGATGGAACTCCAGGGTTTGCTGAGCAGAACAGCGCAGTTGATGATGCCCACCAGCGAATAGGTCTGGGGGTAATTGCCCCACAGCTCGCCGGTCACGGGGTCGATGTCCTCGGAAAGCAGCCCGGCGGCGGTGCGGCGGGAGAGCATTTCCTCGAACAGGGCGCGCGCCTCGGCCTCGCGCCCGGTGTAATAGAGCGCCTCGATCAGCCAGAAGGTGCAGACGTTGAAGGCGGTCTGCGGCAGGCCGAAATCATCCTCCGTGGCATAGCGCAGCATGTTCGAGCCGCGCCGCAAACCTTCCTCCACCGCCGCCAGCGTATCGCGGAAACGGCTGTCGTCGGGCGCGAGGAACCGCAGTTCCAGCAATTGCAGCACGCTGGCATCGAGATCGTCGCCCGAGAAGGTGGCCGAAAGACGATGCGTCTCGGGCCGCCAGGCCGCCGTCTCGATGCGGGTGCGGATGGTGTCGGCCCGCTCCTGCCAGAGCTTCGCGCGTTCCTCCAGGCCCAGAACATGGGCGGCATTGGCGAGGCGGTCGCAGGCGGCCCAGCACATGGCGGCGGAATAGGTGTGCACCGATTGCCGGGTGCGCAGCTCCCACAGGCCCGCATCGGGCTGGTCGTAATGATGCCAGGCGCGCTCGCCCACCCGTTCCAGCGACTGGAAATCGTCGATCCCGGCCTTGCGGAACAGGCGCTCGTCGAAAAAGGCCTGCGTGTTGGACAGCACGATCTGGCCATAGGCATCGTGCTGGATCTGCTCATAGGCCAGATTGCCCACGCGCACCGGGCCCATGCCGCGATAGCCGGTCAGCTTCTCCTCTTCGCGCTCATGCAGCGTGGCCTCGCCCAGCACGCCATAGAGCGGCTGGATATGCCCGCCGCGCGCCGAATCCACGATGTTGCGCAGATAGACCAGATAGCCTTCCAGCACATCGAGCGCACCCAGCCGGTTCAAGGCCTGCACCGTGTAATAGGCGTCACGGATCCAGCAGTAGCGGTAATCCCAGTTGCGCTGCGATCCATGGTGCTCGGGGATCGAGGTGGTCAGCGCCGCCACGATGGCCCCGCTCTCCTCATGCTGGCACAGTTTCAGCGTGATCGCCGAGCGGATCACCGCCCCCTGCCACTCCAGCGGAATGGCCAGGCCCCGCACCCATTCGCGCCATTCGTCCGCCGTGTTCTTCAGCATCTCGTCCAGCGTGGCGCTCATGTCGGCCGAGAAGCTCTCGTCGGGGCCGAGGAAGAAATGCATCGTGCCTTCCAGGCGGAACAGCCGTTCCTCATGGATATAGCCCACCGGGGCCGTGGTGGTCAGGCGCATCACCATCGCCTCGGTGGGATAGCGGATATGGTTGGTGCCCCCCACCACGCCCTTGGCGGGATGGCCCCAGTTGCGCGTGGGGCGCAGCCGCATGCGGATGCGCGGATTGCCCGAGACAGGGCGCACGATGCGCGCAAAGGCCACCGGGCGATAGGTGCGACCATGGCGGCGGAAATAGGGGCAGAAATCCAGCACTTCGATGGCGTTGCCCGCCCCGTCGCTCTGGCGGGTCACCAGCACCGGCGTGTTGGTGAGATAGGATTGCGTGGTTTCCGCCACATCCTCCAGCTCCACCGACCAGAAGCCGTGACCATCCTCATCGCTGACCGGATCTTCCCCGCCGATCAGCGCGGAAAACAGCGGATCGCCATCGACGCGCGGCACGCAGCCCCACACCATGCGGCCCGCGCGGTCGATCAGCGCGCTGACATGGCAATTGCCGATCACCCACAGATCCAGACCGCTCATGCCGCATCCTCCAGCCAATGATGAACCGCCGCCACATCGGGCAGGCGCCACAGGGCGGCGGTCTGCCGCATCGGCCCCACCAGAATGCCCGCCCCGCCCAGCGCGCGGGCGGCGCGGAAGGCGGTTTCATCGGTGTCGTCATCGCCCAGAAACACCGGCTTGGTGCCGCGCATCGCGGTCTGGCCCATCAGCCGGTTGAGTGCGATGCCCTTGTCAGAGCCGCCCATGCGCAGCTCCACCATCATCTTGCCGGTCTGCAGATAGAGCCCCAGCCGACGCGCCAGATCCACGGCGAAGCTGTCGGCTGCCTCCTGAAGCTGGGGGGCCATGCGGTAATGGAGCGCCACGCCCTGCGGCTTGTCCTCCACCAACAGGCCCTGCTGGCCCTGCGCAAAGGCCTGAACCGCCAGCACCGCCTCCTCCAGCGCCGCCGAGCGCGGCGGGGCGGCGATCCGGCCCTGCGCATCGCGATATTCAGCGCCATGGCTGCCGACGATCAGGCAGGAGGGCTGGCCCAGTTGCTCGGCCACATCGCTGGCGCCGCGTCCGCTGACGATGGCCAGCCGCCCGTCGAGCCGCCGGGACAACAGGCTCAGCAGATCATGCAGGCCGGCGGAGACATGCACCGCATCGGGCCGCTCCGCCAGATCGACGAGCGTGCCGTCGAAATCGAGGAAAAGGCTGGCATTTTCGAGCAGCTGTGGCGGAGGAGACTGCAGATCAAGGCAGGCGGTCGAGCCCTCTTCGGGCGATGGAGCATAATCCGTCATCCCTTGGCGAACGCTTCGCGAGGGGCTTCGGTTCCCTGCCTTGCTGGTGGATGAACGGCTTATTCACACGCTTCGCCTTGCAAAACGGGGCCTCCGCCGCGTCTCACAAGCTATTGATGTGCTGGCTTTTCATGTTTTTCGCGCCGCACAACATACTCGCGCAACGCCGCGCCCAGCAGCACGACGGCCAGTGCCGCCTCCACCGCCAGCCGGGGTTGTTCATGCCCCAGCGGCAGGGCCAGCACCAGCACCGCCATGGCGATCAGATGCGAAAGCGGCCAATGGCCATAGACCACCCTTTTGTAGAGCGTGCTGCCCAGCAGATAGAGCCCCGGCCCGGCCCCCAGCGCCAGCAGATCACGCCATTCGGCATGTTCCAGCGGCGCCTCGATCACCAGATCATGGCCCACCGCCGCCGCCACGATGCCGCCCACCAGCAGGGCATGGACATAGTGGAACTGCGCCCCGATCGCGCCGGGGTCCGCCGCATGCTCGATCTTGGCATTGGCGGCGCGGCTGGAGGTGCCGAAATAGAGCCACCACAAGGTGAGCGTGGTGATGAAATTGACCACCAGCGCGGCAACCAGCACGGGTGACCAGTCCTTGCCTTCCGCAAAGCCGCCTCCGGTGGCCAGCACGGATTCGCCCAGCGCGACGATCACGAAGCACTGGCAACGCTCGGCCAGATGGGCGCCGTCGATGGTCCATTCTTCCGTGCGGGAGCGGCCCAGACCCGGCAGCCAGAAACCGATCATCGGCGAGATGTAGATGCAGGCCACGCCGCCCAGCCACAGCGCGCGCCGCGCCATGGGCTCGGCCAGACCGCCCGCGATCCAGAAACAGGCGGCGATCACCATCCAGCAGAAGATGCGCAGATAGTTCATCCGCAAGGGATGGCCGCCGCGCAGATCCCACAGGCTCCAGCCCGCGCAGCCCACCTGCATAGCGGCATAAGCCAGCGCGAAGATCAGGCCTCTTTCGCCAAAGGCCTCCGGCAGGGCGGCGGCGATCACCAGCGTCAACGGCATCACCGCGAAGAGCATGCCGCGTACTTTGGGTGTCTCGGGATCGAACCAGTTGGTGATCCAGCAGACATATTGCCAGCCCAGCCACATGGCGAACCACAGGATCAGCGTATCCACCGCGCCGAGCCAATCCAGCCGGTGCAGCAGCAGATGCGACAGCTGGGTGATGGCAAAGGCATAGACCAGATCGAAGAACAGCTCTTCATTGGTGACGCGCGCATGCTTGCCGTCACGGCGACGCAGCAGAGGCTGATGGTTGCCCTTCATGCGCGACTTCCCTTCAACAGAGCGGGCAGGCCATGGGTGGCACTCACCACCACAAAGCCCGCGATCAGCCCGGCCACCCCGGCCAGCGCCGCAGAGGTCAGCCAGCCCAGAGCCGCGCCCGCAAAGCCCGCCAGCGCCGCCTCCACATGATGCGCCGCCTGATGCTGCCACTCGGCCAGCAGCGGCCAGCCCAGCACCGCCGCGCCATGCAGCAGAATACCGCCGCCCACCCACAGCATCGCCGCCGTGCCGATCTTCGCCAGCGCGTTCAGCATCACCGGCGTGCCCGTCACCAGCGAGCGGCCCAGCGCCTGCATACCCGCGCCGCCCTTGCGCACCAGATGCAGCCCGATATCGTCCAGCTTCACGATCAGCCCCACCGTGCCATAGACCAGCGCGGTCATCCCCACGCCCACCAGCGCCAGCACGATGGTCTGTTCCAGCAGCGGCTCGGCGGCGACTTCGGCAAGAGCAATGGCCATGATCTCGGCCGAGAGGATCAGATCGGTGCGCACCGCACCCGAAACCCGCTGCCGCTCGAAAGCCGCGGCATCGGCGATGGGGGCATCGTCCTGCGCCTCATGGTGGCCACCCAGCGCCTCGACCAGCTTTTCGGCGCCCTCATAACTCAAATACAGGCCGCCCAGCATCAGCAGCGGGGTGATCGCAGCCGGCAGCAGCGCCGAGAGCACCAGCGCCAGCGGCAACAGAATCACCAGCTTGTTGATCAGGCTGCCCCGGGCAATCCGCGCGATCACCGGCAGTTCGCGGTCCGGCGTGAAATTGTTGACATAGGCGGGCGTCACCGCCGCATCGTCGATCACCACGCCCGCCGCCTTGGCGCCCGCCTGCGCCACCCCGGCCCCGATATCGTCGAGCGAGGCGGCGGCGCCGCGGGCGATCATCGCCACATCGTCAAGCAAGGCGAGCAGGCCCACGGACATAAAACGAAAATTCCCCAATTGTACCGTCAAGACATGCCTATCCGCGCGCATCAGATCAAGCATCCGCTGCCCGCCACTATGGGCTTTAGAGGATCAGCATCTGAAACAAGGGGCAACCAGGGTTGCAAGACTTCGCCCCGCCATCCAGTCATTCTCCGAGGGGGTGAATTTTAACCGAAATTAAGCAGGATTTTTGCCATTCCGGAGAGGAACGCCATGTATAAAGTTCCTGACCATGGGGCAAGTCCCCGCCGGAAGACGCAAATCATCGCGCCCGGCCAAATCAGACGTGTGTGATCCGGGTCGCATAATAAAAACGGCAAGACGATCAGCCCCAGCGCGCCAACATATGGCGCAAACCGCATCACGACGCTGCACGATGTTTGCATAATGCCGCACACAATGACCGGATCAGGCTCCGGCCCCTCCGGCGAGCTATGTAAAATAATTTAACACAATCTCCATAGTTTCAACCCTAGCCTGTCCCCCCGAACTCACATTGAGGCCCCCCACCGCAATGCCATCCGCCGCCCTCCCCCCCGACGAAGCCGAGCGCATCGCCACGCTGCGTGGCTATCGCATCCTCGACAGCCTGCCTGACGAACGCTTCGACCGGCTGACGGCGCTGGCCGCGCAGCATTTCGGGGTGCCGATGGCGATGGTCTCGCTGATCGACAGCGCGCGGCAGTGGTTCAAATCCTCGGTCGGCGTGCCGCACCGCGAGACCGAGCGCGATCTCGCCTTTTGCGCCCATGCCATCCTGACCCCCGAGAGCGTCACCGTGGTGAATGACGCCACGCAGGATCCGCGTTTCGCCAACAATCCGCTGGTGCTCGGGCCGGATCATCTGCGCTTCTATGCCGGAGCGCCGATTCTGGCCTCCAATGGCCAGCCGCTGGGCACGCTCTGCGTGCTGGACCACGAGCCGCGCGCCTTCAGCGAGGACGACCGCCATGTCCTCGCCCAGCTGGCCGCCCATGCCAGCGATCTGCTCGACCTGCATCTGAGCCATCTGACGCTGGCCGAGGCCGCCACCCGCGACCCCCTCACCCGTCTGGCCAACCGCCGCCAGCTTGAGGCGGCGATGGATACGGCGATGGAAGCGGCCTTTGCCGGGCGACCTTTCGCGCTGCTCACCATCGATCTCGACGGCTTCCGCGCCATCAACAACAAATATGGCGACGAGGCGGGCGACGATGTGCTGAGCCAGATCGGCCAGCGCCTGTCCTCCAGCATCCGCGCCAGCGATGTGCCCGCGCGCATCGGCGGCGACGAATTCGCCATCATCCTCTCGGACCCGGTCTCGCATGAGATCGTCAGCCGCGTCGCCCAGCGGCTGATCGCCGACATCAACGCGCCCATCGCGATCGACGGCGCGGCAGACGGCAGGCCGGTGGTGGTTTCCGCCTCGGTGGGTTGCGCGCTGGCGCTGCGCCATGGCACCACCGCCGCCGAGGTGCGCCGCTCCGCCAAGGAGGCCATGTATATGGCCAAGCGCGAGGGCCGCAACCGGCTGGTGATCGCCGATGAGGTGGTGCCGCTGCTGGGCAATGCCTCTTACAACACCATCGAGCACCGGCTGGAAGAAGCCATCGCGCAGGATCAGCTGAAACTGCAATGGCAGCCCTATTTCCTGACCGGCGAGGGCAAGCTGACCGGTTATGAGGCGCTGGTGCGCTGGACCTGCCCCGGCCTTGGCCCGGTGGTGCCCTCCACCTTCATCCCGGTGGCCGAGGCATCCGGGCTGATCGGCGCGCTGGACGAATGGGTGCTGCGCACGGCCTGCAAGGCGGCGCTGGAGATCCCCGAGGATCTCACCATCTCGGTCAATCTCTCGGCCTATTGGTTCAGCCGCGAGGAGCTGGTGCCGCTGGTGCAGCGCGTGCTGAACGAGACCGGCATCGCCCCGCAGCGCCTGATCCTCGAACTCACCGAGCGCACCATCATCACCCATGACGAAAGCGCGCGCCATTCGATGGAAAGCCTGCGCGAGCTGGGCGTGGGCTTCGCGCTGGACGATTTCGGCACCTCCTATTCCTCGCTCAACTATCTGCGCAAGCTGCCCTTCGACCGGCTGAAGCTGGACCGCAGCTTCGTGGGCGATCTGGGCGCGGACCGCCAGGCCGAGGCGGTGGCGGGCGCCATCGTCCAGCTGGGCCATGCGCTGGGCATGAGCGTCTGCGCCGAGGGGGTGGAAACGCCCTTGCAGCTGGGCTTCCTCAATGGCGCGTCCTGCGATCTGGTGCAGGGCTATCTGCTGGGCCGCCCGGAGTGGGAGCCGATGAGCGCCGCCACCCCGGTTGCCGCTTTCGCCAAAGCCTGAAGGACGTTGTTGAGCGTCGCGGCGCCAGCCCGTTCCCCCGCCCGGTTACCCAACGGTGGTATCCTCTGGGCGGTCGGGCCAAGAAAACAGGTAACGCGAGCGGGCTGGCGCCGCAAAATCCGGCTCTTTCGCCGGATTTTCAAACAGGCGTATGCGCAATGGCCTCGGCAATATGGCCGCGCCACAAGGCGCCCAGCAATTCGGTCTGGGTGATGAGCCCGGCATAGCGCCCCTGAGCATCAACGATGATCGCCTCGCGATAGCGCCCGCCCGAGAGGATCGGCAGCACCTCGTCGATGGGCGTATCGGCCGAGGCGATGCAGGGCGACAGATCCATCGCCCCGATCACATCGCCGCCGCCAGCCAGCCGGGCAAGGCCGGCAAGCCCCTCGACATGGCCCTCGGCTGAAACCACCGGCAGGGCCTGCAAATCCTGCGCTTCCATGGCGCGGGCAGCATCTTGCGCCCGCGCATCGGGCGACAGCGGCGCCACCTCGCGCATGATCTGGGCGCAGCGGATCACGCCATGCAGGCGGCGCCATGCCCGGCCTTCCACCTGACGGAACAGCGTGTCCAGATCCTCGCTGCTGACATCGAGCAGATCGTCGTAATGGGCCAACACCTCGTCCACATCGGCGATGGTGTAGCCCACGCTGCCCGCAGGCGGCGCGACATACGCCACCGCGCGATGCGGATAATTGCCCCGCACCGCTGCATTGAACAGCCAGCCGATCCCCACCAGCAGCAGGCAGTTCACCAGAACCGGCAGAACGGCGAAACTCCACCCCGCGCCCACCACCGCAGGCCCGCCGATCACCGTGGTCAGCGCCACCGCGCCGCCGGGCGGATGAAGGCAGCGGGCCAGGCTCATCATGGCGATGGCGGTGGCCACAGCCAGACCCGCCGCATAGGCCGGATCGCCGATCAGCTTCATCCAGAGAATGCCCGACAGCGCCGAGACGGTATTGCCGCCGATGATCGCCCAGGGCTGCGCCAGCGGGCTGGCGGGCACCGCGAACAGCAGCACCGCCGAAGCGCCCATCGGCGCGATCAGCAGCGGCAGCCCCCCGCCGCCACCCCCGTTCCGGCCAAGCCAGAGATGCATCACCGCCCCGGTAAACAGAATGCCCAGCGCCGAGCCGATAAAGGCCTGCACGATACGCGTGGCGGTGCTGGCGGGCTGGATGCCGATCCAATGCGCAAGAGTGTGAAGCCGGGAGGCCGGGGTGGTCATGCAATATCCTTGGCGGGTGAGTTGGTTCGGGCCTTAGAGTCTGTTTGGAATTTCGGCGAAGCCGAATTTGCGGCACCAGCCCTCTCCCCCACCCGGCCACCCAGCGGCAGTATCATATGGGTGGCCGGGTGGGGGAGAGGGCTGGTGCCGCTTACGAAAATTCGCTTTTGCCCATTTTCCAAACAGGCTCTTAACGCTCGTCGATCTGGTCGAGCAAGCCGGTGAGCATGGGGCGTAGGCGCAGGATTTCCTCACGATGGGTGGCCGTCAGCCGGGCGAGTTGCTCCCGCGCCTTGTCGGTCAGCACCAGCAGGGCGCGGCGCTTGTCACCGGGCGCGGCATGGCGCTCGACAAGGCCCAGCGCCTCAAGCCGGTCGATCAGACCGGTGGCGCTGTGAGGCTTGAGGATCAGCCGCTCGGCGACATAGCCCACGGTGACCTCCCGATGGCCCGCGCCGCGAATCGCCAGCAGCGCCTGATGCTGTTGCGGGGTCAGGCCACAGGCGGTCGCCGCCGCCTCGCTGAAGGCCAGAAACTGGCGCAGCGCATGGCGGAAATCGGCCAGCGCCACGTAATCGGCGTCGGCCAGATCGACCGGCGCCGCGCCGCTGACGGCATCATCACTCATCATCTTTGCCCTCATGGCTTGAATAATATCGCATCACGATATAAATGACCAGTCGTTTCACGCAGCTCCCCCGGAAAAACCCAGCCATGGCTCAGGATTACAGCATAAACCCCGCCCCCGATACCAGACCCTTGGGCGATCATAGCGCCGACTGGCGGATGGTCATGCTGGCGCTGGCCGCCATCGTGGCGGGCGCGGGCGGCGCGCTGGGCGCATGGCTGCTGCTGCGGCTGATCGCTCTGGCCACGAACCTGTTCTGGTTCGGCGGCGTCTCCACCGCCACCACAGACATCGGGGCAAGCCATGTCGGCCTGTGGGTGCTGGCGATCCCGGCCATCGGCAGCGTGATCGTGGGGCTGATGGCGCGCTTCGGCTCCGAAAAGATCCGCGGCCACGGCATTCCCGAGGCCATCGAGGCGATCCTCTATGGCGAGAGCCGCCTGTCGCTGAAGGTGGCGATCCTCAAGCCCTTGTCCTCGGCGATCTCCATCGGCAGCGGCGGACCTTTCGGCGCCGAGGGGCCGATCATCATGACCGGCGGGGCGATCGGCTCGCTCTTCGCGCAGTGCTTCAGGCTCAGCGCCGCCGAGCGCAAGACGCTGCTGGTGGCGGGCGCGGCGGCGGGCATGACCGGCATCTTCGGCACGCCGCTCGCCGCGATCCTGCTGGCGGTGGAGGTGCTGCTGTTCGAATGGAAGCCGCGCAGCTTCGTGCCTGTCGCCATTGCCGTGCTGGTCAGCTTCGCCTTGCGCCAACTGCTGCTGGACCATGGCCCGCTGTTCCCCATGGCGACCAGCCTGCCCTTCAGCGGCGGCGTGGCGGGCATGGCTCTGGCGCTGGGCGGGGTGATCGGGCTGGAGGCGGCGCTGCTCTCATCATGCCTCTATCGCATCGAGGATCTGTTTCATCGCCTGCCGATCCACTGGATGTGGTGGCCCGCGCTGGGCGGCGTGGCCGTGGGCATCGGCGGCTGGATCGATATGCGCGTGCTGGGCGCGGGCTATGGCAACATCCAGTTGCTGCTCGATGGGGCGTTCACGCTCAAGATGATCGCGCTGCTGCTGGTGGTGAAGGCGGCGGTGTGGCTGGTGGCGCTGGGTTCGGGCACATCGGGCGGCGTGCTGGCGCCGCTGCTGATTCTGGGCGGGGCGACAGGGGCCTTGCTCGGCCACTTTCTCCCCGGTCCAATGGGTTTCTGGGCCATGGCGGGCATGGGCGCGATGATGAGCGGCGCCATGCGCGCGCCACTGACCGGCGCCCTGTTCGCTGCGGAATTGACCGGGCAGTTCAATGCATTGCCTGTGCTGATGGCGGCCTCGATCGGCGCCTATGGCATCAGCGTGCTGGTGATGCGCCGCTCGATCCTGACCGAGAAGATCGCCCGGCGCGGGCGGCATATCCTGCAGGAATACACCGTCGATCCGCTGGACTTCATGCAGGCCGGGCAGATCATGACTCACAATCCGCAGACCCTGCGCGGCGCCATGCAATTGCGCGAAGCCTCGGCGTTTTTTGCGCAAAGCGCGAAACACCGCTCCTATCCGGTGGTGGATGAGGATCAGCGCCTGCTGGGGCTGGTCTCGCGTTCGGATGCGCTGCGCTGGCGCGTGGAGGGCGCATCAAGCGTCCAGACTCTGGCCGAGGTGGTGTCCGATGCCTCCCAGCCTTTTGCGCGGGCACGCAGCCCGATCGGCGAGGTGGCCGATCTGATGGTGGAGACCGGGATCGGGCGCATTCCCATCGTGGAGGATGATAGCGCGCGGGTGATCGGGATCCTGTCGCGCCATGATCTGCTGAAAGCCCGCAGCACCACGCGCGGGGCCGAACGGCGCTAGATTCGCTTTTTGGCGCGGGCCTGTGCTAGGGGCCGCGCCGATGAAGCAGCCAGCAGGAAACAAGTCATGATCGAGCCCGAATTGCTGGGCACCGCGCAGGTGCCCGATGGCGTGGAGCTGCGCCTGATGCGTCGCGGCGCGGATTTCATGATTACCCTCGCCGGCAATGAGCTGATGACCACCCGCATGCATCACTCCGAGGACAGCCTCGCGGTGATGACGCATGAGCGGCTGGGTGAGCGTGGCCCCCAGCGCTGGCTGATCGGCGGCTATGGCATGGGCTTTACCCTGCGCGCGGCGCTGAACGTGCTGGGGCAGGACAGCGCCATCACCGTGGTCGAACTGGTGCCCGAGATCATCGCCTGGGCACGCGGCCCGATGGCCGAGGTGGCGGCGGGCTGTCTGGACGATCCGCGCGTGATGCTGGTGGAGGACGATGTCTCCAACGCCATCAAGGCGGCGCATGGCATCTATGACGCGATCCTGCTCGATGTCGACAATGGGCCCGACGGGCTGGTGCGTGAGGGCAACAATGGGCTCTACACCGGGCGCGGGCTGCGCGCGGCGAAACATGCGCTGAGTCCTGGCGGCATGCTGGCGATCTGGTCAGCCCATCAGGACAATGCCTTTGTGAAGCGCCTGAAGGACACCGGCTTCGAGGTGGAGGAGCGCTTTGTGCGCGCCCGACCTAACAACAAGGGGCCGCGCCATTTCATCTGGTTCTGCCGGAAGCCCGGTGAAGCTGAGGATTGATGAAGCTGTGGCCCGATGAAACTATGGTTTGACGGCGGCTGCCGCCCCAACCCCGGCGTTCTGGAAACCTCGGTGGTGACGGGCGGTCAGGCGCATATCCGCAAGGATTGCGGCACGGGCGACAACAATGATGCCGAGTGGTTGGCGTTGATCCATGCTCTGGAACTGGCGCGGGATCTGGGCGCGAAGGATGTCGCGCTGCTGGGCGATGCGGCGATGATCGTGCATCAGGCGCGGGGCGACTGGCCCTGCAAGACCGAGCGGTTTCGCGCTTACCATGCGCGGTTCACAGCTTTAAGCGTGCATTTCGATCGCGTCCGTGTGCGCCATATCAAGCGGCAACAGAATCTGGCGGGAATTGCGCTGGAACGCCATCACGGCAGGCTATAGGTTCACCCGATGCCCCGCCTGATCCTGCTCAACAAGCCGTTCGACGTGCTCTCGCAATTCACCGATGCGGGGACGCAGGGCAGCACGCGCGCCACGCTCTCGGATTTTGTGAAGGTGCCCAGCGTCTATCCCGCCGGTCGGCTGGACCGTGACAGCGAGGGCCTGCTGCTGCTCACCGACGATGGCCGCCTTCAGGCCCGCATCGCCGATCCGCGTTTCAAGCTGCCCAAGACCTATCTGGTGCAGGTGGAAGGGGCGCCGGATGAAACAGCCTTGGAAAACCTGCGTCGCGGGGTGATGCTGAAAGACGGCCCCACCCTGCCTGCCGAGGCCGAGGCGATCGAAACGCCCGACCTGTGGCCGCGCGATCCCCCGGTGCGCTTCCGCAAAAGCGTGCCTGACCACTGGTTGCGCCTCACCATCCGCGAGGGTCGCAACCGGCAGGTGCGCCGCATGACCGCCGCCGTGGGCCTGCCCACCCTGCGACTGGTGCGCTGGAGCATCGGCGACTGGACCGTCGAGGGCATCCCGCAAGGCGAATGGCGCGAGGGTGTGATCCCTCGCCTCCGGTAAACCGCCTGCGTTAATCCTCGTCTTCGAAGGCGAGGCTGCCTTGATTGCACAGGGCCGCGATCATAGTGATGGCTTCGGGACGATCGACCAGCGCCTGATCGGGTTCGATCTCCCCGCCCGCGCAGATTTGCCTCGCCAGTTCAGCGGTGGCGCCTGAGGCCTCGAAGCAGGCGCCATCGGCGAACAGCCATAGCGCATCTCCGCCACGCGCCACAAAAGCAAAGCGGCTGGCGGGGTTGCGATACAGCGCTTGCCCCGCTTCCAGCCCCTCGCGCACCTCTTCATCGGTGAGGGGTTCTTCCGGGCGCCAGTCCTGATCGGCATATTTGGGCGTGGTGTTATGGCAGCCAAACCAGCGGGCGAAGGCCTCGCGGTCCTGCAGGCTTTCCGTCACCATCTTGTGCAGGCCATCGAGCGCCGAGGCCGCGATCTCGCCCGGATGGTCCTGCGCGGGCAGGCCGGGGTCGGCATAGCGGTCATCATCGTTTTCGCGGCTGAGCAGTTCCTCGCTCCAGCCCTCGATCAGATCGTGGCGAGACGGCGCGCGGAAGCCGATCGAATAGGTCATGCAATCATCGCCCACGGCCACGCCATCATGCGCGAAGCCGGGGGGCACATAGAGCATGTCGCCCGGCTCCAGCACGAAGTCTCCGGTGGGCTCGAAGCCTTCGAGCAGGCGCAGATCCTCATGCGGGCGCAGCGGCGTGGAGGCATCGCAGCGCGGGCCCACCGTCCAGCGGCGGCGGCCAAGGCCCTGCACCAGAAAGACATCATACTGGTCGAAATGCGGGCCCACGCCGCCGCCATCACTGGCGTAGCTGACCATCACATCGTCGATCCGCCAGTCGGGGATAAAGCGGAAGGGTTCGATCAGATCGGCGACATCGGGGACATGCTGGTCCACCGCCTGCACCAGCAGGGTCCATGGCTGCGCGCCCAGTTTTTCGAAGCGATCCTCGGCCAGCGGGCCGCTTTCCATGCGCAGCTTCTCGCCATCCTGAAAGATCAGGCGCGATTCCACGCCTTCCTCGCAGGCGAGGCCCGCCAGTTCGTCGGGCTCCAGCGGGTTGGTGAAGGCGGGGAAGGCCTTGCGGAACAGGCGGGGCTGGCGCTGCCAGTCGCCGCGCAGGAAGGTGGGGATGTCGAAGTTCTCAAGAGCCATGGCGGTGCTGTAGGGCGAGCAGCCTTTTCAGGCCAGCCCCTTGCAGGCTACAGGGCGCTTATGAAACGCAGAAAGCGCTATCTGACGGCCACCATGCCGGACGGCTATGTGAAGACCATTGGGCCCACGTCCGATCCCTTCACCCATTACTGGCGCATCGTGGCCCTTCTGCAGAACGGCAAGACCGAGGTGTTCTGGGGCCATGCGCGCTCGCAAGCCGAGGCCAGGAGCAAAAAATCCGCCACGCAGGAAGCGGCCAAAATGCGCGGCTGGACCAGCTGGCAATTCGAAATCGCCGAGCTGGTCGAGAGCGACGCACCGCCAGTCTGATCACCCAAAGGTGAAGGCAAAAGCCTCCACGCCGGGATCGAGGAAGGTGATGGCAAAGCTGTGGTCGCCCGCGCCCTTGGCCAGCCGCACCAGCTGATAGAGCCGGTTGCCTGTCACCACGCCATCGCCCTGAGCATCGGTGTCGACACCGTGATCGGCGCCGGGCGCATGGCCATCGATGGTCACACGGAAACGCACCGGCTTGCCGCCCGCCGCGGGCCCCAGCACCAGATGCAGATCACGCGCCTGAAAGCGATAGGCGATCATCCCGCCCGCCTGCTCCAGCCGGGCATTTTCGGCGCCAACCGTCCAGCGCCCTTCCAGCCCCCAGCCATCAGACTGCAAACCGCCCAGAGCATAGGTTTCCGCCGAATCCTGCTTCACCGCAGGCGTGCTGGAAAAGCCCTGAGAACGGGCATAGCCGATATAGGTCTCCGGGCTCTGCTCCTGACCGCTGCGCTCGGCCTCGATCCCCTGATCCATGCCCTGCACCGTACCGCCGGGCACCGCCGAGGCGCCATTCTCGGCCAGCACCTTCTGGATCAGTTTTTCGAAAGCGGCATCGTCACCCTCGCCGAACATATGCGCGCGGATGCGGCCCTGCGCGTCGATCAGATATTCGGCGGGCCAGTACTCGTTGTTGAAGGCCTTCCAGATGGCGTAATTGTTGTCCAGCGCCACCGGATAGGTCACGCCCAGCCGCTTGACGGCATCGCGCACATTGGTCGGGTCTTTCTCGAAGGCGAACTCGGGCGTGTGGACGCCCACCACCACCAGCCCGGCCTGCCTGTACTTCTCGGCCCAGCCCTTCACATAGGGCAGGGTACGCAGGCAGTTGATGCAGCTGTAGGTCCAGAAATCGACCAGCACCACCTTGCCCTTGAGATCAGCGGCGGTCAGCGGCTGGCTATTCAGCCACAGGCTCGCGCCATTGAAACCGGGGTTGGCGCCTTCATCGCCCAGCCCGTCGGCGCTGCTGGCGGGTTTGCGCACAATGCCGAAACGTTCCAGCAAGCCCTGCTCTATGCGGTTGGTGCTGGCCGCCGACAGCTTGGTCAGCACGCCGGTATCCAGCCCCAGAGCGATCACCGCCACTGCCGCCAGCACCACCAGCCCCAGCCCCTGCCGCACCTTTTCGCCAAAGCCCAAGGAGCGCTTCATCGCGCCATAAACCTTGCCGCCAACCACCAGCGCCAGCGCCAGCGATGTCGCCGCGCCCAGACCGTAAGCCAGCAGCAGCGTGCCCGTCGCCAGACCGCCACCCTTGAGCGCCGCGCCCGTCAGCACAAGGCCAAGGATCGGCCCGGCGCAGGGCGCCCAGAGCAGGCCCGTCGCCGCGCCCAGAGCCAGCGAACCGCGCCAGCCCGAATCGCCGTGAGCACTTTCCGCCCAGCGACCGCCCAGTTGCACCAAAGGCCGCGTCATCCGGTCGGCCAGGGCGGGAAACACCAGCGTCAGCCCGAACAGCGCCAGCAGCACCAGCGCCACGCTGCGCCCCACATCATTGGCGCCCACCGCCCACTGCCCGCCGACCGAAACCAGCACCGCCATGCCCGCAAACATCACTGTCATGCCCACCAGCATCGGCAGCCCATGCGAGAGAAAGGGCTTGCCCGCGCGCGCAAAGGCGAAGGGCAGGATCGGCAGGATGCAGGGGCTCATGATGGTGAGCGCGCCGGCCAGATAGGAGAGCAGGTAAAGCAGCATGGATCATTGGCCTGAAGGAGTCTCGATACTGGCTTTACGCGCGAAACACCCCCCGGGTTACGCTCAGGCCAGCAGATCCTCGTAAAAAGCGCCGAAGTTGCGGGTGGGATGGCGGATCTGCATCTCCAGAATCCACAGGCCCGGCCTGGGCGCCTCGGGGAATTGCCCCAGCTTGCCGCCGTTGTGGACCGAATGCGGATAGTCGCCCACGCGATGGCCCTGAATGTCGAGGTTGATGACCCAGCCCAGCTTTTCAGCTTCGGCGCGGGCGGCTTCATACAGGGTTTCGCCCGTCACCGCGCCGCCGTTCCACAGGGTGGCCACCGTGTCGAACAGCAGTTTCACATCGCGGGCGCAGGCCTGCATCTCGGCATCGTCGCCGGTGGTGAAGGTGGCCCCGGCATCACCCTCATGGCCGCCGAACACAGGGCCCATATCGACGAACCAGATGTCGTTCTCGCCCAGAATGGCGGTGCCTTCCGAGCGATCAGAGAAAATCTTCAGCGTGTTCTCGCCGAAGCGGATCAGCAGCGGGTGCCAGGCCAGCTCCATGCCCATGCCGGCCAGAATGTCCTTGCCCATGGCGGTGGCCTCCGCCTCGGTCATGCCGGGGCGGACCTGCGCGGCGATGGCGTGCAGCGCCTCCCAGCTTTTGGCCTGAGCCGCCTTGATCGTGGCCAGATCATAGCTGACGCCGACGGCTTCGCGGGGGGACAGGGTGGTGGACATGCGGCAATCTCCGAGGTGGGTGTGGCAGCGCTAACTTGCGGGCAACCCTAGCGCAAGGCCGCGTTGACGATGCGCGTCTGGGTGAACTCCTCCACCCCCTCGATCCCCTGATGCCGCCCCATGCCCGAGGCCCGCGCCCCGCCCAGAGGCACATCGAAGGGCAGATCGAACACGCGGTTGACCCACACCAGCCCGGTCTCCAGCCGCGCCGCCACGGCCATGGCGCGCCCCGCATCGCCGCTCCACACCGAACCGCCCAGCGCATAATCGCCGGCATTGGCCAGAGCAATGGCATGATCCAGATCGTCATAGGCCTGCACCGGGATCAGCGGGCCGAACTGTTCTTCGCGGATCAGGCGGGCGGTTTCGGGCAGGTCGCGCACCACGGTCGGGGCGATGAAATAGCCTTCACCCGCAGGCGCACTACCCTGCCCGACGATGCGGCCCAGGGCTCCAGCTTCCGCCGCCAGATCGAGCACCTTGCGATGCTGCGCCGCATTCTGCACCGGCCCCATGGTGGAGCCCGGCGCCAGACCATCGCCCACCACCGCCTTGCGCGCCAGATCGGCCAGCGCCTCGGCCAGATCGTCGGCCTTGTTGCGGGCGGCATAGATACGCTTGACGCCAAGGCAGACCTGCCCGGCATTGGCGGTGGTGCCCGCGAAAAGATCCGCAGCGATGGCGCCCACATCGGCATCGTCCAGCACCAGAGCGGCGTCATTGCCGCCCAGCTCCAGCGTGAAGCGCTTCAAACCATCCGCCGCGCCGGCCAGCACCTTGCGACCCGTCGCCTGCGATCCGGTGAAGCTGATCTGCGCCACATCGGGGTGTGCCACCAGCAGCGGCCCCAGATCAAAGCCCCCGGAAGGCCCGGCATCCCCCAACACCTGCACCACGCCCGCCGGGAAAATCTCCGCCGCCAGCGCGCCCAGCATCAGCGTGGTGAGCGGCGTGGTCGGCGCGGGCTTGGCGATCACCGTATTGCCCGCCAGCAGCGCCGGGGCCAGCTTCAGGATCAGCATCAGCAGCGGGTAGTTCCAAGGCACGATCGCCACCACCACACCCAGCGGAAAGCGCTGCTCCACCACCAGCTCAGCGGCGGATTGCTTGAGGATGCGCGGCTCCAGCCGCAGCCCGGCGTGATAGCGCAGCGCCGCGATGGAGCCCTCCACCTCGCCGCGTGCTTCATCCAGCAGCTTGCCCTGTTCGCGGGTGAGCATCCGGGCGAAGGGTTCGGCATGGGCCTGCAGGGCATCGGCCAGCGCGTCCAGCGTGGCGGCGCGGCGGTCCTGCGGCACCAGCGCCCAATCCCGCACGGCGCGCTTGCCTGCGGCCACGGCCTGCTCGGCCTGCAAGGCATCGGCGTGCGGGGCCTGCGCGAAGATCTGCCCGCTGGCCGGCTCGATCACCGGAAGAAGCCCCGCGCCCGCAACCAGACGCCCGTCGATCAGAAGATGGTCATGCATGGTCGCGCTTTACCCCGATCCATCCACCAAGGCGAGCATCGCGCGTAAATTCCGCATAATTCCGCGCAAGATCGCTGCGCGGCATGGAACAGCAAACCCCGCGCCCCGTTTCACCAGCACGGGCGATCCACGCCCGGGGAGGCCGCCATGAAAAAGACTTTAGCCCTGCTCGCACTGTCCCTGTCGGTCACGGGTTTGACCGCTTGTGTCGACGATGGCTATGGTTACGGCGGCGGCGTGGCCTATGGCCCAGGCCCCTATGCCTATGATGGCTGGTACGATGGCGCCTATGGCCCGATCTATGACGGCTATTGGGGTTCCGACAATTACTTCTATTACCGCCATGGCGCGGGGGATCGCGGCTTTACCCGCGGCGATCGCGGGCACTTCATGCGCGAGGCACCGCAAGGCCGCCCCAACTTCCAGCGCTTCCAAGGCACGATGACGCCGGGGCAAGGCATGCACATGCCGCATTTCCGGGGCAATGGCGGCGGCGGGCATCACCACTAAGCCACCGCACTCTAACACGAAAGGGGCCGCGCCTGATCTCGCAGGCGCGGCCCTTTGCCTGATCAGCGCCGGCCCGCCAGTTGCAGCGGCGGCTGATCGAGGCTCGCCCCCTGATCCGCCGGAGCATAAAGCACCGCCTTGAGCGGCATGCTGACCCACTGCTTGCCGATCTGCACCGACAGCCGCGCCGCCACCAGCTTTCGGCTGCCATCATAGACCGGGCCTGACACCCAGCGCAGCGTGCCTTGCGCCCGCGCGCCCTTCTCCAGCCGCAGCGGCACCATCACCGGCCCCGGATGCATGCCCACCGGCGCCCGCCGTGCGACGGGAAGCGCCCGCCCGCGCGCATCGCGCAGCACAACTTGCGGCAGAGCGGGCAGACGGCAGGCCGCGCCCCGGTTCGCCAGCGCAAAGCCGGTTCCCGAATGCGACATGCCGTTCACATCACCATCCCGATCTTCAGGCAGCAAGCGCAATTGCCCCGCGCGGCATGGCGCAAGATCGCCTTGCGGCGGCGGCGTGGACGGCAGGCCCTGAGCAAGGATCAGAAGGGCAGGCAGCAGGGGCATCGTAGCTCTCCCATGGCGGTGCGGATGTCTTAGCGGTTCCCCTTAATAGGCCGGTCATAATGTCGCGAGGATGAATGCCATTTCCGGTTAATTATTTATTCTATAAAAGTAACCATTCAACAATTTCCTATCACGAAAACTAACAAATTCAATATTGATACAAATATTACGTGAAAATCGCAAAAAAACAGGAACCCGACAGCTTATGGCCGATTTCCTTTTTGGATTGGCACATGATCTGGCGCCTTTCGCACCACCTCACGCCGCCAAGACGCGGGCCGCAAGACAGACAATTACGCCGGTCCGTTCTCAAGCGAAGGAGGATGACATGATCGCACATCACAGTCGGGCGAAGGGCAGTCGGTGGATGGTTTCGACCATGGCCGCTGCGGCGGGCATGCTGCTGAGCCTGAGCGCCTGTGCCGGTGATTCCCATCTGGCCTATGGCTCGGTCGGCACGCCGGGCGGCGCCGGGTCGGGCGGCTCGGATGGGGCGGGCGGCGGCACGGGCAGCACCGGCGGCACAGGTGGCAGCGGCAACACCGGAGGCACGGGCGGCACCGGGGGAACCGGCGGCACGCAGACCGCCGCCTCCAGCGATGTGCAGACCGTGCTGGCTCAGGCCGGGCCTGCTCTGGTGACGGCGGGCAACGCCACGCTGGGGCTGGCCAATGGCGTCGATGGAGCCACCACCACGCTGGCCAGCGCCGTGCCCATCACCGCTCCCGTCACCGGCACGGTCACGCGCGTGCTGGGCGATACGGGGCAGGTGCTGGTCGATACCGGCAATGGCAAGACGCTGCTGCTCGATGGCGTGCAGAAGGTCGTGGGCGATGTGGTGACGATCGACCTCGGCAATCAGGCGGTGACGACCTCCGCGGATGGCACGCCGGGCGCGGTGGGGCTCAGCGTGCTGTCGCCCACGCAGGCGCAGGGCACGCTGGCCAGCGTGGGCGTGCTGACCTCGGGCCAGGTGGCCACGGCCAATGTCAATGGCGTGGCCAATGTGGCGGTGGCCAATGTCACCGCGCCGGGCGGCGGGCTGTCCAACCAGCTGCTCAATGTCGCGGTGGCCGATCACGCGATTCTGGGCAGCGGCAATCCAGCCCTCATCAACGCCAATCTGCTCTCGGGCGCGGCGGGCGGCGGGCTGACGAGCGGCGGCGCGGTGTTGACGCCCGTGACCAGCCTGCTGACCAATGTGACCAATGGCGGCCTCACCAATGGCGCCACCGGCAGCACGGCGACCGGGGGTCTGCTCAAGCCGGTGACCAGTCTGGTCGGCACGGTGACGGGCGCCACCACTGCGGCCACAACGCCTGCAGCGGTGAATGCCGGCGCCACGGCCACGGCGGCCAACACCACGGCGACAGGCACGCTGACCGGCACCACCACCGGCCTGCTCAAGCCCGTCACCTCGGCGGTGAGCAACACGGTGGGCACGCTGACCAACGGTACGCTGCTGTCTTCCAAGCGTTGATGCCTCAGATGGAGGGGGAGCCGCACCCGGCTTCCCCTCCCTTCCCCGTTTTTCCGCTCCATGTTCGGGGAGACAGGCTTCCATGCTCACCTTTCTGATGGCTGCTGCGCTGGCCGCCGGGCCCGTGGCCGGCACCCCGCCGCTGATCATCGATTCCGGCCGCGCCGACCGCGTGCAAACCCCCGACCTGCCCCCGCCCATGCCTGAAAAGCCTGTCGAGCAGCGCGCCAGGGGCCTGTCTCGGGTGGACGCCACCGGCTCGGACCAGCCGATCAAGGGCATCCGCTTTCTCGGCGATCTGGTGCCCGCCCCCGTCGCCCATGCCGCCGAGCGCTTCGTGGGCCAGCCCGCCAGACGTGACACGCTGGAGAGACTGGCGGCAGCCATGTCGGACGCCTATGGCGCCAGCGATGTGGCGCTCTACACCGTGGCCATTCCGGACCAGAACCTGTCGGGCGGGCGGGTGCTCGTGCAGGTGGCGCAGGGCTTTATCGAGGGGATTTCCTATCCGCAGGGCTCGACCCCGCTGATCCGCGCCTATGCGCGGCATCTGCTGGGAATGAAGCCGCTGCGCCGCTCCGCGCTGGAGCGGGAGCTGTCCCTGATGCGCGACATCGCCGGGGCCACCGTCAGCGCCGATCTGCTGCGCGGGCGGCAGCCGGGCGGGGTGATCCTGTCGCTGAAGGTGAAGCGCAAGCATCTCGACGGCTCGCTGGCCTATGACAACAGCCGCTCGCAACTGCTGGGGCAAGGGCAGTTCAACGCCACGCTTGCGGGCAACAGCCTGCTGCGCGATGGCGATGAGACCAAGCTGAATGTGATGGTGGCCCGCAACTTCCGCAGCTTTATCTACACCGCGCTGACCCACGCCACCCCGCTGGGCCAAGACGGCCTCAAGCTGACTCTGACCGGCGCATGGCTGCAAACAAATGTGCCCGAATACAATCTGCGCGGCCATGCGGTGGTGGGCGGCGCCTCGCTCAGCTATCCGGTGATCCGGGGCTATCGCAAGAACCTGACCGTCAGCGCCGGGCTGGATGTGCTGAACAGCGATTCCGCCCTGTTCGGCACCGTGGCTTCCAGCGACCATATCCGCACCATGCGCGTGGCGGCGGGCTATTCATGGGCGGGCAAAAAGACCGTCTGGTCGCTGGGCAGCACGGTGAGCAAGGGGCTGGCGATCCTGAGCGACCGCGGGCTGGTGGGGCAGAGCGATCCGCGTTTCACCAAGCTCAACGCCTCGGCCAGCTATGATCGCGCCTTTGGCAAGCATGTGGTGCTGCGGCTGAAGGCGCAGGGCCAGTACAGCCGCAACCAGCTGCCCGCCACCGAGCGCATCGCCTTTGGCGGCAGCGACTATGGCCGCGCCTTCGACACCGCCGCCATCACCGCCGACAGCGGGGGCACGGGCTCTGTGGAACTGGCCCTGCGGCCCAGGCTGGGCAAAAGGCTCAACGGCACCGAGATCTACGGCTTCGTCGATCACGCCAGATTGCGGATCAATGAGCGGGTCGGGGCGCCGGCGTCGAGCTGGGATCTGGGCTCGGCGGGGGGCGGGATCAGGCTGGCATGGAACGACTGGGCTGTGATCGGGGTGGAAGGCGCCAAAGCCGTGACCGATCCGTTTCATGGGGCTTTGGGGGACTGGCGGGTGAATGTGAGTTGGAAAATCAGCAGGCCGGGGAAGAAGTAGAAAGAGACAATGCGAGGGGGTTACCCCCTCGCGCTCCCGGGTTTTGTCAGCGTGGCGCATCGGGTTCGGCCATGGAGCAACGTCGCTGCGCCGCAGGCAATCAAAGAGGTTTGCGTGAATTTGCCATCACAGCGCCAGCTATCGTTTCTGCCTGCGGCGCCATGAATGCGTGCCGAAACGATAGGTTGTACGCAAGGTGGACAGTCATGGGAGCGCGAGGGGGTAACCCCCTCGCATCTTCTCCTCTTCAGTCCTCTTCCCGACTATGCTCCAGATGCAGCGCCACGATCCTCGCCAGCAAGGTCGCGGGGAACAGTTGCCCCATCACCGCCTCCAGATTGGCCAGGCTGCGCGCCAGCGGCAGCACGGGCACCACGTCGCCGTAGCCGGTGGTGGTCAGTGTCGAGAGGCTGAAATAGGTGAGCAGCGCGGTGCGTCCGCCTGCATCAGGAGCAAGTGGAGCGCCGCTCCCCGTTACCAGCGCGTCAGGCCAGTGCGAGAGGATCGCGGTGAACACGATGCCGAACACCGCCGCGATGTTGAGGTAGAGCAGCACCGCCCCGCGCACGCGGTGTCCCGTCACGCGCCCGGGGCCGAAGACATGGCGCGCCACCAGCAGGGTGACGCCCATGTTGAAGGCGAAGGCGGCAACCTGGATCAGATCGTGGCGCAGAGCGGCGCTGGTGGTGGTGTCGAGGCTGATGAGAACCCGCCGCCCGATCTCCGGCCCGACGATCAGCAGCAGCAGCGCCGCGATCAGCACTGCCTGCACCACGCGGTGCCGCGCCAGCGCGGCCACGCAGACCAGCGCATAGGCCAGATGGCACAGATCGAGCAGGATATGCAGCGAGGGATCTTCAGTCACCAGCGGCATGGCGACGAACAACGTCACCACCTGCACCGCCAGCAGCGTGGTGAGGCTCCGGTCGATCTTGTGCGGCTGGACCTGCGCTGGCGGCATGGTGGAAGGTTCCTCTGCTGGCAGCGGGAATGTGGCGCGCGCGGGCACAACCGGCGATGAACGGCCTGGCCCGGGCGCTGACCTTATCCGTTTTGAATCATGTCACAAAATCATTACTGACATCGCTGTCAGCAATGATTCTGGCGCTGGTCGAAGGCGGTGCGGGCGGCTTCCACCGCGCCCAGATGCTCCTCGGCCCAGAGCCATACCCCGCAGAAGGCCGCGCCAAGGCTCATGCCCAGCGGCGTCAGGCGGTAATCGACATGCGGCGGGATCACCGGGTGAATGGTGCGCACCACCAGCCCGGTGCGCTCCATCTGGCGCAGGGTCTGGGTCAGCATCTTCTGGCTGATACCGGTCACCGCCTTGGCCAGTTGGGAGAAGCGCAGCGTGCCATGCTCATCGAGCGCTTCGAGAATCAACATCGTCCATTTGTCGGCCACGCGGCCGATCAGCTCATTGACCAGCGCCTCGACACGGGGGTCGATCACCGGGGGCGGCGTCTGCCCCATGATCTCGCAGGCCTTGCTGATGGTCGCTTCATCGAACGGTGGGGGCGCCATGCCGACACTCTCTTTCAGGTAAGTATCAATCTTTGAGGTGCCTTCTTACCATCGGTGAGCAGCAGTTTAAATAGAGCCCATCCCTTCCAAGGAGACCTCCCATGAAGAACAGCGGCAACACCATTCTTGTCACCGGCGGCGGATCGGGCATCGGCGCGGCGCTGGCGCAGCGCTTTCACGATGCCGGCAACACGGTAATCGTGGCCGGACGGCGGCAGGATGCGCTGGATCAGGCCATCGCGGGCCGCCCCAACATGCATGCGCTCACGCTGGATGTGGAAAGCGCCGATGGCGTGGCGGATTTTGCCAGGCGCCTGCTGGCCGCGCATCCCGCGCTCAATGTGCTGATCAACAATGCCGGGATCATGCGCTTCGAGGATGCCACGCAGAAGCGCGATCTGGCCGATGCCGAGGCGACCATCACCACCAATCTGCTGGGGCCCATCCGGCTGATCGATGCGCTGGTGGACCATCTTTCCGCGCAGAGCGATGCGGCGATCGTCAATGTCACCTCGGGTCTGGCCTTTGTGCCGCTGACCACCACCCCCACCTACAATGCCACCAAGGCCGCCATCCATTCCTACACCGTGGCCTTGCGTGAGGTGCTGAAGGGCAAGGTCGAGGTGATCGAGCTGGCCCCGCCCGCCGTGCAGACCGGCCTGACGCTCGGTCAGGAAAGCCGCCCGGGCTATCAGCCGCTGGGCGAGTTCACCGATGAGGTGATGGCCCTGTTCGAGCAGGCCCCCACCCCTGCCGAAGTGCTGGTCGAGCGCGTGAAATTCCTGCGCTTTGCCGAGGCGCAGGGGCGTTTCGATGAAACCCTTGTGCAGCTCAACGCTTTCGCGGCAAAGGCCCGCGAAGAGCAGTAAGCGGAAGAAGGATCAGACCCATGGCCATGCGGCAGGACATCACCACGTTGACGATTGCCACCCATGGCCAGGGTCTGATCGCAGTCACCCGCGAGATCATCGGCTGGGTGGAGCAGACGCAGATCACCGATGGGCTGCTGACGGTGTTCTGCCGCCACACCTCGGCCTCGCTGCTGATTCAGGAAAATGCTGCACCGGAGGTCAGGACCGACCTGCAACATTTCTTCGCCCGCCTCGCCCCGGAAGACCCGCGCGCCTATGCGCATGACGATGAGGGGCCCGACGATATGCCCGCCCATCTGCGCACGGCGCTCACGCAGGTGCAACTCTCGATTCCGGTGGCGGGCGGCAGGCCGGTGCTGGGCACCTGGCAGGGCGTCTATCTCTTCGAGCATCGCCGCGCGCCGCATCGCCGCCAGATCGTGCTGCATCTGCTGGGCGCATGAAAAAGGGAGCCGAACCCGAGCCCGGCTCCCCTTCATACCTTAAGCGGCGAAAGGCTTAGCGATAACGCCAGCCACCGTGCCAACGCTCACGGTTGTGCCAGTAGCGGCGGCCATCCCAATAGCCCCGGCCCTGATAGTAATTGCCGATGATCAAGCCGCCAGGGCCAACGCCCACGACGGGGCCGCGCGGCCCGGGGCCACGGTTGGGGCGGCAGTGGCCGTAAGCCCCGCGATGACCGCCGGGGCCGCAGCCCTCGCGCGCCTCGGCAGGGGCAGCAGCGGCCAGCACCGAGCCGGCGGCAAGGGCGATCAGAAGTGCGCGTTTCAACATGGATGTTCTCCCATCTTTGGATCAGGCGGCTGGTCGCATAGCCGCAAAGCAGGTGACTGGTTGTGTAACGCTAGGCGCCGTCTGCTCTTCGACGCCGACACATTCATAAAAAGCATAGTCTTTCTGAACATGTCATGGCTGGCATGTTATTGTTTGTGCAGGGACAATAAAGGAATCAGGCCGCCACCAGCCGCAGCCCGGCCACAGGCGCCGCCGATGATCCCGACAGGGCCTGGCCCAGCGGCGCCGTGATCGCCGCTCCGCGCGCCAGAATGGCGTCGCGCAGCCGCACCAGATCGGCCCCGGCGCGGCGGCCGAGGGCGAAGATACCCTCGCCAAAACGCTCATCCTCGGCGATCTGGCTGCGCACGGCGCGCGAAAGGCGGGTGACCATCACGGCCAGCCCGTCGTCACCGATGCCGGATTCCCCGGTGACCGTTTCAGCCGCTTCAACCGCCGCGACCAGCCCTGCCGCCTGCGCATGCAGGCCGCAGGCCCGGTCGAGCAGATCATCGGCCACGCGGCCGCGCAGGGCGGGGTAGAACAGGCTCGCTTCCAGCGCGATCTGGCTTTTCCAGATGGCGCAGATCTGCGCGGCCAGCTTGCGGCGACGGGCGGGGGATCGGGTGGCTTCGAACCGCTCGAACAGATCCTCCACCTCACGGTGCCCGGCCTTGAGCACGGCGATGGCGTCGGTGAACTGCGGGTCGATCATGGCAAGCCCCTCGTTTCGGATTATCGAGTCAGAGAAGCCTGCAAAAGCCCTTTGGTTCCATGGTTTCGCACTGTTTCACGCAAGTTTTATCGGGCGGCGTTCAGTGGCCGAATGCATCGGAATCCATGATACCGCTATCGCCTTCATCCAGCGCGGCGAGAGCGGTCATGTCGTCGGCGCTCAGCGTGAAGGAAAAGACATCCAGATTGGTGCTTTGCCGCGCGGCATCGGCGGATTTGGGAATGGGAATGATGCCCTGCTGCACCTGCCAGCGCAAAGCCACCTGGGCGGGCGTGCGGCCATGCTCCTCAGCGATCTCCGCAAGCACGGGATGGGCCAGCAGATCCTTGCCCTTGCCCAGCGGGCTCCAGCCCTCGGTGGCGATGCCGTGCAGCTGGTGGAAGGCCAGCAGATCGCCGCGCCCGTGGCGGGGGTCGAGCTGGATCTGATTGACCTCCGGCACGAAGCCATGGTCGATCAGCCGCAGCAGATGGGCCTGTTTGAAGTTGGAAGTGCCGATGGCGCGCACCAGCCCCGCCTCGCGCAGCTTTATCAGCCCCGCGAAAGCATCGACATAGGCGTTCTGGTCCGGATTGGGCCAGTGGATCAGCAGCAGGTCGAGATACTCCACCCCCAACCGCTTCAGACTGGCCTCGCAAGCGGTGCGCGCGCCATCGATGCTGTGCCACTGGCGGTTGAACTTGCTGGTGATGAAAATCTCGCCACGCGGCAGGCCGGACTGGCGGACGCCTTCGCCCACGCCGCGCTCATTGCCGTAGTTTTCAGCGGTGTCGATCAGGCGATAACCGCGCTGGATCGCGCTGCTGACAGCACCGGCCGCCTGAGCATCATCCAGAGGCCATGTCCCCAGCCCAAGCTGCGGGATGGAAGCCCCGCCACGCAGCAGCCTTGTTGGAGCGATCATCATAAAACCAGTCCTTTATCAGGAGGAACCAGGCCGAGATGGGCCTGCCTTATGCCATTGCAATGAAGCTCGACGCGCCTGCCGCACGAACCACGGTGTTATCGCATCGCTTTTGCGAAAAACCGGTTCCCACTTTTTCGCGCGATGCTCAGCGCCACATCAGCGCCCCGGCCACCATCACCGCCGCCGTAATCAGCCCGCCCGCGATCCAGCGCGCACCCTCGCGCAGCGCCGGGGCCAGAGCCGCAGCACCGGTGCTGTCCACCGGCTCGGCCTCCAACCGGCGGATCGCGGCGCGCAGCAGGCGGGGCGCATCCTCGCCCAGCCGGCCCAATTCCCACGCCAGCGCCATCAGCGTGGGCCGCCAATGCTCAGGCGATAGCCGCGCCCGCACCAGCCGCAAAGACGACCGCTCCATCGCGCCGGACAGATCGAAATCCGGGCAGATCGCCGTCAGCACGCCATCGAGCGTCACCAGAGTCTTGAAGATCAGCAGCAGATCAGGCGGCATGGTCAGCCCCACCTCGCGCATCAGCGGCAGGAAATCGCCCACCAGCGCGCGCAGCACCAGCCGCCCCCGGCCATGGCGCGCGATCAGCCGGTCCGCCGCCAGAGCGATCTGGGCGCGCGGCACCGCCTCCACCCCCTGCCCGGCGCTCTGTTCGGCCCATACGGCCAGAATATCGGTGAGCTGCGCCGGATCGCCCATCGCCAGCGACTGCACGAAAGCCATGAACTCCTCGCGCCGCCGGGGCGAGACATGGCCGATCATCCCGAAATCGAGCAGCGCCAGCCGGTCGCCCGGCAGGCACAGCAGGTTGCCGGGATGCGGATCGCCATGAAAGCGCCCATGCACCAGCACCATATCCAGCACCAGATCGGCGCCCAGACTGGCAATGGCCTCGGGATCGATGCCCCCGGCGCGCAGGCTGTCGGCATCGCGCGGCGGCAAGCCCTCGATGTAATCCATCACCAGCAGGGTTTCGGAAGACCAGTCCCAATGGATGCGCGGAATGTCCACCCGGGGTTCCGCCGCGAAATCCTCACGCATGGCGTCGGCATTCCGGCCCTCCATGGTGAAGTCCAGCTCGCCCAGCACCGCATCGCCCAGCTGCCGCATCAGCGCCACCGGGGCGAAACGCCGCGCCGCCGTGCTGGCCGCCTCCACCAGCGCCGCACCTTGCGCGATCAGCCGCAAATCGGCCGCCATGCGCGGGCGGATATCGGGGCGGCGGATTTTCAGGATCACCTCTTGCCCGTCGGTCAGCCGCGCGCGGTGGATCTGCGCCATGGAAGCGGCGGCCAGAGGCTCCGGATCGAAATCGGCGAAGATGTCTTCGGGCGGCGCGCCCAGGGCTTCCTCGACCGCCGGGCGCAACTGTTCGAAAGGCAAAGTCGGCGCGCGGGAGTGCAATTGCTCCAGCTCCGCGATCCATTCAGGGGGCAGCAGATCGCCGCGCGTCGCCAGAATCTGGCCCAGCTTGACGAAGGTTGGCCCCAGCTCCTCCAGCGCCAGTCGCGTTCGCAGGGGCAGACTGCGCGGGTCATTGTCACCCCCACCCGCTTTGGCGCCCTCATCGCCCTTTTCAAGGCCCAGTTGCGCCAGCAGCAGCCCCAGCCCGAAGCGCGAGGTGATCTGCAGGATTTCCCCCAGCCGGTTACGGTCCCGCGCGGCCACCAGCAGAGTCTTGATCATCGCGCATTCCTTTACGCAAAACTTACATTAACCAGAGCGTACAATCGGATGACCCGCCCGCCATTTGATGGCACAGAAGGCAGCATGAATGCCCCGAGCCACCGCCGCAAGCCAAGACCTGCCCCGGATGGCCGCCCGCTGAACACGGCTTCTCGCGGGCCATTGCTGCGTCGCATCGCCCGCAAGCTGGAAGTGCGGGCGATCGGTCTGGTTCCCGAATATTTCAACCCCGCCGAGGGTTTGCGCGCCGCCGTGGCGGTGGGGGCGCCACTGGTGCTGGTGCTGGCGAGCGGGCTCTATGGGCTGGGCTGGTCGATCTTCGCCGCCTTCTGGACCTGCCTGTGCGTCGGGCCGGGATCGGGGCGCAGTCAGCGGCGCCTGCTGGGTGCTTTCGTGGTGCTGGGATCGGTCATCGCCTTTGCCGGATCATGGCTGGCCTTCTGGGGGCCGACAGCGGCGCTGGTGGCCGGACCCTTGCTGGTGTTCCTGTCCATCCTGCTGCCTGCCCGTGTCGCCAATGCCAATCTGCTGGCCACTTTGCTGGCGGTGGTCGCGGTGGTGGCCGTGGGCTTTCCGCTGCCCATGCATCAGGCGCTGATCGAGGCGCTGTCCTTTCTGCTCGGCGCGGGCTGGGCCTATGCGCTGATCCATGGGCTGTGGCGGATCGATCCGCATGCGCCGCTCGATCTGGCGGTGCGCGCCGTGGTGGCGCGGCTCGCCGATATGGCCGCGGATCTGGTCGGCACCGGCGAAGGGCCGCATCGCGACGCGCAATGGCACCGCGCCCATGGCGAGCACCGCCGCGCCGTGCGTCTGGCGCTGGAGCGGCTGGGCGCGCTGCTGCCGCTCCATGCCGACGAAACGCCAGAGCGGCTGGCGCCCTTTCTGCGCGCGCAGGAGGCGGCGGAAACCGTGTTCAGCGCCCTGATCGCGCTGGACCATGCCTTTATCCTGCAATCCGGCCCCGCGCATGAACGGCTGGCCGTCGCCCGCACCTTCCATGGCGGATTGGAAGCATGGCGCCGCATGCCGCGCAGCTTCCGGACCGAGACAGGCGTGATCGACCGCTGGCTGCGGCTGGTGGAGCGCCGCCGCGAAAGGCTGCGCGGCGCTCTGGTCAGCGGCTGCCTGCGCGCGCTGGGGCAGGCACTGGCCACGTTGAAGCAGAGCGGGCCAGCTGCCATGCCTCAAGCGCCCCGCCCCGTGTCCTCGCGCGCGGCTTTCAGGCAGGCGCTGCGGCAGGCAACCGGCGTGCTGCTGGTCTATATCGCGGCGCGAGCCTTTCATCTGGGCTATCCCTATTGGGGGTCGATGGCGGTGGTGGTCGTGCTGCAGAAGGGCACGCGCATCACCTGGATGCGCGCCATGGAGCGCATCTGCGGCAGTCTGCTGGGCGGGATGGGCGCGGCGGCGCTGCTGCATGTCGCCTATCCGGTGCCGCTGCTGGCAGGGCTCTGCGTGGTGCTGGCGGCTTTGGCCATTGCCCTGCGCAGCGTGAATTATACCAGCTTCGTGGTGTTCCTGACGGTGCTGTTCGTGACGGTGACCGCCCTGCTTCACCCCGGCGAGGGCATCGCCACCGCGCGCATTGCCGACAACACGCTGGGCAGTCTGGTGGCGCTGCTGAGCGTGCTGGCGGTCTGGCCCGAGCGGCGGCCCCGGCTGCGCGCCACGCTGAAGACCGCGCTGCAGGCCAACCGCGCCTATCTGGACGCCGTGGAGAACCGCGCGCCCTTTGCGCAAGTGCATGCCGCGCGGCGGGCTGCGGGGCTGGCCAGCATCGAACTGGAGATGGCGCTGCACGATCTGGGCAGCACGGTCCAGCGTTTGCGCCACCGCGCGCCCGAGGATCTGGCCGACCTGACCGCGCTGCGCCTGGTGGCGGGACAAGCCGCCGCCGCCTGGCATGAGCGGCTGGCGGACTTGCCCCGGTAAGCATCGTGCGAAAAAGTGGGCACCGTTTTCTTGCAAAACGATGCGACCACGAAAACGCATTAAGCGGCGATCACCTCAATCTGGGCGGTGTCGATGGTGAAGGAGCCATCCTCCTCGATCTCGAAATGGCGGACCGTTTCCGCGCCTGCCAGATGCTGAAGCGCGCGGATCGCGGCGCGATGGACCTCGGGCGTCTGCATGCGCTCGACCCAGCTGGCATACTCCATGCGCAGGCGGCGGGTCTGCACGGACTGCACGCGGAAACCGGATTGCTCCAGAGCCTCCAGCCATTGCGCCACCGTATAGTCGCGCACATGCGAGGGATCGCGCAGCAATTCGACCGTCTGCAGATGAGTGTCAAAGGCAGCAGAGCCGGGGGACACCACATCGACAAACACCGCGGGCGCCCCCGCCTTCAGCACCCGACGCGCCTGACGCAACCCACCGACAAAATCCCGCCAGTGATGCGCCGAAAAGCGGCAGGCGAGCAGATCGAAGCTGGCGTCCGCAAAAGGCAAGGCTTCGGCGGGGCCCGCTTTGGTGTCGATGTTGGCGATGCCACGCCCGGCGGCGGTGGCCGCGACGACCTCCAGCATGGCGGGCGAGAGGTCGCTGGCGGTCACCTGCGCGGCATGGGCCGCCAGCGCATAGGCGACATGGCCCCCGCCCGTCCCCAGATCGAGCGCATGGGCCGGGGCATGGCGGCGGGCGATCTCACCGATGGCGGCCAGATCCTCGCCGCTGGCATGGACGGCGCTGGAGACATAGGCCGAAGCGCGGGGGCCGAACTGTTGCCGGACCAGCGTATCGTGCGAGTGGGTCATCGAAATCTCTCCTTCTGACCGCTGGTTGAACCTCTTCTCAGCCTAGGACCAGTTGCGATCTTATCCTGTTATAAGAAGACCTAGGCTTGGGCTGCCTGCTGCATCAGCCAGTCGCGCCATTGCCGCATGGCGCGGCTTTCGGAGCGGGTGTGCAGACGCGTCAGCCAATAGGCGCCCAGATCGACCTCCTGCGCAAAAGGTCGAACGAGGCGGCCACGCGCCAGTTCCCGCGTGAACATGGCGGCGGGGGCCAACGCCACGCCGCGCCCCTCCATCGCCGCCGTGACGCTCAGCACCGACGCGTCGAAGATCACCCCCCGCAGGGGTGGGCAGGCCAGACCGCAGGCGCCCAGCCAGCGCGGCCATTCGTCGGCGCGGTAGGAACGCAGCAGGGTTTCGCGCAGCAGATCTTCGGGACTGTGAAGGCGCTCCGCCGTGGCCGGGTCGCAAAGGGGCGTCAGCGGGGCGGGCATGATGCGTTCGGCATGGGTGCCGTGCCAGGCGCCATCGCCAAAGCGGATCGCCAGATCGAGCCCCTCGCCCGCCAGATCGACGCGGTTGTTGTTGGTGAGCAGGCGCAGGTCGATATGGCGGTGGGTGGTGGTGAAGCTGTCCAGCCGGTCCAGCAGCCAGCCCGAGGCGAAAGTGCCCACCACGCCGAGGGTCAGCACCTCTTCCACGCCGCCGCCGGCAAGGCCGTCCAGCCGGGCGCCGATGATGTCGAAGGCGGTGCCCACGCTGGGGAGCAGGGCCAGTCCCTCGTCACTGAGCGCCAGCCCGCGCGGCAGGCGGCGGAACAGAGGCGCTCCGACCATGCGTTCCAACTGCGCCACCTGATGGCTGACCGCGCCCTGCGTGACGCACAATTCCCGCGCGGCGCGGGTGAAGGAGAGGTGGCGCGCGGCGGCCTCAAAGGCGCGCAGGGCGTTGAGCGGCAGGCGGGAGCGGTCCATCGGAAAGCCATGAATTCAATTCATGGCTTTGTCGAGAATTGATGCTTTGCGGTGAGCGCCCAGCGTTGCGAAAGGAAGGCATACGCTAACAGGGAGCGCCACAATGGCCAGACTGACCACCACCCTTGCCATGAGTTTGATTGCAGCTTTGGGCGCAGCATCTGCAGTTGCGGCGGATGATCCGCTGCTGCGCCCTATCGCGCCCGCATACTCGGCCAAGCGTTTTCTCACCCCTGCCCAGCCGGTGCGGGTCTTTGGCAACACCTATCTCGTCGGCTTTGGCGGGGTGAGCGTGGCGCTGATCCGCACCAGCGCCGGGCTGATCCTGATCGACGGCAGCGTCCCCCAGAGCGTGGGGGCGGTTGAAGAGCATATGCGCGCGCTGGGCCTCTCGATCCGCGATGTGAAGCTGATCCTCTCCACCGAGCCGCATTTCGACCATGCGGGGGGCATCGCCGCTCTGGAACGCGACAGCGGCGCCACCGTTCTGGCGGGCGCGGCGGCGGTGCCGGTGCTGCGGGCGCGCGGTCTTGATCCCAGCGATCCCCAGGCCTCGGGGTTGGAGCGCTTTCCCGCGCCGCGCAAGTTGCGGGCCGTGCGCGATGGAGAGCGGATCACCTTGGGCGACGTGACGGTGACGGCCATCGCCATGCCCGGCCATACGCCCGGCTCGACAAGCTGGAGCTGGAAAAGCTGCGAGGGGCAGCGCTGTGAAACGGTGGTCTTCGCCGCCAGCATCAATGCCGTGGCGCTGGGGGGCTATCGCTTTTCGGCGCCCGCGCATCGCGGTCGGGTGGACACCATTCGGCGTTCGATCACCAAATTGCGCGGCATCCCCTGCGATCTGGTGCTCACCTCTCACCCGGAACTGTCGGATGGGGAGGCCAAACAGGCGCAATTGGCGCGCCAAAGGTCGCCCAATCCGTTTCTCGATTCCGAAGGCTGCCGCAAGGCCGCCAATGCTTTCGAGAAACGGTTGAACGACCAGTTGGCCGAAGAGGCAAAGCGTTAGAAACGGCTCATGACGCCGTTCCCTCAGACGCTGCCCTGAAGCACCAGAACCAGCAGAACGATGATCAGAATGGTGCCCAGACCCACCGGAGCATAGCCCCAATTGGCATTGTAAGACCCCGCGCGGGGGAAGGAGCCGCCCAGCCACAAGACGAGCAGCACAACGAGCACGATGGTCAGCATAGGTCCATCCTTTCCCAGAAAGATCAGTGATGTCGGTTAGCGGGGGATGGAATGTTTACCAAAAGCGGATGTTCCATGGCGGGATTGGCGGGCGGCGGGGATTTGGACATCGACCTTGGTCGAGAGGCCACGGGCACTCGCCGCAAGACCTCTTGCATCAGGGCCTTGCGCTCCCCACTCTGGGTATCATGACAGCCCCCGTCCCCCTCTCCGTCCTCGATCTGGTCCCCGTCAACGATGGGGGCAGCCTGAGCCAGGCGCTGGCCAATGCCGCCAGCCTGGCCGCCCATGCGGAAAGCGCGGGTTACCACCGCTATTGGGTGGCCGAGCATCACGGCATGCAGGGCGTGGGCGGCGCGGCGACATCGGTGGTGCTGGCCCATGTCGGCGGGGCGACGAAGACCATCCGCATCGGGTCGGGCGGGATCATGCTGCCCAACCACGCGCCCTTGCAGATCGCCGAGCAATTCGGCACGCTCGACGCGCTGTTCCCCGGGCGCATCGATCTGGCGCTGGGCCGCGCGCCGGGCTCGGACGGGCGGGTGGCGATGGCCCTGCGCCACGGCAATCCGGAAGAATTTCCCCGTCAGGTGGTGGACCTGCAGAACTATTTCGCGGGCGATCCGCGCATGGGCTTTACCGCCGTGCCCGGCGCCGGTGCTGCGCCCGGGATGTGGATTCTGGGCTCCAGCACCTATGGCGCGCAGCTGGCGGCGGCTCTGGGCCTGCCCTATGGCTTCGCCTCGCATTTCGCGCCCGCCGCGCTGGATGAGGCGCTGGCGGTCTATCGCCACCAGTTCCAGCCCTCCGCCGTGCTGGACAAGCCGCATGTGACGGTGGGCTTCAACATCTTCGCCGCCGATACGGCTGCGGAAGCGCGCTTTATCGCCACCTCCATGCAGCAGAAATTCGTCGCGCTGCGCAGCGGCCATGGCAGCGGGCCTTTCCGCGCGCCTCTCGAAGGGTTTTACGAGGGCTTGCCGCCCCATCAGCGCGCCATGCTGGACCAGATGATGCACTGCACCGCCATCGGCACGCGCGAGGATGTTGCGCGGAGTTTGACCGCCCTGCTGGAGCGCACCGGGGCCGATGAGGTGATCGTGGCCGGGCAGATTTTCGACCATGAGGCGCGGTTGAAGAGCTATACGCTGGCCGCAGAGGCGATGGAGATGGTGGGGAAAGCTTCGGTTTCGGTTTGAGGGTAAGAAGGAAGTCAAGATGCGAGGGTGTTACACCCTCGCGCTCCCTTTAGTGTCTGCGTTGCACCCTGGCTAAGCCAACGGGCTCGCATTCATAGAGTTGCGGACACAAGATCGCCAGCATGGGGCTCCTCTCTGCAAGGTCAAATGCCTGCGGCGCTTTGCATTTCCACCATCCAGACGCCGTCTTCTTAAGACAATCCGTCTACACCCCGCACAATCGAATTTCTGATGGGGCAGGTAGAGTGAGGGCATGGAAAGCATCGCTGATGGCCTCGGCGATTTTATCATTGTCTTCGTGCTCGCTCACAGCGCAAGGCGGCGATGCTTGCGAGAACCCCGAAATCCTGCGCATTCAAGTGGGGGACACCCTCTTTGACCTCACCAATTCGGTGGACACGCCCAGTTCCTCCAGCCTTGGGGAGGGAGAGAAAGGCCGCCGCAAATCGGGAATTGTGGAACCGCATATTCCCGGCCCACGCAACCGCTTAGCCTGCAACCTGAAGGGCCATCCCATTGCCAATCTTGGCCCCGATGTGAATTTTCTTTATCTCGGAGATGGCAGCGAACCGCCTCGGTATCGTTGGCGCGGCCACATGCATGCCATGGTGTGGATTTATAACTATGACGCCTTGGTCGCCCGTGGTTCCAACCATGATTACCTGACGGATGTGGAGCAGATCAAACATGTTCGCTTTATCAAGCGAACGGAGCTGCCCCGGAATGGCGCTTCCACCTTTAAGAAAACTGCTTTTGAATTTTCCGCCGGTGATCGGAAAGTTCGAATGGAATGCCTGACTGATTTTTATGCACGTTCAAAATCCGAAAACGATACGATCGTGCCTCCCAGCACTTGCTTTCCGAATGCCACATTTCGGGCTGGAAATCTGCTGATTTCAACCGATCAGCTGCCGATGGAATGGAAAACCAAACACCTCATTCCGCCTGAAGAATGGCCGGAACAATGGGCCTATACGATCAACAAGGTCTCGAGCTTCCGTGTCCCTCGGCAGGGCTCGTAAGAGGCTCAAACCCACCTCCCGCCGGGAGAGGTCATGGGAGCGCGAGGGGGTAACCCCCTCGCATTTCCCTTCATTCCCTTAATTCAAATCCAGTCCCGCCACTTGAACCACAGGTAGGGCACCACCGCAGACAGCACGCAAAGCCCCAAAGCATAGGGATAGCCCCATGCCCAGCTCAACTCGGGCATGTTCTTGAAGTTCATGCCATAGATGCCAACGATCAGCACCGGCGGGATACCCACCACAGAGGCCACCGTCAGCAGCTTGACCACATCGTTCTGCTCGATGCTGATCAGCCCCGTCGCGGCATCCTGAATCAGCTGGATCCGCCCGGACAGGCTCACCTCGAACTCATCGAGCGAGGCGATATCGTGGTTGATCGCCGTCAGCCGGTCGTTGATGGCCTCATCCAGCTTGGGGGTGCAGCGGTCGGTCACGAAGCTGGCCATGCGGCCCATGCTCAGAAACATATAGCGCACGCGTGAGGCGCGGTCATTGGCGCGGCCGATGGTGCGGATCGTGCGGCGCAACACGCGGGTTTCCCTGGCGAGGCCGGCATCGCCCATGTCCTCGAAGAAGACGGTGCGGGCCACCTCGCCCACCAGTTCGGCGGCATGTTCCAGATGATCTGCGGCGCGGTCCACCGCTGCTTCCAGCAGCAGCACCAGCGCCAGGGCGGGGGTGAGATCCTCGGCTTCGCCCGCCTCCTTCATCACGCCCTCGAACACGCCGAGCGGGGCATAGCGCACCGTCACAAACACCTGGGGCGCCAGAATAAAGCCGGTGGGGGCGATTTCCCAGAGTTCGGTGTCGGTGTGGGCCAGCATGGGCGCGCTCATATAGAGCGTGTCACCATCGGCGCGCAGGCGGCTGGAGCTTTCGATCTCGCGCAGCGCCGCGCGGTCGGGCACCTTGATGCCGTAATCCTTCGCGATGCGGGCGATATCGGCCTCATCGGGGTTGAGCAGGTCGATCCAGACCGGTTTGGCGGCATCTGCGGGAATCGCTGTCAGCATGGATCGTCCGTTTCCTCCTCATATCCCCCGAGCAGGCCAACACCTTGAAACCACGAAGGTTGCGTCACAATGAAAAAGACCGGCGAGGAGCTGCCCCGCCGGTCCTTTTTTCTGCGCCATCAGGCCGGGCTTACTGGCGGTGGCACACCTCGGCGGCGGCGATGGTCGTCAGGTTGAGGATGCCGCGCGCGGTCACGCCGGGCGTCAGCACATGGATCGGCTTGGACAGGCCCATCAGCATCGGCCCCACGGTGGGCGAGCTGGAAGAGGCCGCCAGCGCCGTCAGGGTGATGTTGGCCGCGTCCAGATTGGGCATGACCAGCAGATTGGCCGGGCCTTCCAGCGGGCTGTCCATCACCAGCGTTTCACGCAGGCGCTGCGACAGGGCGGCGTCGGCATGCATTTCGCCATCGACCTGCAGGTCCGGAGCCTGCTGCTTCACCAGCTTGAAAGCCTTGCGCATCTTGCGCGCGCTGGGGCTGTGCGACGAACCGAAGTTGGAGTGCGAGAGCAGCGCCACACGCGGCGTCAGGCCAAATTGCGCGACATGCTCGGCGGCCAGCACCGTCATTTCGGCGATCTGCTCGGGCGTGGGATCGGGCACCAGATGGGTGTCGGTGATGAACAGCGCACCGGCATCGAGGATCAGGCCGGAGAGCGCATAGGCGCGCTGAAGGCCCGGGATCGGATCGATGATGCGCAGCACATGCTCGATCTGGCTCCAATATTCGGAGGTGCCGCCCACCAGCGCGGCATCGACCCGCCCCGTGCGCAGCAGCATCGCCGCCGTCACCGTGGGGCGGCGATAGACGTGACGCAGGATTTCCTGCGAGGGCACGCCCTTGCGCGCGGCCAGCTTGCTGTAGGCTTCGGCCAGTGGACGCAGGATCTCGTGATCGGTCTCGGGATCGACCACCTCGACATCGCGGTCCAGCGCGAAGCGCAGGTTGAGGTCGGGCATGATCTTGGCCAGCACCCGGCGGCGCGCGACGATGGTGGGCTTGGCCAGTCCTTCGTCCAGCACGTCCTGAATGGCGCGCAGCACGCGCTCATCCTCACCCTCGGCATAGACGACGCGCTTTTGCGAGCCGCGCGCGGCCTCGAACACCGGCATCATCAGCTGGGTCGAGCGCAGGTTCTGCTCGGCCAGCGAACGACGATAGGCGTCGAGGTCGATGGTCTTGCGGGCCACACCGCTGTCCATCGCCGCCTTGGCGACGGCGGGGGCGATTTCGGAAATCAGGCGCGGATCGAAGGGCGTGGGGATGATGTATTCCGCGCCGAAGGTCAGGCGGCGGCCGCCATAGGCCTGGGCCACGCTTTCATGCGCGGGCAGGCGCGCCAGCGAGGCGATGGCCTCTGCCGCGGCGGCCTTCATCTCCTCATTGATCGCCGTGGCGCCGACATCGAGCGCGCCGCGGAAGATGTAAGGGAAGCACAGGACATTGTTGACCTGATTGGGATAATCCGAACGCCCGGTGGCCACAATGGCATCGGGGCGCTGCTCGCGCACCACCTCGGGGCGGATTTCCGGCTCGGGATTGGCGAGCGCGAAGATCAGCGGCTTTTCGGCCAGCAGCGGCAGCCATTCGGGCTTCAACACGCCCGGCGCCGATAGGCCGAGGAACACATTCGCGCCCGGCAGCACCTCGGGCAGGGTGCGGGCGTTGGTTTCGCGCGCATAGCGGGCCATGTTGGGGGCCATGCCCTCACGCCCGGCATGGATCACGCCATCCTTGTCGGTCAGCGTCACATTCTCGATCCGCAGCCCCATCGAGACCAGCAGATCGACACAGGCCAGCGCCGCCGCGCCCGCGCCGGAGGTGACCAGCTTGACCTCGGACAGCTCCTTGCCCTGCAGCACCAGCGCATTGCGCACACCGGCGGCGACGACGATGGCGGTGCCATGCTGATCGTCATGGAACACCGGAATGTTCATGCGCTTCTTCAGCTCGGCCTCGATGAAGAAGCATTCGGGGGCCTTGATGTCCTCAAGGTTGATGCCGCCGAAGGTCGGCTCCAGCAGGGCGACCGCGTCGATGAACTTTTGCGGATCGGTGGTGTCGACCTCAAGGTCGAACACATCGATGTCGGCGAATTTCTTGAAGAGCACCGCCTTGCCCTCCATCACCGGCTTGGAGGCCAGCGCGCCGATCGCGCCCAGACCCAGCACCGCCGTGCCGTTGGAGATCACCGCGACCAGATTGCCGCGCGCGGTGTACTCCAGCGCCTTGTCCGGATCGGCGGCGATTTCGGTGCAGGGGATGGCCACGCCCGGCGAATAGGCCAGCGCCAGATCGCGCTGGTTGACCATGCGCTTGGTCGGCTCGATGCTGAGTTTGCCTGGCTTGGGATAGCGGTGATAATCGAGTGCGGCGCGGTAAAGCGTATCGTCCATCTTCAAACCTTGAGCAAGGGCAGCAGGAGTACCCGGCAGGAATGCCCGGCAGACACGCAAGCGGGCATACGCCCCATGCATACGAACCCGCCGCGCGAGTCAGGGCCTTAACCCATTCATCTTGCCGAGGCGAGAGCGAACCGACACGGTTTCTACGCGTGGTTTGTTGCAATTTTTGCGTGCATTCCGTCGCAACATGCAATCGTGCCGCCGGTCGGTTGCGCCTTGCCTTCCTGCCCTCGCGCAGTCCCCCGATCGTCAGGCCCGCACGGGCTTCAACAGGCATTTTTCCAGCAGAACACGGCAGAGCCGGGCCAGCGGCATCTCCAGCCAGCGATAGCACAGATCGGCCAGCAGCACCGTCATGCCGATGGAACCCACGCAAAGCGCCAGGCGGAAGGCGATCTGCATCGCCCCGGTGCCGCTGTGCATCGGATCATGGCCGATCAGCAGGATCACCGCCTCATACAGCCCCTCGATCACCGCGAAATGCAGCAGATAGCCGGAATAGGAGGCCCGCCCGATCCGCGCCAGCCATCCCCAGCCCAGCAGCGCCGGAAACCAGCCGCGCCCCGCCGCCGCCATGGCCACGCAGCCTACCCCCAGCATCGTCGCCGCCGAGAAGATGAAGGCGCCGCGCCCCTGCCCCATGCCGTCGCCCGAGAGGATCTTCTGCACCACCTCGATGCCCTGCGCCCCCAGATGATGGTTCACCACGGCATAGACCGCCACCAGAAGCGCCATCGCCATCACCCCCAGCATCATCAGGAACCCGGCCTGCGGCGCCCCGATCCGCGCCCGATAGAGCGCCAGCAGGCATCCCGCCGAGAAGGCGTCGAAATGCAGGAAGGAGATGTGCGCCGACTGATTGAAATGCTGCAACTGGCCGATCAGGGCGATGCGCCCCAGCAGGCACCCCGCCACCACCCCCGCCAGACAGCGCTTGAGCGCGCCATCCGACAGCAGCACGATCGCAACCCCCGCCAGCGCATAGAACTGCATCTCCACCGAGATGGTCCAGAGATGGGTGGTGGGCAGCACCGATATTTCGGGATGATCCAGCAGATAGAAATTATAGGTGAAACTGGCCTGCGACAGGATCTCCCACGGGTCATCCGGCCCCGGCAGCCAGAAGGTGATGAACCCGGCCAGCGCCACATAAAGCCAGTAAAGTGGGATGATCCGCGCCGCGCGGCGGATGTAGAAGCCCGCGAGCGCCGCCCCTTTATCGCGCGCGATGGCGCGGCGCGTATCACCCGCGATGGCGCGAGGCGGATCGCCGCGACGGATCGAGAGCGTCACGACGAAGCCCGAGATGACATAGAAGATCCATACCCCCAGCCAGCCGATGGGGAAAATATCGGTGTGCTGGGCGATCACCGCCATCATGGCCAGCGCACGCAGCGCATCGATCCGGTCGTAACGCGCCGCGCCATGGCCGGGCCGCCCGCCCCCCTGCCCCACGGATGGCGAGGCATGAGGCAAAGGGGGGGGCAAAGGATGCGGCAAAGGGTGAGAGGCAGGATTGGGGACTGTCAGCCGCGGGCTTGTCAGCATGGATTTCATCGCAGCCCCTTCCCGGCCCGCCAGCCGGTCTTGCGCACCGGGCTGGCCATCTCTTCGCCACGCCCCGTCATCCTTTCGCTGGCTGGGGGGCGCCGCAGAACCCCTGTGGCCTAACACCCGCCCTCACGAAGGGAACGGTGCGAAACCTCCGAAGCGGAGCGATGGCCCGCAAAACCCCGCATAGCCCACCCTGAAATGCCCAAAGCGGATGCTTCATGCCCCCCGGAACCACCCGCAAGGCGCCTGCGCCGCCGCGACTCCAGACCGGTTAACGGCTTGACGGGCCTGCCCCGCAAGCGCAGAGGAACAGCCGTCAAGGCTCCCCCGAACCTTTGGAACGCAAGGCCCTGTGGGAACGGGAGATTGGCCCGTGCATTCCCCTTTGCAGGTTCACATGCATCTTACAGAGCAGGACAAAGCCTTCGTGTCAGAACAAGCTCAAGCGGTCGATCTTACCAATTGCGATCGTGAGCCCATTCATCTGCTGGGGGCCATTCAGCCTTCGGGCTTCCTGCTGGCGCTGACTTCGGACTGGCTGGTGGCGCGCGTCTCGGCCAACATCGGCGATTATCTGGGCGTCTCGCCCGAGCAGTTGATCGGCCAGCCGCTTGCCGATTTCGTGCCGCGCGTGCTGATCCACAATCTGCGTAACCGCGTGGCCTGCCTGACCAACCCGGATATGGTCGAGCGGATGTTCGGCGCCACCTTCACCGAGGATGAGCGCTTTTTCGACATCGCCATCCATATTTCGGGCGGCCAGATCGTGCTGGAGGCCGAGCCCGGCGCCCAGCACAATGGCGACGCCAATGGCACGGTGCGCAGCCTGATCGTGCGGCTCGACGCCCAGCCCGACCTGCCCTCCTTCTACCGCGAGGGCGCCCGCCAGATCCGCGCCCTGCTGGGTTACGACCGGGTGATGGTCTACAAATTCGCCCCCGACGGCTCGGGCGAGGTGGTGGCCGAGGCCTGCCGTTCGGGCATCGGCAGCTTCAAGGGGCTGCATTACCCCGCCAGCGACATTCCCCAGCAGGCCCGTCAGCTCTACAAGCGCAACCTGCTGCGGCTGATCCGCGATGTCCACGCCCAGCCGGTGCCGATCATTCCGGCGCTGGACGCCAATCGCAAGGCGCTGGATCTGTCGCTGTCCGTGCTGCGTTCGGTCTCGCCGATCCATATCGAATATCTCAAGAACATGGGGGTCGAGGCCTCGCTGTCGATCTCGATCGTGGTCGATGGCGAGCTGTGGGGCCTGTTTGCCTGCCACCATTACGCTCCCCGTGCCCCCAGTTATGAACTCAGGTCGCTCAGCGAGCTCTTCGCCCAGATGTTCGCCATGCGCCTGGAAAGCCGCGAACGCCGCGAGCTGGTAGACTACGAACGCCGCGCGCGTGACATTTCCGACCAGCTGCTCAGCGCCGTGGCCTCGGATGAAACGCTGCTCAACGATCCCGACTGGCTGGGCGACATCCTCACCAGCGCCATCCCCGCCGATGGCGTGGGCGTATGGATCAACGGCGGCTATGCCTTTTCCGGCATCACTCCGCCCACCGACGATTTTCGCCGCATCATCCGCGCGCTCAACAGCACGGCGGCGGGCAAGGTCTATGCCACCGAGCATATCGGCTCGCTGATCGATGGCGCCGATGGTTTCGCCGAACTGGCCTCGGGCCTGCTGGCGATCCCCATCTCGCGCTCGCCGCGTGACTATGTGGTGCTGTTCCGGCGCGAGATGCGCTCGCAGGTGCGCTGGGCGGGCGATCCGCACAAGCCGGTCACCTATGGCCCCAACGGCCCGCGCCTGACGCCGCGCGAAAGCTTCGCCGAATGGCATGAGCTGGTGGAGGGCAAATCCACGCCCTTCACCCCCTCGCAGGTGCGCGTCGCCGAAACGCTGCGCGCCACGCTGATCGAGGTGGTGCTGCGCCTGGCCGACGAGGCCACCGCGCATCGCCATCAGGCCAATGCGCGGCAGGAACTGCTGATCGCGGAACTCAACCACCGGGTGCGCAACATTCTGGGCGTGATCCGGGGGCTGATCCGCCAGTCGCAGCCCGATGAGGAGGCCGTGAAGGATTTCGTGCGCGTCGTCGATGGCCGCATCCATGCGCTGGCCCGCGCCCACAACCAGATCACCGACGACCACTGGGGCCCCGCCCCTCTGGAAGCCCTGATCGAGGCCGAGGCCGCCGCCTTCGCCGCCGAGAAGGAAAGCTCGATCCTCTCGGACGGGCCGCCGATCCTGCTCAACCCGCAGGCCTATTCCTCCATGGCGCTGGTGGTGCATGAGCTGGTCACCAACTCCACCAAATATGGCAGCCTCTCCGGCCAGGGCGAGGTTCATATCCAATGGGCGCGCGACGAGGCGGGCGATCTGCGCTTCGACTGGGTGGAAAGCGGCGGCCCGCCGGTGCAGCCCCCGCGCCGCAAGGGCTTCGGCACCACCATCATCGAGCGCTCGGTGCCCTACGATCTGGGCGGAACGGCGGACATTCGCTATGATCCGGACGGCGTGAAGGCGCGCTTCTGCATCCCCGCCCGCCATGTCTCGGAACGCAAGAGCTTCGCGGGCAAGAAGATCCGCATCCCCCATGCCCATCCGCAAGAGAACTTCTCCTTCGCGCCCAATTTCCTCTCGGGCAAATCGGTGCTGCTGGTGGAAGACAGCCTGATCATCGCGCTGGATGCCGAGGATATTCTGGTGCGCTTCGGCGCCTCCATCGCCACGGCCTCCACCACCGAGGCGGCGCATGACATTCTGGACGACAGCAAACCCGATCTGGCGATCCTCGACATCAATCTGGGGGACCGCAACAGCTTCGGCATCGCCAGCCGCCTGCTGGATATGGGCGTGCCCTTCTTCTTCGCCTCGGGCTATGGCGAGCAGGCGCAACTGCCGATGGAGCATCGTTCGCGCCTGGTGGTGCAAAAACCTTACACCACGGCCAACATCGGCCGGGCGATCGTGGAGCTTCTGGGGCTGGAAAACGAAGCCGATCCGGTCGGCTGAAAAGGGGTCAGAGTCTGTTTGGAAA
>NZ_BCZE01000054.1 GCF_001598555.1 Novosphingobium rosa NBRC 15208
GTGGCTCCGAAGCGTGGCGCTCAGCCTCTCCACCTGCGCCACATAGTGCGCCGCAGGCAGGCAATTCCTGTACGATACGCGGTGCCAGCGATGTTAAAGCGCTGCGGCGCAGCGTGCCTCGCTCTTTGGCTGAAACTGAAGCGTAAGGTAGACATGAAAGGGAGCGCGAGGGTTATGACCCTCGCATTTCCTCTTCCTTCCTGCTCGCCTTTCACCTCCCGTACATGTTCCGCTTTGCAGGGAAAGGTGCAGGCTCTATGCCCCATGCGCCTCCGATTCCCGCGCTGCCCTTGCTCCAGTGGGCGGCCATGAAAGGTTCGACCGATTAGCCTGCCCGTCTCTTTTGCCGGACAACGCCGCCTGCGTGATCGCACGGTGTCGGCGCTGCTGTCGCTGGCGATCCTGCTGCTGTTTGCGCTGGTTTTGCTGGAACTGGGCGTGGTGGGGCCGGGGTCTGGCCCGGGGCAGGGGCATCTGGTCTCGCTGAGCATGTCTCAGGAGAAGAATGAGCAGAAGAAGACGCCCGAGCAGAAACAGAAGACCGAGGTCACCCATGCGGTGACCGCTGCCGTGCGCCCGCCCGCGCCTTTGCAGAAGCCAGAGGAGGCGCCTCCGCCGCCGCCTGCGCCCGTGACGCCGGGCTTCATCCATATGAGCCATGACGAGATGGCCTCGTCAGACATCAGCAAGATGCCCAAGTCAGCCGGTGGCGGCGGGGGCGGAGGCGGTGGTGGCGGCTCGGGCGGCGGTCAGGGCGCGGGCACCGGGCCGGGCGGTGCGGTGCTGTACAATGCGAAATGGTATCGCGAGCCGACCGAGGCCGAGACGCGCACCTACATCAAGCCCTCGGTGCCGCCGGGCGCCTGGGCGACGATCGCCTGCCGCACGGTGGAGCATTTCCATGTAGAGGATTGCGAGATTCTCGATGAAAATCCGCGGGGCACGGGGCTGGGGCATCAGTTGCAGCAGGCTGCGTGGCAATTTCTGGTCTGGCCGCCGCGCATCAATGGCAAGCCGCAGGTGGGCGAGTGGGTGCGCATCCGCTTCGACATCAGCCGCCGTGGTGGCAACGATTCCGACGGGCAATAACGCCCACTGCACGGCGCGTCGATCGCGTCTTGCTGCATTGCAAAACCGCGTGTAAGCCCCCTGTAAATCTCCGCATGATCGGCCTTATGCCTGATACCGGGCGCAGGTTGGGGCGTGTGGGCCTGTCGCGCCGGGGCATTGCACGGCCTTGTCGCGACCTCTGCTGACTGTTCAAAGGATAGCCTGCTTGAGCCCGACCACATCGACCGGCACAGCTGCCACAATCGCTCCGGCGGGCCAAGCCGGTGGCGCGAAGACTATGAATCGCGACAAGCTGCTGATGCTGGTGGCCACCGCTGCGCGCATGGGGGTGGGCATGCTCACCTTCGTGGTCATGGCCCATTCGCTCGATCCGGCAGCTTTCGGTGTGCTCGCCACCGCGATTGCCTATGCCGCCTTTGTCAGCGTGGTCTCGGATTACGGGCTGGGGATCAGCGCGCTGCGCCTTGCCTCGGCCGAGCCGGAGCGGGCGGGCGAGATCGTTACCCATGCTATGGTCACCAAGCTGCTGCTCTCGGCGCTGGTGGCGGTGGTGTTCCTGGGCGGCGCGGCGGTGCTGCGGCCCGCGCAGCTGGGCATCTATGCCATGGCGCTGGTGGGCTGCCTGACCTATGCTTTCGGCGATCTGCAGATGATCGCGGCGCGCGCGCGCCAGCGCTTCGATGTCGAGGCGGTGATCGTGACGACCACCAGCGTGGTCATCATGCTGCTGGTGGGCGGCACGGCGCTGCTGACGCACAGCACAGTGCTGACGGCGGCGGCCTTCATGATCTCGCGGATCATCTATCTGGTCACCTCCGGCATCGTGCTGCGGCGCTGGCTGGGGATCGCCATCGGCTGGCGCTGCTCGGTCGAGGATTTGAAGGCGATGCTTGCCCGCTCCTCCACCTATGCCGTCGATGCCATTCTGACGACGCTGTCGAGCCAGGTGGATGTGCTGCTGTTCGGCGCGGTGCTGGCCGCGCATGATATCGGCATCTATCAGTCCGGCGCGCGGCTGGTGCAGGTGATCATGCCTTTCGCGGTGGCGCTGGCCACGGTCTATATGCCCACGCTGGCGGCCGCCGCGCTCAACAGCCAGCCCGAGGTGTTTCGCCAGAATTCGCGGCGCATCAACATCGAATTCACAGCTCTGGCGATCATCGGCACGCTGGGCTTCATCATCGTGGGGCCGGTCTTCACCAAGCTGGTCTATGGCAGCCGCTATGATGCGCTGATCCCGCTGTGGCGGGGCTTCGGCGTCTTCGTGATGCTGCGAATGGGCGGGGCCTGCTATGGCATCCAGCTTTCGGCTCTGGGCTTTATCCGCACCCGTATCACGGCGCAGATCGCCTCTGTGGCGGCATTTGTGGTTCTGGCGGCGGTGGCGCTGCCGCATTACGGCCTGCCGATCACATCATGGCTGCTGGCCGGGGCCAGCGTGCCTTCGACGCTGGTGCTGTGGTTCGCCATGTTCCGGGACGAGCGCTCGGACGCCAGCGCGCTGTGGTCGCTGGTGGTGATGGCGGCGGTGTCCATAGCTTGCGTGATCATCTGAGGAATTGATGTCCAGAATTCGCCGTCTGATTGACCGTCTGCGTGGTCGCCATAGTCCCATGGACGAGTTCACCAGCCTGGCTCTGCGTGAGAAATTTCGTGCGCAGGGGGTTGAGGTGGGGCTCTACAGCTATGGCTGCTTCGATCTGGGCCGGGTGCCTGCCGGGGTGACGGTGGGGCGTTATTGCTCCTTCGCGCCCACCGCGCAGATCTTCCTGCGCAACCACGGTGTCGAGTTTCTGGGGCTGACGGCCTATCTCTACAACCAGCATCTGGGCGTGGTGGAGGACAACAAGATCCCCCATGTCACCCTAACGGTGGGCGATGATGTGTGGATGGGGCACAATTGCATCATCCTGCCCCAGGTGGGCAGCATCGGGCGCGGCGCGGTGATCGCGGCGGGCGCGGTGGTGACGCGGGCGGTGCCGCCTTATGCCGTTGTGGCGGGCAATCCGGCGCGGGTGGTGCGGATGCGCTTTGACGAGGCTACCATCGCTGCCATCGAGGACACCCGCTGGTGGGAGCTCGACACCGAGGGGTTGCGCCAGCTTATGCAGGACAAGCCCGAGCTGGTCTTCACCCCACACGAGCATTTCGCGCAGCCATAAGGCGCCTACAGGCCAAGCGTCTGGGCCTGGCTTCCCGGGAAAGCCTGGAGCGGCCGATCCGATGCAATCCAGCTCAGCCGCTCCGCAGCAGCTTAGTCGAGCGTGGCGGCTTTCGTGGGCTGAGGCTTGCGCGCGGCGATGGCAGGCGTTGCCTTGGGTTCCCCGCCATGCTTGGCCATCCAGCCTTCCACCACCGGGGCGATGATGGTGCGCCATTTCGATCCGTTGAAGATGCCGTAATGGCCCACCTTCTCCACCAGCAGATAGCGCTTGGCATCCTCGGGCAGGCGCGGGGCCAGCTTCAGCGCGGCGCGGGTCTGGCCGATGCCGGAGATGTCGTCACGCTCGCCTTCCACGGCCAGGATGGCGGTGTCGGTGATGGCCGAAAGGTCGATGGGCTCGCCGCGATGGACGAACTCGCCTTTGGGCAGCGAGTGCTTCTGGAACACATGCTCGATGGTCTGGAGGTAGAATTCCGCGGTCATGTCGCAGACGCTGCGGTATTCCTCATAGAAGGCCTTGGAGCTTGCGGCATGTTCGCCATCGCCATCCACCAGATGGCGGAACATCTGCCAGTGGCTCATCAGATGGGTCTGCAGGTTCATCGAGATGAAGCCTGCCAGCTGCAGGAAGCCGGGATAGACCTTGCGGCCCGCGCCCGGGTAATGCAGCGGCACGGTGGCGATCACGCTGTGCTGGAACCAGGCGAGGGGGCGATCCGTGGCCACGTCATTGACGCTGGTGGGTGCCTCGCGCGTGTCGATGGGGCCGCCCATCAGGGTCAGCGTGCGGGGGCGGGCAGGATGCTTGGCCTTGGCCATCACCGCCGTGGCGGCCAGCGCCGGAACGCTGGGCTGGCAGACCGCCAGCATATGCGCGCCGGGGCCGATATGCTCCAGATAGCCGATCAGGTAGTCGATGTAATCGTCGAGATCGAAGTTGCCCGCCTCGGCGGGGACCATCTTCGCGTCGGCCCAGTCGGTGATGTAGACCACCGAGCGTTCCAGCATGCGCGCCACCGTGCCGCGCAGCAGCGTGGCATAGTGGCCGCTCATCGGCGCGACGATCAGCAGGCGCGGCGCGTCCGCAGGCAGGCCGGCATGGGTGAAGCGCAGCAGGTTGCCGAAGGGCTTGTGCTGCACGATGGCCTCCGTGACCGGATGCTCCTTGCCATCGACGGTGACGGTCTCGATGTCGAAGGTGGGCTTGCCGCGCGGCATAGCGGCATGGGCGAACACGTCCAGCGCGCTGGCGATCACCGGACCCATGCCGAGCAGCGAGGGGCCGATGGAGGGATTCGTGACAGTTTCAGCCATCACCGACGCCCAGGCACTGGCGCCCGACAGCAAGCTGCGCTGCATTTCATAAAGATTATAAAGCATTGGCACTTTCCTGCATGCCGGTCCGGGCGATCCGGCGGGCGGTCTTGCTGCCGCTTGGCCTTGAATGTGGGGGCGATTGCGCCATGTTGCAATGCACAATCGCTTGTGGCCGCATGAATTTACCCGATCACGTGTAAAAATTGCGGCGCATGTGCCATCAGGGTTTGATCGCGTGCCCCCATTTCATTGCCGCCAGAAATGTTTTAGGGGCTCAGCCCATGACCATCGACGCGCCCGCTCCAGCCGCCGAACCCGCGCCCAGCGCAACGGATGCCCTTTCCCAGATTGCGCCGGCAAGCCCGGCGCCGCAGGAGGTTCCCGTCACGGGCAAGGATGCGCGCAAGCTGGGCGCCCTGGCCATGATCTGGCGCGCGGCGGTTGCCTATCCCGGGCGGGTGACCATGGCGCTGCTGGCGTTGGTCACCTCTTCGGCGGCCACGCTGGGCGTGCCGATGATGTTCCGCCTGATCATCGACCATGCCTTCGCTCCCGGCAGCAAGCCCGAGGATGTCGGCATCTGGTTCGAGGGGCTGCTCGCCGTGGTGGCGGTTCTCGCGCTGGCCACGGCGCTGCGCTTCTACAACGTCAGCTGGCTGGGCGAGCGGGTGGTGGCCGATATCCGCATCGCCGTGCAGCGCAATCTGCTGCGCCTGCCTCCCAGCTTCTTCGAGGAAAACTCCCCGCGTGAGATTTCCAGCCGCCTGACCTCCGACACCACGCTGATCGAGCAGGCGGTGGGCACCACCGCCTCGATCGCGCTGCGCAACATCATCACCGGCACGGGCGGCATCGTCTTCCTGTTCCTGCTGGCGCCCCGGCTGACGCTGTGGCTGCTGCTGGGCATCGTCTGCGTGGTGGCGCCGATCACCATCTTCGGGCGGCGGTTGAAGGGTGCGGCGCGCAACAGTCAGGATCGCGTGGCCGAGATCGGCGGGCTGGTTTCCGAAGTGCTGGGGGCGACGCGCATCGTCCAGGCCTTCAATCAGGAAGGCCTTGAGGCCGAGCGCTTCTCCGCCAAGGTGGAGAGCACCTTCGAGACCGCCAAGCGCCGCATCGTGATCCGCGCCTGCATGACCGGCGTGGCGATGTTTCTGGTGTTCGGCGCGCTCAACGTGCTGATGTGGCGCGGCGCGGTAGGCGTGGCCCGCCATGAGATCACCGGCGGCACCATCGCCGCTTTCGTGCTGACCGGCGGCGTGGTGGCGGGGGCCTTTGGCGCCTTGTCCGAAGTCTATGGCGATCTGGTGCGCGCGGCGGGGGCGGCCAGCCGCCTGTCCGAGCTGCTGCAGGAAAAGCCCGCGATTGCGGCCCCGGCGCGGCCCATCATCCTGCCCGAACCGGCGCGCGGCGCGATCAGCTTCGAGGGCGTGACCTTCCGCTATCCCACGCGGCCCGAATATATGGCGCTTTCCGATTTCACGCTGAAGGTGGAGCCGGGCGAGACGGTGGCCATCGTCGGCCCCTCGGGCGCGGGCAAGTCCACCATCTTCCAGCTGGCCGAGCGCTTCTACGATCCGGCGACCGGCGCGATCAAGCTGGACGGCGTGCCGCTGACCGGCGCCGATCCCGCCGACATCCGCCGCCGCATCGCGCTGGTGCCGCAGGAGGGCGTGCTCTTCGCCGCCAGCGCGCGTGACAATCTGCGCTATGGCAACTGGCACGCCAGCGATGCCCAGATCTGGGACGCCGCCGCTGCCGCTAATGCCGAAAGCTTCCTGCGCGCCCTGCCCGAGGGGCTCGACACCTTCCTGGGCGAGGGTGGCGCGCGTCTGTCGGGCGGCCAGCGTCAGCGCATCGCCATCGCCCGCGCCCTTCTGCGCGAGGCGCCGATCCTGCTGCTCGACGAAGCCACCAGCGCGCTGGATGCCGAAAGCGAGCGTCTGGTGCAGGATGCGCTCGACCGGCTGATGGCCAGCCGCACCACGCTGGTGATCGCCCATCGTCTCTCCACCGTGCGCGCGGCCGATCGCATCGTGGTGATGGAGAACGGGCGCATCGTGGAAGTGGGCCGTCACGACGAGCTGGCACGGGCGGGCGGATTGTACGCTCGCCTTGCTTCTTTGCAATTTGACGAGAACGCGCTTTCCGTTGAACTGTAACGGCGATTCGGGGCGCCCGCCCCTCCTTTTGCTCCCCTCAAGGAAAGCTCTCCCATGTCGTTGACGACCACCGCCATCCTGCTCGGCATTGTCGAGGGATTGACCGAATTCCTGCCGGTCTCCTCGACCGGGCATCTGGTGCTGGCCACCAAATTCTTCGGCTATGACGAACGCCCGTGGGAGGTTTTCAACATTGTGATCCAGCTGCCCGCCATTCTGGCCGTGGTGGTGGTCTACTGGCGCACGATCTGGGCGGTGATCCAAGGCTTGCTGCGCGGCGAGGCGGGCGCCATCCGTTTTGTCCGCAACATTCTGGTGGCCTTCATCCCCTCGGCCATTCTGGGCGTGCTTCTGAAAAAGAAGATCGACATGCTGCTGGAAACGCCGGTGGTGATCGCCTGGGCGCTGCTGATCGGCGGCATCGCGATCATCGTGATCGAGAAGCTGGTCAAGCAGGGCCGCCCGATGGGGCTGGCCGATCTGCCTGTCGGCAAGTCGCTGGCGGTGGGTTTCATGCAGTGTCTGGCGATGGTGCCGGGCGTCAGCCGTTCGGGCGCGACGATCATGGGCGCGCTCTCCATGGGCGTCGAGCGGCGTACGGCGGCGGAGTTCAGCTTCTTCCTGGCGATCCCCACCATGTTCGGCGCCACCGCCAAGCAGCTGTTCGACCATCGCCACGAGCTGTCGAGCGGCGTGGCCGAGGTGGGCTTCACCCAGCTGGCCATCGGCTCGGTGGTGTCTTTCGTGGTGGCGCTGGCGGTGCTGAAGCCCTTCGTGGGCTATGTCAGCCGCTCGGGTTTCATGCCTTTCGCGATCTACCGAATCATTCTGGGCGCTGCGGCCATCGTCTGGCTGAGCCACAGCTGATTCGCATCAGGGGCTCCGATTCGCGCCGGAATGCGATTTCGGCGCGATGGAGCCAGCTTGCGCGGAACTCTGATCGGCGTATCCTGTTGCATGACAGGGGGCTGTTGGAGGTGCTGCGATGACCCTTTTTGTCATGCTGCTGGCTGGCGCTGCGCTGGGCGCTCTGGTCGGTCTGGTTTTTCGTACCGGCGGTGTGCTGCTTCATGCCGCTTTGGGCGCTTTGGGCGCCGTTCTGGCGGGCGCGCTCGACAGCGAGGGCCTGCTCACCGGGCTGAGCCCGCTTTCCCTTGGCACTGCCATGCTGGGCGCTCTGGCGCTGGTCGTCGGGGCCCATGTGGTGGGCCGGATCGGCGATGGGCCTGTGCGTGGCTGGGGGCGTTCGCGCGGCCTTTCTGACTGAAGGCCGGATTGCAGCGCTTTGGCTCTTCGCGCTTGACTCTGTCACGCGGCTAAGCCAAGGGGCACAGCCTTGAAGGGCGGTGGGCCTGTGCCTGCCGCTTTTGCTGATTTTTACAGACTGTACATTGGCATGGCGAACAAGGCCGTGGCGGTGGGGCAGTCAGGCAGGGAATTTAGGAAAGCGCCATGGCAAAGCCCGCAACCGTCAAGATCCGTCTGGTCTCGACCGCCGACACCGGCTTCTTCTATGTGACGAAGAAGAACCCCCGGAACACGACCGAGAAGTTCGTGTTCAAAAAGTATGACCCCGTCGTGCGCAAGCATGTCGAGTTCAAGGAAGCCAAGATCAAGTAATTCAGCGCGGGTTCAAGCCTGCGCTGACACAGCGCAGGACATGACCCGGATGAATGAAAGACAGGTTTCGAACCTGAGCGCCCTGCCCGAGAACCTTGGGGGGGCATTCGCGAAGAGGCTGCTGACCATGGGGTTGGCGGCCTTTTTGCGTGGTATGGCCCCTGTGGCGCTGGTCGCGGCCTTGCCCGTTCCCGCCATGGCGGCGGACGCTCCGCAGCCCGGCAATGCGCAAGTGGCCGAGGCCGTGGCGGCGCTGCGGGCGATCACCGCGCTCAAGGCCGATTTCGTGCAGAACGATTCGAACGGTGGCAGCGTGCGCGGCACGCTTTACCTCAAGCGCCCCGGCAAGATCCGCTTCCAGTACCAGCCCGGCTATCCGATGACGATCCTCTCGGACGGGCATGCGCTGTTCATGATCGACAAGGAGGTCAACCAGACCCAGCGCTGGCCGATCAACAACAGCCCGCTGGGCGCGCTGCTCGATCCCAACAAGGATGCCGCGCGATTCGGCCGACTGGTGCCGGTGAACGATCCGGGCGCCGTCGCCATCGAGGTAAAGGACAAGACTCACCCCGAATATGGCACGATGACCTTTGTGTTCCGCCGCAAGGGCGGGGCGCCGGGCGGGCTGGAGCTGGAATCATGGACCACCCGTGACGCGCAGAATCGCCAGACGCGAATCGCGCTCAGCGGCCAGCAGTATAATGTGAACCCCTCGGAGGATCTGTTCCGCTTCACCGATACAAGGGCGCGCCCGCACAAATAGGGCTTTACGCGGTTTAATATACTGAATTTTTATACGAAACCCCGTGCCGGGCAGCCACGGCGCGGGGTTTCTGCCGTCTGCAATGGTGACGAGCTGCCTCAAACTTATGACAATCTGCGACAATCCTGCCAGCTTTGTTCACTTGGCAGACAGGCAAACCCCGCTAGAACAACTCTTGTCAGGACGGGATGACAAAGCGGGTTTCCCCCCTGTTGCCCGCTGCCCCAAGACAGACCGCCTGATATGCGTGACGAACGCAGACACGAACCCTCGTCCCCATGCCCCCGGGACGAGGGTTTTTTCTTGCCTGCAATCCACGCGCCGGACTGGTCAGGCGCCACGCATCGCCCTACATGGCGCGCATGATCACCGTTGCCACCTGGAACATCAATTCGGTGCGGCTCCGCATGCCGCTGGTCGAACGCTTTCTGAAGGATGAGGCACCCGATGTGCTGTGCCTTCAGGAAATCAAGACGATTGCCGAACTCTTCCCCTATGACGCCTTCACCGCGGCGGGTTACCCCTATCACGCGGTGCATGGGCAGAAGGGCTATCATGGCGTCGCCACCGTCAGCCGCATTCCCTTCGAGGAGGTGGACCGCCACGACTGGCAGGCCAATGGCGAGGCGCGCCACGTCGGCGTCCGCCTGAAGGATTCCGGGCTGGTGATCGAGAACGTCTACATCCCGGCCGGCGGCGACGAGCCCGACCGCACGATCAACCCCAAATTCGGCCAGAAGCTGGACTTCCTCGAACGCATGATCGGCTGGGCCGGCGCCGTGGCCGAACCCACGCTGATCGTCGGCGATTTCAACATCGCTCCGCTCGAATCAGATGTGTGGAGCCACAAGGCGCTGCTCAAGGTCGTCAGCCATACGCCGCTGGAGGTGGAGACGCTGGCCCGCTTTCAGGCCGCGCATGACTGGGTCGATCTGGGCCGCCAGCTGGTGCCCGCCCCGGCGCGCTACTACTCCTGGTGGTCGTATCGCTCGAAGGACTGGCGGGTGAACGACCGTGGCCGCCGCCTCGACCATATGTGGGCCTCGCCCTCGGTCGCGGCCAAGGCCACCGGCCACCGTATCATCGAGGACGCGCGCGACTGGGAGAAATGTTCGGACCATGTGCCGCTGATCACCGAGTTCGATCTGTGAGCAGCCCGGCGCGGCGCGTGGCGCTGGCCGTCGATGCGCTGCGCCACGGCTGGGCGATCCGCATCGGCAGCTGGGTGCTGATCCCCGCCGAAACCGGCTTCGGCCCCGATCTGCATGCCGAGCGCATGCTGATCAGCGCGGCCCGCGCGGTCTCGCTGCGCCTCGCCAATCAGCGCGACGCCGCCGAGCCCGAGGCTCCCGTGGTGATCCGCGCCGCCGAACCTTTCGATCTGGCCACGGCGCGGGCCATCGCCGATCCTTCGTTGGATCTCGATTACCCGCTCAAGGGCCCGTTCCTTGCCGAGCCGATCCCCGATGTCGCCACCGCGCGCGCCGCTAATGAGCTGGCACGTATCGCCGGTATCCTGCCCGCCTTCCTGATCGACCCGGCAGGCGAGGGCGAGGCCCAGCAGGTGGAGGCCGAAGATCTGGCCGATTGGAAGAACACGGCCCATCTCGCCATCGCCAGTCGTGCGCGCCTGCCGGTCTCGGCCAGCGACCACGCCGAGATCGTCGCCTTTCGCAGCGTGAACGATCTGCGCGAGCATGTCGCCCTGGTGATCGGCCAGCAGAGCGGCGACCGCGCGCCGCTGGTGCGCCTCCATTCCGAATGCCTGACGGGCGATGTCCTCGGTAGCCTGAAATGCGATTGTGGGCCGCAGCTGGACGCGGCGCTGGCTGCCATGGCCGACGAGGCCAGCAAGGGCGGCTGGGGCGTGCTGCTCTATATGCGGCAGGAAGGGCGGGGCATCGGTCTCATCAACAAGCTGCGCGCCTATCGCCTGCAGGATCAGGGCTTCGATACGGTGGACGCCAACAACCGCCTCGGCCTGCCCAATGAAGCGCGCGATTTCCCGGTGGCGGCGCGGATGCTGGCGCTGCTGGGCGTGAAAGGCATCCGCCTGATGACGAACAACCCGGCCAAGGTGGATGCACTTTCCGGCGTGGGCGTGCCGGTGATCGAGCGCGTGCCGCACGAGTTGCCCGCAAACCCGCATAATGAGCGTTATCTGGCAACAAAGCGGGATCGGTCGGGGCATTTGTTGACGTAAGGGCTTCAGGAAAAAGGAAAATGCGAGGGTGTTACACCCTCGCGCTCCCGAAACGTCTCCTGACGCGCGGGCTGGGGCCCCCTATCGGGGTGCCCAGCCTCTCCACCTGCCCAATGCAAAGCCCCGCAGGCAGATCATCTTTGAAGGATAGGTCGTGCAGGAATTTTACTTTCCCCTATGCCGCGTGCGGCATAGGGGCTTTATGCTCACCGGCGGACTATGCCGATTGGGCACGGCTTTCCCAGCATGGCCCGAGCGTTAGCGGCTTTCGGTGCGGCATAGTTTCCTCCTTGCGTGCATCACGTGCGCAAAGAGGAAAGGCAATGATCACCGTGAGTATTCGAATAGCAGTCGGGTTTTGCGGGGTCTGCAACATGGCCCGGTCGGCGAGCACATCCACCTCTACGTCGAATGGCTGCAACGACGAGGTTACATTCGAGAAATCGGTCAGCGAGATCTGAGCCTTTCTCGAGATTTTGGCTTCTGGCTTGCCGCCACCGGCGCTGGGCTTGCCGATATCCAGGAAGCGCTCGTCACCCGATATTTGGCCAAGCGAGCCCGCTACCAACCGCGCCGTCAAGGCGACGCGTCGGCGTTAGCTCGTGTGTTGTCGGTCATGCGCGACGCCACCGTCATTGCGCCTAGGCCAGTTCCAGAAGGCGTTCCTCACGAGGACCTTCTCGATGCCTATGCCTTCTATATGTCGCGTCAGCGTGGTCTCGCGACAATCTCCATCGCAAGCCACCTGTGGTTTCTTCGTCCATTTCTCAAAGAGCTGAGGATGATGAGCCGCGCCGACGCCGCGCGCCTTTCGTACCGCGAGGTTGCACGTTATGTTGAGCGACATGCTGGCGACCACAGACCGACAACTGCCCGCATCATGTGCTCTCGCCTGCGCGCCTTCCTGCGATACCTGCATGCTGAACGGTTTCTCGCCAAGGATTTGACGGCAGCGCTACCATCAGTGCGCCGATGTGCTGAAGCCGGCTTGCCCAGATTCATGCCGATAGAAGATGTGCAATGTGTCCTTGCCGGTTGTGACCGGAGCACGCTAACCGGCCGAAGGGATTACGCGATCCTCAGTTGCTTGCCCGTCTGGGATTGCGGGCGACCGAAGTGGTCAGGCTGAGCTTTGATGATTTCGATTGGCATGCCGGGCAGTTCACGGTTCACGGCAAAGGGCGCAAAATGGCGATCATGCCGCTGCCGCCCGATGTCGGTGCGGCAATCGCTAACTATCTGCAAGACGGACGCCCCCGATCAGACAGCCGGAGCCTGATTCTGCTCGCGGTCGCGCCATATGCCGGGTTCAAGGGAGCACCCGCGGTGCAGACCGTCGCACGCAAGGCGATAAGGCACGCTGGTATTACCGGCTTGCATGCCTTTTGCCACAGTCTGGCAACCGGGTTGCTACGATCAGGCGCGCCGCTGACCGAGATCGGCCAACTTCTGCGTCACGAGCAACCAGACACGACACGGATCTATGCTAAGGTGGATATCGGCAACCTGCACACCCTGAGCCAGACTTGGCTGGGAGGCGCGCAATGAGCGGGCTCGATCAGGCACTCAACTGCTATCTGCGCATGCGGCGTGGGTTCGGCCACCGCTACGACAGGGAAGCCCGTTATCTGGGGGAGTTCGTCGCGCTAGTTCACCATCATTACGCGTGGGCTCGCCATGGCCTGGATCACCCAGGCTCAGCGAACGTCATGGCGGCTGTGATTATCGGCGGTGCGTGGATTTGTCCGACATCTTACGGACATCGAGCAACTATTCGAAGTGACCCTTCACTAGGGTTGGGCCAAAGGTATCAATCGCTGGACCTATCATTGCCTCTTCGGTCTGCTCGCTGCCACTGGCATGCGTATTGGCGAAGCGATCAATTTGGCGCGGGCAGATGCGGATCTTGAAGTTGGGATCTTGAGGCCGCGCATGACGAAGGGCGGCAAAGGGCGGCTGATTCCACTTCACCCGACCACGACGCAGGCTTTGGCGGACTATGTAGCGCGACGTGACGAGTCCCCTGATTGCCGTAAGAGTTCCCGCTTCTTCATGGGCAGCGCTTGCGCCTTCAATATCCGGAGCGGGTATTCCTGGGCGTGGTAAGGCGGATCGGACTGCGCGATCCCGAACCCCATAGCAAAGGCCAGCGAGTCCACGACCTGAGCCACAGCTTGCGGTCAACACCATGGCGCGGCGGTATCGGGCAGGCGAAGATATCGAGCGCCTGCTGCCGATGCTCGCGCCCTATCTGGGGCACAGCAAAATCCGCGACACCTATTGGTATCTGTTAGCCTACCCCGAGTTGATGGAGCAAGCTGTCAACCGGCTCGAAACGCGCTGGGAGGCACAGGCATGACCGGGGCCGCAACCCTGCCAGCGCTCATCGAGCGCTTCTTCACCCAACGTCTCATGCGACAGCGCAACACCAGTACGCACACCATCGCATCCTATCGTGATACGTTCCGCCTGCTGTTCGCCTTCGCGCAAACGACGCTGGATAAGCTGCCATCCCGGCTCGATCTGGCCGATCTCGATGCCCCGTTCATCTTTGCGTTTCTTGACGATCTGGAGGTGAGCCGGGCAATTGGAATCAAGATGCGCAATCTCCGGCTGACTGCCATTCGCGCATTCTTCCGCTTTGCCGCGCTCGAAGAGCCGAGCCATGGTGGTCAGATCCAGCGCGTACTGGCGATCCCGGCCAAGCTGCATGACAAACGCGAGATGCATTTTCTCACGCGCGCAGAGATCAATGCCCTCCTGGCCGCACCTGATCGCAGCACCTGGATCGGACAGCGCGATCACATGCTTCTTCATCTCGCTCCCCAAACCGGGTTACGGCTCTCGGAGATCATCCGGCTCGAACGCGAGGAGTGGTTCTGGGAGGGAGGGGCGCCCATGTCCGATGCCTCGGCAAACGCCGCAAGGAGCGTTGCACGCCGCTCACCAGGCAGACCGGTCAACTGCTGCAGGCTTGGCTCCAGGAGGCAGGGCAGGAAGGCTCGACGAAGTTATTTCCCAACATTCATGGCGGCCCGCTTCGCCCTGACACCGTGCAGCGCCTGTTGGTCCGGCATGTCATAACTGCGACCCTGCAGTGTCCTTCGCTGAACTGCAAGCGGATCGCACCCCATGTTCTTCGGCACAGCGCAGCGATGGAGCTCCTCCAGGCCAGCGTCGATATCTCGGTTATCGCCTTCTGGCTCGGGCACGAGTGGATCAGAATCACCCAGGTTTACCTGCACGCACACCTCGCGCTGAGGGAAGCGGCACTGGCCAGGAGCAAGCCGTTCAATGGTCAGAAGGGCGGAAGGTACAAGGCTGGCGATCGCCTTCTGGCATTCCTGGACGCGTTATAACGGGAACGCAGCTTTGGCCCGCAGTCGCTCGAGCCATTCGAGGGATACTGTTTCAACGCTGTCGCGCAGATGGCGCACCATGTCCTTGATCGATTGCAGATCTTCGGCGCCGATCTCGTAGCTGGCTGAGTAGCGGGCCTCGACATAGGCGCGCTTCGCCAGTTCGAAGCGCCGCCGGTCGAGTTTGGTTGCACGGGGCCAGCTATCGATCAGCCGTGGTTGCTTGTCCTCGGCCAGCGAGCGCAGGAACTTGAGGTTGTGCGAGCGGGGAACGTACAGACTGCGCACGAGAATGTAACAGATATAGGCCCGCTCCGCTGCCTGATGCAGCGTGAAAGCGGCAAGATTTGCGTTACCGCGCTCGCGGTACAGCTCCACACCAGCAAGAAGGTCGTCGATCCCCGAAAACCATTGATCGAAATAGCCTTTTGCCATCTCGTATGCATCAGCCGCCGTCAGGGGCCTAGGGGTCGCCAGTGTCGAACCTGCCAGCTCGTAGAGCGCGATCCCATCACGGGCGATATCGACCCAGAAATACTCGCCGCGCGTCAGCCCCTCATTCACCTCATCGAGCGCGTGAACAATGACGTTCACCGGACGCGTGATGGCCGTATCCCGCTGGATTTTGTCCTCTGCGACATACCAGTATTCCGCGACGTCGGTCAGATCCTTGTGGCTCACGATAACGAGGATATCGAAGTCCGACTGATAGCCATTCTCCGCCTCGTCGACCCAATCGTCGCGAGCGTAGCTGCCGAACAGGATAACCTTCAGAATCTTGCCGTTCTTCTTCCACGGCTGCGTGGCTCGGGAGATCGCGACGGCAAATTCTTCCATCAGAATCCGGCGCACCCGCGCAAGCTCGGCCTGCTGGGTCAAAGGGAGATGATCGACGTCGTGACGCATGGGCTGATTGTCGCGCTCTGTGATCCAGGTGGCAAGCTTTTCTGTGCCAGCAGCTGGAAACTATGCCACGCCGAAAGCCGCTAACGCTCTGGGCATGCTGGGAAAGCCGTGCCCAACCGGCATAGTCCGCCGACCGGAATAATGCCTGCGGCGCCATTAATCCGTGCCTGACCGGTAGGTTGCGCGCAACGTAGACATTAAAAAGAACGCGAGGGCGATGGCCCTCGCATTCTCTTTTTTCCAACGTTAAATCATGCCAAAGTTTCCGCCAGGAACCAGTGCCGCTGCTGCGCCTGATCGGTCCAGTCGTCGGCGGCACCTTCGGTGGCGTTGTCGCCCGCGGCGGTGGCGGCGGCTTTCACGGCGCGGATCACCTCGACCAGCCTGGCATTATCGTCGCGCAACTGGGCGACCATCTCTTCCGGCTTTAGGTCGGCGCGGGGTTCGTCCTTCAGGTTGGCCTTGGCGGCGATGGCGCCGATGCCGGTCAACGTGGTGGCGCCGTTCTTGCGCACGCGCTCGCCGATGATGTCGGTCAGGGCGAAGATCTCGGCTGCCTGATCGTCGAAAAGCAGGTGCAGATCGCGGAAGTTGGGGCCTCGCACGTGCCAGTGGAAGTTCTTGGTCTTTACATAGAGCGTGAAGAGATCGGCCAGCAGCCCGTTCAGGCTGTCGACAAGGGCGGAGGTGGCGTTGTTGGTCATGGGGGCGCTCCTTTGGGTCATCGGCATGATCTTGCAGGGTTTGTAGTGCATTGCGCGGTGGAGGGTAAGGTTGCAAGCACGGCGAGACTGATCGAAAATTCCGATCAAAAAGCATCGTGCGAAAAAGCGGGAAGCGGTTTTTCGCAAAAACGACGCGGCAACAGCCTAGAGCACGCCCAATGTGGTCCATCCCAGCGTGACGCCGGAAAGCAGCAGAATGGCCCCGGCGAGGCGGCGGGCGAGGCGCAGGTGTCTTTCTGCCGCCAGCAGCGGCCCGGCGCCGAACCAGCCGATGGTGATGGCCGCGCCGCCGCCCAGCGTGCCGCCCAACGCGGCGAGCAGGGGAGCGTGGAGCAGGGCGATGGCCAGCACGATAAAGCGCGCGGCATCGACGATCTGGCTGATCGCCAGCACCAGCAGCGCGGCGAAGAGCGAGCGGGTGGGCTCCTTGGCGCGGCGCCCGGGGGAGACGAGCAGCGATTCCACTCCTGCCGCCGCAAGGGCGAAGCTGGCCAGCAGCAGGCGGGCGCGGTGGTTCATAACGCCGGCCAGATCCTGCGCGAAATAGGCGGCCAGCGCGCAGGTGAGGCCGCCGGTGATGCAGGCGATTGCGAGCAGGCTGAAGCGCGGGCCGAGGCGGTCGGTCAGGGCGGCTACCAGCACCTGATCGCGCGCGCCGCAACCGGCGAGGAAGCAGGCGATAAAGGCGTAGAGCAACCCGTTCATGGCCGGGTTTCACCCTCTGTTCGCGTGTCTGCCACGGCCTGTTGCAGCACCTGTGTGATGCGCTGCGCTTTTTCGGTCAGCAGGGCGGCGTCTTGCGGGGCCATCACCTCTGCAGCCGCGGTGCGCCACAGGGTGAGCCGGCGCGCGAACATGTCGGGCGTGATACTGCTGGCCAGAGCGACATGCGGGGCAACGGGCTGGCCGCGATAGCGTCCCCGCCCCCGCAACTGCGCGGCCCAGAAGGCGGTGAAGGCGCGAAAATGCCCTTCCCAATCGTGGATGATCCCCTCGAAGACGGGGCCGATCAGCGAGTCCTGCCGGGCGCGTTCATAGAACAGGCGCACCAGCCTGGCGATGTCGGGATGGCGATCCATCACCGGGCTGGGGCCGGGTTGAGGCAGGGCGTTCAGGGTCATCGATGGGCACCCTAGAGCGTTTTCACAATGAGTGAAAATGCTCTGGTCTGGATGCCGCATTTTTCGAGTCGGTGATCGTTGACGGTCAACTGGCAGATGCTCTGGCGCGTTGTCTGCAGGGCCCGAAAGGTATGTGCCAAATTGGGCTCCAGGCGCGGATTTTCGGGGCTTTAAGCGGCCTAACTCCATCCGTCGAAAAGGGCGGGCCATTGGTCGCGGGGTGATTGTCTACTGCCGAAATTGAGTTATTACTCGGCATGGCTCGGCCGATGCAGGCGGCAGGGCGAATCGGCAAAGGGCGGGACTTCGTGGCTGGCGCATGGGCGCGGAGCCCCGCCTGGGCCCGATCAGCATCCCGATCACCAAATCCAGACTGATGACAGGCCTTGATCGGCGCTTTATGCCGGGCCTTATGCATCAGCCTTCTGTTCTCTTCGTCTGTCTGGGCAACATCTGCCGCTCTCCGCTGGCCGAGGCCGCGTTCCGGAAGGAGGCGCAGCGCATGGGCCTTGCCGTCACGGTGGATTCGGCGGGCACCGGCAACTGGCATGTGGGCTCGGCGCCCGATCTGCGGGCCTGCGCTCAGGCGTTGCGCTGCGGGGTGGACATAGCCGCCTACCGCGCCCGTCAGGTGAGCCGCGCCGATTTCACCCGCTTCACGCATATCTTCGCTCTCGATGCCAACAATCTGGCCGATCTGCGCACATTGCGCCCCGCCGATGCCACCGCCCATCTCGGCCTGCTGCTGGATGAAGTGCCGGGGCATGAGGGCCAGTCCGTCGCCGATCCCTATTACGGCGGCCGGGAGGATTTCGCGCAGACCTGGGATGAGGTCACGCGGGCCGCCAAGGCTCTGGTGGCACGGTTGCAGGCTGTGGCCTGAGCGCCTCCGCTATCTCGGGCCGGTTGCATCCGCCCAAGGGAACTTCCTCTTTCGCGAGAAATTGGTTCTGTGATAGGTCGGAATCACTATGTAATTTTTATGCCCAGATGGCGGGCGGGAGGTTACCCATGTCGAGCAATATCCTACGCCCGGTTCTTGCGGCTTTCCTGACAACAGCAGCGATTCACGCACCAGTCCATGCCGCCACGGAGATGGGTGAATTTCACGCCCCGCCCTGCGGCGAGGCCCCCTCTGCCCGTGCCATCGCCGCCTCTGCCCGCTATGAGGCCCGCGAGCCCACCATGGCCGACATGACCCAGCCGGGCGAGGGCATTCCGCATGGCGTCGTGAATGCCCATGGCAAGCCCTATGGCTGGGCGGTGCGGGCGCATGTCCACCTCGGGCCTTCCGCGCCCGAAGGCTGGCAGGGCATCACGCCCACCGCCATGATCTATGCGCCGCAGGAGCAGCCTGTTTCGACAGGCGTGCGCGTTCAGGTCCGCAACCTCAGCCTTTTCGTCAGGCCGAAAGCGACAGGCCGCTGGTGCCTGCTGGAAACCAAGGCCTCTCCGAACGGAGCGCTCTTCGTCGAGAGTTTTACCGGCAATCAGGCGCTCCCCGCGTCGCCCCGCCCGGAGCCGAGCGGGGGCATCAGCGTCGTGCTGATCGGAGGCCACAACTTCCATTTCTTCGGTGACATCAAGCCCTTGCCGCCCGGTGGCGTCGAGGGGGTTTTCGCGCAGTATGAAGCACGCATCATCCCGGCGAATGGCGCGAGCGACAGTGATGTTGCTGCGGCCCGTTATATCGGTGCCGCCTCGGCCGATTACTGGAAAAGCGTGAACGGGCCCACCGGCCATGTCGGCACGCAAAATGATGATGCGGCGATTGGCCGCTTCAAAAAGCTGTCCAGCAACTGGCGGGTCTTCACCATGAACGCCGATGGCGGCGGAATGCCTCCCCCGCGCTGACCGAGCACTGGAAACGCGGGGTTCAGGCCTCGCAGCTCTTCCCCACCGCCGCTTTCCAATGGCTGTAGCCAGCCGGATTGGGGTGCGTGCCGTCGTCGCTGTAGCTGTCGGGCAGCCATTCGGTGCCGGGCTGGCGCATGGCTGACCACAGGTCGATGGTCGGCACGCCCATGCTGGCGATGATGCGGTTTTCCGCCTCGATACGCTTGGGATCGAAGATGCGGTTGGCTTTGACCACCGGCTCGACATTGACGGCGACCACCCGTGCCCCGGTGGCCTTGGCCAGCGTGATGATCTGGCGATAGGATGCGGTGAAGGCCGAAGTGTCGGTGGGCGCCTGACCGACAGCGTCATTCACGCCCACCGCGATCACCACCAGATCGGCCTTGCGCCCGGGCAGGATGTCGGCGGCGATCGTCTTGACCTGCGCCGCATTCGCCCCGCCCAGCCCGGCGTTCAGCACATCCTTGCCGCAAAGCTGGGGCAGCAGCGCCATTTCCGAGATGCTGTCCCCCAGCAGGATCACGCGGGCATCGCTCTGCTTGGCCTGGCTGACGATGGCCTTGGTCCGGCTCTGGGCATGCGATGCGGGTTGCTTGCCATGCATCCATGCGTAAGCTGATGCACCGCCCGAAGCGAACACAACACCGCTCCACGCCATACCAGCGAGAATTTTTCTCATCATCATGAAGCTCCCAACATGAAGTCGCGATCCGTCCGGGAGGAGCACATACAGTTGAGGTGCGGAGACATCAACGGAACGCCGCAAATTTTACATGACTTGTCTTGTTTTGAGGCGATGTAAAAGTGCGTTCAATGCTGTTTCCGGTGGTGCCGAACTTGACTTGAGTTGCTGATCGCGAAAGATTTTCATGCCTGTGGCCATGATGTGTTCCTGCCAGATGCAGCCTGTCGCTGAGAGTCTGTTTGGACATTCGGCGAAGCCGAATTTGCGGCACCGGCCCTCTCCCCCATCCGGCTAGCCATATGATACTGCCGTTGGGTGGCCGGGTGGGGGAGAGGGCCGGTGCCGCATCAGAAGATGCGCTTTTGCGCATCTTCCAAACAGGCTCTTAGCGCTTTCCGAAAACCGCTGCCTGGCTTTCGGAAATCGCCAGCAAGGTCGAAACGCCCCTTACGGCATTCCGATAGGGCGAAAAGGCATAGGTGCCCCACACAAGGCCGATGAACAAAAGAAAGATAATACGGCTCGCTGTGATCACGTCAGATCGCTCCCCTGCGTGACGGCGACTTACGGATCAGGCAGAATATTCGCAATCCTACGGATGTAGGGGGCAGGTGAGGCCGTTCTGTTCTGGCACATCGACTGTCTTGTGCTGCAAAGGCGCTGTTGCAAAAGAATTTTTATGAGCCCCTGACAAGCAGACTTGCGATTCGCTTCGGTGGCAGATTTTATGGAAAAAGGATGGCGCGTGTCCGAATGCGCCCCTCCCGATCACAACGCCGCCATCGCCTGATGCGCCAGCCGTGCCAACTGCCCGGTCACCATATCCAGCCGGGGCGCGGTCTGCAGGATGCAGGACAGGCGCGGCAGGCCGGGCAGCTTGCGTGAGGACAGCGGCGGCTCGGTCAGGAACAGCTGGGTGCGGCAGGTGACGCCCAGCCCGGCTTCCACCGCGGTGCGCAGGGCGGTGAGATGCGGCGTCTCCACCGCGATGCGATAGGGAATGCCCGCCTTGTCCAGCGCCCGCAGCGCGGCATCGCGAAAACGGCAGGGCGCCTCCAGCATGGCCAGCGGCAGCACGGGCTGCTCCAGCAAGTCGGCCTTGCCGTACCAGTCCATGGCGGTGTGGGCGATGGCCCGATCGTCGGAAGCCTGCGCAAAGCCCAGCACGATATCGAGCTGCCCCCGGTCGAGCAGGGTGAGCAGATCCTGCGTATCGGCCACCCGCGAGTAAATCTGCGTCCCCGGATGATGATCGGCAAATTGCGACAACAGCCCGGACAACAGGCTCTCGGCGAAATCCTGCGCCACGCCGATGCGCGTGGGGCTGGCGAAATGCCCCGCGCTGATGGTGGCCACGGCCTCGTCATGCAGCACCAGCACCTTGCGGGCGTAATCCAGCATCAGATCGCCCGCCGGGGTCAGCGTCAGGCGGCGGCCCTCGCGGTGGAACAGGTTCTGGCGCAGCAGTTCCTCCAGCCGCTTGATCTGCAGGCTAAGCGCCGATTGCGTGACGAAGACCTTGTGCGAGGCACTCAGCATCGAACCGGCATCGACGATGGCGACGAAACTGCGGAGCAGATTGGTGGGCAGATTGACAGGCATCGTTTTTTCGCAACTCTCTGGTGAGGCAGGCGATGTATGATAACCTCATATACTCTATCAAATCACTAGAGATTATGGGGTTAAAAGCATTTCTTTTTGGCAGGGCGCTCGCGCCGGGGCGGGCAATGGGCTAACCTGTAGCCAAGAATGTCACCTAAATCATTGAAGAAAGGCGTTTCATGAGCGAGCCGCGCATTGCTGACCACCCCATCGATGAATATTTCCTCGCCCGCTGGTCCCCCCGCGCCTTCGACGGTTCGACGCTGAGCGAGGCCGATCTCAAGCCCCTCTTCGAAGCCGCGCGCTGGGCCCCCTCGGCGTTCAACTATCAGCCGTGGCGCTTTGCATGGGCGGTGAAGGGCGATGCGCATTGGGACGCTTACGTCTCGGCCCTGCTGCCCTTCAACGCCACCTGGGCCTCGAACGCCGCCGCGCTGGTGTTCATCCTCTCCGACCGGCAGATCACCGCGCCCGGCTCCACCGAGTCCACGCCCGCCGGCACCAACAGCTTCGATGCCGGCGCGGCCTGGGGCTATCTGGCCCTGCAGGCGACGCGCCTCGGCCTCGCCACGCATGCCATGGCCGGTTTCGATGCCGCCCGCGCCGGGGAGATCACCGGGGCAGGGGAGCGCTATAAGGTGGAAGTCGCCGTGGCGATCGGCCGTCGCGGGGATGCATCGACCTTGCCGAAAGCTCTGGCCGCGCGTGAGGCGCCCAGCCCGCGTCTGCCGGTGTCGGAGATCGCTTTTAACGGGGCGATCAGGTAAGGGAAAAGAGAAGCGCGAGGGGATTATCCCCTCGCGCTCCCATGACGTCTTCCGGCGCATGGGCAGTGGCGCCGCCATGGAGCGCCCTGCCTCTCCACCTGCGCAAGCCACGGCGCCGCGGCAAGCTGGGCGCAATGCCGAACCCCAAGCGCAAGGTAGACACTAAAGGGAGCGCGAGGGTCATGACCCTCGCACTTTCCCTTCCATCTTCTTAAGCAGCCACAGCCTTACCCGGCCCCTTATAGCGCGCCAGCCAATGGGCATAAGGCGCGGGCAGCACATCATCAGGCTGATCCACGCCCAGCTCCAGCGCCAGACGGTGAGGATAATGCGGATTGGCGAGCATGGCGCGCCCGATGCCCACCAGATCCATCACCCCGTCCGCCACCACTCTCTCGGCATCCGCGGCCGCATCGAAGCCCCATGCCGAGGACACGGGCAGCCCGGCCTCGCGGCGCACGCGGGCCACCACGGGCGCCAGAAACGCCGGGCCCCATGGGATGTGCGCCTCCGGGGTGGAGAAGCCCATGCTGACGCTCAGCAGGTCCAGCCCGCCGTCCTTCATCTTGCGGGTGAGGTCGATGGCTTCGGAGAGCGTTTCCTCGTCGCGGCCATCGTATTCGATCACGCCGAAGCGGGCGGTCAGCGGCAGGCGCTCGGCCCAGACAGAGCGCACGGCGCTCAGCGTTTCAAGGATGAAGCGGCCCCGGCCTGCGGCGTCGCCGCCGTAGGCATCCTCGCGGTGGTTGGCGTGGACGGAGAAGAAGCTCTGGGCGAGGTAGCCATGGGCGAAATGCAGTTCCAGCCACTCGAAACCGGCGGCCAGAGCGCGCCTGGCGGCGGCGGCGAAGGCTTCGCGCACCTCCGCGATATCCTCCAGCGTCATGGCCCGGGGCACCTTGCCCAACCCGCCGCCAAAGGCGATGGCCGAGGGGGAGATGGTGTCCCAGCCGCGCGGATCGCTGTCGGGGATGTGGTCATCGCCTTCCCACGGGCGGTTGGCGCTGGCCTTGCGGCCGGCATGGGCGATCTGGATACCGGGCACGGCGCCGGCGGCCTTGATGGCGGCGGCGATTTTGGAGAGGCCTGCGATATGGCTGTCATCCCAGATGCCGGTGCAGCCGGGGGAGATGCGGCCCTCGGGCAGCACGCCGGTCGCCTCGACGACCACCAGACCCGAGCCGCCGCGCGCCAGAGCGGTGTAATGCGCCAGATGCCAGTCGGTGACGGCGCCGTCGATCGCGCTGTACTGGCACATGGGGGGCACGGTGATGCGGTTGCGAAGGGTGACATCCTTCAGGGTGAAGGGGGTGAACAAGGCTGTCATTCAGAAACTCCGGGGGGAGAGGGAGAGGTTATGATGGCCAAGATAGGCGATGGCTTGTATTAGATAACCCCGTGGTCGCTTATGGATTCGATAAATAATGCTAATGCTGAATCCGATCTGGTTGCGCAGTTTCATCGCGCTGGCCGATCTGGGCAACTTCACCCGCGCGGCGGAGCGGCTGGGGGTGACTCAGGCGGCGATCAGCCAGCATGTGCGGGCTCTGGAGGACCGGCTGGGCCCTCTGCTGGTGCGGCGAGGGCGGCAGGTGGAGATGACCCCCGCAGGCAGATTGCTGCTCGACCATGCGCAGGCGCGCGAGCAGGCCGAAAGGCTGCTCCATCAGCGGATCGAGGGCGACTGCGATTGCGAGGGTGCGGTTTCGCTGATCACGCCGGGCAGCGTGGGGTTGAAGATCTATCCGCTGCTGCTCGATCTGCAGGCGCTGCATCCGCTGCTGGCAATCCATCACCGCTTCGCGCCGGACGCCGAGGTGGTGGAGGCGGTGCTGGCGGGCCGTTTCGAGCTGGGTCTGGCCACCGTGCTGCCCGATGATCCGCGCCTGATCGCAAGGCCTTTCGGCAGCGAGGCGCTGGAGCTGATCGTGCCCGCGCAGGCGCAGGTGAAGAGCTGGGAGGATCTGGCCCGGCTGGGCTTTATCGACCATCCCGAAGGCAAGGCCATGGCGACGCGGCTGCTGGGCCTCGCCTTTCCGCGCCATCCGGGGGTGGCCAGCCTGCCGGTGAAGGGTTTTTCCAATCAGGTGGGGCTGATGCTGGAGCCGGTGGCGCGGGGCATGGGGTTCACCGTGTTGCACCGCCATGCGCGGCAGGCTTTTCGCGATCAGGCGGCGATCCGCGTGGTGGAGCATGGCCCCCCGGTGATCGACCGGCTGTGGCTGCTGCATCGCGCCGAGTGGCCTTTGTCGCAGCGGGCGGAGCGGGCGGTGGCGTGGTTGCAGGCCAATCTCGTCTAGAAGGTCTCGACTGAGTAAGTAAAACTGCATCAAGATATATCTTGATTTTGAATCGCAAGTCGTCCATTGGCGGGGACACCCACTGAGAATCATCCTTTTGCGCAGGCGTCTGTGCCTGTCGCCCAGTCATTGGAGTTCGTTCCCATGTCGACCCAGACCCAGCCCCGCCATCACATCGAACGCGTCCGCCATGAGCTGCGCCGCCGCACCATCACGGTGACCAGCGTGATCGACCTCTCGCCCAAAATGCGCCGTTTCGTCTTCACCGCTCCAGACCTCTCCGATTTCAACAGCGCGGGCGTGGACGATCACATCAAGCTTTTCTTCGGCGAGGAGAATGGCGAGCGCCTGATGCGCGATTTCACCCCCCGCGCCTTCGACAATGCCACCCAGAGCCTGACCGTCGATTTCGCCCTGCACGATCACGGCCCCGCCGCCCATTGGGCGCAGACGGCGCAGATCGGCACGACGCTGGACATCGGCGGCCCGCGCGGCTCGCAGATCGTGCCCGATGATTTCGACTGGTATCTGCTGATCGCCGACGAAACCGGTCTGCCCTCGATCGGCCGCCGTCTGGAGGGCCTGCGCGGGGGCGTGCCCGTCACCACCATCGTGCTGGTCGACAGCCCGGCCGAGGCCCAGCAGATCGAGACCCAAACCGCATGGACAGCCCAATGGCTGGCCCGCAACGAAGGCGAGGGCGATGACCAGGCCCGCCTGCTTGCCGCCCTGAGCGCGCTGGAATGGCCGCAGGGCGAGGGCTATGTGTGGATCGCCGCCGAGGCTGGCGTGGCCAAGGCCCTGCGCGCCCATGTGCTGGAAGAGCGCGGCCATCCCCCCGCATGGATGCGCGCTGCCGGCTATTGGCTGAAGGGCGAAGCTGGCGCGCATGAGAACTTCGGCTGAGGTCAGCCAAAAACGCGCCTTTTCAGGCTCATGTCGCACCGCCCTCGGAGCCTGTCCCCGGGGGCGGTGTTGCATCTGGGCCACGCGTTCAACATTCCGCAACAGCGCCGATTGACCTTTTGCAACTCACTTGCAATAGCCGCGCCAACTATTGCGTATCAGTTGCATAAAGGATCATCATGCCGACCACCACCTCGCGCAGCATCGCTCAGGGCGCCAGCACGCTGGCCATCGGCTGCATCGGCCTGTTTTCGGCCTTCCCTGCCATGGCTCAGGATCAGCAGGCGCAGGGCAAGGGCGGTGAAGGCCAGAACCTTGGCGGCGTGACGGTGACCGACACCGCCATCGAGGAAGGCAGCTACAAGGTGGAGCGCATGGCCAGCCCCAAGGCCACGGCGCCGCTGCTCGATACGCCCAAGTCGATCACCGTGATCTCGCGCCAGGTGCTGGAAGACACCAACTCCACCACCCTGACCGAGGCGCTGCGCACCGTGCCCGGCATCACCATGGGCGCGGGCGAGGGCGGCAACCCGCTGGGCGACCGCCCCTTCATCCGCGGCGCGGATTCGCAGGCCTCGACCTATCTCGATGGCGTGCGCGACATTGCCGCCCAGACCCGCGAGACCTTCGACGTCGAGGCCATCGAGGTCACCAAGGGTTCGGACAGCGTCACCAACGGCTCGGGCAATGGCGGCGGTTCGATCAACATCGTCTCCAAGGCGCCGGAAACCAAGCGTTTCGCCAAGGTGGAAGGCAGCCTGGGCAATGCCGATTACAAGCGCGTGACGGTGGACATCAACCAGCCGCTCAGCGATTTCGTGGGCGTGCGCATCAACGGCATGTTCCACGATCAGGGCGTGGCGGGCCGCGATGCCATCTGGCAGAAGCGCTGGGGCATCGCGCCCTCGATCAAGTTCGGCCTGAACGGTCCCACCAGCCTCGAGCTGGACTGGTATCACATGCATTCGACCGAACTGCCGGATTCGGGCATTCCCTATGCCACCACCATCAGCAACCAGACCGCGACCAACGCGCTGACCGCGCCGTTGCCCACCACGCCTTTCACCACGGCGCAGGGCAACACCATCACCCGCAGCCGTGGCGCTTTCTATGGCCTGGCCGACCGCGATTTCCGCACCACCAACAATGATGCGCTGACCGCCCGCTTCGAGCATAATTTCGACAGCGGCCTGAAGCTGCGCAACACCATGCGCTACACCAACACCACGCAGGAATACATCTACACCCAGCCCGACGATTCGCAGGGCAACGTCTACAACACCGGCACGGTGTGGCGCCGTGCCAACACCCGCTACAGCAAGCAGACCGGCTTCGTCGATCAGGTCGATCTGTCGGGCAAGTTCAACACCGGTTCGATCAAGCACAGCTTTGCGGGCGCCGTGGAATACAGCTGGCAGTCCTCGGGCTATGGCTCATTTGTGTCGAACGCCGCCACCGGCACCGCCCTGTCGACCGGCTCGACGATCAGCCCGCGCTGCAACGCCACCACGCTGGCGCAATATTACTGCACGTCGGCGGCGACCCCCAATTCGAACGACGCCTGGGCCAGCACCGTCAGCGACACCTCGGCCACGCCTGCCGCCATCCAGCGCAGCGCGCCCGCCTCGATGACGCTGGCCAACTCCTCCACCGTTTCGGCCAGCCTGTTCGACACGATCAGCATCACCGACCAGCTGATGATCAATCTGGGCGGCCGCTATGACCGCTATTCCACCAATGTCAGCGCCGCCGTGGCCGCGCCCTACACCGCCAGCCGCAGCTGGCAGAACCGCACCGACGACATCTTCACCTATCAGGCCGGTCTGATCTTCAAGCCGGTGCCTAACGGCAGCTTCTATATCTCGACCGGTTCCTCGGCGGTGCCTCCGGGCTCGTTCCTGGGTCAGGGCAGCGAGGACAATGCGGTGGCCTCCACCACCATCGATCCCAACACGCTCAAGGTGCAGAAGACCACCTCCTATGAAGTGGGCACCAAGTGGAGCCTGCTGCATGACCAGCTGGCGCTGAGCCTCGACCTGTTCCAGACCCGCACCACCAACGCGCGCTACACGGACTCGACCGGCGTCGTGGCCTTCATCGGTGAGAAGCGCGTGCGCGGTGTCGAATTCGGCTTCAGCGGCAATGTGACGCCGCAGTGGAGCATCTTCGGCGGCTACACCTACATGCCCTCCAAGGTGCTGAACGCGGGCTACACCGTCACCACCACCACCGTGGGCACGGGCGCCAATGCCGTGACCTACACCGCATCGGCCCCCGCCGCGCTGACGGGTCATGCCTTCCCCAACACGCCCACCAACAGCTTCACCCTCTTCACCAGCTACAAGGTGACGCCCAAGTTCACGCTGGGCGGCGGGGCGATCTATATGGGCCGCGTCTATGGCGGCTTCTCCGACAGCCGCACGGCAGGCCCGAACGGCGTGGTGACCATCACCAAGACGCGCGCGGTCTATGTGCCTGATTACTGGCGTTTCGATGCCAATGCCTCGTATCAGATCAACAGTGTGATCGGGCTGCGGGTCAGCGCGCTGAACATCACCAACAAGCTGTATTACGATCAGGCCTATGCCACCCATTACGCCCATCAGGCGGCGGGTCGCACGGTGATCGGCACGCTCAGCATCAAGTACTGACCGCGTGACGACAGCGCCTGCTGCCGATAGCCCGTCCGAAGCTTCGGCGCTCCCTCGGGACAATCCCGTGTGGAGCGCCGAGGAATGGCGCGCCCTTCTCACCGGCCCGCCCGAAGGCGCCGCCCGGGCGCTGGAGCAGGCGGCGCAGGGCGGCATGGCGCTGGCGCAGCTTTATTATGGGCAGTTTCTGGTCGACGGGTGCGGGGTTTCGGCAGACCCCCGCGCCGCGCTGCACTGGTTCCACAAGGCGGCGCAGGCCGGGCTGCCCATGGCGATGAACATGGTGGGGCGCTGCTTCGATCAGGGCTTCGGCGTGGAGGAAGACCCGGCGCAGGCCGTGCCATGGTTCCGCGCCGCGGCGGAGCAGGGGCTCGACTGGGGGCTCTACAATCTGGCCACCATGCTGACGCTGGGGCGCGGCGTGGCGGAAGACAAGGCGCAGGCGCTGGAGCTGTTCCGTCAGGCCTCGGCCCAGAGCCACGCCAAATCGACCAATATGGTCGGCATTTTTCACGAGGATGGCTGGGTGGTGCCGCAGAACCTGCGGCTGGCCGCCTATCACTTCGCCCGCGCGGCGGAGGGTGGCGATTTCCGCGGTGCTTTCAATCACGCGCGCATGCTGATCGCGGCTGGGCAGATGGCGGAAGCGCTGCCATGGCTGGAAAGTGCGCGGGCCGGCGGGCATGCGCGTTTCGCGGAGCAGATGACGGCGTGGCTGGCCGCGCGCAAGGAAGAGTCTCTGCGCGCATTGGCGCGGCAATGGGATGAGCAAGGGCGGGCATGAAGACGGTCGTGAAGCAGAAGCCGGTGCTGACTCCTGCCGAAAAGGACAGGCTGGCCAAGCGCAAGAAGGCCAAGCAGTTCTGGCTGAAGCAACTGCATAGCTGGCACTGGATCAGCGCGGCGCTCTCCATGATCGGCATGCTGGGTTTCGCGATCACCGGGATCACGCTCAATCACGCCGAGGCGATCCATACCGAGCCCAAGGTGGTGTCGCGCAGCGGCCAGCTGCCCGCCGCCATGGTGAAGGAGCTGGCCGCGCCCGCCAAGCCGAATGCGCCTCTGCCCGCCGATATCGCCGCGCAGGTGAAGGCGCAGGTGGGGATCGATGTGGCGGGCCGCCCGGCGGAATGGGCCAGCGACATCGTGACGGTCAACATGCCCCGCCCGGGTGGCGACGGCTGGGTGACGGTCGATCCGGCGAGCGGCGCCATCGCCTCGGAGCTGACGGATCGCGGCTGGCTCTCGTTGGTCAACGATCTGCACAAGGGGCGCAATTCCGGCGGCGCATGGAGCTGGTTTATCGACCTTTTCGCCGGGGCCTGCGTGATTTTCACGCTCACCGGGCTGTTGCTGTTGCAGCTTCACAGCAAGCATCGGCCCAGCACCTGGCCGATTGTCGGGCTGGGGCTGTTGATCCCGATCCTGCTGATCCATTTTCTGGTGCCGTGATGGCGGAAGAGTTGCGCATTGCTCTGCCGGATCACGTCGATCCGCTGGCCCTGCGCAGCATGGATGCCGATGCGCCCGTCACCACCCTGTCCGGCCCGACGATGGGCACGACTTGGCGCCTGCATGCCGTGTTGCCCTCTGGCCTGAGCGCGGCGCGCGTCACCGAGGTGATCGAGGCCCGGCTGGAAGCGCTGGTGGCGCAGATGAGCCATTGGGAGCCGGACAGCGCCCTGTGCCGCTTCAACGCCGCGCCCGCCGGGCATGGGCAGATTCTGCCGCCCGCTTTCGCTTATGTGATGCGGGCGGCTCTGACCATCGCCGAAGCCAGCGCGGGCGCTTTCAGCCCCGCCATCGGCCGGCTGGTCGATCTCTGGGGGTTTGGGCCGCCCGGCCCGGTGGCGCAGGCTCCCGCGCCTCAGCGTGTTACACAAGCACTGGCCCCCTCCGACTGGCGCTTGCTGAAGCTGGAAGAGGGGCGGCTTTATCAGCCGGGCGGTCTTTCGCTCGATCTCTCCGGCATCGCGAAAGGCTATGCCGTGGATGCGCTGGCGGGCGATCTGGCGCGGCTGGGGGTGATTCACCAACTGGTCGAAGTCGGCGGCGAACTGGTCGGGCGCGGACTGCGGCCCGATGGCCAGCCATGGTGGGTCGATCTGGAAACGCCAGAACAGGCTGGCCTGCCGGGCCTGCGCGTGGGGCTGCATGGCTTGGCCGTGGCCACCTCGGGCAGCTATGTGCGCGGGTTGCACAATCTCGATCCGCGCACTGGCGCTCCCGCGACATCGGGCGTGGTGGCCTGCAGCGTGATCCATGCCAGCGCCATGAGCGCCGATGGCTGGGCCAGTGCTTTCAGCGTGCTCGATCCCGATGGCGGCATGGCTTTGGCGACTCGGCTTGGGCTGGCGGTGCGCTGGGTGATCCAGCGGGCTGACGGACCCTATATCGAGCATATCAGCCCCGTTCTGGCCCATATGCTGGCTGAATAGCGCTGTTTTGGCCTTTACGGCGGCCTCTGTGATTGATACTGACTCTCAATAACCCGGATCGCCGATCCGGGTTTCCTATTGTCGTCACCGCGTCGTCATCACGTCAGGGGCAGTCATGCTGGCAGACACTTCCGCACTCGCGCGCTTTGCGCCGGATGATTTCCCGCTCCCCACGCGGAACGCCGCGCTGGCAGCCCCCCGTCTGGTGCCGGTGAGCGCGCCGGAGCCGATCTATTCCCATGCCTCCACCTATGGGCAGGGCGGGGTGAAACGTCAGGCGCCCGCCGCCGTGGTGGCCTTTGCGGCGGTCAGCCTGCTGTTCTCGACGCTGGTGTGGATGAATGTGCATGAGCATCACCATCGCCACCACCGCGTCATGGCGGTCGATCTGAAGCTCGATCCGCCCGCGCCGCCCAAACAACAGCCCAAGCCCGAGGTCGAGAAGGTGGAGCTGCCCACCACCCCAACCCCTGTGCAGCAGCCTGTGGTGACCCCCGAGCCCATGCCCGCGCCCGTGGCCCTCTCTCCCGCGCCCGCCCCGGCGCCCGTGGTGCAGGCGCCGCCCGCGCCGCCGGCTGCCCCCGCCGCGCCGCCGCCCAAGGCGGTTGGCCCTGCCGAGGGCGGCGATCTTTCGGCCAAGATGCTGTCCTTCACCGCGCCGTCCTATCCGCTGGAATCGCGGCGCAACAAGGAAGAGGGCACGGTGGCGCTCAGCCTGCTGCTGGGCACCGATGGCCGAGTCGCGGAGATTTCCATCGCCAGCAGCAGTGGTTTCGCCCGGCTCGACAAGGCCGCGCTGGAGGCGGTTCGCAAATGGCGCTGGTCCCCCGTGATGCGCGGCGGTGAGGCCGTGCAGGTGCGCGGCACCGTGAAAATTCCCTTTATCATCAAGCATTGAGGGGCCATCCGCCAAGGCTTTCCGCCGCATGGATATCCATGCGGCGGGCTGTCTTACGTCTGCATCGTAAGACCAAGGTGAAATTCTATTCACTTGAGCCCGGCGCGCCGATGCGCGAAAGCGGCAGGCGGAGAGGACGCCCGAACGGCCGTTCCGCCCACGCATTCACCCCCCCGATGCGTCTGGCGGAACGGCCAATCCGGGTTAAGGGGCCCGAGCACCGGATTTGAGGAGAGCGGCATGGCCCGCATCTTGGTCGTCGAGGACGATTCAGAAACCGCCGAGATTATTGCCTCTGCCCTCACGGGTCAGGGGCATGATGTTGTTTGGGTCGATGATGGCCGCTTGGCGCTGACCCGGCTGGAGACCGAACGCTTCGACGCCATCACGCTGGACCGCATGCTGCCGGGCCTCGATGGCCTGGGGCTGGTCGCAAGGCTGCGCGCGCGCCGGTTGCAGACGCCGGTGCTGATGCTCTCCGCGCTGGGCGATGTCGATGAGCGCGTGGCGGGCCTGCGCGCGGGCGGCGATGATTACCTCGCCAAGCCCTTTGCCGTCAGCGAGCTGGCGATGCGGGTGGAGGTGCTGCTGCGTCGCAACCGTGAATATCCCGAGGATGGTTTCCTGCGCGCCGGGCAGGTGGAGATCGATCTGGTCAAGCGCCAGGTCTGGGTCGGCGGTGAGCCGGTCACGCTGCTTCAGACCGAGTTCCGCCTGCTGGAGTTTCTGGCCCGCCATGCCGGTCGCCCGGTTGCGCGGCAGGTGATTTTCGAGCAGGTTTGGGGACGGTTCTTCGAGGCGAGCGACAATCTCATCAATGTGCATATCGCCAAACTGCGCAAGAAGCTGGAGCGGCCCGGCCATCCCTCGCCGATCCAGACGCTCAAGGGCGAAGGGTATCGCCTTGAAGTCGAGTAAGGGCCGCCGAAGCACCCCATGCCGCCCCTGACCGAAACCTTGCTTGGCCTGCGGCTGGCCGATCTGCGCCACACCACCGCCTTCCGGCTGACGGCGGGGCTTTGCGCGGTCTTCGTGGTGGCGGTGATCGGCCTGCTGGGTCTGACCTATGTGCTGACCGCCCAGCAATTGTTCTGGCGCACCGACCAGTTTCTCACCACCCGCATGGACAGCATCCTGCACACGCCGCGCGGCCGTGAGGCCCTGATGACCCGCCATGCCATCGATGCCTGGGCCAGCGGTCTGGAATTCATCGCGCTCTACGATGCGCATGGCCAGAGGGTGGTGGGCAATGTGAAGGTCGCCGAGCCCTTTCCGCTGGGCAAGCCCTTCGAGCGCAGCGACGGCGGCCCGCCGGGCATCCCGCTACGCCTGCTGGCCGGGCGCCTGTCCTCCGGCGATGTGGTGGTGGTGGCGCGCGACATTTCTCCGCTGCGCGATCTGCATGAGCGTGTGCTGATCATCATGGGGCTGAGCGGCTTTGCCACGATTCTGGTCGCGCTGGTGGTGGGCGTGTCGCTCAGCATCGGGCCGATGCGGCGCGTGCGCGACATGCAGGTGATGGCCAGCGCCATCGCGCGGGGCGATCTGCGCCACCGGCTGCCCGAAACCCCGCGCCGCGACGAAATCGACGTGATCGGCACCATCATCAACGGCATGGTCGAGGAGATCGAGCGGCTGATGGGGCAGGTGAAGGGCGCCACCGATGCCATCGCTCACGATATGCGCACGCCGCTGACGCATCTGCGCGCCCGGCTTGACCGGCTGGCCCAGCACGCCGCCATTGCTGACGACACCGAACTGCGCGGCTCGATCTACGGCGCCATGGGCGAGCTGGACATGACGCTGGCCCGCTTCCGCGCCCTGCTTCGCATTTCCGAGATCGAGGCCTCGCGCCGCCATGCCGCCTTCGCCAATCTCGATCCGCTCGATGTGCTTTCCGGCGTGGCCGAGCTTTACGATCCGCTGGCCGAGGAGCGCGGCATCACCCTCTCCGTGGCCGCAACCGGTGGTCTGGTGATCCGCGCCGACGAGCGGTTGCTGTTCGAGGCGATCAGCAATCTGGTCGAGAACGCCACCAAATTCGCGCCGGAGAACTCCACCGTCACGCTGGCGCTGAAGCCTTTGCCCGATGCCGTGGCCATCGAGGTGCGCGACTCGGGGCGCGGCATCCCGGAGGGCGAGCGCGAGCGGGTCTTGCGCCGCTTCGAGCGTGGGGCAGGGGCCGCCATGGCGCCCGGCTCCGGTCTGGGGCTGAGTCTGGTGGTGGCCATCGTGCAGTTGCACGGTTTCGAGTTTTCGCTCGAGGACGCCGGGCCGGGGCTGGTGGCGCGGATCGTGGCAAGGCGGTTGCGGTAGGGTTTTGCAAATTTAAAGAATAAGATGCGAGGGGGTTACCCCCTCGCGCTCCCATAACGTCTTCCGGCTATAGGGCAGGGGCTCCGAAGCGGGGCGCCCTATCTCTCCACCTGCGCAACTGGCGCAGCAGGCAGGAAACCCCAGACTGCCCTCACGATATTGACTGCCTGCGGCGCCGACGCTTGCGTCGGAGCGCTACCTTAATCTTCGCACTACGCCAGCGTCGGGAGACGTAACGGGGTGCAGGGGCGATGGCCCCTGCATTTTCCCTTTTCTGCCTTGCTTTTCGGGCCCTTCGCACTGGCGCTGCTCCGGGGCGTTCGAACTTAATTTTAATTAAGTTGTTCGCACTTGCACAAGAGCGCAGATGCATCGTCATCCCCTCGGCGCGTCGGGCTTCGTCCCCCCTCATCCCCCCCGGCTCGGCGCGCCAACCCTCGATTGTTCAACGAGAGAGCGCCTTTCATGCTGCAACTCGTCAAGATCGCATTGCTCAGGCCGCTCACCTTCGTGGTGATGGCGATTCTGATCGTGCTGTTCGGCTCCATTGCCTGGGTCAAAACCCCGACCGACATCTTCCCCGACATCAAGGTGCCGGTGATCGCCGCCGTGTGGACCTACACTGGCCTGTCCCCCAAGGACATGTCCGGGCGTATCGTCTACAGCTACGAGCGTCAGCTGACCGCCACGGTCAATGACATCGACCATATGGAAAGCTCGTCGTACAACGGCATCGGCGTGGTGAAGATCTACTTCCGGCCGGGCGTCGACATCCGCACCGCCACCGCGCAGGTCACCTCGACCTCGCAGACGGTGCTCAAGCAGATGCCGGCGGGCATCACCCCGCCGCTGATCCTGAACTACAGCGCCTCGACCGTGCCGATCCTGCAGATCGCGCTGTCTTCGGGCGTTCTGTCGGAACAGCAGCTGTTCGATCTTGGCCAGAACACCATCCGCTCCTCGCTGGCGACGGTGCAGGGCGCGGCGCTGCCGTCGCCTTACGGTGGCCGCGTGCGCCAGATCCAGATTGATCTCGATCCGCAGGCGCTGCAGGCCCGCCACCTTTCGCCCGCAGACGTGGGCGCGGCGCTGGCCTCGCAGAACCAGATCATCCCGGCGGGCACGGCGCGCATCGGCACCTATGAGTACAACGTCAATCTGAACAACGCCCCCGAAGCCATCGACTCGCTCAACACTCTGCCGATCAAGACGGTGGACGGCGCGACGGTGATGATGCGCGACGTGGCCAATGTGCATGACGGTTCGCCCCCGCAGCAGAACGAAGTGCGCGTGAACGGCAAGCGTTCGGTGCTGATGACGCTGCTCAAGGCCGGTTCCGCCTCCACCATCGACATCGTCGACGGCACCAAGGCGATGCTCGACCAGCTCAAGCCCTCGCTGCCCGATGGCGTGAAGATCGACCTGCTGTCCGATCAGTCACTCTTCGTGAAGGCGGCCATCTCGGGCGTGGTGCGCGAGGGCGTGATCGCCGCGGCGCTCACCTCGCTGATGATCCTGCTGTTCCTGGGCTCCTGGCGCTCGACGGTGATCATCGCCACCTCGATTCCCCTGGCCATTCTGGCCGCCGTCTGCGGCCTGTCGCTGACGGGCGAGACGCTCAACATCATGACGCTGGGCGGCTTGGCGCTGGCGGTCGGCATCCTCGTCGACGACGCCACCGTCACCATCGAGAACATCAACTGGCACCTTGAGCATGGCAAGCAGGTGCAGGACGCCATCATGGATGGCGCCAAGCAGATCGTGCAGCCCGCTTTCGTCTCGCTGCTCTGCATCTGCATCGCCTTCGTGCCGATGTTCTTCCTCGATGGCGTGGCGGGCTTCCTCTTCGCGCCCATGGCCAAGGCCGTGGTCTTCGCGATGATCGCCAGCTTCGTGCTCAGCCGCACGCTGGTGCCCACCATGGGCAACTGGCTGCTGCGCGCCCATGCCGGGCCGCACACCCATGAGCATATGGCCACCCATGATGCGATGGCGGGCGAACCCAACACGCGCAATCCCTTCAAGCGCTTCCAGCATGGCTTTGAAAAGCGCTTCGAAAACGTGCGCCGGGTCTATGTCGGCATCCTCACGCTAGCGCTGGACAACCGCAAGCGCTTCGTGATCGGTTTCATGAGCGTGGTGTTGGTCAGCTTCGTGCTGGTGCCGTTCCTGGGCCGCAACTTCTTCCCGACCGTGGACTCCGGCCAGATCAGCATCCACGTGCGCGCGCCCACCGGCACGCGTCTGGAAGAGACCGCCGCCCTGTTCGACCATATCGAGCAGCGCATCCGCCACACCGTGCCCGAAGAGCAGACCGCCTCGGTGGTCGACAACATCGGCATGACCGTGTCGGGCATCAACATGGCCTATTCGAACAATGGCGGCATCGGCTCGCAGGATGGTGACATCCTGATCACGCTGAAGGAAGACCACAAGCCGACGGCGCAGTATGTCGAAGCGCTGCGCAAGGATCTGCCCGCGCAGTTCCCCGGCACCAACTTCGCCTTCCTGCCCGCTGATATCGTCAGCCAGATTCTGAACTTCGGCGCGCCCGCGCCCATCGACGTGGTGGTTTCGGGCAAGGACAATGCCGCGAACGAGACCTATGCCAATGAGATCGCCGCGCGCATGAAGCATATCGGCGGCATCGCCGACGTGCGCCTGCAGCAGCCGAGCAACTATCCGGAGCTGAAGGTCAATGTCGACCGCTCGCTGGCCAACCGCATCGGCATCACCGAGAATGACGTCACCAAGTCGCTGTCGGTGAATCTGGCGGGCAGCTCGCAGGTGGCGCCCACCTTCTGGCTCAACCCCAAGACCGGCATTTCCTACCCCATCGTGGTGCAGGCGCCGCAATATGCCAATGACTCGATCTCGGCGCTGAACAATGTGTCCGTGACCGGCACCAATACGTTCCAGACCCTGAACGGCGTCAGCAACATCCATCGCGGCCTGACCGCGGCGCTGATCACCCACTATTCGATCCGCCCCGCGATCGATGTCTACGCCACCACTCAGGGCCGTGACCTTGGCGCCGTGGCCGCCGGGATCCAGCAGATCCTGAAGGACACGCAGAACGACCTGCCCAAGGGCTCGACGGTGGTGCTGCGCGGTCAGGTGCAGACCATGAACTCGGCCTTCTCCGGGCTGATCCTGGGTCTGGCCGGTGCCATCGTGCTGATCTACCTGCTGATCGTGGTCAACTTCCAGAGCTGGGCGGACCCGGCGGTGATCGTCTCGGCGCTGCCGGCTGCTCTTGCCGGCATCGTCTGGATGCTGTTCGCCACGGGCACCACGCTGTCGGTGCCCGCGCTCACCGGCGCTATCATGTGCATGGGCGTGGCCACGGCCAACTCGGTGCTGGTGGTCAGCTTTGCCCGTGAACGTCTGGCCATCGTCGGCGATGCCTACAAGGCCGCGATGGAGGCGGGGGCCACCCGCTTCCGCCCGGTCATCATGACGGCGCTGGCCATGATCATCGGCATGGGCCCCATGGCCCTTGGTCTGGGCGACGGCGGCGAGCAGAACGCGCCACTGGGCCGCGCGGTGATCGGTGGCCTGATCTTCGCCACCACCGCCACGCTGATCTTCGTCCCCGTGGTCTTTGCCATCGTCCATCGCCACATGAAGGCCGGTTCTTCGCAGCCTGCCGAAACCCACCCCCCTGTTGCCGCCCATGAAGCCGCGGAGCCCGTCCATGTCTGAACACAATGAATCCGATGCCCTGCTCTCCGCTCCGGTGGCGCCGCCCAAGGGGCTGGCCAAGCTCGGACTGATCGCCGGCGGCGTGGCCGTGCTGGTGGTGGCCTGGGGGCTGGTCAGCCGCAACCACAATGACGTCAACGCCCAGAGCTTCGCCGATGCGCAGTCCGTGCCCACCGTCCATCTGGTGGCCCCGGGCCAGGCGGGCACCTCCACCCAGCTGGTGCTGCCCAGCACGATGCAGGCCTGGACCTCGGCGCGCATCTTCCCCCGCGTCTCGGGCTATGTCCGCTCGTGGGACAAGGATATCGGCTCGCTGGTCGGGGCGGGCACGCCGCTCGGCTACATCGACACGCCTGAACTCGATCAGCAGATCATTCAGGCCCGCGCCACATTGCAGCGCACCAAGGCCGAGGCCTCGCTGGCCAAGTCCACCGCCGCGCGCTGGAACGATCTGCTGACCTCCAACTCGGTCTCGCATCAGGAGGCGGACGAAAAGAACGCCGGCGCCGCCACCGCCAACGCCACCGTGGCCGAAGCGCAGGCCAGCCTGGGCCGCCTGCTGGCGATGAAGTCCTATGCCACGGTGCGTGCGCCTTTCGCGGGCGTGGTCACGCTGCGCCAGTCGGACATCGGCGATCTGGTGGGCCCCGGCACCACCAACCCGCAGCCGATGTTCGCGGTGGCCGACGAGCATCGCATGCGCATCTATGTGAATGTGCCTCAGCAATATTCGTCGCAGATGCATGCGGGCCTCACCGCTGGTCTCACCGTGCCCGAAGCGCCCGGTCAGGTGATGCAGGCCCGGGTGCTGGCGCAGGCCAACGCCATCAGCCAGCAGAGCGGCGCGCTGCAGGTGCAGCTGGAAATCGACAATCCGCAGCATCTGCTCAAGACCGGCGGTTATGCTCAGGTCAGCTTCAACCTCCCGGTGCCGGTGGGTCTGGTGACCGTGCCGTCCAGCGCGCTGGTACTGCGTGGCGGCGGCACGCGCGTGGGCACGGTGACGCCTGACGGCCATGTCCGCCTGATCCCGGTGACGGTGGGCCGCGACATGGGCGCCACGGTGCAGATCACCTCGGGCCTGTCGCCCGACATGAAGATCATCAACGATCCTGCCGATTCCATCGCGGATGGCCAGAAGGTGGAGATCGGGGGCAGCCATGGCTAAGCGCCTCCTTGCCGGGCTGGCCCTGCTGGGGGCCACCGCGCTGGGCGCCTGTTCGCAGGTGCCCGCCTATCACCCGCCCGTCGCCCCCAATCCCCCCGCCTTCCGCGAGGGCGGACCGTGGAGCATGGCCGCGCCCTCCAGCCTGAGCGCCGCCGGGCACTGGTGGGAAGGCTTTGGCGACCCCGTTCTGAATGAGCTGGAAGGCCGGATCGAGAAGGACAGTCCGACGCTGGCCGCTGCGCTGGCCCGCCGCGATGCCGCCTCGGCGGCGCTGCGCGGAGCGCGGGCCGATCTGTTCCCGCAGCTGGGCGCCAACAGCAATCTGACCTATGACCGCCAGTCGCAGGACCGCCCGCTGCGCAACACCAGCGGTCAGGAAAACATCTATGGGGCCAACACGCTGGGCGGCACCGCCAGTTACGAGCTGGATCTGTGGGGCCGGGTGCGCGCCGAAGTGGCGGCGGGCCGGGCCAATGCGCTGGCCAGCGAGGAGGATGTCGCCGCTGTCCGTCTGAGCCTTCAGGCCGATCTGGCCGCCTATTACATCACCCTGCGCGGGCTGGACCGCGAGGCCGATCTGCTGGTCCACACCGTCGCGGCCTATCAGCAGGCCGATGATGTCACCCGGCATCGCTTCAAGGGCGGCATCGCCACCGGCATCGAGACCGGCCAGTCCGGCGCCCAGCTGGCGGATGCCCAGGCGCAGCTGGCCGATGTGCAGGCCTCGCGCGCCAAGGTGGAGCATGCCATCGCCACGCTGGTCGGCGCGCCCGCTTCGGAGCTGACTCTGGCCGCCAATGTCACGCCGCTCAATGCGCTGAGCGCTGAGGTTGGTCTGCCCTCCACGCTGCTGCAGCGCCGCCCGGACATCGCCGCCGCCGAGCGCCGCATGTTCGCCGCCAATGAGGGGATCGGTCAGGCCCGAGCCGCGGCCTTCCCGCAGATCAGCCTGCTGGGCGGCGGCGGCACCAATTCGACGGTGCTGTCGGGCCTTGGATCGGCGCCGAACCTGTTCTGGGCGCTGGGCCCCTCGATCAGCCTGCCGCTGTTCGATGGCGGGCGCATCAAGGCGGGCATCGCCAAGGCGCGGGCGCAGTGGAACGAATCCACCGCCACCTATCGCCTGACGGTGCTGACGGCCTTCCAGCAGGTGGAGGACAGCCTGTCCGACCTCCACCATCTGGGAGACGAGGACGCCGCCGAGCATCGCGCCGTGGCCAATGCCGAGCAGGCCGCCCAGCTGTCGATGAACCGCTACAACAAGGGCGCGTCGAGCTATCTCGACGTCGTCACCGCCCAGACCACCGAGCTGACCGCCCGTCGCAAGGCGCTTCAGGTCGAGACCGCGCGCCTGCGCGCGGGCGTGGCGCTAGTGCGGGCCCTTGGCGGCGGCTGGCAGAAGGCCTAGGAGGCTTGTGACCACTGTGCGCAAGCACAGTGGTCAGCGGCACCGACCCTCTCCCCCGCCCGGCCACCCACAGGATGCCACCATAGGGTAACCGGGCGGGGGAGAGAGCCGGTGCGGGGCATTCCCGCCCCTTTCAGGAGTCGCCCGTGAGCACCGATCTGCCCCGCCCCACCCGCCTTGTCCCCGGCACGGGAGACGGGCTGACGGGCGGGGCGGCGGCGGCGGTGGGCGCTCCGCCCTGCCGCGATGAGGAAGACGCGCCCGCGGCGGCGGCCGTCAGCAAGGCTCCCGAGAGGGTTGTCGGCTATCGCACCATGGCGATGATCATCGCCAGCGCGCTGTTCATGGAATTCCTCGACGCGACGGTGCTCTCCACCGCTCTGCCGACCATGGCGCGCGATTTCCATGTCCGCGCGCCGGATATGAGCGTGGCGCTCACCTCCTATCTGCTGGCGCTGGCCATCTTCATTCCCGCCTCGGGCCGCTTGGCCGACCGTTTCGGCGCGCGCACGGTGTTCCGCACCGCGATCATGCTGTTCATGGCGGGCAGCGTGGGTTGCGGCCTTGCTCCCACGCTGGAGGCCATGGTCGTCGCGCGCTTCGTGCAGGGGCTGGGCGGGGCGATGATGATCCCGGTGGGGCGGCTGGTGCTGCTGCGCTCGGTGGACAAGGCCGATATGGTCGACGCCATGAGCTGGCTGATGGCCCCGGCGATGATCGGGCCGATTCTCGGCCCGCCGCTGGGCGGCCTGATCGTGACCTGGCTCGACTGGCGCTGGATCTTCTACATCAACCTGCCGATGGCGGTGCTGGCGGTGTGGCTGGTGGGCCGCTATATCCCCGATATCCGCGACGATGTGGATGATCCCTTCGACTGGATGGGCTTCGCGCTGAGCGGCATCGCGCTGGGCTGCCTGCTGTTCGGCTGCGAATTCATCAGCCGTTCGGGGCAGGCCTGGCTGGCGGTGCTGCTGCTGGCGCTGGGCACGGCGACGGGCACGGCCTATCTGCGCCATGCGCAGGGCAATCCGGCGGCGATCCTCGATCTGACGCTGCTCAAGGATCAGACCTTCCGTCTCTCGGTGATTGCCGGGTCGATCACGCGGGTGACGCAAGGCGCGCAGCCCTTTCTGCTGCCGCTGATGATGCAGCTCTCCTTCGGCTTTTCCGCGGCGCGTAGTGGCACGATCACCGTGGCCACCGCCTGCGGATCGCTGGCGATGAAAAGCGCGGCGCCGGGCCTGCTGCGGCGTTTCGGCTTCCGGCAGGCTTTGGTGTGGAACGGCATCTTCGCCACCTGTGGCTATGCCGTCTGCGGGCTGTTTTCCGCCGCATGGTCCGATTGGGCGATGTTTGGGGTGCTGGTGGTCTGCGGCATGTCGATGTCGTTCCAGTTCACCGCCTACAACACCATCGCCTATGCAGGGATCGAGAAGGACATCATGAGCCGGGCGACGGCCTTCTATGCCACCTTCCAGCAGCTGATGCTGTCTCTTGGCATTTGCGCCGGGGCGATGGCGCTGCATGGCGCGATGCTGATCGATGGCCATGCCCGCCCGCTGCAGAGCGATTTCTCGGCGGCCTTCTGGGTGGTCTGCACCATCTCGCTGACGGCGACGATCTGGAACCTGCGCTTTGCCCCCGATGCCGGGAACGAGATCAGCGGGCATGGTTTGTCCAAAGAGGCGTGAACAGGGCGCCGGGGTAACACCCCGAGCCCTGCCTCACATGAGCTTAAATATTTCTGGACAGGGCTTGCGCGTAAACATCGTTCCAGCGCCGCGCCATCAGTTCGGCGTCGAAGCGGGTTTCGATCTTGGACAGCGCCTGATGCGACATGGCCTCATAGCCGCCGCTTTCCACCAGCGCCTCAAGGCGGTCGGCGATGGTCAGGGCCAGATCGGAAAACAACGTGTCCAGCATCTCGCTGTAGGCGGGATTGAGCCGGCCCGGCGTGTCCTCATAGACATGCGCCCAGCGGCCATTCGCATCGCAAGGCATATCGACCAGAATGCCGTCCTGCCCGTCATCGATCACTTCGGGAATGGCGCAGATCCGGGTGGCGATGCAAGGGGTGCCCCCGGCCATCGCCTCCAGCAGGCTGAAACCGAAGGAATCATCCAGCGTGGGCAGAAGGACGAAATCGCTTTTGTCCATCAGGGCCAGCGCATCGGCATTGGACATGGCGCCGTGCAACGTGACTTCGGGTGCGCGCAGCAGGTCGATGTCGCTCTTGTAGAAGTCGACGCTGGTGTCGGTGTAAATGTGCGGCCCGTGGTCTAGTGAAGAGATGATGTGCAGGCAATGCTTCAGCCCGCGCTGCGTGAGCAGCCTGGACAGGCGGGCACAGACCGCGCCACCCTTGCGCGCCCATTGGCCGCCCACGAAGGTCAGCACCAGCTCGCCCTTGTTTAGCTGCTTGGGCCTACCGCGGCGCTGGATGCTGGGGTACATGATCTGGGGCTGGAAGCGGTCTTCCTGCACCTCAGGCCAATCCCTGGCGTAGCTGCGCAACAGGCGTAGGGCGAAGGCGCTGATCGGGTAGAGCCCGCGACAGCGCCTGGAAAAGAAGTGCTTGCGAAGACGTTTGCGGGCGCTGGTGGAAGCTACGTCTCCGTTCATCACACGCGGCAACTCACCCTCGAAGCTGACGACATAGGGTTTTGTGCCTAAGGGCACATAGTTGAACGCATGAATGAGATCATGCGGAGCCGTGGAAATCGGGAAGCTCAGCCCCTTTAAAATGACCGGAGACAGACGCTGGCCGAAAATCTTTGCGGAGACTGAATAAAGTGGAGGAATACGGGCGCGTGCGACACTGTCAAATGTATCGACGCGTGGTGTGGCAAACCGCGATGGATAATCGACGCCAGCGAGTATGTTTGCCATGCTAAATCCTTATTTGCATTTTCAGGAACCGCTCTGGTGAACGGTCATGATGCGAAATGCTGCACAGACCTTGTCTGTTAAAATTGCCGGGAAAATTTGTATAGGGGTTTGGAGACTGTTTGGAGAATGCGCGGGATGGATCGAGGATAGGACCGGCCTTGCCAATAAGCTTATTGGCGTAGCGCCGGGCTGGCACAAGACGGTCTATCGCAGCGTCAGATAGAGTTCGGCCTCGATCACCCAATCCCCGGCGATCTTGCGCCATTTGGCGGTGTAGTCGCCGCCGCTGGTCTGCTCGCCCCCGCTTGCCAGATCGCTGGAGGTGCCGGTCCACACGCCATGCTCCAGAGCGATGGGCTCGACGCTGGAGGCGACGATCCGCTCGGGCTTGCGCAGATAGATCGTGCGCGGCTGGGCCGCGAATTCGCGTTTCCAGGCCGTCAGCTGCGCCTTGCGCCCGGCCAGCACGGCGCTGTCGGTGCCGGTGATCAGCTGGGCGCCCTGCGCCAGCAAGGGGCCGATGGCGGCCAGATCGCCCTGAGCCAGCGCATGGTTGAAGGCGGCGCGGCGCAGGCGGATGGCAAGATCGGCGTCACTGGAGCCGGGGCTGGAGCTGGTCATGGGGCAAGAGGCTTTCCGCTGAGGGCAGGGAGCTTCCCTTTGGCGGCAGGCAGGCCATCAGGGCAAGCGCGATGATGGCGGCGATCCGATGGTTGCATTGCCTGCAAGTCTCACGGCGGTTTTCGCTGTAAGCGAGAACCGGTGGTGGTTTCGTGCGTTCTTCCCCGATCATGGATCATCTCTATATCGTTGAAATCGGAGGCAAGCGGCAGGATTGTCTGTTCGAGAGCCATCTCGTCCATGCGCTGGTCGCCCCTGATGAAGCCGCCATGATCGAGCGCTGCCGCGCAACCTTCGCCTATCAGCTTCAGGCCGCCCATATCGACGGCTGGGTCGGCCTGCCGGTGGAGCGCGACGATCCGTTCCAACCGCTGCCCAGGACCCAATGCTATCTGGTTGAACTGGGCCGCAACACCGCCGATTTCCTGCGCGAACAGCATGATTACCGCTTCGTCGCCGCCAGCGACGGGCGTGAGGCCATCGCGCGAATCCGCGCCGGGATGCCCGGCTGGCATGTCGATACGGTGGTCAACATCGACCGGCTGGCGCTGGATCGCGGCTGGCGGCTGAGGCGTGACGGGCCTGACGGCCTGCCTGCGCGTCATCAGGTCTCGCGCTATCTGCCGTTCGACCGGGTTCCAGCGCCATAACGTTTGCGTTGCGCGACGAGTCGCTTGCTTTCTTCACGCTTGGCACCATTTCGGGCTAGGGATAGGGGCGCGCCTCTCGCTCCCGCTGCCCGTTCCTTATGGACTCATCATGCCTGCTCTGAACGCCGCCTTCTTCGCCCAGCCACGCTTGCGCAATGCCGCCATTCAGGCGCTGCGGGTGATGGTTGCCTGCGCCGTGGCCTATGGCCTGTCGCACGCGCTGGGGTTGCAGCAGGGCTATTGGTCGGTCTTCACCGTGCTGGTGGTGATGCAGGCTTCCACCGGGGCCACGGCGGGCGCCGCCATGGACCGCTTGCTGGCCACGGTGGCGGGCGCGCTGCTGGGCGCTGTGGCGGTGCTGGTCACCCCGCATGAGCCATTGCCCATCGGCATTGCGCTGGTGGTGGCCACCGGTGTGGGAGCCTTTGTCGCCGGTTTGCAGCCGCGCCTGAAGATCGCCGCGCTGACCGCCTCCATCGTGATCCTCACCCGCCCGATGATGACGCCGGTGGGGGAGTTCGTGCTGAACCGCATCGCGGAAATCCTGCTGGGCGGGGTGATCGGCGTGGGCGTCAGCCTGCTGGTGCTGCCGCGCCGCCCGCATCGCGTGCTGCAGGGGCGGCTGGCGGGCGTGGCCGAGGCGATGGTGCCGGTGCTGGAAGGCCAGGCCGGGGCGCTGGAAAGCGGCAAGGGCTTTTCCTCCAGCGCGGCGACGATTGCGCTGCGTCAGGCGCTGGTCGGCGCGGAAACCTTGCTGGCCGAGGTGAGGCAGGAGCGATCCTTGCGGCTGGCGCGCGGCGAGCTGTCCGATGCGGTGCCGCGCACGCTCTGGCGCATTCGCAACGATATCGCGCAGATCGGCCGCGTGCTGGAAGCGCCCTTTCCGCTCGATGCGCTGGGCGGGGTGGGGTCAGACGGCGCGCAGGTGCTGAGGCAGGAGGCGCTGTTCGTGGCCAGCTGCGCCAGGGCGATGCGCGATGGCGCAGCGGTGAGCCAAAGCGGGGCGCAGCAGGCGCTCGACGCCTTCGATGCCGCCTTTGCGCAGGTGCGCCAGACCGAGGCGGCGCGCAGAATCGATTTCGACGACATCGGGCGGCTCTTCGGCCTTTCCAATCTGCTGCACCGGTTGCGGCAGGATATGGGCGATCTGGCGGAACGCCTTGGCGAAAGCGCCCGTGGCGAGGGCGAAGAGCCGCCCGAAAACTGATCCTGCCGGCCTGCGCCGCCGCTTGCTTTGCCCTGTGAAACCGCTTATGGCGCGCTAGGAACGGAGGCGGGCTTTCATGCTATCGCAGCAATCGCGCTATGCATTGAAGGCGCTGATCTATCTGGCAGGCAAGGATGGGAGCAAGCCCCATCCCAGCGCGGAAATCGCCGCTGGCGCCAACATCCCTCGCAAATTCCTCGAAGCGATCCTGCTCGATCTGAAGCTGGCGGGCATCGTCCACAGCACGCGCGGCAAGGCGGGCGGCTATGTGCTGGCGCGCCCGGCCGAGCAGATCAGCTTTACCGAGGTGATGCGGGTGACGGATGGCCCGCTGGCGCTGGTCCATTGCGCCAGCCAGAAGTTCTACCGCCGCTGTCTGGACTGCACCGACGAGGCCGCCTGCGCGCTGCGCCGCATCATGATCGAGGCGCGCACGCAGCTGGCCGCCGTGCTGGATCATCGCACGCTGGCCGATGCGGCGGGGCTGGTCGATATTCTGGCGGGCGATGACACGCCGGGTGACGATCTGGATATCGATGCCGCGCTGGACAAGGTGCGCCCGGCTGCGGTCTGAACCTTTGCCCCGGCCTGAACCGGGGCGACGGTTTCAGGCCCTATGCATTCCCGGATGGCCGCGCTCGACAGCAAAGCTGGCATAGGTGGAGACCGTGCCGCCCGGTGAGGACACGCGGTCGATCACCTTCAGATCGGCGTGGAGCACATCCCGGCCCATATCGCAGAGCACATAGCCGCGCCGGTCGATGGTGGCCTTCAGCACCGGGTTGTCCGCCAGCTGCTGCGGGGTGTTGAGCTCTCCCATGCCATCGTCCCCCGAAGACACCGAGGTGCCGAGAAATTCGGTGGTGATGACCTTGCCGGGTTTCGCGCCGGGCGCGCCCTCATCCTGCACGACATCGCCGGCGTAATGGCGATGCGCATCGCCGCTGACGGTGACGACATTGCCCGGGCAGGCCTTGTCGATATGGGCCAGCAACCGGCGGCGGCTGTGCATATAGCCCGACCAGCGGTCCATATTGTAACCCTTCACGCCCCCCTGAGCGCGCCCGACCAGATGCATCAGCATCACCTGATGCGCGATCAGGTTCCAGCGCGTGTCTGACTTGGCGAGGCCGTTGAACAGCCATTGCTCCTGCGCATCGCCCATCATGGTGCGGGCGGGATCGTAGGCGGCAGGGGTCATCGGGGCCAGCTTGTCGCCGCCGGGCAGCTTTTCCGCCTCGCCGATCTGGTCGGAGCGGTATTGGCGGGTGTCCAGCACGAAGGCACTCATCAGATCGCCATACCGCGCGCCGCGATACATCTGCATATGGCTGCCATCGGGCATGGCGGCGCGGCGCAGCGGCATATGCTCATAGTAAGCCTGAAAGGCGGCGGCGCGGCGGTAGAGGAAGACCTCCGGCGGGGTGCCGTCCTGATCCCAGCGGTCGGCCCAGTCATTGTCGACCTCGTGATCGTCGAGGCTCATCCAGAAGGGGGCGGCGGCATGGGCGGCCTGCAGATGCGGGTCGGTCTTGTACTGGGCGTAGCGCTGGCGGTAATCGTCGAGCGAATAGGGCTCGTCATTGTTGTGCTTGCGGGCGCGGGGGAATGTGTTGCCTTGAATGGTCAGGGTGTCGGCGCCCTTTTCGTTGGTTTCGTAGATGTAGTCGCCATAATGGAAGACGAAATCCACCGGCTCCTGCGCGATATGCTGCCAGGCGGTGTAGTGGCCGTGCTCGTAATGCTGGCAGCCCGCGACGGCGAAGCGCAGGCGGTCCACCCGCGCGCCGGGCAGTGGCAAAGTGCGGCTGCGGCCCGTGGCGCTGACCTGCCCGGCGATGCGGAAGCGGTAGAACCACACGCGATCCGGCGAGAGCCCTGCCACCTCGACATGCACGCTATGGCCGAGTTCCGGGGAGGCCAAAGCCTCGCCCTTGGCCACGATGGTGGAGAAGCCCTCGTCGGGCGCGACTTCCCAGCCTACGATCATCGGCTGGCGCGGCATGCCGTAATGCTGCTCGGCGGGGCGGGGGCACAGGCGGGTCCAGATCACGAAGCCATCGGGTGCGGGATCGCCCGAGGCCACGCCCAGCGCGAAGGGGTCATCGGTGAAGCGCGGATTGGCCTCGATGTTGCGCGGCCATGAGGAAGCGGCCAGCAGCGGCCAGCCTGCCGCCAGAGCGCCCGCGCCGATCCCGCTTTTCGCCATCAGCGCCATCAATGCGCGCCGGTCGAGGAAGGGGATCTGCGCCATGGGACTGTCTCTCAAAATCAGGTGAGGCCGGGGGTGAGCCCGGCCTCTTGTGTTACGCTATGCCGTTCAAACGCAAGCCTTAGAAGCTGGCGCGCACCCGCACCCCGAAGCTGCGCGGATTGCCCGGATAGCCCTGAGCGATGCCGGTCGACTTCGTCAGGCCCAGCAGGTTGAAATAATAGGTCTTGTTCAGCAGATTGTCCGACCAGAGCTGCACATCCAGCGCATCGCCCAGCAGCTTCACGCCCACGCGGGCATTGACCAGCGCATAGGCCGGAATGTTGGCCAGCGGGTCCAGCGTGATGGTGGTGTTCTGGCCGGTGCGCCAGTTGGCGTCGACCAGCCAGTAGCCCTTCACATTGTGGTTGAGCTGCACCGTCTGGTCGAGGCTCAGGTCGGCGGTCCACTTCGGTGCCCAGGCCACCTGGCGGCCGGTCAGGTCGCAGGAGAGGGCGGTGTATTCCGCCGGGCAGGCCGAATTGTGGAACGAGCTGTAATAGGCATGGTCAAAGGCCACGAAGCCCTTGGCGTGGAAGCCCTTGGGCAGCCAGGCCTCGGATTCCAGCTCGACGCCGTTGGAGGTGAGCGAGCCCACATTGGCCAGGAATTTCAGCGCCGTGTTGCCCACGCCCACCGATTCATTGGCCTGATAGTTGCTGACCTTGGTGTGATAGGCGGTCAGGTTGATCTGCAGGTGCTTGTCGAACCACTGGCTCTTGATGCCGCCCTCGAAATTGTCGGCCTGCTCGCCCTTCACGGTCTGGCCGCCGCCCAGCGCGAAGATGCGCGGATCGACCACCGGCAGCAGGTTGAAACCCGCCGACTTATAGCCGCGCGCATATTTGGCATAGAGCATCACGTCAGGCGTGACCTGATAGCTGAGCGTGCCCTCGCCCGAGAGCGCATTGTCCTTCAGCGACTGGTTGACCGAACCCATCGCCGCATTGGCCGCCGCACTCGACATATCGGCGATCTGCGCGGCGTTGAGGTTGCCGGTGTTGGAGGTCAGCACGCCCGAATAGAACTCGCTGCGGCTTTCCCACGTGTAGCGCAGGCCCCCATCCAGCGCCAGCTTGCGGTCCGAAGTGGGATGCCAGCTGACATTGGCGAAGAGCGCCTCGGTGTTGGTGTGGAACACCGCGTGGCTGTTCATGCCCACGCCGGCCACGGCATTGGCATAGGCGCCCTGCGCCCAGCTCTTGCCATTGATGTTGGGGAAATCGGTGGCCGAGGGGTTGGCGGCCCAGATGTAATATTGGTCACCGAAGCGGATGCGGCTGTCCACCGCCAGCTGCTGGCGCGAGAGGAAGCCGCCGACCGTGGCCTCGATCGGGCGGTTCTTGGGCGTGGACCAGCGCAGCTCCTGGCTGAACTGCTGCTCATTGTTGCACGAGCCGTAATCGGGGATGGCGTTGAGCTGGGTGTAGTCATTGTCGTTGTTGGTCCAGCACTTCCAGTGCTCCCAGGCGGTGATCGAGGTGATCGTGCCCGCGCTGCCCAGATCGTAGTCGATGGTGCCGCTGCCGGTATAGGAATCGGTGCGGGCGTTGAGCGCGGCATCGATGTTGAGGTAGCGCTGGCTGGCGTTGCTGGCATTCAGCACATAGCCCGCCGCCGCCATGCGCGCCTGCAGCGCGGTGGGGGTGTAGATCTGGGTCACGATGGGCGACATCGTGTTGAAACCCTGATGGTTCCACGCCGCGATCAGGCGGACGGTCAGTTTCTCGTTGGGGGTGAACAACAGCTGGCCGCGCAGGCCCTCGCCCTGACGGCCATTCTGATACTGGCCGTTGTAGAGGTTCTTGTAGCTGCCATCCATCTCGCTGTAATAGCCGGACAGGCGGAAGGCGAGCTTGCCGTCGATCAGCGGACCGGTCAGGCTGGCCTTGCCCTCACGCAGCCCCATATTGCCGACATTGGCTTCCGCCGTCACGCCCGGCTTGAAGCTGGGTTTCAGCGTGTTGATGATGACCGTGCCCGCCGTGGTGTTCTTGCCGAACAGCGTACCCTGCGGACCGCGCAGCAGCTCTACATCAGCGATGTCGTTGAAATCATTGCTGACCATGCCCTGACGGCCGGTGTAGACGCCATCGACGAAAATGCCGACCGAACCATCGATGCCATCGGTGTTGAAGCCGTTGTTGCCGATGCCGCGAATGCCCAGATTGAGCTGCTTGGGGTTGGTCAGATAGACCGAGAAGGCCGGGAACTTGTTCTGGAAATCGGTGAAGTTCACCAGATTTTCGCGGGTCAGTTCGCCTGCCGAAAGGGTCGTGATGGGGATCGGCACGCTCTGCGCATTTTCGGCGCGCTTGCGGGCGTAAACCGTGACCTCATGGGGATCTTCGGCGGGGGGCGCCTCCTCGGCGGCTTGCTCGGCCTGAGGGGCGGCGGGGGCGGTGCCGGCGTGAGCGCTCAGCGCCACGAAGGGCATCAGCGAAACCGAGGCAAGCGCCAGCATCCGGCGAACGGCAGACGTCATCGAAAACACCTCATGAAGGAAGGAACCCGTGCGGCCTTCTCGCCCGGGAGCGTGGGCGGGGCCGTCCTGTGGGGGCGCTGATATTGCGAGGCTGTTGCGCTTTTGTGACGAAACCATGCGGCCAGGGATAAAGTTGCGCCTGTTTGTTGCGGTGCGGTGGGGTGCCGGGCAACTTTCTGTATCTCTTCGAGAAATGACAAGACAGCCGTTCCTAGGCTGCTAGAAACCATGATGAATCGAAACCTCAGCCAAAGGGATAGGGCGGGCATGACGATTGAAGTGGGTAAGGTCTCGCGCGGGTTCGCGCGCATGATGATGGTTGCGCTTCTGACGAGCGGGGTTGGCGTTTCTTCCGCCTATGCCGCAGACTGCACGGCAGCCAGTTACGGCACGCTGCCGGTGGAGATGATCGGCGGGCGGGCCACCACCATGGTCAAGATCAACGGCAAGGATATGCGCTTTATCCTGGATACCGGCGCCTTCTTCAGCATCATGTCGCGCGCCACCGCGCAGGGACTGGGTCTGCCGCTGCAGATGACGCCGCCGGGTTTCTATATCCAGGGCATTGGCGGCAAGGCCGACGCCAGCATCGCCACGGTCCGGGATTTCGGCATTCTTGGCGCCAATCTGCACAACATCCAGTTTCTGGTCGGCGGATCGGATGCTGGCACCGGTTTGCTGGGCTCCAACCTGCTCAACATTTTCGATCTGGATGCCGATCTCTCGCAGGGCAAGGCCACGCTGATCAGAACGAGCGGTTGCGGCTCCAAGGCCTCGCTGGCCTATTGGGCCAAGGACGGGAATTATAATGAGGCCCCGCTGCTCTCGCCCAAGACCGAGCATGACCGCTCCAGCCGCGTCACGGTCTTTGTCAACGGCAAGCCGGTGATCGCCGAGCTGGACACCGGCGCCACCACGCTGATCACCCGCAAGGCGGCAGAGCGCGTGGGGATCGACATGCATTCGGCGGCGGTGACCCCGGGCGGCTTCTCGCGCGGTTTCGGGCAGAAGACGAACGATGCCTGGAACGCCCGTGTCGCCCTGTATCAGGTGGGCACCGAAACCATCCAGAACAGCCATATGCGGGTGATCGACGGTGAGTTCGATACCAACAGCGAGCCCACCGAGATGCTGTTGGGCATCGATTTCTTCCTCTCGCACCACATCTTTATCGCCCATAGCCAGCGCAAGGTCTATTTCACCTACAATGGCGCGCGCCCCTCGGTGCTGGACAAGGCCTCGCAGGTCAGCGCGGCTTCGAAACCGGCGCCCGCTGCCGATGCGGCGGAGCTGCAGGATGCGCAGGCGATCGGGTTGCGGGGGCAGGCGCATCTCTCACGCGGGGAATTTGCCGAAGGGATGGCCGATCTCGACAAGGCCATCGCCATGGCGCCTGACGCGCCCGCCAGCGCGGGTTTCTACTTCGAGCGCGCCAAGGCAAAACTCGCACGCGGCAGCGCGGATAAGGGCGAAAGCGCGCTCTCCGATCTGGATGCCTCGCTGCGCCTCGCGCCCGATCGGAGCGAGGTGCTGCTGACCCGCGCCCGCGTGCTGATCCGGCGCCATGAGCGTGACAAGGCCGATGCCGACCTGGCCGCCGCCGGGCGCGCGCTCACCCCGGGCTCGCAGCAGACGCTGACTCTGGCGGGCCTGCTGATCGATCAGGACCGCCCGCTTGAGGCGATCCCCTTGCTCGACACATGGGTGAAGCTGCATGGCGAGGACGCCAATCTGCCATCGGCGCTGAACACGCGCTGCTGGGCGCGCGGTCTGGCGGGCACCCAGCTGCCCCAGGCGCAGGAGGATTGCCGCAAGGCGATCAAGGGCTATGGCGAGAAACCGGCTCTGCTGGACAGCGCCGGGCTGGTGCAGCTGCGCATGGGCCAATATCAGCAGGCGGTGGATTTCTACACCAAATCGCTGGCCGGCCGGGCGGACAATGGCTGGGCGCTTTACGGCAGGGCGCTGGCGAAATTGCATCTGGGGCAGGAAGCGGGCAAGGCCGAGCTGGCGGCGGTCCGGCTTTCGCATCCCGTCATCGTGGCGCGGGCAGAAAAGCTGGGTCTGACACCGCCCTGACGGAGATGACACCCACCGCATGAAGGCAAGGACGATCTGGGCTCTGGCGCTGCCCGCCATGCTCACCAACGTGGCGACGGCGCTGTTCGGCCTTGCCGATCTCTGGGTGATCGGCCGACTGGGCGACGCCGCCGCGCAGGGCGGGGTGGAGCTGGGCGCGCGTTTCATGACCTCGCTGCTGGTGGTGTTCAACTTCCTGCGCACCGGCACCACCGCGCTCAGCGCGCAACAGGCCGGGCGGGGCGGCGCGGGCGGGCAGGCCGCCACGTTGGCCCCCATACTGGCCCATGCCGCGCTGCTGGCCGCCGCCATCGCCGCGCTGCTGCTGGCGGCCTATCCGCTGATCGTGCCGCTGGGGCTGGGCTGGCTGGGCGCCAAGGGCGACCTCTCGCTGCTGGCCGGGGCCTATATCGCGCGGCGCTATGGCGCGGTGCCCGCCGCATTGATCAATGGCGCGCTGACCGGCTGGCTGGTGGGCCAGCGGCAGGTGCGCGGCGTGCTCGCCGCCGAGGTGGGCGCCAATCTGGTGCATATCGCGCTGGACCTCACGCTGGTGTTGGGCCTGCATTGGGGGGTGGGGGGCGTGGCCAGCGCCTCGTTGATCTCCGAATGGTTGAAATTCGCGTTTCTGCTGATGCTGGCGCTGCGGCAGGGGGCTTGGCAGGGCCTGCGCCAGCATCACGCCTTGCTGAGCGATCTGACGCCCTTCCGCCGCCTGCTGGCCCTCAACCGGGACCTCTTCCTGCGCACCCTGCTGCTCACCGGCGTGATGCTGGAGTTCACCCGCACGGGCGCGAAGGCCGGAGCGGTGACGCTGGCCGCCAATGGCATATTGTTCCAGATGTTCATGCTCTCCGCCCTGATCCTCGACGGTTTCGAGACCGCCGCGCAAGTCCTCTGCGGCGAGGCGGCGGGGCAGGGCGATGCGCCCGCCTTCCGCGCGGCGGCGCGGGCCAATCTGCGCTGGGGTCTGGGGCTGGGGCTGGTCATCACGCTGGTCTACGCCGTGGCGGGCGCGCAGATCGCCGCCAGTTTCACCCTCAACCATGCGGTGCAGGCCGAGGCCATCCGGATCGCGCCATGGGCCGCGGCGCTGCCGGTGCTGGGGGTGGCGTCTTATGTGATGGACGGGGTCTTCGTGGGCGCGGGCTGGGCGCGGGCGATGCTGGGCACGATGGCTGCCGCCTTTGCGGCCTTCAACGCCGCGCTGTGGCTGGCCGCTCCGCTGGGCAACATCGGCCTGTGGCTGTCTTTCTACCTGCTGCTGGTTGCGCGGGCGGGCGGGCAACTCTTGTGCTTGCCGGGACTGGTGCGCAGGCACCTTTCGGGATAGCTTTGATGGTCGCATCGTTTTGTGCGAAAAACCGGTTCCCACTTTTTCGCACGATGCTTTTATGGCCGCATCGTTTTGTGTGAAAAACCGGTTCCCACTTTTTCACACGATGCTTTAAGGAAGCTTACGGGGTCCGCCCGGATCGAACTGGCGGGCCAAGGGGTTATCGACGAAGGCCGGGACATGAGACAGATCGAGATCGCGGCCCACTGCATGGGCCTCCTGTCCATGGGAGCGCTCAGCACCGTCCCGCTGACAGCGCTGGCCCAGACCAGCGCGCCCGAAACCCTGCCCGAACCCGCCACCGTCCCTTGCCCCGCCGACGGCATGGAGCATTGCCTGCAGGTTCCCGGCGTCGCCGTCCCGCCCGATGCGGGCAACCATCCGCTGATCGTGCCGCCGCCCGCCCTGTGGTCGATCGGCGTCTCGGGCGGTCTGGCCCCGCGCGATGGCGGGGCGACCGGCGCCTATGGCGCGGTCGAGCTGCGCCGCCAGATCGGCCATGGCTATGTGCAGGCGGGCGCCATGCGCTATCACACGCCGCTGCTTTCCGATGCGGTGTCGGCGGCCTCCACCTTCAATGTCGGCACGCTGGCGGGGGGGATCAATCTGAACAACTGGCTGCTCGATGGCTATGTCAGCTATGGTTGGCAGCATTTCGGCGCGGTGCGGGTCGACGATGGCAGCGGGGTGAACACCACCGTGCGCCCCAGCAACGGCCCCGGCGGCAGCCCCTATTACGCGGCGGGCGTCAGTCTGGGCAAGATGATCCCGGTCAGCAACCGCACCTTCATCACGCCGACCGTGGCGGCGGTCTATGCCTGGGGGCGCTGGCTGCGTCCGGCGGGCACCGTGTTGTCCGCGCCCGGCCAGCCCGTCATCCCCGGTCAGGATTACGCCACTGGCGAACCGACCTGGACCGGCACCATGCGCCTGCGCGCCGACCATATGGTGGGCCGGGCGCGGCGCAGCTATCTGGGCGTGTCGCTTGCGGGCTTGTGGTCCAGCAACGCCACCTCCTTTGCCGGAGCGGGCGGGGTGGGCGGCGTCGGCGGGCCTGCGGGATCGGGTCCGGGTCTGCCGGGGCCGGGCGCCAATGCCTTTCGCCTGCGCGATCCCTGGGTGGAGGTGGCGCTGCATGGCTCGCTGGCGATGACCCGCCTGCTGCGCGGCGAGCTGACCGTGGCGCGCACCGCAGGGCTGGTCTCGGGGGATACCACCACGATCAATCTGGGTTTGCGTCACCAGTTCTGAAGATCTTCGGGGTAGACGAAGGGGCAGGTTCTATTGGCGGTTGGTCGGATTGATTGTGGGGACGCCCCTGCGTAACGGGGCAGTTGGGGGGGTATGAGAGACCTAATGATCTTGACCCCATTGGACTGGAACAGCGGCCATGCCTGCATGGCCGCCTTTACGGCTTGCGTGCATCACGCCGGCGTGGCGGGTGTTGCCCGACGCGCGGCGGCGGCGCGTGCCTGTCAGGCAGGGCGGGATCGATGAAGAATCTGGGGCCCGCCACGCTCTATTCGCTCAAGACCGCCGCGGCGGCCTTTGCCGCGCTGGGCATCGCGCTGATGATCGGCCTGCCCATGCCCTTCTGGGCGATGACCACCGTCTACATCACCAGCAATCCCCTGTCGGGCGCCACCCGCTCCAAATCGATCTACCGCGTGATGGGCACCACCATCGGCGCGGCGGTGGCGGTGGCGATGGTGCCCGCGCTGGTGGACTGGCCCGCGCTGCTCAGCCTTGGCCTCGCCAGCTGGGTGGGTTTCTGCCTGACGGTCTCGCTGCTGGACCGTTCCCCGCGCGCCTATGTGATGATGCTGGCGGGCTACACCGCCGCGATCATCGGCTTTTCCAGCGTGGACCGGCCCGAGGCGATCTTCGACACCGCGGCGGCGCGCGTCACCGAGATCACGCTGGGCATCGTCTGCGTCACGGTCGTGCACAGCATCTTCTGGCCGATGTCGGTGGGCGAGCGGCTGGGGCCGCGCCTGCACGGCTGGCTCTCCGATGCCGAGCAATGGATGCGCGACGCCATCGCGGGCAACCCCGATGAGATGGTCGACCGCCGCAGGCTGGCCGTCGATGCGCTGGACTGCATCGCGCTGGCCACCCATGTGCCTTACGACACCTCGCACTGGCGCGAGGCGACGCGGGTGGTGCAGGCGCTGCTCTACCGCATGCTGCTGCTGCTGCCGCTGCTGTCGGGCAGCGTGGACCGCCGTGCGGCGCTGGGCGACGATCCGGTGCTGGCGGACGCGCTTGCCGGCACCGACCGCTGGCTGGAGGCGGGCGCGCCGCCCGCCATCCCCGACTATCTGCATATGGCGCCGCAAGAGCGCGACTGGCGCGGGTTGTTGCGCGAAAGCTTTCTGGTGCGCCTGTCGCAAAGCGCCACGGTGATCGCCGAATGCCGCCAGCTGCTGGCAAGGCTCGACAATCCCCATGCGCCGCTGCCCGATGAACTGGTGGCCGAGCGCATCCCGCTGAAGCTGCACACCGATCCCGGATCGGCGGTGCTGGCAGGCCTTGCCGCGATGTTCGCGCTGATGCTGATCTGCACCTTCTGGATCTGGACCGGCTGGGTGGATGGTGGCGGCGCGGCGGCGATGACCGCGGTGTTCTGCTGCCTCTTCGCCGCGCTGGACAATCCGGTGCCCGCGATCCTCAACTTCGGCGGCTCGATCATCGCCAGCGTGCCGGTGGCGGGGGTGGTGCTGTTCGGGATCCTGCCGCATATCGAAACCTTCGAGATGCTGTGCCTGGTGCTGCTGCCGATCTGTCTGGTGGCTGGCATTTTCATGATGCACCCGCGCTATGGCGGCACGGCCACGGCCTTTATGGTCGGCTTCGGCAGCGGCATCGCCATCACCGAGACCTACACCGCCGATCTGGCCCATTTCATCAACACCAATGGCGGGCAGGTGGTGGCCGTGGCGGTGGCGGTGGGCGTGACCGCCACCTTCCGCAAGGTCAGCTCGGAAAGCGCCATCGCCGTGCTGGTCAAGCGCCTGCACCATGATCTGGCGGTGCTGGCCGGGGCCCGCACCCCGCCCGATCCCAACCGCACGCTGGTGCGCGCCACCGACCAGCTGGCCCTCATCACCCAGCGCCTGACCGATGACACCGACGGTTCGGTGGCAGGCCTTGGCGAGGTGCGCGTGGCGCTCAATCTGGTGACGATCCAGCATTTGCGGGTGAACGCGCCGCGTGCCCCCCGCGTGGCGCTGACCCGCCTGCTGCGCACCGCTCAGGAGCATTTCGCCAGCAGCCAGCCCGGCGATGCCCCGCCGCCGCAGCTGCTGGGCCAGATCGACAAGGCGCTGCGCCTGACGCTCGACACCCCGCCCGAGGCGACCGAGGCGCTGATCGGCCCCGGCGCCCTGATCGTCGCCAACCGCGCGCAGGGCCGCGCCGCGCTGGTGGCGATGCGCCGCAATCTTTTCCCCACCGCCCCGGCCTTCGCGCCGGAAGGCCCCAGCCCGGAGGTAACGGCATGATCCCGGAATACAGTTTCGGCGGGGTGCTGGTGGCCACCGTGCCCGTCACCGCCTTTCTGGCCTTTGTCATCGCGCTGCTGATCCACCGCCTGCTGGTGGCTGCGCGCTTCTATCGCTGGGTCTGGCATCCCGTGCTGTTCGATACGGCCGTTTTCGTCACGGTCTGGTGCCTCATCACCCTCTATCCCCTCCCCGTACCGCAAGGACTGCTGCCATGAACGCCCCCGTTTCCCGCAATCTGCGTCAGGTGATCCAGGTCGCCATCACCGGAGCGGCGGTGATCGTGGCGGTGATCGGCGCGCGCGCCCTGTGGACCCACTATCAGGTGGACCCATGGACCCGCGATGGCCGCGTCCGCGCCGAAGTGGTGCAGGTGGCCCCCGACGTGCAGGGGCTGGTGACCAGGGTCTATGTCGGCAACGACCAGCTGGTGCATCGCGGCGATGTGCTCTTCGAGATCGACCGCGCCCGCTTTGAACTGGCGCTGCATCAGGCTGAGGTGGGGCAGCAGAAGGCCGCCGCCGCCGTGATCCGCGCCGGGGCCGCGATTCAGAGCGCCACGGCCAGCGTCAGCGAGGCCCGCCGCGAGGCCGCCCGCAACAAGGGTCTGGGCGATCTGGTCGCCACCGAAACCACCGAGCAGAGCCAGACCAAGGTGGCCGAGGGAGAGGCCAGGTTGGCCGAGGCCCGCGCCGCCCTGGCCGAGGCCCAGACCGCCGTGGCCGAAACCAAGAACGCCCGCGATGTGGCGGCGCTGAACCTTGAGCGCACCCGGGTGCTGGCGCCTCTGGATGGGCGCCTGTCGGATCTGTCGCTGCGGCCCGGCAATTATGTGTCGCCGGGCAAGCCGGTGCTGGCGCTGGTGGACACCGGCTCCTTGCGCATCGAGGGCTATTTCGAGGAAACCAAACTGCCTCAGGTCCATATCGGCCAGCGCGCCACCGTGCGCCTGATGGGCGAGAGCCGGACGCTGACCGGTCATGTCACCTCCATCGCCTCGGCCATCGAGGATCATGACCGCTCGGCCAGCCCCAACGGTCTGCCCGCGATCAATCCCAACTTCAGCTGGGTGCGTCTGGCCCAGCGCGTGCCGGTGCGTATCGCTCTGGACAATCCGCCCGCCGATGTGGCGCTGATCTCGGGCCGCACCGCCACGGTGACGCTGGATCAGGGCGCGCCGAAGCAGCAGGGGCAGCACCGGTGAGGCGTCTGCTTTCCGGGGTTGCCCTTCTGGCGCTGGCGGGCTGCGGCGTGCCGCCCCATGTCGCCCAGAAACCGGTGATCGATAACCCCGCCACGCAGGGCGCCTTCCGCGAGGGCGATGCCCTCCAGCAGACCGGCGGCATCTCCCGCGACGATCTGCCCGCCCGCTGGTGGCACCTCTATGACGATCCGGTGCTCGACGGTCTGGAAGAGCAGGCGCTGGCCGCCAACATCGACCTGCGCGTGGCGCAGGCCAGCCTGACCCGCGCCCGCGCCGTCTCCGCCGCCGCCGAGGGCCAGCGCGAACCCGATTTCGCCGCCAGCTTCGGCGTGCAGCGCGCCCGCCTTTCGGGCGAGAGCTACCTGCTGGAAGAGCCGATCCCGGTGGCGACCCTGGGATCGGCCTCGGCCTCCATGTCGTATCAGATCGACCTCTTCGGGCGCATCAAGCACAGCATCGAGGCCGCCCGCGCCGACGAGGAAGCCACCCAGGCCACCATCGGTGCGGTGAAGGTGACCCTCGCCGCCGATGTGGCCCGCGCCTACATCACCATCTGCGGCGCCAATGAGGACCGCGAGCTGGCCGAACACGCGCTGGAGCTGCAAGGCCATGCGCTGGAGATCGCCAGACGCCTGCAAGCTGCCGGTCGCACCTCCACGGTGGACGTGACCGCCGCCGAAGGCCGCTACGAACAGTTGCGCGCGCTGGTGCCGGTGCAGAAGGCGCGGGCTCAGGCGGCGCTCTACCGGCTGGCCTATCTGATGGGCCGCACCCCCACGGAATACCCGCGTGAGGCCGAAAGCTGCAACGCCATCCCCCAGCTGAAGGATCCGCTGCCCGTCGGCGATGGCGCCGCCCTGCTGCGCCGCCGCCCGGACGTGCGCATGGCCGAGCGCCGTCTGGCAGGGGCCACGGCGCGTATCGGCGTGGCCACCGCCGAGCTGTATCCTCAGGTGGGGATCGGCCTGTCAGGCGGCTCGCTGGGCTTCCTCAAGGACCTTGGACAGGCCGCCGCCAACATGTGGAGCGCGGGGGGCCTGATCCGCTGGAACATCCCCGGCGCCGGAGCCCGCGCCAAGGTCCGCGCGGCAGGCGCCGATGCCGATGCGGCGCTGGCCCGCTTCGATGGCGTGGTGCTGGGGGCTCTGCGTGAGACCGAGACGGCGCTCAACGCCTATGCGCAGGACCGTGACCGCGCCGTGGCCATCGTCGCGGCGCGTGAGGCGGCGGACAAAGCCGCCGATGAGGCGCGGCGTCTGCGTGCCGCCGGTCGTTCGCCGCTGCTGGCGGACATCGGCGGGCGTCAGGGGGCCCTGGGCGCCAAGGCTTCGGAACTGAGCGCGCGTGAGGGGCTGGCTCACGATCAGGTGAACCTGTTTCTGGCGTTAGGCGGGGGTTGGTAAGAAGGCAGGAAGAGACGATGCGAGGGCCATCGCCCTCGCGCTCCCGTTAATGTCTACGTCGCGCATCGGGTTCGGCGTTGCGCTCAGCTTGCCGCGCCGCAGGCTTTAAACGAGAAAAGGCGCCGTGGCTTCCTGCCTGCGGCGCCTTTTCCTTGTGCTGGTGGAGAGGTGGCACGCAAGGGTCGGGTGCCACTGCCCATGCGTCGGGAGACGTCATGGGAGCGCGAGGGGGTAACCCCCTCGCACTTATCCCTTAAATCACCCCCTGATCGCCGCCTGAGCCGCCGCCAGTCGCGCAATCGGCACGCGGAACGGCGAGGCCGAGACGTAATCCAGCCCGGTCGCCTCGCAGAAGGCGATGGAGGCGGGATCGCCACCATGCTCGCCGCAGATGCCCAGCTTGATGTCGGGGCGGGTCTTGCGGCCACGCTCGGCGGCCAGAGACACCAGCTGGCCCACGCCCTCGATATCCAGGCTGACGAAGGGATCGCGCGGGTAGATGCCCTGATCGACATAGGCGCCCAGGAAGCGCGCGGCATCGTCGCGGCTGATGCCCAGCGTGGTCTGCGTCAGATCGTTGGTGCCGAAGGAGAAGAAGCGCGCTTCTTCCGCGATCTCTCCGGCCATCAGCGCGGCGCGCGGCAGCTCGATCATGGTGCCCACGAGATAGTCCAGCACCTTGCCCTTTTCCTCGAAGACCTTGGCGGCGGTGCGGTCGATCAGGGCTTTGAGGATCTCGACCTCGCGCTTGGTGGCGACGAGCGGGATCATCACTTCCGGCACGATGGCTTCACCGCTTTCCGCCGCGACATCGCAGGCCGCCTCGAAGATGGCGCGGGCCTGCATTTCGTAGATCTCTGGGAAGGTGATGGCGAGGCGGCAGCCGCGATGGCCGAGCATGGGGTTGAACTCATGCAGTTCGCCCGCGCGGCGCTTGAGGGTTTCCACGCCGATGCCCACGGTTTCCGAGAGATCCGCGAAATCCGCCTCGCTGTGCGGCAGGAACTCGTGGAGCGGTGGATCGAGCAGGCGGATCGTGGCGGGCAGGCCGGCCATGATCTTGAAGATGGCGCGGAAGTCCTCGCGCTGTGCGGGGAGCAGATGCGCCAGCGCCGAACGGCGACCGGCCTCATCCTCGGCCAGAATCATCTGGCGCACGTAAGGAATGCGCTCGGCGTCGAAGAACATATGCTCGGTGCGGCACAGGCCGATGCCCTCGGCGCCGAAGTTGCGCGCCATGCGGCAATCCTCGGGCGTTTCGGCATTGGTGCGCACCTTCATGCGGCGGTGCTTGTCGGCCCAGCCCATGAGGGTGGCGAAATCGTCACCCAGCTCGGGCTCGATGGTGGGGACGGCGCCAGCGAAGACATCGCCGGTGCTGCCATCGATGGTGATGACATCGCCTTCCTTCAGCGCGCGGCCGCCGAAACGGAGCGTGCGGCTGGCGTTGTCGATCGAGAGCGTGCCCATGCCCGAAACGCAGGGGCGGCCCATGCCGCGCGCCACCACGGCGGCGTGGCTGGTCATGCCGCCGCGCGCC
>NZ_BCZE01000055.1 GCF_001598555.1 Novosphingobium rosa NBRC 15208
TGAAACCCCTGCGATCAACATCACCCATGCCAGCCGCGTTCTCTTCCCCGAGAGCGGTCAGACCAAGGGCGATCTGGCCGATTACTATACAGCGATGGCCCCCTTGATGCTGCCCTTTGCCGCCAACCGTCCGATGAGCCTGGTCCGCTGCCCCCAGGGCCGCGCCAAGGCCTGCTTTTTCCAGAAGCACGACAGCGGCTCCTTCGGCCCGGAGATCAGCCATGTGCCCATCACCGAAAAGGACGGGGGCACCGAGGATTATCTCTATCTGACAGATGCCGCCGGTATCCTTGCCTGCGTCCAGATGGGCACCATCGAATTCCATGGCTGGGGCAGCCGCGCGCAAGAGGTCGAACGCCCCGACCGCATGATCTTCGATCTCGATCCCGATGAAGGGCTTGACTTTGCCCATGTCCGCCGCGCCGCGCAGGACATCGCTCACCATCTCTCCGACATCGGCCTTGTCAGCTTTGCCATGCTTTCGGGGGGCAAAGGCGTGCATGTGGTTGTGCCGCTTACGCCGGGCCACGACTGGGACATCCACAAGGATTTTGCCAGACGCTTTGCCGAGGCCATGGTGCTGGCAGAGCCTGACCGTTTCACCGCCACCATGAGCAAGGCAAAGCGCAAGGGGCGCATCTTCATCGACTGGCTGCGCAACCAGCGCGGCAGTACCGCGGTGCTGCCCTATTCCGCCCGCGCGCGGCAGGGCGCTCCCGTCGCCCTGCCAATCACATGGGATGAACTGGAAGGCATGGACAATGCCCATCCTTTTTCGATCGCCGATGCCGGCTGTCTGATCGAACGCGCCTCCTACCCCTCATTGCGCGGTTGGGGTTTTGCCGAGCAGGTGCTGCCAGCGCTTTGATCTCCGGCACGGGTCTGCCTGTCCCGGGGGTCTGCTGGCCTCCGGTGTCAGAGAAGTGGGATAACTGCTGCGATCGACCAACGCCCCGCCAGCCCAGATTTCCAGCGCCTGAGTGCGCTGGCTGAAGATCGTTGAGGCAATCTCGAAGGGGGACAGCAAAGCGGAAACCTCTCATCACCGTTTGCTCTTTCGACGCCCTTCTTTTGTACGTGATCGCTCAATCCGCACGTATCGTCTGAATGCACTGTCCATTCGCTGGAGACCCGGTCACGAAAACTAGATGTTTATGGGGGGAACACAGAATGAGCCAGCATCCCGAAGGTGAACCTGGCGGACCGTTTCCGCCTATGCATGTCATCGGCGCGGATGAGGCGGGACTCTTCATAGCCCGACAGGCCTATCTGACCGCCATCAGGGCTGGCATTGAAGAGGTTCGGGAGCAAGGCGGCGAACCGGACTACGATGTTTTGGCGCAGGTGGCCTGCGACATCGCGCAAGAAGCCTATGATAGCTTCTGCGGCCGATGAAAAGGCTTCCATCCATTGAGCGTCAATATTCTTCCAGAAAAGTGACGGACCCGGACCTCTTCGAACAGATCAGCCTCTCCCACCTCACACCTTGCCCTCTACTCAAGTGACAAGACAACTGGCGACCTTGGGTCTCAGTTTGTCCAGCATGCGCTGGGCTCTGAAAGAAAGGAATTCCTCTTCCGATCCCTATTGGCCCCCAAGCCAAGCCTGACGTTAGATCCGCGGCAAATTGCTGCTTTGTCACGTCGCCCGTTTCACGGAACCGCCCGGCCAATCATTGCTTCCCTCTGAAGACAACCCTGCGGGCAACAGCAGAGGAGCGAGACGATGCGTGACTTGAGCGAAAAAGGCAGGGCGAACCTCGATAGCGCCGCGGCGCGCCAAGGCATCGATCCCGAGGCGGCCTTCATCCTTCTTGAGTCCCTTTCAAAGGGCGGGGGCCTTCAGGCCCGGTTCAACCATCCGGCACTTGGCGGCATGGGACAATGGTCGCAGGGTGCAATGACCATGATCGGGGATGTCTCGAACAACGATCTCAAACATCGCCTCGATGCCCTATGCTTCGAATTCACCGGCATGCTCGCGGATGAAACAAATTTTTCCGATCGCCAGGCGATGCAATCCGACGGTGCAGAATCGCAGGACCCGCACATGATACCTGCCTTCTTTCAAAGGCCGGATAGCGTCTGATCGTAGGGACTGGCCCGGCGACCCTGCCGCTAATCACCGGTCTGGGTTTGACGCCAGCGCCGATCCTACATTGTCGATGCGATCCCTGCCAAGCGCACTTGCCCGGTCGATCTCCCCCGGCGAAAGCGGGACTCTCAGCTCATCTGCAGAGTGAGGGCAAGCTTCTCCGCGAACCGCGCCGCGGGGATGCGCCGCTGGATTTCCTGCGAATTACGTATCCGGGCCGGGTCGCAAAAGGCCCGGATACGCAAGACAACGCCATGAATCGGTGGCCACGGCATCGATGTGAGCCGTAGTTGCTTCGCACCGGGGTGGCTACCCTCTGCTTTGACACATGCAAAGGCGGCGAAAACGGCCCGGCACCGCATGAAGCTAAGCCGATGGCTCCAGTTCAACCTTCATCCATCCCGGCTGCCTCTCGTCGAATGCCTTATAGGCCTCGATGGCACCCGTCATGGGTTCGGTCTGGGACAGGATACGTGTCGGGTCCAGCGTCCCGGACCGGACATGATCGATCAGCACGTCATAATAGCGACGGTGATTGCAGTTCCCCATGCGCATGGTGATGTTCTTGTTCATCGCCGCGCCGATCGGGAAATGGGTATCGGTCGGCGGGTAGACACCGATGATCGCCAGCGTTCCGCCCTTGGCTATGGCCTCCACCACCCATTCGAGGACCTGGTTCGGGCTGTTACCGGCAACAAAATGACTGCCGATTGCGCGCGCGGCCGGCTCGACAAACCTCTGCTCGACGGCAGTCGCCAGCTTGTCGAGCAAGCCGGGCGCTGCCGGCCCATCATGCGCATGCTGGGCATCGATGCCGACCGCATCGATGATCCGGCGAGCGCCATCGCCATCGGTAAGCTTGCGGATTGCCTCGACCGGATCGACCTCATCGAAGTTGATCACCTGCGCGCCTTGTCTCCGCGCAAGATCCAGGCGGTCTGGGAGCCGATCGACCGCGATCACCTTGCCGCCCATCACCATCGCCGAGGCAATCGCCAGCTGTCCCACCGGACCGCAACCGAAGACGACCACATGATCCCCCTCCTCGATCTGGGCGAGATCCGCGCCGAACCAGGCGGTGGGGAGAATATCGCTCATGAGGATGGCCTGATCGTCGCTGATGTCGTCCGGCACCGGAACAAGATTGGTATCCGCCCAGGGCACGCGGGCTTTTTCGGCCTGAAGACCCTTGTATCCGCCTGCCGCCACAGGCCCGCCAAAGAAGGCGGTTCCGGCCAGCTTGCCGCCGGGATTGGCATTGTCGCACTGGGCAAAGAAGCCCTTCTCGCAATATTGGCAGTGGCCGCAACCGATCGTCGAGGGAATGATGACGCGCTGCCCCACCTTAATGTTGCTGACGCCCTCACCGACGGTCTCGACCACGCCGACGCCCTCATGTCCCAGGATCTGGCCCTTGTCGACGCCGCTGAAGGTGCCGCGCACAAAATGAAGATCGGTGCCGCAGATGGCGCTGGCTGTCAGGCGGACAATGGCGTCGGTGGGCGCCTCGATGGTGGGCTCGGCCACCTCCTCGATGCGGATGTCGCCGATGGCGTGAAAGATAACAGCCTTCATTGCGCTTGCTCCTGTCGATTGCGTGATGCCTTGGCGCCCAGGGCGGTCAACAGCCCCAGACCGATGTGATTGATCGTATGCATGGCGATGACCTTGCGCGCGGAGGTCCATTCGGGCTTCTTTACCCCGAGGAGAGGACCTGCGATCCAATGGGCCAGGCCATAGAAAGCAAGGCCAAAGCCTATACCGCTGGCAAGAACCGGTGCGTCCTCCTCAACGGTGGCGGCGTAGGCCGCACCCGCCAGCGCCGAGAGCGCGAGATGGCCGGCCTGTACGAAAGCCTGCTCCCCGGCTGAAGGCAGGGAACCGGGTGGCGGAGTATCCAGTTTGAGCTTTTCCGCGCTCGCCCGTTCGAGCTGGGTCAGTTCCGAAGGCGCGCGGGCCCTGCGCTCGCCGGCAATCAGCATCGCTGTGATGGCCAGACCGGCGATCAGCCCGCAGGCGATAGCGCCGGCTGCGTGTGATTTGCTCATTGTCTTATCTCCCTGAGGGGTTGCCTAGCCGGTGATGTCCTTGAAAATCTGACGAGCCGTGTCTGCGATCACAGTCCCCACGCTCTCGTCGCCCTTCGCCATCGCACTCATGAAGCCCTTGGCCTGGGCGAGGGTCAGATGGGGCGGGAACGGCGCAACCGAAGGATCGGTTTTGACCTCGATCACCGTCGGGCGATCGGCGGCGAGCGCCCTCTCCCATGCGCCCCCAAGTTGCTCGGGATCGTCGACATAGATGCCGCCGAGGCCGATCATCTCGGCAAAGCGCGCATAGGGAACGTCGGGAATGTCCTGCGTGGTGGGGAACCGCGGATTGCCTTCCATCACTCGCTGCTCCCAGGTGACCTCATTGAGATCGCAATTGTTGAAGACGCACACGACAAGGCGCGGATCGCTCCAGCGCTGCCAGTATTTCTGCACGGTGATGAGCTCGGCCAGATTGTTCATCTGCATCGCCCCATCCCCGACCAACGCCACGACAGGCCGTGCGGGATGCGCAAATTTGGCGGCGATGGCATAGGGCACAGCCGCGCCCATCGATGCCAGGCCTCCCGATAGAGAAGCGCGCTGCCCCGCCTTGACCCGGTAATCGCGCGCATACCAGTTCGCGCAGGAGCCGGAATCGGAGGTAACGATGGCATCGCTGGGCAGGCGCGGCGACATTTCCCATACCACGCGCTGGGGATTGACCGGCTCGGCCCTGGCCATGGCACGCTCTTCGAGCGTCTGCCACCAGGCTTGGATGCCCTTTGCGATTTCATCCTGCCATGTGCGATCTTCCTTATGGCGAAGAAGCGGCAGGAGGGCGCTGAGCGTCTCGGCGGCATCGCCGTGCAGATTGACCTCGACCGGGTAGCGCAGAGAAAGCATGGCCGGGCTGAGGTCGATCTGGACGGCGCGCGCCTGACCGTCCTTGGGCAGGAATTCAGCCCAGGGAAAACCGGTGCCGATGAGCAGCAGCGTGTCGCACTCCCTCATTAAATCCGAGGAAGGCTTGGTGCCAAGCAAACCGATGGCGCCGGTAACGAAAGACAGATCGTCAGGGAGCACATCCTTGCCGAGCAACGCCTTGGCCACCCCGGCCCCGAGGCGTTGAGCCACCTCGACAACCTGCGGAGCCGCGCCGCGCGCGCCCGCGCCGATCAGAATGGCGACCTTGCTGCCGGCGTTGAGTATCTGGGCGGCCCGTTCAAGATCCGCGGCATGGGGAACGACCAAGGGGGCGGCATAACCGGTTCCCGATCTTATATATCCATGTTTCTGGGCCGGGGTTTCATAGGGCTGGTCCTGGACATCCTTGGGCAGGATGATCGCCGAGACATCGCGCTGCGCTATCGCCACCCGGATAGCTCGATCGGTGACATGCCGCGCCTGGGCCGGCGCCGACACCTCCTGAACATAGGAAGCGACGTCCGCAAAGAGTCGATCGAGATTGAGCTCCTGCTGATAACTGGCGCCGCGAACCGTTGTTTCAGCCTGGCCGGCAATCGCCAGCACCGGCACGTGATCGAGCTTGGCATCGTAGAGCCCCGTCAGCAAATGAGTGGCTCCGGGGCCACCCGTCGAGAGGCACACGCCAAGCTCGCCCGTGAATTTGGCGTGGGCGGTCGCCATGAAAGCAGCCATCTCCTCATGGCGCACCTGAATGAACTCGATGCCCTCGCCATTTTTTTCGGCCCTCTGCAGCGCCCCCAGCACGCCGTTGATGCCATCGCCCGAATAGCCGTAGATGCGCGTCACACCCCAAGATTTGAGCCGTTCCACTAAGAAGTCGCTTGTCATCTGCGCCATTGCCTTGAACTCCTTGCAGGAACGGGAAAATCCCACGCCCGTCACGCCGGACGGGGCTGTGCTGAAGGGAAGCTATCGGTCCTTGCCGACCGGGAATGCGCTCTCGATGCGCGCCCATTGCTCGAGCTCGACGAGGCCCTCGAAGGCCTTCATGTCAATGCTCGCGGAAGGGTCGAGGGGCTTGGCGGTCCGCAGGTCCGCCAGCGCCTGCTCCGTTGCAAAGGCAAGGCGAAACAGCACGCTCGTGGGGTAAAGAATCATCGAATACCCCATCGCCCGAAACTCGTCGGGCGAGAGCCATGGCGTCACCCCGCCGCGCTCCAGCACGCTGGTCGCCAGGGGAGCGCCTCGTAGCGCTTTGCCGACACGCTCGAGCTCCTCGATGCTTGTCGGCCCTTCGACATAGACCCCATCGGCGCCCGCATCGAGATAGGCCTTGGCACGGGCGATGGCGCTCTCGACCCCTTCGGGGGCGAGCGCGTCGGTGCGCGCCAGGATGAATGTGTCACCGTTCTGACGCGCGGAAAGGGCTGCGCGGATTTTCGCGACCATATCCTCGCGCGGAACCACCGATTTGCCTGCCATATGCCCGCAGCGCTTGGGCGCGGTCTGGTCCTCGAGAAAAATCGCCGAGGCACCCAGGGCCTCATATCCTCGCACTGTCCTTGTGACGTTCTTGGCATCTCCGTAGCCATCGTCGCCATCGACCAGCACCGGCAAGGCGCAGCCATCGATAACATCCTGGACCGCGCGGTTCTTCTCTCCGAAATGCTCGAGATCGATATCTGGCCTTCCGTAACGCGCGCCGACAAGGGCAAATCCGCCGACTTGATAGGCGGGAAAGCCTGCCCGCTCGATCAGCCTTGCAGTCAAGGCATCGTGAGCAGCGGGGAGCTGGAGCAGTCCTTCGCGTTCCAGCAAAGCTTTCCACGTCACGCGCGCACGACGCACGGCCGGGATGTCCAGTTCGGGTTCCTGCATAGCCGTGCCTCGCATACCGTAACGTCGAGCAGGGGAGTGCAGGAATGGGTATCCGTCCGGCGGGTCGCGCCTTGCCCTGCCGGTAGGCAAACGCTCTCAAGGGCGCTCTCGAGAGCACTCTCAGGAGCGGTGAATGGTAAGCGGTGTTCTGGCGCCACCTTGCAGGCTCTGCTGATTGGGGCAGATGCTGTCCGTGATGGAAGACGACAAGCTTACGAGCGCATTGGACACCCGCATTGGAGTGGGTCTGAAGCCACCTCGGCGCGTGGAGGTGTTGAGCACGATGGCCGGGCGACGACGGCTGTGGACGCTTGAGCAGAAGTTGGCATTGGTCGCCGATATGGAACATTGCGACAATATCGCGGCTTTTGCACGGGAACGTGATGTCAGCACCGCGCTGCTGTACACATGGCGGCGCGAGTTGCGCTATGCGGTCGAAGCCAGCCAGATGCCTCCTCGCCACGACCCCATGTTTGTGCCTGTCGTCGGCCCGGCCTCGGCCCCGGTGCCCAATGATGGGACCGTGGAGGTGGAGATCGGGGGTACGGTGGTTCGGATTGGGCGAAACGCCCGCACCGATCTGGCTGTCGCGGTGATCAAAGCTCTACAGGCAGGCCAATGATCGGGATTGCGCCGGGGGCGCGTGTCATGGTCTCGACCCGCCCGGTGGACTTCCGCAAAGGACCCGATGCCCTGGCGGCGCTGATCGGCGCCGAATATGGTGGCGATCCCTATTCCGGGGTGATTTATGTATTCCGAGCAAAGCGTGCTGACCGGATCAAGCTGGTCTGGTGGGACGGCACAGGTCTTTGCCTGATGGCCAAGAGACTGGAGACAGGCGGCTTCAAGTGGCCCGGCATTCAGGATGGCGTGATACGCCTGACCTCCGCGCAATTGGGCGCGTTGCTGGAAGGTCTGGACTGGCGTCGGGTGCACGGTGGGCGCCGCCCTATCGCTCCACAAATCGCCGGTTGACGGCGATGCTTCTGGCTGATTCACTGCCTCCATGCTCATCGAGGCGGATCTTCCTGACGATGTCGAAGCGCTGCGGGCGCTTATCCTCGCACAGGCCCGCGAACTCGACGCGCTGAAGGGATTTCAGGCCGAGGTTGAACGCCTGAAGGCGATCATTGCCGCCTTGCAACGCCATCGTTTTGGCCGCCGCTCCGAACAGCTTGAACCCGACCAGTTCGAGTTGGCTCTGGAGGAAGTCGAAACCGCTCTTGCCGAGGCCGAGCATGCCCGGGACAGGGCAAGCCGTACTCCGGCGGATCAACCGCGCAGGGTTAATCGCGGCTCGCTCCCCGCCCATCTCGAGCGGATCGAACAGGTTGTCGATGTCGAGGACAAAGCCTGCCCTTGCTGTGGCGGCCAGCTTCATCAGATTGGCGAAGATGTGGCGGAACGCCTCGATGTCGTGCCGACCACCTTCCGCGTGCTGGTCACCCGCCGACCGCGCTATGGCTGCCGGTCATGTGAGAGCACTGTCCGGCAAGCTCCGGTTCCCGCCCGGATCGTTGAAGGCGGATTGCCCACTGAAGCGCTGATCGCGCAGGTGCTGGTCGCCAAGTATGCCGACCACCTCCCGCTGTACCGCCAGGCGCAGATTTACGCCCGGCAAGGCATTCAGCTCGATCGATCCACGCTGGCCGACTGGGTCGGGCGGGCAGCCTGGTATCTTCGCCCGCTGCGTGACCATATGCTGGAACGGCTCCGACGATCCGAGCGGCTCTTTGCCGACGAGACCACGGCCCCCGTGCTTGATCCGGGGCGCGGGCGAACGAAGACGGGTCAGCTCTGGGCTTATGCCAGCGATGACCGGCCATGGGGCGGCACAGCCCCACCGTTGGTAGCCTACGTCTATGCCCCTGACCGCAAGGCCGAGCGCCCGGAACTTCATCTTGGTGACTTTGCCGGCATTTTGCAGGTCGATGGCTATGGCGGTTACGCCGCGCTCGCCAAGCGCCGGCGACAGCTGCGCCTGGCCTTCTGCTGGGCGCATGTGCGGCGCAAGTTCTATGACCTGGCCGACTCATCGCCGGTCGCGACCGAAGTGCTACGCCGCATCGCCTTGCTCTACGCCATTGAGGGCGATGTGCGCGGTGCGCCTGCACAGCAGCGGCAAGCCGCCCGCAGCGAGCGTTCCCGCGCCATCGTGGAGGATTTGCGCCACTATCTTGAAGCCCGGAACCGACAAGTCAGCGCCAAAGCCAAGCTTGGCGAGGCAATCCGCTATGCACTCACGCGATGGGATGGCCTCATCCGCTTCCTCGACGACGGCCGTATCGACCTGGACAGCAACACCGTCGAGCGCAGCATCAGGCCGCTGGCCCTCAACCGAAAGAATGCACTGTTCGCGGGTTCCGACGAGGGCGGTGACAACTGGGCGGTGATCGCCACGCTTATCGAGAACTGTAAACTCAGCGGGATCGATCCGCACCGCTGGCTGAGCGAAACCCTCACCAAACTGGCGAATGGCCATCATGCAAACCGGGTTCACGAACTCATGCCATGGACCGCCGTGGGCTGAAAACACCGCTTACGGTGAATGCGGCAAATCACGGTGATGAACGGGCCTGAGCGGCGCCGACGGTGGAATGACGAGGAGCGGCTGCGGATCTTGACCGAGGCTTTCGCTCCCGGCGCATGCGTCGCAGACGTGGCCCGTGAACACGATATTTCGACGGCGCGGATCTACACATGGCGCCGCAAGCTCCGGCAGCCGGTCGAGATGGCGGAATTTGCACAGGCTCTGATCTTACCCACTGACAATACGCCGACGCCCAAGTCGCCGGGCCCGGTTATTGTTGTGGATCTGCCAGGAGCTGGGCGCGTCAGCATCTTTGCTGCGGCATCGCCAACGCTGGCGGCAGCCACGCTGAAGGCTCTGCGGTGATCCCACCGGGCGCGCGGGTATGGATCGCCATGGGCCATACCGATATGCGCAGAGGCATGCAGGGTCTGGCGTTACAGGTCCAGCAGGGGCTGGGGCGCAACCCCCATGGCGGCGACCTTTTCGTCTTTCGCGGCCGGGCTGGATCGCTGCTCAAGATCATCTGGCATGATGGCATCGGCATGTCGCTGTACGCCAAAAGGCTGGAGAAGGGCCGCTTCATCTGGCCCTCCGCCAAGGATGGCATGGTATCGCTGACCAGTTCGCAGTTGGCTTGCCTGCTGGAGGGCATCGACTGGCGGAACCCGCAGCATTCCTGGCGACCGGAGAGCGCCGGATAGGCCCTATTTCTTTGGCGACGCGACTCTTTCCTGCTTCACCTTGGTGCGTTTCTATGATTCCATCTCTCCATGGATACCGCCGTTTCGCCCTTTCCGGACGATCTGGAAGCGCTCAAGGCGCTGCTGGCGGCCACCCTTCAGCGCGCCGATCAAGCCGAAGCGCAATTGGCCAATGCTCAGGCCCAAGCCAGCGCCACCGAGGCGATGATCGCTCACCTCAAGCTCCAGATCGCAAAGCTGCGCCGCGAGCAATATGGCGCCACCGCCGAGCGCAGCCGCCGCTTGCTCGACCAGATGGAATTGCAACTCGAGGATCTCGAGGGCGACGCCCGCGAGGATGACCTGGCTGCCGAGGCGGCAGTGGCAAAGACCACCAGTGTCCCGCCTTTCGAGCGCAAGAAGCCATCCCGCAAGCCGTTCCCCAAACACCTGCCGCGTGAGCGGGTTGTCATTCCCGCGCCATGCTCGTGCCCGGCCTGTGGCGGCAACCGCCTCTCGAAGTTGGGCGAGGATGTGACCGAGACGCTGGAGGTGATCCCCCGGGCATGGAAGGTCATCCAGACCGTCCGCGAGAAATTCTCCTGCCGGGATTGCGAGACCATCACACAGCCGCCGACGCCCTTCCATGTCGTGCCGCGTGGTTGGGCCGGTCCCAGCTTTCTGGCCATGCTGCTGTTCGAGAAATATGGCCAGCACCAGCCCCTCAACCGGCAGGCCGAGCGCTTTGCCCGCGAAGGCGTGCCGCTTGCCACATCCACGCTGGCCGATCAGGTTGGCGCGGCAGCCTTCGCCCTGATGCCGCTCTATCGGCTGATCGAGGCCCATGTCCTGGCTGCGCAGCGCCTCCATGGCGACGACACCACCGTGCCGGTCATGGCCAAAGGCAAGACCGATACGGCGCGCTTGTGGACCTATGTCCGCGATGACCTCCCCTTTGGCGGCGCCGATCCGCCCGCAGCCCTGTTCTACTACTCTCGCGACCGGCGTGGCGAACACCCGCGCGCCCATTTGAAGTCATGGTCAGGTATCCTGCAGGCAGATGCCTATGGCGGCTATTCCGAGCTTTATGCCATCGGGCGTGAACCGGGCCCGATCCTGGAGGCAGGCTGCTTTGCCCATGCCCGGCGCAAGTTCTTCGAACTGGCCGATGTCGAGGCAACCGTCCGCCGGCGCAGCCGTGGCGAGCGCGCCAGCCACATCTATCCCATCGCGCTGGAGGCGGTGCAGCGGATCGACGCGCTGTTTGACGTCGAGCGCGCTATCAATGGCAAGGGGGCGAGCGAACGGCTCGCCACTCGGCAGGAGCTGAGCGCGCCGCTGGTGGACGGACTGCATGTCTGGCTGACCGCCCAGATGGCCAAGCTGTCGCGCAACCACGATCTGGCCAAGGCGATCAACTACATGCTGCGCCGCTGGGATGCCTTCACCTGCTTCCTTGATGACGGACGAATTTGCCTGACCAACAATGCAGCGGAACGGGCATTGCGCTGCGTGCCCTTGGGCAGGAAGGCATGGCTGTTTTGCGGGTCAGATCGTGGTGGGCAGCGGGCTGCTGTGTTCTACACGCTGATCCAGTCCGCCCGGCTTAACGACATCGACCCGCAAGCCTGGCTAGCCGACGTGTTAGCCCGGATCGCGGATTATCCGGTCAGCAGTCTGGGCGATCTGCTGCCCTGGAATTGGCGATTTCGTCACCCACGGCAAGACCATTGCGAATTGCCTGTTCCCGACGCTTGAAAGGCTTGGCCCGATTGCAATCTGCCGCCATAAATTCCCGAACAGGGAGATGGTGATAGCATGGGGCAAGGTATGAAAGTTTCGCGCAGTGGGGTCGCACACATTGTTTTTGCGATCATTGCGCTTCTACCCCTCTCATGCAGCGCCCAACCTGCCAACATTGATCCTGCCCAAACGGCGATTACCTTGGAACGATCTGCCTGTTATGGAACGTGCCCCGTCTATCGGGTAACAATCCATGGAGACGGCCGCGTCGTATTTACCACTGGGACTGCGCCGGTTGACCCGGTGGATGCCCTGCATCGACGATTTGCCCAATCGGATGGCGTCCTCCTGCCCGGCACACACGAAGCGCGGATTGATCCCTCGTCAGTGGTTGAATTGATCGAGAAATTCAAATCCGCTCATTATTGGCAGCTCAAATCCACCTATAGAGCGCCAGTGACAGACAGTCCTACCTATGTCCTCACATTCGACATCGGTCACCAGAGGAAAACCGTTGTCGACTATGTAGGGCGGGAAGCGGGCATGCCCAAGGCAGTCACCGAGCTTGAAAATGCCGTTGATCAGGCAGCAGGCACGGATCGCTGGGTTAACGGGAGTCCGGCCCTCATCCCCTGGCTTGAACAAACCGGGTTTGATTTTCATTCGGATCAAGCAGTCGAACTGGTCAATGCCGCAGCGTGGGGGGATGGAGCGGAGGAAACCGTCATCGGGCTTATTGATCGAGGGGCGCCGCTGGACCGCATTGTCGGTATTCGAGGCAGTTCCCCGATGAGTACCATCGCCGAACCGCAAACCGCTGGTATCTTCATGCTTGAAAGCGCGATCAGGCGCGGGCAGGCCAATGTGTTCAAACGGCTCGTTGCGTCTGGCTGGCTTGATAAGCTGGGCAAGGACAAGGCAGCAGAAGTTTTCTCCAAAAACGCAGGCGGCTGCTCTCCGGCCCTGGTCGATGCAGCGGGAGAGGCCGGCATCGGCGTTGACAAGCCTTCGAAGGAAGAACCGTCCTATCCGGGAGCGGCTCAGGGCAAAACTGCACTCGCCGAGCTGGGTTCTTCATATGCTTGTGAAGAAAAGGAGGACCTGCTGGTCAAAGTCGCCGAAAGGTTGATCGCTCGAGGAGCAAACCCGAACGCACGTGATAGCTTGGGACGTACACCCATCTATGGGGTAGAGAATTTGGCGCTGCTGCGTTTCCTTCTTCAACACGGCGCCGATGCCACGGTCAAAGACAACGATGGCCGCAGCATGGTGTTCGGAAGCTGGACCGATGCGATCGTGTTGGAGCTTCTGGAAGCTCGCGCCAGCCCGGTCGGGAAATACGACATTGATGGGAACAAAACGTTGGCACAGCAGGCAAAAGATCGGAAAATGCCGCTCGTCGCCAAATGGCTCACAGATCATCCGGAAGCCTACAAACGCTGAACTTCTGCATGCCTTAGGCAGGTGACCGCAAAACGCGATCAAGCGCGGCTTTCACCGGATGCATACAGGAATGGCTTGCGGGTTCCTCCGGCATCGTCGGTGCGGGGCCCGCCAGGGACGAACCGAGAAGGGACAAATCCATGATAAGACGGTGGCGGCATTCCAAGCGCGCGCCATTGTATCCAACGCTATATCCTCTCACCCTATGAGGGAGACGCCAGCATTCTACTGGCGTGATCCTGCACCCGGTTTATGGATGTCGGTCAGGAGTTCGCAGCAACGATACCGTGATAGCCGGAATCGATGCGGATCGGAAAAGGCGGGGACTCCCAAACAGATCGGTGTTGTCGCTCGATTGGGATATCGTTCAGGCGAGAGGTTGCCTCGCCATACGTGCTGGCGCTACCTTGCGCAATTCGTCGATGAGCGCATCATGCACATCATCCCTTAGATCGAAATTACCGCGCGTCTCGGGCAAGATGCCGCCTTCGATGGCGCCGGACAGAGCAGCTCGAGCGCGGGCCATGCGGCTTTTCACAGTACCGAGCGGCGTGCCGCAGATTTCCGCGATTTCCTCATAGCTCATGCCGCCGATGCATATGAGGACAAGCACTTCGCGCTGGGCATCCGGCAGGATAGCCAACGCGCGAAGCACGTCGGCCGCCTCCAGCCGGCCTTCCTGCGAACCCTGCATCGTCAGGATCCGTTCGGCTTCGACTTCATTGTATTCGCCCACAAATCGGTCACGGCGGATTTGACCAAAATAGTGGTGGCGAAGGATGGTGTAGATCCAGGCGCGGAATCTGCTGCCTGCGATAAAGCTGTCTCGTGCAGCCCACGCTTTCATGAGAGCTTCCTGAGCAAGGTCGTCCGCTCGATCGCGGTCTCCACAAAGCATGCGGGCAAAGGCACGCAAATGAGGAATGACCGCAGTTAGCTCCTTATGGAAATCGGCGTCGGAAAGCCGGGTGCCCTCGATTTTGTCTTGCAGGATCACAGAGGTACTTTGCTTTGGCTCGGTCTGCCTAGACGGTCCATCGGAAGAAGGAGGGAGCGCCAGGGGGGAATCCTGATTGTTCCTTGCTTCCTGTGCGATGACGGTATCTCCATTAAGGTATGTGCCTACCTAACAGACGGCATGGATGGGGGTTCCACATCGCCTTTGCCGGGATGACCACCCCCAAATTCAGCAGCATGTCGGAGCAGTAGTTCGGGGTTTACGGCAACGGACACAGCGTGGGAGACAATGGTTGATCCTCACAGCGCCACCCTTATTTGGGAAGGACGCTGATCTTGCCGCCGCGCTCGAAGGTGACGAGACGAGTGTCCTCCACACGTTCAACCTGTTGCATGCGCAGGGCCTCGGCAAGGTCCTCTTCGCTGGCCTCATGGCGTATCATAGCTTCCCGATTGATGACCCCATCGCGTGCCAACACATCCGCCTTACCCTTGATAAAGCCCGACAGCCAGTTCGACCGCATGGTCGCCATGGCCAGCAGGCGATGCATGACCACCACGACCATCGTGGCGGTAAGCGAGGCGACGAACGGAACTTTCCCTGTCATGACCCGACTGATGTTCGAGCCGACTACGATCGCGATAAAAATATCAAAGGGGCTGAGGCTGGAAAAACTGCGTCGTCCAGCAATGCGCATGCAAAGCAGTCCGTAGAGGAACAGAATGAAAGCCCGGATACAAAGCTGCGGGGTGCTGGGCGAAGTCTCGTCCGGACCGATGATCTGGGTGATCCAGCCTGTGTCCATCGTGCTCATTCCTTGTGAAACAGGGCCCGCAGTTCCTCCTTGGCCTGTTCCAATATATCTCTCTGTTTCTTGTCCAGATTGTCTCCGGCCCGGTTGATGTAGAAGGTCAGCATGCCCATCGCCGATTGCAGGGGTGTGCCCTTGCGCCGATGGCTATGCTCGGCCGAACGTTTGAGGGATTGGGCGATTTCCTTGGGATCATCCTTTTTGAACACGCCTTCATCCAGATCGAGGGCATCGGAATGTTCGGTGACGTCCTGGGACCATTTGTGCTCGCTCATGGCGCAAATCCTTCACCCGTTCACCACCGTACCGCCATTGGGATGCAGCACCTGCCCCGACATGTAGCTGGCATCCTCACACGCCAGGAAGAGGAAGGCGGGTGCCACCTCGTTGGGCTGGCCGGGACGCTTCATCGGTGTCTTCTCGCCAAAATACGCGATCTTCTCCTTATCCGCGCCGCCGCAGGGGTTTAGCGGAGTCCAGATTGGCCCCGGCGCCACGGCGTTGACACGAATACCCTCACCAATGAGGTTTTCGCTCAGCGATCGTGTGAAGGCCGTGATCGCGCCCTTGGTCGCGCTGTAATCCAGCAAATCCTTGCTGCCCTGATACATGGTAACCGAGGTGCAGTTGATGATCGCGGCTCCTTCGCTCAGATAGGGCCGCACCGCCTGGACCATATGGAACATCCCGAAGATGTTTGTCTGAAAGGTGCGGTGAAGCTGCTCCTCGGTGATGTCGGTGATGTCCTCATCGGGATGTTGTTCACCGGCATTGTTGACCAGAATGTCGATCTGGCCAAAGACCTCCAGAACGCGTTTGGCGACTTGCTCGCACATTTCTCGCGAACCCACGTCCGCCTTGATCGTGATCGCCCGCTGCCCCTCGACCTCGACGATGCGCTGCGTCTCATTGGCATCGTCCTCTTCCAGCAGATAGACGATCGCCACATCGGCCCCCTCACGCGCATAAAGGGCCGCCACCGCGCGCCCGATGCCACTGTCCGCGCCGGTGATAATCGCCACCTTGCCTTTGAGCCGTTCAGATCCGGCATAGCGGGGCTGCCATTCCGGCTTGGGTTCCAGCGCACTTTCGTGGCCGGGCAGCGGGTCCTCGTGCAGCATTGCCTGCGTGTCGGGCATGATCCATCTCCTTGTTGGGAGATGCAACGCGCGATGGCAGTGCAGGTTCATTCTCCTGCGACCAGACGTTTCGCTGTTGCCAGATCTGCGACGAACGCCCTTCTTTCCCGCTGCTACTTCCCGCTTTTGCCGGGGCGCGGCAGAAGGAAGGATAGCTCGTGAGCGGTTATCCGCGTGAGGAAATCATCGAGTGAAACGATCGCTTTTCCTTGGTCGCGCGCGAAAATCATGGGTTACGAAGCGCCGCTTATCGAGAAAACAGGGATCCAACCGGCAGCCCGACGTCGCTCACAAGGGGGTTGTTATGGTGCAAACGACACCTGCTGGCTCGAAGGAGATATCAACCTTGCCATCGGGCTGCGCGTGCAGGCCAGTTTGAATCAGCTTGGTTCCGAAGCCTTTGCGGCTTGGAGGCGTTACCGTCGGGCCGCCCCGTTCGACCCACGTCAGGCTCAGCATCGAGTCGTTCGTCAATGACCAGGTGATCCGAACAAGCCCTCCATCAACGCTCAACGCGCCATATTTGGTCGCACTGGTAGCCAGCTCATTGATGCCCAAAGCGAGGTTTACTGCGAGGGCGGGAGACAACGCCAGCCTGGGGCCAGCCATTCTTATCCTGCTTTGACCGGGCGGACAGTAAGGGGCCAAGCACGTCTGAAGCAGGCCGTCGATGTTGACCCGATCATCCTGCCGCTTCGCGATCAGCTCGTGAGCGTGCGACAGTGCGGCCAGGCGGCCCTGGAAATCAGCCTTGATTTGAGCCGGTGCCTCCCGGAACGTCTGCCGGGCAATCCCTCCGGCGACCGCTAGCGTGTTTTTCACGCGATGGTTCAACTCTTGGACCACCAACTGACGCTCAGCGTCGAGCTTTGTGCGCGCTACATCGGCTTTCTCGATTGCGTTCTGGTAATAGGCGATAACCCAGAGCACCAAAAGCTCACTAAGCATGGTGACGACTATAGCCACCGCCTCTTTGGCCGAAGCAAGGGCGAATGAGTACCGCGGCGCAAAAACGACATACCAGATGAGGCAATGGCCGCTGATCAAGGCAGCTAAACCTGCCCGCCAACCCGCAAGGATGGTGGCGACAGCAACTGAGCCATAAGACGAGGGCGAAGGGCGTTTCCCCGCCCATTAAAGGGCTAAGAGCAATTCGCAGGCATGCAAGGCCAACCCCTAGCACCAATCCGACAATGATGCCCGCAAACCACGTTCCGAGCGGATGCCGCCGGTGGTAATAAAGGGCGCGAGCATGAATGTTTTGCTGTTCATGGCCGATGCTCCTTGAGGCGCAGCATCGCAAGCCGGGCAACTCATGCTTACAGATCAATCGCCTCCGCCGCCACCCTTCTTCGCTCTTCGCATTTCCAACCTTCGAAGAACGAGGCTCTGCCGCCGCCTTCAAGCTGATGCGACATGGCGACGTTTCTCCTTGGATCAGAGGCTTGTAGCTGCAGCAGCGAAGTCCACCTAAGGATTTCGGGGCAAGTGCGTTCGAGCGTTCTTTCAATGCGCCTAGGCGTCGCTAAGCTCGATCCACACGGGTGCATGATCGCTGGTTTTCTCCCAGCCACGAACACCTGTATCCACTTGAGCATCGCGCAGCATGGCGGTAGCGAGCGGATTGAGCAGCACATGGTCGATCCGCAGACCGGCGTTGCGTTCAAAGGCGTGGCGCAGATATTTCCAGAAGGTGTAGACAACCTCATCAGGGTGGCGCTCGCGCAATGCGTCACACCACCCTTGATCGAGGAGCCGGGCATAGGCTTGGCGCACTTCGGGGGAAAAAAGGGCGTCATCCCGCCAGCGCTCGGGCGCGTAGACGTCGAGTTCTGTGGGCATGACGTTGAAATCGCCCATGCAGATGACCGGCGCGTCGAGGGAGATCAGCGTTGCGAGGTGCTGTTCGAGCCGCGCAAACCAGGCGAGCTTGAAATCGAATTTAGGTCCGGGGCGCGGATTGCCGTTGGGCAGGTAAAGCCCGGCAATCAGCACGCCGTTGACGGCCGCTTCGATGTAGCGGCTTTGTGTGTCGTCCGGATCACCGGGCAGACCACGCCGTGTTTCGTGAATCTCGCCGACGCGGCTGAGGATAGCGACCCCGTTCCAACTTTTCTGACCATGCCATATTGACCGGTAACCAGCATCGAGCAGCGCGGCTTCCGGGAATTTGTCCTGCGGAGCCTTGAGCTCCTGAAGGCAGACGATGTCCGGCTCGGCATATTCGAGCCAGCGGAGGAGAACCGGCAAGCGCCCATTGACGCCGTTCACATTGTAGGTGGCAATTTTCAAGGTCAGCCCCATATGCATGTGCGCGGGGTGATCAGCTCGGCTTCAGGCAGCGGTTGCCTTTGAACGAAACAGTGCGCTGCCCCTCATCTCGGGGGTGGCGATATGGAACTGTGTGGGTATGCCGACTTTTCCATTTCTTCGGTCATTACCTGTCGCACATTGAACCGGCGGTAGTGTGTCAATCATCCGGGTCGATTTTGGCTCGGTCTGCCTCGGGATAATCTTCTGGCGTCACCTGGCCAACATTCGATCGGTCCTCGGTCTTTTCAGGCTTCTGACTGCCCGGTGTTTCCAGATCCGGAGCGTCGGGAGTCGGGATAACATCGCCCAATGGGCCTTCACGCTTCTGATCAACCATCGGTCAAATCCTTGTGGAAGAGTGATAAAGTCTCTGTCAGTGGATCGTAGGGCCTCGTCCGCCAAATCGTGTTTGGAGTGCCAGGGTCAATCCCAAAGATGCCGTCGATAGCGCTCAAAGCAGCGGGCGCCGCAACGCAATCGGATGAGCGCGCCTTCAGCAATGGCCCGTGCGCGAGCGGGATTCTCTCGAATGGCCGGTGTCAACGCCTCGCGGTTCCAGTCCTGGCTGTGCTTGACATCGAGGACAGCATGAAGATCGAAGTAACGCCGCTCCTTCCCTGATAAGCCAACCCGCCGCAGCCCCTGTGCAACGAGCGCGGAGCGACCGGGAGCTGTCAATTCGATCACTCCAAGCGCTCCCACAGAATGCCAGGCATAACGCCGCGACGATGCCATGGCTGTCATGGCGTTGGCCAAGGCAAGGCTTTCCCAAACCGTCGTCTGGATCGAAGGCTGGACCTCCAACGTGTCCACCAAAGCATCAAGCATAGGACCATGCATTCCGCGTAAGTTTCCGCGACCCATTTCATCCCAGTAATTGCGGGCCAGTTCCAGCTTGGGCCCGACAGGCAGCTTGACCTGCGTCATGGCGACCAGATCGTCGAACCCGGCTTCCCCGGCGGCTTCCTGTTCGAAAAACCAGCGTAGCTCGTCGCGAGACGCTTCCTCAGCCAGCCACGGAAAGAGCGGATCCCCTTGCCCCGGCCCATCTGCTTTGAGAGCCTCGAACCATTCCACGAATGTGGTAGCCTCCGTCGGGACGTCAGCAGCTTCGGCTCTCGTCTCGTCGCGCAGTTCTTCAAGGAAGCCGCCTTGAAGGCGAACCATTTTATGATCCCGCTCAAGTTCTTCCTGCCAATCACCATCAGCTAGGCCCGGCGCCAAACGCAGCCTGTTCCAATCAGCGAGCCCGCGCTGAAAGTCATCGTTGAGGAATTGCGAAGCTCTCTCTCGCTGGTGAAATCTCGTAGCCATGATGCACCCATTCTCGCAAACTTGTCTGCTGAAGAAAGGGGCAGGGCTTGGCTTTGTTCGTCGTCCAGCGCCGCAATCGCATTAACCCAGATCAACCTCATCTGAAGGCGGGGGCATGCAACTATCTGGAAACACGTGCTATGAAGGTGTTCTGCGAGACGCCGCCTGCTCGGCGCTTGAGGCGGGGTGAAAAAAAGACGGGATTAAATGCAAAGGTCGATGGTCGCGAGCCTAAAGCTCATGCCGGACCTGCGCATGGGCCAACACCGCAAACAGCCCCGTGCCGCCGATCACATTACCGATGAAGGTCGGCAGCATGATGCCTGCCAGCGCATGCAGCACTGTGGTCTTGCCCCTCAGCGCCAGCAGCCAGGCCTCGCCCGATCCGGCCACCACATGGGCAAAGCCGCCCAGGGAAATGAGATAGGTCAGCGTCACGATCACCCAGAACTCCTGCCCCTTTGAGGAGGGCAGCATCCAGGGCACCGCCGCAATCAGGAAACCGGCGGGAATGCCCATCCGCAAAGTCTGGACGAAATTGCGATCGAGAAGATGGCCCGAAAGCTCAAGCATTGCCTGATGCTGACGCGCGGTGATGATCCATTCCTGATCGAAGGTGACGGCGATCAGCAGTGTGCCCGCCAGATTGGCCCCCAGCACCAGAAACCAGAAGCGCAGCAGCCGCAACACATTGGACCTAGTCGGATGCGTGGCGACCGGAATCACCGCCGAGAGCGTGCTTTCGGTGAAAAGCTGGAGATGGCCCAGAATCACGATCAAAAAGCCCACCGTATAGCCAAAACAGGTCACCAGCGGGCGCCATGGCTCATCGGGCAGCATCATCTCCAGCTGCGCCTGCGCCAGGATCGAGGCGCAGATGCCGATGCCGCCCGCTAGCCCCGAAAAGAGCAGCGAGAGTGCCGGTCGCTCCATCTCCTCATCGCCGTGGCGGCGCACAACCTCGTGGATGATCCGGGTGTTGGCAGCCTGTTTCTCCACGACGACAGCACGCTCCTCATCGGTGAGGGCGATGTCGCGTTCACGTGCCGCCAGATCCTGGTCATCTGGGGTGGCTGTCTGGGCAGACAGAGTTTGATCTGGAGATAGGGGCTTGCCGTCGTGCGCGCTCGTCATGCTCGAACTCCCGCGCCCTTACCGCAGGGTGCTAAGCGTTCCAATGCTTGAGAAGGCTTTTTGCTGCAGCGCGATAGGGATGCCGTGCGAAGCCCAGCTTCGGTCAGCCGCTGAACTGATCCGAGGTGATTTCGGGCGGCGCGGTTTTCTGGAATATCGATGTCGGACAGCGGTTCAACACCGGGCAGATCGGTGTCAGTGGATCGGGTCGGCCGGCCATGGCTTTCCTCCGGACAGGAAGGGAGTAGCGCCCGACGCAACAGGTTCCTGCAAGCTGCAACAGGAGGTCTATCTGGCTGAGAGCAAACCGTCTCATCCCGTCACGCCTGATGGCCGCTATCTGGTGGTACGCGGCAGGCTGTGGCGCACCGCCAATCCGGCCCTCTCCGAGGACCTGCGTGACCGCCTCGTCCATGAACTTATGGAAGCGCGCCGCGCGATCCGGGACGCCCGATTGGCCGGAGACAAGCCTCGTGAAAACGAAGCTCACCAGCGCGTCCACGCCACCAAGCAGGCCTTGGGCGAGCGGGGTACCGTGTGGTGGGCGGATGGCGCACCAGATTACAACCGCCATCTTGCGAAAAATACGCCTTATGCTGGCTGGTTTGCTGCGCTGGCACCGTGATCATTGCGATCTGGGGCAATTCGCTTCGAAGTGACAGCCTTCATTTAAAGTTCGCTTCACTGTGTCACTTCATCGGCAACATGCCAGTCTTCTGAGTTCCGTTTATTTATGTTCCAACATAGTTCGGATCTTGGAGGACAGATGCTCAATGGTGAAAGGCTTTGTGATCAATTCCATGCCTGTTTCCAACATGCCATTACCGACCGCAGCCTTATGCGCATAGCCTGTCATGAAAAGGATTTTCAACTCAGGCCGAGCAAGGCGACCAGCATCGGCGAGGTGTCGTCCGTTAAGCCCGGGCAGACCCACGTCGGTGACGAGCAAATCAATTCTGACACCTGATTGCAGCACCTCAAGGCCGCCCGGGCCATCAATCGCCTCGATTGTTTGAAATCCGAGGTCTCCGAGCGCCTCGATGACAAGTCCCCGAACGGCTGGTTCATCCTCGACCACCAGAACGGTACCTTGGGCAGAAATGGTCGCTTGCAGCTCGCCATCGTCCGAAGGTTGATCTTCCTCTCCCGCCTGCATGTCACGCGGAAAAACCAGTGTCACACTGGTGCCTTGCCCCGGCGCGCTATCCAGGGCGATATGGCCACCAGACTGCCGAACGAAGCCATAGATCATCGAGAGCCCCAATCCCGTCCCCTGCCCGATCGGCTTGGTTGTAAAGAAAGGCTCGAATACCTTTGCTTGCGTGTCGCTGGTCATACCCGTGCCGGTGTCCGTCACGCGTAGACTGACATATTCACCGGATTTAACGTCTCGAATTCGATCATCCTGCGTGACAGTCACATTCGTTGCCTCAATTGTCAGGCTACCCCCATTCGGCATGGCATCACGGGCATTGATAGCCAGATTGAGAATTGCGCTTTCAAGCTGATTGACGTCACAACGGACAGGCCAAAGCCCGCTGGCTGAATGGGAGGAAAATTCAATGGCCTCGCCGATCGAGCGGCGTAAGAGCTCATCCATACCTTCGATCAGTTCCTCGACGTCCACCCTTCTGGTATCGAGCGATTGGCGTCGCGAAAAAGCAAGCAGCCGTTGTATGAGTCCCGCCGCGCGCAAGGCACAAACCTTGGCCACATCCACATAACGAGGGATATCAACGTCACGGCCCTGCGCCGCGCGTCGCTCCATCACCTCGAGCGAGCCGATGATCCCGGTCAGCAAGTTATTGAAGTCGTGAGCGATCCCGCCGGTGAGCTGTCCCACCGCTTCCATCTTTTGTGCTTGCCGAAGCGCCTCCTCGGCTTCGGCCAGGGCCGCTGCTGCGATCTTCTGCTCGGTGATGTCCCGCCCGTAGCCGTAGACCAGCCCATCTTCCTGGGCTGTACGCCATGAAATCCAGCGCACCTTACCATCGAGAGTACGGAACCGATTTTCAAAGCCGGCCAGATCCTTATCGCCCACCGCCTCCTCCAACGCAGCCTGGCTCGCGAGGACATCGCCGGGTTCCATAAATGTCTCGAAGTGCTGGCCAACAACCTCATGGGCCTCATGACCTAAAATCCTGGTCCATGCCGGACTTACCGAACGGAAAAGCCCATCCGCTCCGATCACCACCATAAGGTCGCGAGAGTGCGACCAAATGCGATCTGCTCGCTGACGTTCATGCTGCAGGGCCGCAACACTCACCAATGCGCCGCTGATTTGGCCTGCAATCAGAACCGCAAAATCCTCCAGTTTACCCTGTGTCCTGAAAGGCTGCCCACGGAATGGATTGAGAGCCAGGATCAATGATCCAAGCAAGTGTTCTCCCAGCCCCCCGCGCAATGGAACAACAATCGCCTCTACAGGAGAATTCTGCCAATCGCCGGTTGGATAGGTTGGGCCGACCGGAAGTGCGAATGTATCGACGCTGTCAACCTCCGTCGGCCAGGCAAGCGCCTCAAGGTGCCTGCTATCGTCATGACAAGCAACATATCCGTGGTCGCCGCCGTCATTGAATTGAAGCAAAGCGAAGGGGAAATCCTTGCGGTAAGCACTCAGGACATTCTGAACGGCCCGACGCACCGCCTGATGGTCGAGGCTGCCTGCAACCTCCGATCCGAGCGAGCGCAGCATGGCCAGGTGTCGCTCGCTGACCACCCTCTCGGTTTCTTCATTCACGATACATAGCAGCCCGGCAACCTTGCCCTGATCATCAAAAAGCGGGCTGTAGGAAAAGCTGTGATAGGTCTCCTCGGGGAAGCCGCTGCGTTCCAGCAGCAGTAGCAAGGCATCGTTCCATGTGGATTGACCTTGAGCCACAGCGGCAACCTGATCTTCAACCTCGGCATAGACCTCGGCCCAGACCTCACGGAAGGGCTCCCCCAGCATGGTGGGGTGCTTTATGCCAAGGGTCGGGATATACGCATCATTGTAGAAAAAATGCAGGTCAGGGCCCCAGCCCAACCACATTTCGAAACGCGAGGTCAGCAGCATACGCAGCGCTGATTTCAGACCTTCAGGCCAGTTGGTCGGGCAGCCAAGCGGTGTCGCGGACCAGTCCGTCTCCCGCATTCGCCGGCTCATATCGCTGTTGCCCGGGAAAATGGACTCCAAAAGCGTTGACCCGACCCTCAGCATAGCCCCCTCAAATGTAACTGGTTCGCAGTCCAAAACGCACGAACCTTCTGTTAGCTCCGGAAGAAGATCTGTCCAAGATCAGCGGCTCGTCCGGTCGCCGAGCACGAAGGCAAAAAAATGCGCGCGCATGCGCCACGGTCTAGGCGATCGCAGCCCATGGGGGCTAAAAAGGCTAGCGTTCACGCCTCTTCATCACCAACCGATGATGAGTCGCCCGTTGGCAGGGACATGAAAATCGACCCGCTCGTCCGTCCGCTTGACCGGACGCAGTCGATCCCCACCGGCTGTCTGAACGAGGAAACCGGGTAAATCCTCGGTTCCGACGCGGACCAGGCAAAGCAGGGCGGAGCATGTTTCACCGCCATCGAGCAGGATGCTCATCGCCCGCTCACCGGTGCGTTCGCTCGCCATGATGAAGTGATCGCAAAACAGATGGAATGGCGCTTCGGGCACCGGGTGGAAGGAGCGCGCGGCAAAGACAAGCGCCGCGCCCGCGCCATAGATCTCCTGACCGACCTGGCCCGCAGGCTGGCCATCGATGTAGAGATCTTCCAGCGGAAACGACAGGGCGCGATCAATCTCGCCGTTGCGGCTTTCTTGAGCCAGAGCCTCCCGCGGCAGCGTGTCGGGATAGTAATACCATGCTCTGTCGAGCGCGTAGCGGCAATATTGGCTTATGAGCATCCGCGCGGCCGGCTCGAGCTCGGGCCCGCTGTCACGCAGATAGTCCTCGAAGGCGCAGAAACTGTCGAAGCACTCATAGACGGCCATATAGGGGGCGTCCTGCAAGCAGGTGACACCCAGGAAATTGCGATAATGTGCGGCCTGCCCGATCTCGGACTCCCAGATGGCACTGTTGTGGAAGAAGCTGGCGAGATAGACATAGCTCTGCAGCCGGTAACGATCGATATTGGTGATCCGCCAGAGACGCAGACAGGCCGCTGCACCCCATGCCGTGAGATTGGCCTGATAGTTGAGATTGAAGCGGAGATCCTGCGCGGCATCCAGCGCCGCTTGCGCCTCATGCAGGAAGCGCTCCTCCCGGGTCAGCTCATAGGCCTGGAGCATGACCCAGGCATACAAACCGCCCACATCGGTCTGGCCGCGTTCGTCAGCGGGCGCCACCGCTGTAATCACCGAAAAATCAGTGATCCGGTACTGCACCGGCCATTTGTATTTGAAATGGCGCGCCGCTTTTATCCCGAAACCGACCGAGCGTTCAAAGAGGTCACGGGCCTTGGCATTGCCCGCGAGTGCCAGGCGCCCGAGGTTCATCAGGGGATGATAAAGATACCAGCTGTCGACCGCGTCGCCATCCTTCTCCTTGCCGACATTGGGCAGATAACGGCGCAGCGCTTTGAGTGCGGGATCGTAGAACTTCTCGAGCCCGGCCTCGAATTCCGCCTGCAAGGGGATCGGCGTCCCGCTCCAGCGGGCGAAATCGTGCATTGGCCCGATCAGCGCCATCTGAACCATGATGTCGGGATATTCGCTGGCCGTATAGGGATGCGCATAGCGATGGCCGTAATGGCGGATCGTCGCCTTTGGAGAGCGCGAGAGATCCCTGATCGTCCGCGCCGCCCGATCGACCCAGTCATGGTACTCGACCGCAGGCAATTCCAGCGCCGTATAGGCGGCGCCCAGCATCTGGATAAAGCGCCTGGCGGAATCGCGCTCATCAGGCGGCGTGCTGTCGCGCAGTACCAGGATACCCTCCGACATGGTCACAGGCTTGCCCGCCGGTAAAGGATGCGTAGGCGGCGTTCCGCTTTGCGGCGGCGTGGGCGGCAGGTAGCCGAGTTCCGGCCATTCGCCGCCGACCACGCCATCCGGCCTTGTATGGGTGTCGCGGAAAAAATCGTTCATCCCCGTCAGGTTCTGGAGATAGAGAACGCTTCCCAGCTCCGGCTTGTCGAGGTGAAAATAGATGAGGCCCGTGTTGAGGGCGCGCTGGGCCGCTTCGACGGTGCCGACAGCGCCTGCCGGATCGTCATGAGCATCGAGTGGATAGAGATCGCGCGGAAGAAAAGGCAGAAGGAGAGCAGAGACCGGCGTCAACTCGGTTCTGAAGCGCAGCCGCTGGAGGTCGAGGCCATCGGTCTTGAGCACGACGAGGTGACGTCCGATGGCACTTCGGGCCGAAATGCGCAGCCTTTCGCCCGCATGGCGGCGCAACTTGCGCACCTGGTCAAAGCCGCCCGGCGAGAAGGCGAGCCGAATGGCCAGCCCGCCCCGACCCGGCCGACGCAGGATCGCCCAGAGCGAATCGCTGCCTTCCGAAACGTTCAGGGTCATATCGCTGAGGCTGAAGGCATCGAGCGTCCGCATCGAGCCTTCAGCCAGTTCCTCGCGCAACGCCAGGACCTGGGGGCTCAAGCCTTCCCTCGCGTCCGTTCGCTCCCGCTTCATGATCGGCTCCTCTGTTCCCCACCACTCGCGGAAAAGCCGCTCGGCCGCCTAAAGCTGATTATCGATTTCCAGCAGACGCTTGCTCATGGGCCAAACGCGCCGCTGACATCAGGCTGTGGCCAGTCAGGGATGCGGCCTCCGGGGTCATCGTCACAGCCACCCCGTCAGGCCCGTCAAGGATGACGAAACCCTGTTCAGCGGTTGCAATGCCGGGCTCGGTTTCGGGCTGGGGAACACTGCCCTCTTTCTTCATGCATGCATCCTCTCACAGCATCGAGACCGCGCTTGCGGCCCGTTCGTTGTAAAGATAGCCGTCGTCGAACTGGCCGCGCCTGCTCAGGCGCTCCGGGTCAAGCAACTCGACCACTGACGCGCGGAAGACACACAGCCCCTCATCGCGCAGCTGCCGCAACACGCGGTTGATGTGCACCGTGGTCAGTCCGCAGATCTCGGCCAGATCCGCCTGCGTCAGATCAAGGGCAAAGCGTCGGCCATCGCTTAATCCAGCTGAAACCATCCTGGCGTTGGTCTCACACAAAAAATGCGCGACCTTGCCAACCGCGTCGAGGCGGCCCATCCGGAAGAGCCATGCCCGGTGGATGGCGGCATCGATCAATGTCGCGAACCACAGCTTGCGGTTCATGGCTGGAAATTCGGACAGCACATCCTCGAGCGCCGCGTGTGGGATGATCGCAACGGTGCTCGCCGTCATCGTGGCCACGTCATGTTCGAGGACCTTGAGCGGGAAGGCATGCAGGTCGACGAAATCGCCTGGCACATGCACCGCGACGAGTTGGCGGAGCCCATTACGGTCGTCGATGTAGCGCGACATGATGCCCTCGACCAGCAGCGTACTCGCGTTCACCGGCTGTCCGGCACGCAAAAGTATGGTGCGCGCGGGCACTTGACGCACATCGCTGATGGCGTTTTCGAGCGCGGCCCGTTCCGATGGGGCGAGGTTGACGCCGCGTTTGTCTTTGAGAAATCGCTGGGTGAACATGATCCGTTCGTTTCTCCCCTTGCTGACATTCTCCCCTGTCGCCGATCTCTAAGGGCAGAGAGGGCAAAAAGTTTCCACGGGGCGCGGTGCGGCCCGTGGGAATGCGCCGGCGCGTCGGCATGACGCGCCGGCGCGCAACGCTTACCCAGCCTGCTTCATAAGCTCGGCCTTGCGGGCAGCCATCTGCTCGCCAAGAGTCTTGAGATCGAGATCGCTATCCCGGCTTTCGGGGAACATCTCCCTCTCCTCTTCCTCGACGTGATGGTTGATGTATTCACCCAGCACCGTGACCTTGGCGTCGAAGAGGTGATCGCCCGCCTTCATGCCCTGGATTTCGGCAATGAGCTGCTTGGCGCTTGCATGCTCGACCTCAGCCTCGTCGAGGAGGTCATCATCATCGATCGCCTCGCGCGTGGCGGGGTAGTAGATTTCCTCCTCGATCTGGGTGTGGACGGTAAGGGCGAGGCAGATCTTGTCGGCAAGCGCCTGCTTGTCCGCATTGTCCTCCAGATCTTCATACTGCTTGAACCAGGCCCTCACCTCCTTGTGGTCGGCCTTCAGCAGCTTGATCGCGTCGGCGGGCTTGGCGGCGGCGCGCGCCGTCTTGCGGCCAGATTTCGAGCCGCTGCCGGTGCTTTTGGCCTTCGTCTTCGTGGCGGTCATCATGTCTCTCCGAATTTCTGGTGAATGTCTCGGAGAGAAAGCATCGATCGGGCCTCGGGACCCATCGCCTTGGTCAGAAGTTAACCTGCATCAATACGATTGTCGGCACGGTTCCTAAAAATCCAGGATCTCCGCCGCCCTTTCCAGATCTGGACGGTTCGCGCCAGAAGCTGCTAGCGGGAGCGAAGAGGGCGCTGGCCCAAAAGCGCCCTGAGGATGCCGCGAACCACCGGCCGTAACCCGCCCCGTCTCGCGCCCTGTCGCGACCGCACACCGGGACACTCCAGTGCCCCAGTAACCTCTCTGGAGAATAAGAGGGCAAGAAATGCCGTCAGACGGTCTTGCGATCCCGCTTGTCACAACGCCATCGGGATACAGCAGGTACATGAGCAGGCCCCTCACGCTGTGCACAGCGCTTTGAACCTGCCAATATTGCCGGATTCCATTTCGTTGATTCCGACCGTCGCCCTGATCAAATGCTAATGTAACCGCCTGCGGGAAGGTTCTGACGTTTATAACCGGCTGCTGCCGGGATTTGTCGAGGCAAGCGCGACAGCGAGGTCGTCCTTGCGGAACGGCTTGGTAAGCCTGGGCAAGTCGCTGTCCACTCCTTCGGCTTCCGCATAGCCGGAGACCAGCAGGACCGGGATCTGCGGACTCCCTCCCTGAATGTGCCTCGCCAGATCTGTACCGGTCATCCCAGGCATCAAATGGTCGGTGATGACAACGTCGAACCGTGCACCGGTGCTGAGGATCTGTACGGCTTCCTCGGCGGAGCTAGCCTCTTCGACCTCATAGCCCAGATCAGAAAGCATGTCTGCGGTGCTCATACGCACCAGATGCTCATCATCCACCAGCAGGGCCTTACCGCGCCGTGAAAAATCAGCCGAAATTTCAAGTCCGCCTTGCGGTTGTGGAACCTCATCTTCGCTGACTGGCAGCCATAATTCTATGTTCGTCCCGATACCTAAACTGCTCTGGATCGTGAGCGCCCCCCCAAGCTGCAAGGCCAGCCCGTGCACCATCGACAGGCCAAGCCCCGTCCCCTTGCCGATGCCCTTCGTGGAGAAAAAGGGTTCGATGGCCCGTGCCAGTGTCGCCTCATCCATACCCAGACCCGTGTCGGCCACCGAAAGGCAGATATAGCGCCCGGCGGCCAGGCGAGACCTATGGGGCGGCGTCACCGTTTCGGCCGTGGCCGAGATGCGGAGGGTTCCGCCATCAGGCATGGCATCGCGAGCGTTCACGGAGAGATTGAGCAGGGCCATCTCCAGCTGATTGGGGTCAGCCTTGGCCGGCGAAAGATCCTCCGCAGTTTCCACGACGACTCTGATCTGCGGCCCGGTCGTGCTTTCGACCAGGTCGCCCATGTCGCTTACCAGCCTTGCCACATCGACCGAGACCGATTGAAGGGGTTGACGCCGGGCAAAGGCAAGCAGACGCTGCACCAGGGTTTTGGCACGCTCCGCCGATTGCACCGCCGCTGCAATCAGTCTTTGCTCGCGTTCACCTCCAACGTTTCTGCGCTGGAGGAGATCGAGCGAGCCGACGATCGGTGTGAGCAGGTTGTTGAAATCGTGCGCAACCCCGCCGGTCAGCTGGCCCATGGCTTCCATCTTCTGGCTTTGCCGAAGTGCTTCCTGCGCCTTTTCCCGCTCCTCGATCGCCTCGGACACGCGCGCTTCCAGCGTGGCATTGAGTTCAAGAAGCGCTTCCTCGGCACGGCGACGCGCAGTGATGTCGAGCGCCGTGCCCGTCACGCGGATGCAGCGGTTCTCATCATCAAAGATGCCGCGTCCCTTCGCGGCGACCCAACGCTCAATGCCATCTTCTTTACCGATTGTCCGATATTCAACGTCATACAGCGCCCGCTTTTGTGGGTCAGCGGCTGCAAGATAGGCCTCTACGGTCTCTTCATAGTCTGCGGGATGAAGGCCGTCGTAATAATCCTGCATTGTTACCGAGACGTCTGGCGAAATACCAAACATGGCTTTGGTCCTGGGCGGCCAGATGAGACGGTCGTTTATGACGTCGACATCCCAGAAGCCGACATCGGCGTTATCGACCGCGAGGCGCAACCGCTCCTCGCTTTCACGCAGCCGCTCCTCGGCGCCGACCCTCTCCACATGCGCCCAGCACCGCTCGACCGTTTCCCTGACCAGCGCGATTTCGCCCGGCGTCCACGTTCGTGCCTGATCCTGATGAATCGCCATCATCGCGGTAAGGTGCCCCTCCTTGACCAGCGGGCAGCAGATGATCGCCTCAATGCCGATCGCCTGGAACATGGCCCGGCCGTCCTCTGCCGCAAGTTCGCTCGTCACATCCTGAACGATGAGAAAACGTCCTGCGCGCATGTCGGCAGCGGCGCGTGATCCGAAGAGATCGAGGCTGTAGGCGCCCTTTGACGTGGCAATACCGGGCGCGGTATAGTCCGCGCGTATCCAGAAGCGATCACCATCGACATCGACGTCAGCGTAGGCGCACCGCGATGCACCCAACTTGAGCCCGACCATCTCCGTCGCGATGAGCAACGCCGAGGATGCATCCGACGCTGTGAACAACCGATCGTCCATCTCGCCAAAGAAACGAAGACGTGCTTCGCTTTCTCGCAGCGCCGCCGCGGCTTCGTGCTGGCTGGTCTGATCGCGAAATATCTTGACGTAGCCGCCACTAGATCCCGCCAGGGGCATTGTCAGGCCTGAGCCCCAGAAGCGTCCACCGTCCTTACGAAGGTGCCACCGCTCATCAATGCCTCGCCCGAGGGCGTCGGCCTGTTTCATTTCACGTTCGTATGCATGGGCAGCCTGATCCTCAGGCGTGAAAAAGAGGGCGCAATGTTGGCCGATCGCTTCCTCTGGGCTCCATCCGATCAGCCGGTGCGCGCCGCTGTTCCACCCGGTGATGACCCCAGCAGAATCAAACGAGACGATGGCGAAATCGTCTGCGCCCTCGACAATCTGTCGGTAGCGCTTCTCACTCTCACGGATCGCCGCTTCCGAGCGGGCGCGGCCGATCACGATGCCCGCCGTTCTCACGACAAAATCCACGATTTCGAGATCGGTTGCTACGGGTTCGCGAGGCTCGCGGTGGTACATGGCGAAGGTGCCAATGATCTTGCCGCGCGCAGAGCGGATCGGCAGAGACCAGCAAGCACGCAAGCCGTGCCCCAGGGTCACGTCGCGATAATCTGCCCATAACGGATCGTTGGCAATGTCCGCGACGAAGACCGGCTCTCCCCGGAAGATTGCCGTGCCGCATGATCCGACCGCTGGTCCGACGGGGATGCCATCCACAACGGCATTGTAAGATGCGGGCAAGCTCGGTCCCGCGCCATGACGCAGATGAAGGCCATCCTCGTCGAGGAGGAGAATGGAGCCGATTACACCAGTGTCGGAGAGCGCTTCCACCGCCAGAACGATTGCATCGAGTGTGGCTTCCAAGGGCGCGTCCTGAACCGCCAGTTCGAGAATCCGCGCTTGCGCCGCACTCAAGGCGGCAGCACGATCGCGCGCCTCAGCCAATCTCGCATTTTCAATGGCAATCGTTGCGAGGCGTGCCAGGCACTCGACCCGCTCGATTGTCTTGGCGTCGTGGGAAACGACGTCTGACCAATAGGCCCCCAGCGCGGCAACCGGCTCAGGCTTCCCGATCGGAGCCATAACGAGGCTGCGCACAAAGGTTGCTGCATAGGCATCTTGGGGCACACGGGAATCGAGCCGGACATCGCTGATTGCGACGGTTTCGCCGGTACGCATACTCCACCCGGAGACGCAATCCTGGGCGGAAAAACTTCTGCCCTGCCACAGGGGTGCAATCGCATCCTCGGCGATATAGGCACAGCGGTCACCATCCCTCAGGACAATAGCGATTCCTTCCGCGCCGACAGCCGCCCGGGCCGATTTGCGGAGGACATCGACCACCTCGTTCAGTGACCGGGCATTAACAAGACGCTCTCCCACCACAAGCACGTCACCTTGCCGGGTCGTGCTCATCTCATCGCTAACGGGCGCGGTTTCCTTAAATTGCAAAACGTAACGCTCCCTTGGTGCGCGACCGCGTCCGATTGTCGCATTTTACGCCTATAGAACATGCGAGGGTCTACGTCATGAACGAAGCTGGAACTGCCGCCAAAAATCGGCGCCTTTAAACCATGCGATGGAAAGCTGCGGCTAGTGCCCGGTTCTCGAAAGGCTTGGCCATGACAATGCCGGGCGGAGCACAGGGGCGGCATTCATCCGGGGTGGCGCTGATGAACACCACCGGCACCTCGCCCAGCTTGCTGAAAATTTCGGCCACGGCTTCAGGGCCCGTGCCCTGAAGGAGTCGAACATCGGAGGTTATGAAGTCCGGCTTCTGATTACAGGCGCACCGAACCGCCTCGGCCTGGGTGGAGGCAACCTCGAAGGACGTCGCGCCCTCCTCTTCCAGCACCTCCTGGATCAGCAAGGCGACGAGTGGCTCATCTTCGATAATCAACACGTGGCACATACAGTAACCTCAACCCCGGCTAATCGTAACGCACTCCCGGCTTCGGAGGTCCGGCTGGTCTCGCGGCACCTGCGCGTTTTATTTTGCAGCCAGTTGGTCGATCCCGAAGGGCTTCGGAAGCACGTTGCTGCCGGCATCGAAAGCACCGGGCACAGCCGCATTTCGGGTATAGGCGGTTGCAAAAGCCGCCTAGACGCGCGCCACGAATTCGCCCGTTCCCTCTGTCGGTCCCTTGTCGGCGCCTCGGCCGAGCAATGCGCGGCTCGCACACGACCGTGGCAAAGGGCTCAACGAAGCCCCAGCCATCATCAACCGGCAGCTTCCAGAGCAGACGATTGCAAGAAGTGATGCTCCAACTGGCGCGCAAAAATGTCGCGCAAAGCGAGTCCTGATCATGGAACGAGCGAGTATATAGGTTCTTTATGCAGCATGTTACTCCGGTCCACTCCGCGCGTGTTTTTGCTGGTCGTAGCATCGCTGGTGAGCGCCTCCTCTCCAGCCAATGCTGAGGACGAAGGGCCTGCGCCGGTTTTCACAGCAACCCTGCGTGACATTGTCGATGGATGGCTTATCCCTAGCAATGCTTCGCCGGGACCTGTTGTCCTCAACCGCCTCCAGGTTGCAGCGACGGTCGCAGGTGACCGTTTGGGCATGCCCGGCCTTGCGATCCATGCCCAGGTTTTCAACCTGGCGGGAAGCAGCCTGAGCGCCCGTACACAGGACATCCAAACTGCCGACGCCATCGACGCCGTGCCCATGACCCGCCTGTTCGAAGCCTGGATCGAGCAGCGTTTCGGGTCGAGCGAGCGCAATGTCGCGGTCCGCGCCGGACTGATGGATGTCAACGCGGACTTCGATTCCATCGTGGCCGCCAACTGGCTCGTCAATTCATCGCAGGGGATTGGAGCTGATATCGCACGCAGCGGCCTCAATGGACCCTCGATCTATCCCGTCTCCTCGCTTGGCGCGCGCGTCAGTTGGACGCCCAACAAACATTGGACCGCGCGGCTGGCCGTTCTGGATGGGGTGCCGGGCGATGTGAACCGACCGCGCGCTTTCGTGTTGGCTCGCTTGTCGCGCGAGGACGGAGCCCTAACGATCGGACAGGTCGATTATCGATGGTCCGACGAAGGTCGAGTGGCCGTGGGTGCGTGGGACTATGCACTTGCCCGGCCCGGTCTCGACGGCAGCGGCATGCATCATGACCAGGGATTTTATGCCGAGGTCGAGAGTGCCCTGCCCCACTCAAAGCACTGGAGCGGGTGGCTGCGGTATGGACGCGCAAACGGGTCAGTGCAGGAGGTCGAAGGCTATTGGGGCGGCGGCCTTGTTGGCAAGGGTCTCCTACCCGGCCGGAAAGAAGATCGACTGGGTTTGGCATTCGCGCGAGCCTCGATCAGCACGCTCGCCATGGCGTTGAATGGACTGCCCAGGTCCGAGACCTCGTTCGAGGCGAGCTATCAGGTCAAATTGAACGAACGGTGGGCGCTACAACCCGATGCACAATATCTGCGTCACCCGGCGGCCGCGGCCGGTGCACCTGACGCAGTTGTTGTCGGAATGCGGCTCATCCTCTCAATCGGCGGCCCCAAACCTGCCCCAGCGACGGATGCCTCGGATACCACGGTGCCATCAGACACACCCGATACCAAGGATAGCGATGCGAAAAAATGATCGGATGGCCTTCGCAAGAACGGCTTCAAGAGAGGAAGAAAATCCCCTCGATTGCCTGATCATCGGGGCAGGTCCGGCGGGGCTAACCGCCGCGATCTACCTTGCGCGTTTCCGCCTGAAGATCGCAATCGTCGACGCGGGCAAGAGCCGGGCGGCCATGATCCCTCGCACACATAATCATGCCGGATTTCCCGGAGGCATTTCCGGCAAGGAGCTTTTGGAGCGGATGCGCGAGCAGGCGCTAACCTTTGGCGCCGAGATTACACCAGGCCTGGTGGAGGGTCTGGACAGGAAGAAGGACCTGTTTCTTGCCAACGCAGGAGATGCCGTCTTCCAAGCGCGTAGTGTCCTTCTGGCGACCGGCGTGGTCAACAATCCTCCAAGCATGGCACCGCAAATCCACGATGCAGCCATCGCCGGGGGCCAGCTACGCTATTGCCCTATATGCGATGGCTTTGAGGTGACCGACAAGCGGATCGCCGTGATCGGCACGCGGGCGCATGGCGTCAACGAAGCCGTATTCCTGCGCATGTATTCCCCGGACATCACGCTGATCGCGCCTGACGGCAACCACGTCTTGAGCGCGGATGAGCAGTCGCTCTTGGCAGATGCGGGCATTGCCGTCCTTGATGGCCCCTGTGGCGGGTTGCGGTTGGAGGGCGAACGCATCGTGGTCCAGGTTCGCGGTGATACGCTTTCCTTCGAGACGATCTATCCGGCGCTCGGATCGGTCATACAATCCGAGCTTGCGCTGATGCTGGGGGCTGACGCCACACCGGAGGGCTGCCTTGTCATCGATCGCCACCAACGAACCTCCGTTGCAGGGCTTTATGCCGCGGGCGACGTCGTCAAGGGGCTCGACCAGATCAGTCATGCGATGGGTGAGGCCTCCGTTGCGGCGATAACAATCCGCAATGATCTCACAAAACAGCGCCGCCTGTATCGATAGGCCGCCTCGGTAGAAACCAGCAAAGCATTGATGGTCTCACGATGCCGGCACGAAAGCCATCCCGATCGCGGCCACAGCCATGGCGGCGGTGGTGATCCACCCAAAGATTTTGAGCGGCAAAGGCGCGACGAAATCTCCCATGACCTCCCGCTTTGAAACCGCGACCATCATGGCGATCAACACGGGCACGGCGACGATCCCGTTGATGACCGCGCTCCAGAACAAGGCCTTCATCGGGCTTATCGGCGACCAGTCCAGCCCGACGCCAAGCACCATGCCAAGAGAGATAATCGCGTAGAAGACGCGCGCGCGGTTTGGATTGTCCTGAAGGCTCGCCGACCAGCCACCCACTTCGCAGACCGCATAGCCCGAGGCTCCCGCGAGCACGGGAACGGCCAACATGCCGGTGCCGATGATGCCGAGGCTGAAAATGGCGAAGGCCAGCTGACCGGCGACCGGCTGAAGCGCCTTTGCAGCGTCAGCGGCGCTCTGGATGTCGGTCTTGCCGGCCGCGTGAAGTGTCGCAGCTGTGCCCAGCATGATCGCGAGCGCCACGATGTTCGACACAGCCATTCCTCCGAATGTGTCGATACGGATGCGGTTGAAGGCATCCTGCGCCTGTTCGCAAGCCTCCTTCAGGGGCTCGCGCTCCGCAACCTGGTCAAGCTCCTCGACCTCCTGGGCCGCCTGCCAGAAAAACAGGAAGGGGCTGATCGTGGTGCCGAGGACGGCGACCACTGTGGTGACAGCTTGCCGGCTGTCGATATGGGGCACCACGAGGTCTCGCAGCGCCTGGCCCCAGTCCACCTTGACCATGAAAACCAGCGCGACATAGGCCAACAGCACGAGTGTTAGCCATTTGAGGACAGAAGCATAGCGATCGTAGGGAATGAACATCTGAAGCAACAGAGAGGCCAGAGCGAAGACAAGGGTAAAAACATGCTGCCCTCCGCCTGCTGTTAGCCCTGCTGCCTCACCCATGGCCGCCAGATCGGCGCCGATGTTGATCGTGTTGGCGACGAACAGCAGGCCAACAATGCTGACGATGGCCCAAGATGGCATAACCTTCTTCAGGCTGTGACCGAGGCCTTTGCCGGTCACGCGGCCGACGCGTGCGCTGGCAAGCTGCGCGGCGACCATCAGGGGGAACGCAAAGAGCATCGTCCACATGAGGCCGGTTCCAAACTGGGCTCCGGCCTGTGAATAGGTGGCAATGCCGCTGGGATCGTCATCGGCCGCGCCGGTCACCAGGCCAGGTCCGAGCCGCTTGAGGCTTTCGAGGATGCTCATAAGCCGTCATCTCCGAAAAAAGCGATTGTTCTTGTCATCACGGCCTCTCCAGTGTTGAGCCGCTATCGGCGGCCTCACATCTTTTTCTACGATTGAAGCCCATCGGGTATGATCGGCCATTGGCCGTCCTGAAGTGGAGGAAGCGCCAAAAACCAGCTGCTGCTACGACACAAGGTAAAGTGATCGCAGGAAAACTTCATGTCGCTGCGTGGCACGGCGCGCAGATATTCGCCCAAACCCGCGACCCCGCCCGATCTTACGACAATGTAGCTCATCACGCCGTCATCACACGAGACAAGCGCTTCTACCGCTTCGCCGAGGTCATGGCCATGCTGGTCCAGGACTGCCATGCCATCGACATGGGTTGCGGCGAAAAGGGTGGGATGAGCCGAGCGCCGGCTTGCCTCGGCGGCTGATGTGCCACCGTCCTCGTAAGCCCGCTGGCGCCCGAGCCATCGCCAGATCCCAACGAGGTTGATCAGGGTCAGAAAACCGTTGCTGACGAGCAGGTTGGTCTGACCCGAGGCGTAACCAACCCAGGACCAGCAAATCGAACCTGCGGTGAAGACGACGAACCCCCAGCCCGTCACGCGGGCCCCAAGATTGGCAGCGGTCATGATCGCGGCGATCATCGTGGCCGCGGGCGCGATCCAGGCCGGAAGTTCGGTCACCATGTCGACTCCCCCGGTCGGCGCTTGACCGCCAGATGTGTGGCTGGCGCTGCCATCTAGCAGCGGGTCAATCGTCGAGCATTGTCAGTCGCACCGCGATGAATCGGGGCGAGCGCAGCCGCCCCTATCTGGGCAACCGCCTCGATGGACTCGACAGCCAAGGCCAGAACCGTCTGGCCAACCTCCGTCTCCCCGAGCGGGGCTGGAGCGACACCAATGGTCGACTTTTCACACAGTTGCCCGATACGGTTGAGCCAACTTGCCTGGGCCGCCCACCAGGACGACATAATGGCGAGACCCGACTGGGAGAACGCTTCGACCTTCTCGGGAACCATGAGACTGAGTTCGGCGTGATCGGCCCACAAGGGGAAGATCAGCGCCATCCCGATGATCGGCATGCGAGCGGCGATGACTTCAGTGGCCGCGCTGACAGTCTCGATAACATCACGACTGCTTTTCCGTACCGACGACCCCGCCGTGATCAAACGCTCGAAGCTGGCTGACATGTCAAGCAACGGGGCGCTCCTTCGTCTGATTCAGTGATGAAACCGCCGAGATGTCGGCGTGTTGCAGCGCTGCCGGGACAATCGATATAACCCATGTTAACTTCCAGCTTACGACCGCAACTTGGAGGCAGGCGTTGCATTTCGGGTATGCGGCCCGCTGCACGTAAGGATGCGGCGCGGTGGAGGCTGCACGTACAACCCTGAGACGAGGAACGCGCACCATGGCCAAAAAGCCAGCTCCATCCAAAGCCGTCGCCAAACCTGCATCCACAGTGATCCCTTCAGATCTGGCCGGGGCGGACCTGCCCGGCGAATCTCCGCAGAAATCTTCCCCCATACCTTCGGATGCGGCTGTCTCTTTGTCTTATGCCGAGACACAGGGGCCAGGCGGTGAGACCCGCCAGGTCGCGGGCGACGGCATTCCGATACTCACCAGCGCACAGGGTATTCCTGTCGCTGACGATCAAAACAGCTTGAAGCAAGGCGTCCGCGGTCCCACCCTGCTTGAAGACGCGCATTTTCGTGAGAAAATCTTCCACTTCGACCATGAAAGGATCCCCGAACGCGTCGTGCATGCGCGAGGCTACGGTGCCCATGGCTTTTTTGAGCTCACCGAAAGCCTCGCCGACGTGTCGCGTGCTGACATTTTCCAGCGGGTGGGTGAACGCACCCCGGCATTTGTGCGTTTTTCCACCGTGGCAGGATCGAAGGGCTCTTTCGACCTGGCACGTGACGTGCGCGGTTTCGCGGTCAAGCTCTACACACAGGAGGGGAATTGGGATCTGGTCGGCAACAACATCCCGGTGTTTTTCATCCAGGATGCGATGAAGTTTCCCGACCTGGTACACGCGGCCAAACCGGAACCCGATCGCGACTTCCCCCAAGCGCAAACCGCCCATGACAATTTCTGGGATTTTGTCAGCCTGAGCCCTGAGAGCATCCACATGATCATGTGGACCATGTCGGACCGCGCCATCCCCCGCTCGTTCCGCACCATGGAAGGATTTGGCGTCCACACCTTCCGGCTGCTCGACGCAGCAGGCAAATCCACCTTCGTCAAATTCCACTGGAAGCCCAAGCAGGGTCTCCAATCGGTTGCCTGGAATGAGGCGGTCAAGATCAACGGCGCCGATCCTGATTTCCATCGGCGTGACCTGTGGGACGCCATCAACAGCGGCGACTTTCCCGAATGGGAGCTGGGAGTCCAATTGTTCGACGACGCCTTCGCCGACAGCTTCGACTTCGATGTGCTGGACGCGACCAAGATCATCCCGGAGGAGCTGGTTCCGGTGCGTATCGTCGGCCGCCTGGTGCTTGACAGGGTCGTCGACAATTTCTTCGCCGAAACCGAACAGGTGGCGTTCTGCACACAGAATGTCCCGCCCGGCATCGACTTTTCAAACGATCCGTTGCTTCAGGGGCGGAATTTCTCTTACCTCGATACGCAGATCAAGCGCCTGGGCGGTCCCAATTTCACTCACATTCCGATCAACGCCCCCAAATGCCCGATGGCGCATTTCCAGCAGGACGGCCATATGGCGATGCGCAATCCAAAGGGCCGGGTCAACTATGAGCCCAACAGCTGGGGCCCGACGCAGGGGGGGGCGCGCGAGAATCCGGCACGCGGCTTCTCCAGCTTTGCGGAAGCGGCCGATGGTCCAAAGGCGCGGGTCCGCTCCGAGAGCTTTGCCGACCACTACAGCCAGGCACGCCAGTTCTATGTGAGCCAGACACCGATCGAACAAAAGCATATCGGTGATGCGCTCGTGTTTGAGCTGTCCAAGGTCGAGCGGCCCGATATCCGATCCAGAGTGGTATCGCATCTTCTTAATGTCGATGCCGGGCTTGCAGCGACGGTGGCCAATGGTCTTGGCCTTCCTCTCCCCGCTGCTGCCGTCGCGGCGCGCGAGCCCATCGTTGATCTGCCCGCGTCCGACAAGCTGAGCATCGTGAAGAACGGGCCTGCAACCTTCAAGGGTCGCAAGCTCGGCTTGCTCTTGAGCGATGGCGCGGACGCTGGCGTCGTCAAGGCACTGATCAAGGCGGTGACCGCCGAAGGTGCTGTCTATGAAGTGATCGCCCCGAAGGTTGCCGGCGTCACCTTGTCCGATGGCACCACCATCGCCGCCAAACACAAAGTGGATGGCGGGCCATCAGTGCTCTTCGATGCGGTGGCCGTTGTGGTCTCGGCGGAAGGCGCCGCCTTGTTGGCCCTGGATGCGGCAGCCAAGGATTTCGTCACAGATGCGTTTGCCCACTGCAAATATATCGGCATCGGCGTCGAGGCCCAGCCTCTTTTCGCCAAAGCCGGCATCGCTGAGGATCTGGACGAAGCGTGCCTGCCGCTGGGCAAAGCCGCGGACGGTAAGGCATTCGTCGAGGCGGCCCGGGCTCTGCGCTTTTGGCCCCGCGAACTGAAGGTCGATCTGGACGCCGTAGGCTGAGACCTCGTGCGACACCTGCGTGCCGAGCGCTGGTGTCGCACAATGCGAACAGCGCCTTATCACTTGCCCCGCGCACGGAAGCGCGGGGACCGCATGAGGAAGGACATGAGATGCCGATTTCAGAACTGGGTGCTGTGGAGCGCGTCGCGCGGGTGCTTGCCGCGCTCAAACTCAGCGCAAATGGGGATGGGTACGAGCCCTCGGTGAGCGACGAGGTTGAGGATGAGTGGCATCTTTATATCGAGCAGGCGGTCTCGATCCTCAAGACGCTGCGAGAACCCGATATCGTCATGGCAAATGCCGGAGACGCCGACATATGGCGCGCGATGGTCCAGGCCGCTCTCGATGATTACGCAGATGGACCGTCAGAGGACTGACGAAGCGCGCGGGCTTGAACTGCGAGCTCGACTCTGCCCGCACCGGTACGGTCTTATAGTGCCTCAAGCTTGCAAACGCGGCCGAAGCGCTGACGCGCTCGGATCATGGCCTGAGCCGAGGCAACAGCAGCCGGCAAGGTTTCGAAAGTCAGCTGTTCTCTGTGACCTGGGTGCGCAGGATCAAGCGCATGGGGAAGAGTGTATGTCTCGTGGAGTGGTGCATCTGGATCCTGCTCGATCCAGCGGGCAAATGTTTCCGCCATGCCGCCGCTTGCCCGACCTTGCGTTCGGCTCGAAGTGAAAACTCGAACATCAAGCGGATGCCGCACGCGCCCTCCGGCCTCACGAACCGCGGCAAAAAGAGCGCGATCTTCTCCCACGCATGGGGTGGGCGCCCCTCCGATCCGCCGATACAGCTCCAGGGTCAGGGCAATGCTGGCACCGCCTTCATAGTAATGGCGAGGCCACGGGTCCTGGAGGGCGCCCGGTTCTGTCCGTAACCAGTCAAGCGCTGTGTAATAGCGCCCGAGCATATTGAGCCGCCGCGCAGCCTCCTTCCCCAGCACCGCGCGATCACGTCGGCGCGTGAGCGCACGGCCGGCAACGGCATCCGCGCCTGCATCCAGATGAGCGACCGTGCGCGCCAACCAGTCCGGGGATACAATCGTATCAGCATCGGTGCAGGCAAGCACATCACCGGGCGCAGCCAGCAAGGACACAGCTTGATCGAACGCCATACGACGTGCCCAACCGGCGTGAGCAAAGGCCGGAAGCAGGGACAAGGCGGTCCATTGCAATCGGGCGTGGGTTAGTTTTGTCCGGGCAAGGACTTCTGCCGTTCCGTCATGGCAATTGTTCGCGAGCACGGCGATCGACACGGGGCCGCCATAGCGGGCTGCAGCTGTGTCCAGCGCTGCCAGACAATCTGGAAGATCGGCTTCCTCATCCTTCGCCGGCAACGCCACGGCAATGTGACGTAACGGCTTTTGATGGGGCCACGCCGCTCCGGATGCAGGCGATAGGGAGATCCCGTCACTTAATCGCAGAAAGGCCATCTATGCTCCTTTCCGCAGGTTGTGCGCCTGTTCATGGGCATCAAGATGCCATTGACCGATCGCCATCAACCGGTCGTCGACGGCCGCTTGGCGGATGTAAAAGGAGAGATCACGGCGCAGCCGCGATGTCGCGCTGTCTTCGCGATGAGCGATTGTCCCTAGGCCCCGCTCGGCGATTTCAAGCGCCTTGACGATGCAATGCTCCATGCCCTCCCGCATAAGCACGGCCTCGCGCGCAATATCGCTCGGGGCGGCCTGATCGGCGATCCGGCGAGCGAGCCGTTCGACTGTTGCCAGGGCCATGGCCCTTAGACTGGCGATCTGACCGATGCGCAGGCGTGACAGGCTGTCTTCGCCCTTTCCCTTCCCACGCAGCGCGCTCACGCATTCCTCCAGCAATGCATCGAGCCCGCCCAACTGGACCGCCCCCATGCGCATCATGCCGCCCAGAAAATGAGGCTCGATAAAATAGGCATCTGGCCCGCCAATGGCGGCATCCTTCGTCAGGGTGACAGCCTGGAAATCATAGCCGCCCGACCGCGTGGCTCGCATGCCGGAGACCTGCCATTGCCCTTTGTCCATGCGGGCCTGATCTCGGACATCGACGTAAAAGAGATGGGTGCGGCCCGCCATCGGCGCGCTGACAAGGGCCGCGGCCACGAGGCCAAGGCCCGAACAGAATGCCTTGGAACCGCTCAGTTCAAATCCGTCTCCTTGCGCCCGCGCGGTGAGTGGCGTTCCGCCATCGGCACCCCATACCCCCAACAAGGCACCCGTTCTGGCAGCTTCCGCGCAGCGCTTCTGCACCGAGGGTTCTCCATAAAGACCGATCAGTTGCGCGGCATTCACATGCCCCTCGAACAGGCGTCCAACGGGAAGGCTGGCTTTGCCCACACGTCTGAGCAAATCGAAGGTTTGCAACGGATCGTCGCTCCATCCTGCCTGCCCGGACATGGCCTCCGGTAAGGCGCCTTCCAGCAGACCTGCTTCGTGCAGCCAAGCAACCTCTTCGGTTAGATCTTCGCCCGACTGATCACGCTGCGCCGCCGCCGCGCAAATACGGTCCATGGCTGTATCAAAGGAGATCGTCTCGCGGCGCCTGAGCAGCCTGACATGGTAGCCCTCGCGCTGCTCGGACCGAACGAGCTTGAAGAACGGCGCTGCCGCCTCGAGGAAGACATCGGTAGCCTGACGGCCGCTCAGAGCAGTCTGGGTCTCGCCGTCGTAATTGACGATAAGCACATCCCCCCCGGGAAGAACCCGGCGCTTTGCCAGATCGGCCATCGCGGCGACCTCGTCGCGGGACAGAAAATAGAGCACCTCGGAGAGGACCAGGAGATCGCACGCCTCGTCAATATCGTCATGCGGGAGATGGAGGACGCGAATATCAGCATGGGCGAAGCGTGCCAACCGCGCCCGCGCCTCAAGCGCCGCGGCCCGCGCAATATCCACCCCAACGAGCCTCCCGCAGCGCGGTGCCAATTGCTCCGTCAAGACGCCGATAGAGCAACCGACTTCACAAGCCTGATCGTAATGCTCGCGCAGGAAGCTTATTGTGTCGCTTCGCTTGGCACGTTCATAGGTGCTGTCCTCAAAATCCCACGGGTCGATGTCGTGGGCGTAGAGCGCATCGAAATAGCCTTCGCGCTCGCTCGCGATATCGCTTTTCAAGACGCTCTCCTCTCTACGGGCATGAAATATTCCGCGTCAGCACAAAACCGATCGATTGTGGCGACCGTCATGGGACAGACCGCTGTCATTTCCATTTGCGAACGATGCTCAAGCAAAGCCGCACGCTTGGCGTCCCCTCGCCATGTCTCAAGCCGGATCGCTGCATCGGGCGGGCTGTAGGCTTCGCCATCGAAGCGCGTGCTGACGGGATAGCGAAGCACCTGCAGATCGATCCCCAGCCCCGTGGCGATTGCAAACGCTGCGCGGTGATCTGGGTGGTTGTCACAAACATCGGTCACCGCCAGGACACCAACATGGTGATCTTGGCAAATCCCGCCGACAGCTTCTCTTGCCTGTTCTGCGTGTCGCTCCAACTCACCATCGGGATGACCAAGGTGATAGGTGGCAGCAGGTGAAACGCCCAATGACTGCAAACCCGCCGCAGCTTCTGCCCTTCGGCGTTGCACGAGCGCTTCGCGCTCGTCAGCCGCGAGCAATCCGTGCGAAGCGCCTCCATCGGTCAGCCAAATGATGACGAGAGGGCACATTATAGTGTGAGCCCGCTGCATAAGACGGGCGCATCCCAGCAATTCGTCGTCCGGATGGGGCGCCAGCACCGCCAGAGGAGTTGAAGGCCTGAGCCAGTCGCCGAGCTTGCTCATGATCTCGTCTTTGAACAAGAATTGGCGCCCGCACATCCGGTCTGGCCAGTCTGAAACCGCATGAGCGCTCTCCAGTGTTCGGGAGTTTGAAGGCAACAGTCGGGGAGAGGCAGAGTTCCGCGAGGAAGATTGTTGCAGCCTGCTGGTCCCTGGCGCGCAAGAGAGAGCCGCTGGCAAGACCGGTTAGGATGCTAGGCTCAGGACCCATTGATTGATCGCTGACGATGTGATTCAGGGCTCCGGAAGGAGACTGAGCTTGAGCGACCTGTATTGGCTGACGGACGAGCAGATGGCGCGTCTGTCGCCCTATTTCCCCAAGAGCCACGGTAAGCCGCGGGTCGATGACCGGCGAGTGCTGAGCGGGATCATCTTCGTCAATCGTAACGGCCTGCGCTGGCGTGATGCTCCCAGGGAGTACGGACCACACAAGACATTGTATAACCGCTGGAAGCGATGGGGCGCGATGGGGGTGTTCCCCCGGATGATGGAGGGCCTGTCCGCTCAGAAGGCCGAGCCTCAGACCGTCATGATCGATGCGACCTATCTCAAGGCCCACCGCACGGCTTCCAGCCTTGGGGTAAAAAAGGGGATGTCGGGCGCCTGATCGGACGAACCAAGGGTGGCATGAATACCAAGCTTCACGCCGTTACCGATGCCAACGGCCGTCCCTTGAGTTTCTTCATCACCGCAGGGCAAATCAGCGATTACCCCGGCGCTGCGGCCTTACTCGATGATCTGCCCAAGGCGCAGTGGATGCTGGCCGACCGGGGCTATGACGCCGAGTGGTTCCGGGATGCACTTGAGCAAAAGGGCATCAAGCCTTGCATTCCGGGCCGGAAATCGCGTTCCTTTCCAGTTAAATACGACAAGCGCCGATACAAACGGCGCAATCGCATCGAGATCATGTTTGGGCGTCTCAAGGACTGGCGCCGCGTCGCGACCCGCTACGATCGCTGCCCGACGGTCTTCTTCTCCACCCTCGCGTTGGCCGCCACCGTGCTCTTCTGGCTGTGATCAACGAGTCCTGAGCCTAGCGAGGCCGAATTGCCTATGTTCCGGGACGTCGATTGGTGGCCAGTCGCCCTCTAGCCTCAGGAGGCCGTATAGCCCACCGGCTTTCCCCGCCCGTGTATGAAATATGGACTGCAACGCCGACGCTGACGACTTTGGCTCCCGGCGAACGAGCGAGAATATTTATTTTTAAAAACTTCCTAACCTGTGTTGTTTCAGGGCGGACCCGCCGGTCCGCCCGCATCTTGCACAGGTTGCATAGTCTAAATCCCGCTATCGTCACGCCATCAGAAGCAGCCTCATGACCGATATACAGGAGATGATCCACGAAGACCCCCTCCCCGGCCATGAAAGCAAACTCAATCCCAAGCCTGAATGGCAGCCGCGCTATAGCGGGTCGGGCCGCCTGGAAGGCAAGGCCGCCATCGTTACCGGGGCCGACAGCGGCATCGGGCGCGCTGTCGCAGCGCTTTATGCGCGCGAGGGTGCCGATGTAGCTATCGTCTATCTGCTCGAAGAGGACGATGCGTCGGAAACACAGCGCATCGTTGAGGCCGAGCGCCGCCGCGCCATCACCATTCGGGCCGATGTCGGATCGCGCAAAATGTGTGATCACGTCGCGCAGCGCGTGCTCGAGGTGTTTGGTCAAATCGACATCCTGGTCAACAATGCCGGTGAACAGCATCCGGATGAGGATATCACCGATATCACCGAGGAGCAGCTCCAGCGGACCTTCCAGACCAACATCTTCGGTATGTTTCATATGGTCCAGGCGGTCCGGCCTTATCTTCAAAGCGGCGCCGCCATCGTCAATTGCACGTCTGTCACGATGTATCAGGGAGCCGGCAATCTCCTCGATTACAGCGCCACCAAGGGGGCAATCACGGCCTTCACCCGTTCGCTCTCTGAAAATCTGATCAGTGAAGGCATCAGGGTGAACGCCGTGGCACCCGGCCCGATCTGGACACCGCTCAACCCTTGCGGTGGAGCGGATCCGGAAAAGATCGCACATTTCGGTGAAACGACCCCGATGAAGCGTCCTGGACAGCCCAATGAGGTCGCCCCCGCCTTTCTTTTCCTGGCATGCGAAGACGCCAGCTATATGGCCGGCCAAGTCCTGCACCCCAATGGCGGAACAGTCGTCAACGGATAGGTGATATGCCGTGTCCGCCCAGCGCGAATGGTAAGCGGCGACGCCGCAATGACATCCGCAGGGGCTCGAGCGTGAGCTCTTCTTACAAGACGATCCCAAGCTTATCGCCTCTTCGCTCAAATGCATGGTCGAGCGCGACCATGGGCGAAAGGGTACGCCTCTGCAATCAGCGATGAGCAAGCTGACAATTTATATGAACCGTGCCGGTACAGAGCTCCCAAGGCACCAGCACGGAGTGCTCGAACAGATCAAGGATGAACTGCGCTTGCTGGTTCACGCGCACACCTGATCTTGCGGCTAAAGGGCCGATACATCTGGTGTAGTCTCCTCTTGTCTCTTCCCACTGCTGCGCTGGTAAAACGCTCGACCGGATCACGAAACTTAAACCTGGTTGATTACACGCCTCGGCGACTGCAACCTGACCGCCAATGCCCCGTCATTTCGCAATCTCAGACTTAAATTGGCAGAATATGTTAAACCGGACAAAACGAGAGGCGCCGATCCAGTTCCTGTCCAATCGCTGAAAGCAGATTTGTCCCGGACCGCGGAACCTTCACGGCCATGAGGCCTACTAAAGGGAATAGCGCAATCCAATCAGTGGATAAATTGAAAGGCCGCAGCTTCTTCCAGCATTCTGCCTGCCATCTTCGCGCATATTGCCCTCGAACGGAGAACACCGCATGACAGACAGGCCGCCTCAGAGTGTCGGGCGCCGGACCGTGCTTGGCGCAGGTGTTGGATTTGCGATGGGCTCAGTGGCTGTAGCAGCCCCAGTCGCGCTGGGCGGAGCACCCATCGACGAAGGATCCGCTCGAGGCGGCAAGGTCAACTTTCCGGCCATCCACGCCGGGACCGAGAGGCCCGATGCCCCGCCGCCCAACCAGGCCCCACCCACACGCCGAGTCGGCTTCGCCATCATGGGCCTCGGGCGGCTTGCCCTTCAAAACATTCTTCCGGCCTTCGCCCAGTGCAAGCATGCCAGACCCGTCGCGCTGGTGAGCGGGGACAAGGACAAGCTGCGGATCGTCGCTGAGCAATATGGCATCCCGGCTAGCTCATGCTACGATTACGCCAGCTTCGATCAGATCAAGGATAACCCCGCGGTTGACGCTGTGTATGTCGTCCTGCCCAATGCGCTGCATCATGATGCTGTTCTGCGCGCTGCCCGCGCGGGCAAGCATGTCCTCTGCGAGAAACCGATGGCAACATCGCCCGAGGAGGCGCGTTCGATGATCTCGGCCTGCGCCAAAGCGGGGAAAAAGCTGATGATCGCCTATCGCTGCCAGTACGAGGTCTACAATCACGAGCTTGCCAAACGAGCGCGCGCGGGAGAGTTCGGAGCCATCCAGTTCATCGATGCAATCAACACCCAGAATCAGGGCGATCCAGGACAGTGGCGCCAGAAGAAAGCCCTGGCCGGTGGCGGTTCGCTTCCCGATGTCGGCCTCTATTGCCTCAACACCGCCAGAGCCCTGCTGGGCGAGGAACCCGAAGAGGTTCAGGCGTCAATCTTCAGCCCGCAGGATGATCCGCGCTTCGCGGAGGTGGAAGCGACGGTCACTTTCATGTTGCGCTTCCCCTCGGGAATCATTGCCAATTGCGCCACGAGCTATTCCGCCCATGAGCATCGCAGCATGCGCGTCCTTGGATCGCAGGGACACGCCGAAATTGACAATGCATTCGCCTATGAGGGACAAAAGCTGCGCGTGACCCGCCGCGACGGGATGGCCGAGGCCAGCACCGAGTTGACGCTGGGACAGAAGAACCAGTTCAGCCAGGAAATCGACCATATGGCGCAATGCGTGCGCAGTGGTGCCACGCCCAGAACGCCGGGGGAGGAGGGACTACAGGACCAGATCATCATGGCGGCGATCTATGAAAGCGCGCGCAGCGGCAAACCCGTCAAACTGGCACCAATGTCGAGGCCCGACGCCTTTCGCGGTCCGATGCAACCGGAAGAGACGTCGTAAAAGCCAGCCCCGTCTGCACCTGGGTACGGGCTGGCGACCATCTACGAAACACAGCGGCTGAGCACAGTTTACGTCGGCGGGCCAGCGTCTTCTAGCCCATCATCATCTCCTTGCCATCGCCATGGAGGATACCCTCAGGAGCGCCGAGAGTTTCTCTAGCCGATTTGATCCGAGCAAATCACTTCTCTCTCATGCCCATCCCCCCAATGTCTTCCTGCGACCGAGCCTACGCAAAAGGAGGGCATTCTTGCGAACGCCCTCCTGCACGTTTGCGATTCCAGTGAATCCATCAGCGCAGCCGGATGCGATCCTCATGATCGTCGCGCTGGCGGCCGCCATAAGCGGCGGCAACGCTGGCGATAAAAGCGCCGATCACCATCGAGAGCGCGGTAAAGAAACCGATCGCCGAAGATGCCTTGCGCGCCTTGTCAGCCGCTTCACGCAATTGCTGAAGCGTGCCACCGACACGCTGGCGCGCTTCATCTTGCGACAATCCGGTTTGCGCCGACACTGCGCTGGTCAGATAGGTTCTGTCTGCCTTGTCCACCTCGGTGTCGTGAGCCAGAATGCGCGCGATTTCCGTGCGCACAGCCGCCGCCGATGGTTCGGTCGACGGATGGTTGGAGCGCAGCATGGTGTCAGCGCCATAGCTTGCCGAAGTGGCCGCCATGCTTGCGGTGGCGCTCGTTGCCCCCGCGGCTGCGTTCAGTGCGATACCCGCGACCAACACCGCAGACACCGCCCAGGCGAGAAACCCGTGCGCCGTGTCACGAAAGAAGACTTCATCGGTGTGGATGTTGGTCCAGCGCGTCCGCATCCGCCCGGCGATGTAACCGCCCAGGAAAGAGGACAGCCACTGCGTCACAATCAGCCAGATGCCTGTTCCAATGACGAAGGTTGTCGCAGCCACGCCTGCACCTGGCCAAGGCGAAGCAACGGCGAAACCGAGCCCAGATCCCAGCGCAAGCAGGATCAGGGTGCTGGCGATGGCCACAGCCGCGCCAGCAAAAATCGGTCCCCAATTCACGGCCGACCGGCTCGACTCGACCGCGTCGATGCCCGTGGGAGCGAGGGTATGGTTAGGATGTGTCGCCATGTCCGTCCTCTCAGTGCCAGAGCAGCAGCAAAAGGATGATGACCGGGATAGGAACACCTAGCAGCCAGAGAAGAATAGGCATGTTTCGCCTCCTTGTGATCGGTCGCCGCACAGGCGACCCGTTCGTAAGGCTAAAGAGGCAGAGAGGGATTTGGATCCCTCGCTCTTGGCACCGTAACGAGTTCTGGCCTGCTCGTAGGGTAGGAGAAGGTATGGATATTCCGGCGATATTTACGAAAGGAACGCCTGGCGAACCGCTGATGGAATTCAAGCCTTGTGCGACCTCATTAACATAGATCAGCGTAATTCCAGCCCGTCTCCGCAATCGTTCGGATATCGATTGCATCACTCCGTTCACGAACTCCGGATTATGGGCGAGGTCTGGGCTGCATCACTAAGGGTAAAGATACGTGGTTTCGTCGCGCCTGCTTCGATGGGTCGGAAATATTGGAAGTGACGATGCGCTGGCTGTCGCGCAGGCAGTCTATCTCCGGCGCCAGGTCCCATTGCTTTACGGGCTTTTGCTGATCAACTCGCTGGCCGTGGCCATTACCCATCTCGATGACGCGCCGAGCGCACTCACAATCAGCGCACCCAGCGTGCTGTTCGCAATCACGTTCCTCCGCATGATAAAGTGGGTTCGCGAATCCCGTAAAGGGGCACCTGATCCACTGGAAGCCAAACGCCAATTGCGGTTGATGACGACGGTGGCGGGGCCTGTCGCCCTCGCTTACATCTGCTGGGCTTTGGCACTTTCTCCCTACGGCGGCCCCTATGAACAGGCTCATGTCGGCCTTTATATTTCGACAACCGTCATAGGATGCATATTTTGCCTCGCTGTGCTTCCGCAGGCTGCGTTGGTCGTGGCCGTCACGGTACTGCCGGCCTTCCTTGTTTTCTGCTTTGCCAAGCATACGCTGATATTCATTACGATCGGGATCAACGTTTCCCTCGTTCTTGCCGTCTTACTCAGGGTGCTTCTGAACAGTTTCGAGCACTTCAGAAGTCAGATCAGACCATCAGAGGCCCTGGTGACCCAACATCAGGAACTGCAGCGGTTAAACGACGAGAACCAAGCCCTTGCCCTGACGGACAGTCTGACCTCGCTGCCCAATCGTCGGAAATTTTATGCTGATCTGGACGCGCTCACCGCTCAGGAGGACGGCGGGTCTGCATTTGCTGTGGGCGTGCTGGATCTGGATCGCTTCAAGCTGGTCAACGACACATATGGCCATCAGGTCGGCGACCGGCTCCTGGCGGCCCTCGGCGGACGACTGCACGCGGCAGCCAGCCCGTTTTCGCGCGTTTATCGGCTTGGGGGTGACGAATTTGGGGTCATCGATCTGGGTGGCGACAAGGAGTCGCTAGGCCGCCTGCTGCAACAGGTTGAGGCGCCGCTCCATGTTGGCGAGATCACCTTGAAGGTTGGTGGATCACTCGGCATCGCCCACTATCCTCAGGCCGGCAACACAGCCGCTGAACTGTTCGACCGGGCCGACTATGCTCTCTATCATGCCAAACATGTGAATGGGGGAGGACTGTGCGTCTTCACCCCCTCGCTCGAGACCTCGGTGCGTGCAGACCAAGCCATCGAGATCGCCTTGCAAAGCAATACGCTGTCGGATGAGATCAATGTCGTCCTTCAGCCTATTGTGGCGCTGGCGACAGGCCAAGTTCAGGCTGTAGAAGTCCTGGCACGTTGGAACAGCCCCCTATTAGGCCAAGTCTCGGCATCAGACTTCATCCCTATCGCTGAGCGTTCCACGGCGATCCACAGCATTACCAAGGCCGTCGTCAAAAAGGGGTTGGAGGCGGCGCGCCTCCTTCCCAAAGACGTGGCAGTTTCTCTCAACATTTCAGCCTGCGACCTATCTTCGGCGATAACACTCGCCTTCATCCAGAAAGTGATTCAGGAGGCGAAGGTTGATCCATCACGCATCTGGATCGAGGTGACAGAAACTGCCGTTATGCGCGACGCTGATGCGGCTGCGGCGGCTTTGCAGTCTTTTCGCGACATTGGCGTGCGCGTCGCCCTGGACGATTTTGGGACCGGCTATTCGAGCCTCGGCTATCTCGAGCAATTGCCGCTCGACAAGATCAAGATAGACCGCAGCTTCGTCAATGCTCTGGAAAAGGGTCGGGGAAGCGCCATCGTACAGGCTATGATCACCTTATGCCAAACAATCGGCATCGAATGCATTGCTGAAGGCGTTGAAACCGCCAGACAGCGCGACATCCTGCGCGACGCCGGTTGCGAGCAGGCCCAAGGGTATTTCTTCAACCAGCCTTTGCCGATCAATGACCTTCTTGTGCTATGTCCAAGGCGCTTTGGCGATATCAGCTCTCCGGACCAAAGCGAAATCAAGGAGGAGAAGGTCGGGAGTCAGAAGATCGAGACCCTATCCCCATTGCTCTTGACGGACCAACGGTCGCGACTGGCTGGCTGAGGCGCAAACTCATAAAAGAGTTTGAGATCCGGACGGTTGCGTGAGTCAGGAGCCTTCCGGCATGAAGGATTGAACGGCGCGTCGCTGGTATGAACTGCCGGATCGGGAACTGGGCCTCATCGGCCGCTACTGCCCATCAAGCCTTGCGGCGTCCCCCGGGTCGATGATCGGCGCTTGCTCGACGGCCTTATGTGGCGTTTTCGTTCGGGCACGCCTTGGGCGGGAATTCCCGAATGCTATGGGCCGCCGACCACGTGCTGAAACCGGTCTGTCCGATGTCGCAAGGCAACCGGGCATCGCAACCAGGGCAATTGCGGCAGTTGCCCTCACCGCGGCAGTCAGCCGGCCAAAGATTTTGAGTGATAGGGACTGCTGTGAGCAGCGGTACGTTCACCAAAGGTCCGATGAACCATTTCGGTCATGAGCGTGATACGGAACAGGCAAACGGGACCGCTCGTCATCAGGTGCCGTCGATGCTTCGCTGACCAGTCTGACCGCTCGGTCCGGCCCGCCGGTCGCGACAACCGTGAACACCTTGCCTTTCAGCTGGTTGTAGTTGACGAAAAACTGCCCGAGATGCTCGATAAAGAGTGTGCCCAAATCATCGATATGGGCAGTGTGCCCGTAGGAGATGGACAGCGCAAGACGCGCAATCAATCGATCATTGCGCACGAGGGTGCCATCGCGCTCCCTCTGTTCAGCCTCGATCACGCCCAAAAGCTGAATGTGCGATATGCATCCCACCGAGCAAGGCTCGTCACCGATGATGAGCACATCGAGTGGATCGCCATCCTGCGCAATCGTGGCAGGGATAAAGCCGAAATCGAGCGGGAAGCTCATGCCTGTTGGGAGCAGGCCGGAGAGTTCGAAGACACCGATCTCGGGGTCGTAAGTGTACTTCGAGCGGCTACCCTTGGGCGTCTCGACGATGGCCCGGCAGGTTGCCGCCTCCTTGTCGAGCAAATGGTCAATCGCTGCCAAATTGGTCAATGGAACTCTCGCTGCTTGGAGCCCGATAGGGCGGAGCTTACCCGTCTTCAGGAGCCAGTCGCCCCAGGAAACGGGTGGCGGTCATGCCAACTCCATAAGAGGGAAGTTCAGTTTTAGGCGTAGGTTCCGCTTTCGGGTTGAAGGCCACCGGCGGCATATCTGTCAGGGACCACGGGCCCTTTCGATGCGCTGAAGATATGCAAACGCGCGCCATGCTGATGCCGGTAGCGGACCCCTCGGCTGCATTCCCCATTTCGTCAGAGTTCCAATCACTGCCGGCCCCGGCCTCAGGAGGACCTGCTATGACGCTGATCCTGGTTGTAGACGATGAGCTGGCGCTCGCTGATTTGCTTGAGGATGCTCTTCTCGATGAAGGCTTCGAGGTGTTGAAGGCAGGCGATGGCCTGCGAGGCCTACGCATTGCCGAAGTTCATAAACCGGATGTGGTGGTGACCGACTTCATGATGCCGGTGAAGACCGGGCTAGAATTGGCGGAAGATTTGCGAAGCGACCCGGAACTTCGCGCAATCCCGGTGATCCTGATGACCGGCGCCCAGGGCGGGGTTGCCGGCAAGCGTACCGATCTTTTTAGGGCGGTTCTAAACAAGCCTTATAAACTGGAGGCCATGGTCGACACGATCATGCACTCCTGCGAGCAAGACCCCTGGCGCTGACAGTGCGGCCATTCCCACCCCAATTGGCGTCCATTGTAGCTTGCCATACATTCAGTTGCTGGCCGTGGATCGCGAATGGAAAGACGTGGATCGAGAGCAGCCGGTTCAGACACCGACTTAACCGGGAGTTGCTGACAGAGCCGACATCGAAAACCGGAGTTGTTTGTCCGATAGCCGACAGTTGCTCATCACCGTGCTCGGCATTGATCTCGCGATAGCCCACGCAAGGCTGTGATGATGCGCGAGCATCCTGCGCTCTAAGGTATGCCTGGCAATGCCTATTGCTGGCCAGCGTGGTGCGGACATGCTAGCCAAATTCCACGTGTATCGTCGCCACCCATCTCAGGCGTTTATGGCTGCCCGATTATCCAAGCGATCGCCTTTACCGCCAAACTCGAGGCTGAATTCAATGATGTTGTCCGGACAGACCGGGAAATCTGAGGGCACCGGTGCCATCCTTCGCTTGAATGCTCGCACAGCCGGCTCCGGCGAGCAGGCGATAATGTTCGCCCATGGCTTTGGCTGCGATCAGAACATGTGGCGCTATGTCTCCCCTGCTTTTGAAGATCGCTTCCGCACGGTGCTGTTCGACTATGTCGGATCGGGTGGTGCCGACATCGACGCCTATGTCATTGAGAAATATGCCACGCTCGATGGCTATGCGCAGGATGTGGTCGATCTGGCCCGCGCGCTGGAGATCAAGGATGGCATCTTCGTCGGCCATTCAGTCAGTGCGATGATCGGGCTGATCGCGGCTCGGCAGGCGCCCGAGCTGTTCTCGAAGCTGGTGCTGGTCGCCCCGTCGCCCTGCTATATCGATGAGGCCGACTATGTCGGCGGCTTCAACCGGGCTCAGATCCTCGAGCTGCTCGACTTTCTGGATAGCAATCACATGGGCTGGTCGCAGGCCATGGCCCCAATGATCATGGCCAACCCCGACCGGCCCGAACTGGGTGAGGAACTGGCAGGCAGCTTCTGCCGCTCCGATCCGGAGATCGCCAAGCGCTTTGCCCGCACCACCTTTCTGTCCGACAATCGTGGTGATTTGGGCGCCATCGAGGCGCAGGTGCTGATCCTGCAATGCCGCGAGGATCTGATCGCGCCGTTGGCTGTCGGAGACTATGTGCATGCCGCCATTCCCGGCAGCGAACTGGTGGTGATGAAGGCCACCGGCCACTGTCCTAACTTGAGCGCGCCTGAGGAAACTATTGCCGCGATAACCGCTTTTGTCTGAAATGCCTCTCGATTATGCTGACTTGTTTGAGACCGCACCCTGCGGCTATGTCCTGACCGACAAGGAAGGCCGTATCACTCGGGCCAACGCGACCTTTGCAAAATGGGTGGGGTGGGCGCCGCACGAGCTGCAAGGCAGGCGTTTTGCCGACCTTCTGCCGATTGCGGTGCGGATCTTCTATGAAAGCCATGTCGCGCCCATGCTGCATGTGCAGGGCAGCGTGAGCGAGATCGCCCTCGATGTCCTTCATGCCGAAGGACACAAGCTCCCGATGCTGATCAACGGAGCGGCGGTGCGCGATGATCATGGACAGGTCGCCTCTCTGCGTTTCGCCGTGTTCACCGCCACGCAGCGGCGCAACTATGAGCAAACCCTGCTCCATTCACGCAATGAGGCCCAGGCCAGCGTACTGTCCGAGCGGGCTGAATCCGAACTGCGTGAACAATTCATCGCCGTGCTGGGCCATGATCTGCGCAACCCGCTGGCTGCGATCGCCGGTGGCGCCCGCATGTTGCTCAAAGAGCAACTGAGCGAGCGCGGCAGCATGATCCTGCGCCTGATCGACGGCAGCGTGGTGCGGGCTGGTGGGCTGATCGACAATGTGCTCGATTTTGCGCGCGGACGGCTCGGCGGCGGTATCACTTTAACCCGCAACGACCAGGAACCGCTCGAACCCGTCCTGCGTCAGGTCATCGGCGAGCTTCGCGCGATCAGCCCGGATCACTGGATCGATGCAAAGTTCGCCATCGACGCCCTCGTGGATTGCGACCATGTGCGAATGGGGCAATTGCTCTCCAACCTGCTGGGCAATGCCCTGACCCATGGTGCCAAGGACCAATCCGTGCGCGTCCGGGCAGAAACAACCGATGGCAGTTTCATCATCGCGGTTGCCAATGGCGGCGAGCCTATCCCCTCAGCAGCACTCGAGCGCCTGTTCCAGCCCTTCTTCCGCGGCGGGAGTCATGATCGTCAAGAGGGACTGGGCCTCGGGCTTCACATCGCATCGGAGATTGCCCGGGCACATGGCGGTAAGCTAACTGTGTCCTCTGATCCGGTCGAGACCTGTTTCACCTTTACCATGCCCATGGGCGGTTTGCCGCGAAATTCACGCGGACGGCAACATTCCCGCTGAACCTTACCAGTCTTCGAAGCTTGTGTTTGCAGGGCCTTTCGCCCGGAAGGGACCCCGCCATGCCGAAAGAAGCGCTGAAAACCACCGTCCTGGTCGTGGAGGATGAAATCCTCGTGCGCCTGTACGGCATGGATATTCTCGAAGACGCCGGCTTCAGCGTGTTAGAGGCAGGTAATGCCGATGAGGCAATCAACTTGCTGCAGGAGCACGACCACGTGAACCTGCTGTTTTCGGACATCGACATGCCCGGAAGCATGAACGGCCTGGAGCTTGCCAAATTTGTCCGCGACCGCTGGCCCAGTATCAAGTTGCTTCTGACCTCCGGGCACCGCCACCCGGCGCCCGAAGAACTACCCGATGAAGGTCGCTTTGTGCGGAAGCCGTGGCGTGAAGACGCGCTGATGGAGAAAATTCGCGCGATGCTCGCCTGAGCGTCAAGATGGCTCGCAGTTCGGGCAATTGGGGCAGACGCGAGAAGCCCTTGGTATCATGTGCCCTGGGCGCAACCGGTAGCCCCATGCTCCGAACGTTATTGTTACAGCCGGAGAGATGAAGAAGGCTGGAGGCAGCATCAACGCCGCCTCCAGCGACCAGGGTTTAACCCTGGAGCGAGTGCTTGATGTCACGAATTTCATCGTGCCCGGCCTTGACCGAATCATAGGCCGATCCGACCAGAGTCAACACAGGCGCAGACAGGTCCCTATCACCGAGTGCATCCTCGAACTTCGCCTTGATATGATCCTCACCGGCCTCGACTTCGTTGATGATGGCCTTGTCGTCATGGCCGGTTACGGCAGACTTAAGGTTGAGAAAGGCACGATGGGCACCAGCGAGAATCGTACCATCGTCTTCGGCGTCGCCGCCCAGAGTGGTGACTTCCTGCTGAAGGCGCGAGACCAGATCGCGCCGTTCACTGGCAAGGCCATTGAAAAGCGTGATGAAAGAGGGGTTCTTGGTCTCCGTCGCCGCTTCGGTATAACCGTCGACGCTATCCAGGGTTGTGGCAATGAGACTGTTCAGCACAGAGATGTCATGGTTGGTGTCGGTCATAATCGCTCCTGAGAATAGGAATCGCTGCAGGAGGCAGCAGACTCTATGACCCAATGTGCTGGCAGGCCAAAAGTATCCTTTGGCTGCGCTAGGTTTTCTTTTCATGCGACGAAGCGATGCTATGGGGACGGTTTGCGTGAGGGATTCAGAATTCCGCTTGCTCTGTTATGGCAGACTCCGGGCGCAGAGGCAGTCCAGTAAACCCAAAATGGGTGATCACCGCGCCTCTTCCCCAATGGCAGGTCACGGCTCCTAACATGAGCACACTCCGCGGCATGCGGGGATCAATTTCGTCAATTCAGTCTTGCTTGTGCAAGGTGGCGG